>NZ_JAMYLX010000001.1:0-703986 GCF_040318265.1 Mesorhizobium sp. M1252 | reverse complement strand
ACGGCGACGACTGCCTGCAGGAATTGCGCTGGCTCTACGACCGGCGCGATCTCGCAGAGGCCAGGGCTGATCTTGCCGCATGGCTTGCCAAATGGTCGGCACGCTATCCGCGCCTGACAGGCTGGGCCGAGGATGCCATCGAACAAACCCTGACCTTCTTCAGGCTGCCGAGACAGCACCACAAGCATCTCAAATCCACCAACATGCTGGAGCGGCTCAACGAGGAAATCCGCCGGCGCACCTATGTCGTGCGCATCTTCCCCAACACCGAAAGCTGCCTGCGCCTGGTCAGGGCGTTGGCCGTCGAGACCAATGAAAACTGGATGGAGGCCAACCGATACATCAATATGGACGACCTGCGCGAGCACAAGAAGCTCGCTCTGCGCCAAGCCGCATGACCAGCATCATGGCCGCCCCATTTTGCAGAACTTGACGCACACAACCGTTCATCGTCACGGGACTTGGGAAACTTGACAAGGCGCCGGCAGCAAACGGGAGGAGACCAGAGCCGATGTGAAGGGGACTAGGCAAGATAACATTCGCTTGCGCTAATTTAAAAGTGCCGTAACGTCATGCTCAGCCTTTTGGGGAGGCGCAATGGGGAGTATGATGAGAGTTGCTGTGTTTTGCGCGGCGATCGTGATCGCTGGGACTGGTGTTGCTATAGCCAAGGAGAAGAAGGTGGTGGTGAGTGACGCCACGGACCTTTGCTCTACGAAGCACTCGGCCAAGAAGCAGGTGCTCGAGCTGGACTGCAGGCCGACCGGAACCGCCAAATTGCCGGCCGGTGGAACGCCGGAAAAACCGCGCCTCGGATACGACACCGATCCGTGGATGGTGAAAGGTTTTTAGAGAGTAGCCGACGGCAACACAGCGCGCCTAACGGACACGCGCTTGCAACCCGGGACGCAGACCTCAACAAATGATGTTCGGGTAGGCCTGGCTTACAAGTTATGAGATGGACCTCGTTGCGCCGCTGCAGTGAATGGGGCGCTCAGTCACTCAACCGTGTTGCCGACTAGGAACGATGCTGCGATCAGCTCGTCGCCGCGGCCGTCATCGATCATGGCTGCAACCTTTCGGAAGGTTGTTACATCGGCTCCGGGAAGCCGTGCCTGCTTGCATTCTTGCCTGGAGATCAGCCAAGCGGGCGACGAGGGGCTTGCGTCGTCTCGAGTTCAGGGTTCGTCATATTCATTTGTCCGGCTGAGTAGTGATTTAAATGCACACGCTCGCCACCCACGGATGGCGAGCGTGGGTTTTCGAAATCTCAGTCGTAGACCTTGACAATCTTGCGGGTGCCCGGATCGACCAGAACCGTGCGGTTGTCGACCACCACGTAACGGTATTTGACGTTGGGGACCTCATGGATCTCAACGGTTTCCGGCAGAGCTGTCCCGACGTTCAATTCCACGCCGGGAAGGTTCACCGAAGCCAAGGGCTGCTTCTTGACATACTCACGGATGACCGTGTCCTGTTCCGGCTGGATGATAATGTCGTCAGCGGCGGCGGAGCCGATCCCCGCCAAGAGCAACATGGCTGCGGCGGTGTTCACAAAGTGCATCTTCATATCTTCTCTCCTGCAAGGACCGGCACACGACGATCATCGTCCCGCACTGCCCGGCAACCAACTTTGAACCGGGGTAAACGTTCCCGCCTACGCACCCTTGTCTAACCCGATTGGGCTAAAGTCCGACCGTACAACGCAATGGTCTTACCTTTGGACTAGGCGGAACGGATTAGGGCTTCAGGTTGTTGGTTCTCCACAACGGGAGAGAACAAATGGATCAAAGTGTTGGCCAGGCGCGATGGTTGCTCGCACCGATTTTTGCAACAGCCGTTACCTTTCTGGTAATGGCGGTCGTCCTTAGGTGACATGTCTTGATCGGCGCAGCCAGGTCCCTTCCTGCGCTGATAGGATTCGCGAGTTGCGTGAGCGGCTGGCGAATCCTCTATTTTACCGTGCGCTGGGCCTGCTCCTTCAGCAGGCGGGGCGCGCAACGCTACGGGATGAGACATAGTCATTGACGTTGCCTGCTCCCGCTGAGGACGGAACATCAGATGTGCTGGTGCATTGCTAGTGAACGCCAATTCGACTGGGGCGCAAAATGCATCGCGCGATCACAAATGCATGGGCAATGGTGCGAGAAGCCGTCGTTGGGTTCGTCAACGACAGCGCTCTCAGCCATGGCGCAGCAATCGCTTTTTATGCCACAACATCGTTGGCGCCAATTCTGCTCATCGTGGTTGCAATTGCGGGTCTCGCATTCGGTCACGAGGCAGCCCAAGCGGCATTGTCCGCCCAAATCACAGGGATGATGGGTACAGAAAGCGCAAATATCCTTCAAACCGCACTGAAGAGCGCATCCGAAAAGCCATCCGGCGGCACCTGGGCGGCGGTGATTGGCATCATCACCTTGCTTGTGAGCGCTTCCGGGGTCTTCGGCGAAATACAGCAGTCTTTGAACATGATATGGAAGGTCGAAGCGCAGGGCAGTTCGTTGTCTCGCCTGGTGCGCGCACGTGCGGTAAGTCTGGGACTGGTCACCGCACTTGGCTTCATGTTGCTCGTCTCTCTAGTCGCGAGCACGGCGATTTCGGCCCTAGGCAACCTCATCAACGCACAGTTGCCGTTCGGGACACTTGTCCTGGCCGTTATCAACGCGGTTGTTTTGTAATTTGGAGTTAATTTGAGATTTTAGCTAATTCTAGCGCTTGAAATTACACACTCAATCTATAATTTTTATTATTTTATCTATAACGCGCCGTTATATACTGAGGCGGTTAGATGCTCCTCAGGATGGCAATTTCTGCTTCCCGGGTGGGCGTGTCAGCGAAAGGCGCGCAAGGAATGGAATTGTTGCAGAGCGACCTCAAGCTCCGTCAACTGAAGGTCTTCCGGGAAGTCTTGCGGGCCGGTTCGACAAGGCGAGCAGCAGTTGCGCTCGGGATAAGCCAGCCGGCCGTCAGTCAACATGTGAAGCAACTCGAAACCATCTCGGCATCACACTGTTCAAGCGATCAGCCAACCGCATCGTCCCCTTGCAGGAAGCCTGGGAACTCCTGCGAAACGTAGAACTTGCCCTGACGTCGCTGGATCGGCTGGAAGCGTCGATCTTCGCAATGAAGAATGAGGAAAAGCAGCGGATCGCGATTGCCGCGCCTTCTGTTTTCGGTTTCGTGACCTTGCCCAAGGTCGTGGCGATCATCCACTCACAGAGCGCTTCGAATGTCCGGTCGATTTCGGGAAGCTACGAGCAGATCGGCGAGCACATCCTGGCTGGGCGGGCGGATCTCGGGATCTCGAGATTGCCCCTGGACCCAAGCCTGTTTGAATGGGCGCCGCTCGGGTCGGCACGAAACGTATGCATCTTTCATCCCGATCACCGCTTTTCAAAACAGGCCTGTATCGAGGCGCACGATCTGGCAGGCGAAACGATCGTCGATATCGATCCGCAGTTCGCCGCCCACCAGATGAACTTCAATGCCTTGCGCTTCGCTGGCGTTGAGCCGGACATACTGGTGGAATTCGATTGCAACGGTCACGAAGCCGGATACGTCTCGGCTGGCCTGGGCATTTCGATAACCAATGAGATCATCGTGCGTGAGTACGCAGCGTTTAACCTCGAAGCAAAACCGGTGGAACCGTCCGCGCTCTATCACTACGTCGCGATTTGGCAGAAGGGCCGGACTTTTTCCAGCGCATTGAATGTCTCGCTCGAGGCGATTATCGCTGCGTTTTCCACGGAGCCGCCTGCGGTTTCCTTAGGAAGCGCCAATTTACTGGCGGTCGGCTAGGCTGCCCTCGCAGTTCGGATCGTGTGCAGGGTTTCCGGCTGAGATGCGTATATCAACGCAACTTCTTCCAATCCTTGCGACCCGTGACAACATCGCTCAATCCATCCTGGATTCGTCGTTGTCCTCCCAGCAACGGCGGATGTCTGGCAAAGTGGTATTAGCCGATTGCCGCAACTCCGTATGTGGCGGTGTCTGTTGAAGCCTCGACGCGATCACATGAAGTTGCTCCGGCCTCAAGTGGGTATAGCGGCGGAGCATCTTCCAATCCTTGTGCCCGGTGACCATGGCGACCTGCTCGATGCTGAAGCCAGCTTCAAACAGGCGGCTTGTGCCTTCGTGACGCAGGTCGTGGAAGTGCAGGTCCTCGACCTTAAGTTCATGACAGGCACGTCGGAAGGCGGTTCCGGCCGACTTCCCATTGTAGGGGAAGATGCGTCCCTTTCCCTCAGTGGAGAAACGCTGCTCTTCGAGGATCGCGCGGGCGTCGTAACCACTCACATCGAGGAGCGGGATACGCATGTGATTGCCCTTTTTGTGGCGTGGGTCCTTGCGATCTCGTATCAGCAGGGTGTTGTTGCGGTCGTTCAGGTCCTCCCACGTGGCGTTGCAGATTTCCCCGAGCCGCATGGCGGTGGCGATCGCAAAGCGGATGATCTTGTCGACGGGGATAATCTGGAAGTTGTTTTCTCTGAAGTACCGGATCAGGGCCTCTATCTCGCCAAGTGTCGGCCGCCGATCGCGTTCGTTGCCCTTGCCAACAAGACCCAAGCGGGCGAGGGCGACACGACCAAGTTCCACCGGGTCCGCTGAATAAGGCAGTCCATGCACAGCCGCGCCATGCACCAGCAATGTCCGGATGTATCCGATGTCTATTCCAACGGTGACAGGTCCGGCGCCTTCCTCGGCTCGTTCCTTGCCGAACTTTATGACCTGTTCGCGACTGAGATCCGCGATGTTGAGCCTTCCGAGCCTGGCTCGTAGCAGGTCCAGGCTGAATGCCTTCGAACGCCCGATCAACTTGCCAACCTCCGTCATATCGGCGATATGCAGGTCGATCAGGTCGGAGACCGTTTTGATCCCGTCCTTGTGCTTGGGAGCAGGCTTCTGACCCAGGTCGATTTCTCGCTCAATTCGGCGCGCCCACATCTCGGCGTCCTTGCGGAGCGAGAAGCTGGTGCTGAGGTAGTGGCCCTTGCAGCGAACCTGCACACGCCACTTGCCGGAAGCCAACTTGTTGATGGATGCCATGGGTGGTCTCTTTTTCGTGCACGCTGTGTGCACAGGGAGGGGTACAAAATGCGAAAACTGACGGATATCGTGTCGTACAAACGGCGAACGTGTGCACGTTTTAAGGCCCTGAAAATACGAGAAAAAGCGTGATAAATCAAGCCAATAGGATTTCCGTTGCGCCTATGATGGACTGGACCGACCGGCATTGCCGGTTCTTCCACCGCCAGCTGACGCGGCGTGCGCTGCTCTACACCGAAATGGTGGTGGCGGACGCCGTCATCCATGGTACGCGCGAGCGGCTGCTTGGTTTTGACGAGACCGAACATCCGGTGGCACTGCAACTCGGTGGCTCCGATGCGCAAAAGCTGGCCGAGGCGGCGCGCATCGGCGAGGGCTTCGGTTACGACGAGATCAATCTCAATGTCGGCTGTCCGTCCGACCGCGTCCAGTCCGGCACGTTCGGCGCCTGCCTGATGAAAGTGCCTGACCTCGTCGCCGATTGTGTGGCGGCGATGAAGGCGGCGGTGAAAATCCCGGTGACGGTCAAATGCCGCATCGGCGTCGACGAGCAGGATCCGGAGCCCGCGCTCGACGCGCTGGCCGACGGCGTTTTCGCGGCCGGCGCCGACGCGCTGTGGGTGCATGCGCGCAAGGCCTGGCTGGAGGGTCTGAGCCCGAAGGAAAATCGCGACATCCCGCCGCTCGACTATGACAGGGTCTATCGCCTCAAGGCGGGAAAATCGAACAAATTCATCGGCATCAATGGCGGCGTTCAATCGCTCGAAGAGGCGGCTCGCCACCTCGATCATGTCGATGGCGCCATGCTTGGCCGCGCCGCCTATCACACGCCAGGCATCCTGGCCGGCATCGACGCGGCATTCTACGGCGGCAAGGCCGGCGCCTACGATTTTGCCGCGCTGATCGACGCGATGGCCGACTATGCGGCGCGGCATATCGAGCAGGGCGGGCGGCTCGGCCACGTCACCCGCCACATGGTCGGGCTGTTCCACGGCCTGCCGGGCGCGCGCCGCTTCCGGCAGATACTGTCCACCGACGCGACGAAACCCGGCGCCGGACCGGATGTGCTGAAGGCAGCGTTCGCTGCCGTCGATTTCGACCGTGTTGAAAAGGCCGCTTAAGCAGTTCAGTCGCGCAGAATCATCCGGTTGCCGCGCACGTCGAAACCCGACAGCGAACCGATGAAATTCATGCCGAGCAGGCTCTGGCTGAGCGCGCCGGGCGCGGCGACCATGACTTGCATGTTCCTGCGCACGATGCCGCCGATCGCCAGTTCGTCGGTGCGCACCGAAGCGGCGCGCGCCATGCCATTGGCGGTCGAGACCGGGACGGTGAAGCTCAGCGCTGCCGGATTGAAGCCGGCCGCCTGCGCGTCTTCGGCGGTGAGCACTGTACTGGTCGCGCCGGTATCGACGACGGTGCGGATCGGCGCGCCGTTGATCGTGATGCGGGCCTCGAAATGGCCGCTGTCGGCCTTGTCCAGGGTCACGGTGGCATGGCCGTCCTCGACGCCGAGCTCCAGCGGGCTGCCGGGAACGAGGCCCGCCGTCACCCGGCTGGCGAAATCCTGCAACTCGTAGCGGTACTGGTAGCCGGCGACGAGCGCCAGCACGATCAGGGCCCACGTGCCGAGATTGCGGGCCATGACGCCGAGCGGCCTGCCGGACCGGACAAGGCCGGCGCTGACGAGCAAGCCGATCGCCCCCAGCCAGACCAGACGGCTGAAATCGTAATTCTCGATGCCGAACGTGCTGCCGGCGTCGTTGTTGATCATCAGCAGCACCAGCCCGAGGCCGATTGCCGCCATCACGATCCAGAACAGTCGGTTCATTGGACCTGCCGCCTCAAGAGAGGACGTCGCGCTCGCGCGCCATGCGGCTGCGGCGTGTTTCCCGGCGCGGCCTGCGCTCGACCGTTTCCAATCGGGCCGGCAACTCGGCCATGACGCTGCGGCGTACCTCCGGCGTCATCCCCATCCAGGCGCCGATTTCATCGCGCGTGCGGCCACAGCCGAAGCAGAAGCCGGTTTTCATGTCGATCGAACAGACCAGGATGCACGGGGATTCGATGGCCGTCATGACTTTCTCTTGAAGGTTCCGTCCGGAATCCCTCGTTCCATCTCCACATGGTGCAACGGCAAAGCCAATGCAAGCCCTTCGGAATGCGGCGCGGGCAACCGCTTTCGCGCCAATGTCGAGGGGAGTTGTGCCGGCCGGGCAAGGCGGTTATGCCGCTGATCAACCACAGGGAATGATCAGGACCGACATGACCAGCGCGCTGCCCTTCGACGACTTTCGCAATCTGCTGGCGAGCCTGCCGCCTGCCGATACAGTCGCGGAAAACAGGGTGCGCACCCTGTTTTCCAAGGCCGACAAGCCGAAAGCCTCGCTTGGCCGCATCGAGGACATCGCCGCCTGGCTTGCTGCCTGGAGCGGGCGCGCCCCGCCGGCGGTGAACCGGCCCCTGGTGGCGATCTTCGCCGGCAACCATGGCGTGACCCGCCACGGCATCTCGCCGCGCCCTGTCGCTGCGACCGCAAACGCCGTTGAGCTGTGCGCCGCCGGCGGTGCGGCAATCAACCAGATTTGCGTCGCCTACAATCTTGGCCTCAAGGTGTTCGACCTGGCGCTGCACATTGCGACCGCCGACATCACCGAGGACGCCGCCCTCGACGAACGCGGCTGCGCCGCCACCATGGCCTTCGGCATGGAAGCCATCGCCGGTGGCGCCGATCTGATTTGCCTTGGCGATCTCGGCGTCGGCAACTCCACCGTTGCGGCGGCCTTGTGCGCCGCCCTGTTCGGCGGCAGCGGCGCCGACTGGGTCGGCCCCGGCTCCGGTGCCGACGCGGCCATGCAGGCGCGCAAGGCTGATGTAGTCGATGCAGCCGTCGCCTTCCATGGTGCGGCTCTGAAGGACCCGTTGGAAGCACTGCGCCGGGTCGGTGGCCGCGAATTTGCGGCCATTGCCGGCGCCATCCTCGCCGCCCGGATGCAAAAAATCCCGGTGCTGCTCGACGGCTTCGCCGCGACCGCTGCCGCTGCCGTGCTGCATGCCGCCAACCCGGGTGCGCTCGACCATTGCCTGCTGGCCAGCCAGTCGCCCGAACCCGGCCAAAGGCTTGCCGCCGAGCGGCTCGGCCTCAGGCCGCTGTTCGATCTCGGCATCAGCCACGGCGAAGGGGTAGGGGCCGCCCTTGCCGCCGGTCTGGTCAAGGCGGCGGCGCTTACCAGTTCGGGCATGGCGGCGGCGGTCAAAGCCTAGAACAAGCTGTCAACGTCGGCGGGCCGCCGCCACGGTCTTGGTTGGCAGCGCCGGCAGTTCCTCCATCACTCGGGCGAGCGGGAAAATGGCGATTGCCTCGGTGCCTTCGCGCAATTTCGACTGAAGTTCGAATTCGCCGCCATGCATGGCGAGCAGGCCCTGCACGATCGGCAGTCCGAGCCCGGTGCCCTGTTCGGCGCTCTTGATGGCGATCGAGCCCTGGCCGAAGGCGGACAGCACGATCGGGATTTCGTCTTCCGGTATGCCCGGCCCGTTATCCTTGACCGAAATGTACTGGCCGCCGCCCGCCGTCCAGCCGACGCGCACGCGAACTTCGCCGCCGGTGGCGGTGAATTTGATGGCGTTGGACAGGAGGTTGAGCGTGATCTGCCGCACCGCGCGCTCGTCGGCGAACAGCCGCGGCAGGGCACTTTCGAAATCCTGCACAATGCGGATGTCCTTGTTGCGCGCCTTCAATTCCATCATGTGGCAGCAATCTTCGGCGATGTTGAGCAGCATCACCGGCTCTTCGTTGAGCTGATAGCGGCCGGCCTCGATGCGCGACAGATCGAGGATTTCGTTGATCAGGTCGAGCAGATGCTGGCCGGAATCGTGCACGTCGCGGGCATAGTCGCGATAGGTCGGGTTGCTCATAGGCCCGAGCACTTCATTGGCCATCACCTCGGAAAACCCGAGAATGGCGTTGAGGGGCGTCCTCAGCTCATGGCTCATCGAAGCAAGGAAGCGCGACTTCGCCAGATTGGCGTCTTCGGCCCGCCGACGAGCTTCGTCCGACATCGATTTCGCGGTCTCCACCTCGGCGAGCAGCGCATCCTTTTCGGAGCGGAAGGACAGAAGTATCAGCGACGAGCGGTTGAGATGGCGCGCGATGTAGGCAAAGAACGGCAATGCCGCGACCAGCAGGGCGACCATGATCGTCCCGACCGGCACCCAAAATTTCGTTTCGGCATAGGCATAGACCGCCACCGGAACGACGAAGGTGGCAAGCAGCGAGCCGCGCAAGGACGACGCCATGATAGCGGTCGTCGCCATGGCCAGCAGCAGCACCACCGCCTTGGCCACCTGGAACTGGTCGATCTGGCAGGTGGCGCAGCCGAGCCATGCGAACCACGCCCAGCCGAGGCCGCACAGCGAATGTCCGATCAGGAAATCCCTGCGGGTGTGAACAGGATTGAGCTCGGCGGCTTCGGTGCGCTCGACGCGGCGCGCCATGAAGGCGACGATCGAATAGCAGATCAGGGTGAACAGCGCCCAGACGCTGATCTGTTTGTCCACACCGGCCAGCAGCCCGGCCGCCGCGACCGCCAACACCAGCAGTGGGATGACGGCTGCGCCGCGCACCATGGTCCCGGCATGCAGCTTCAGCAGTTCACGGTCGAAGTCGAGATTGCCAACCTGCTGCGAAAGACGGTCGCGCGTCTTGCGCACCGCGCGCGCCACATCGCTGTTGCGGTGCGGTTTCCGGCGGTCCACAATGAATTTATCCGCTGTGTTCGAGCGTAGCAGAGGCATGGAAACTTCGATTTATGCGCGCAGCGATCTCAATTCGTTAAGCTACGTTCGAATGATTAAGAGACTGTTTGCCATATGAGCCGTTCGTGGTCGCCAAGGCCGCGCCGGCGATACTATCCGCCGCCGCCGCGAAGCCTGTGGCGCAAGCTGCTGGATTACGCGCTGACGGTCATTCTGCTCGGCCTGCTGATCCTGCTCGCCGCACGCCTCGACCGTTTCGAGACGCGCAAGGCGCAAGGGGTGGCGATCGTCAACGATGGCGATTCACTCACTCTTGGCACCGAACGTATCCGCATGCGCGGCATCGACGCTCCGGAATACCAGCAGATCTGCCGTAGGGATGGCGCAGACTACGCCTGCGGCAGGCTGGCGCGCCAGGCGCTGGTGCGGCTGATATCAGGAAATCCGGTGACCTGCAGCGGCTGGCAGCGCGACCGCTACGGCCGCCTGCTCGGCGATTGCAAGGCCGGCGGCAAGGATCTCAACCGGGCCCAGGTTGAGGCCGGCTGGGCCATTGCCTATGGCGATTTCGACACCGAGCAGGCCATTGCCCGCGCCGGCAAGGTTGGCATCTGGGCCGGCACGTTCGATGAGCCGCAAGACTGGCGCGAAAGCCACCACGGCGGCCCGCTCGAAAGAAAGCACGGCACCCTGGCTTCGGTCGGTGACGCCTTGCGAGAGATGTTTCGCTTCTGGTGACGAGCACTATAGTTGAAGGACCAGATCGGGAGGATAAGCATGAAACTGTTCGACGGCGGCCGCGCCCCCAATCCGCGGCGCGTGCGGGTTTTCCTCGCCGAAAAGGGCATCGCAGTGCCGCTGGTGCCGGTCGACATGGGTGCGATGGGGCACAAGCAGGAGCCGGTCAGGTCGCGCAACCCGCTGCAGCGGCTGCCGGTGCTCGAGCTCGACGGCGGTACCATCCTCACCGAATCCGTCGCCATCTGCCGCTATTTCGAGGAACTGCATCCCGAACCGGCGCTGTTCGGGCAAGGCGCGCTCGGCAGGGCCAAGGTCGAGATGTGGCAAAGGCGCATGGAGTTCAATCTGCTCAGCTGCGTCGCCCAGGCTTTTCGCCACATCCATCCGGCGATGAAGGAATGGGAAATTCCGCAGATCCCCCAATGGGGCGAGGCCAACAAGGCGAAAGCGGTCGAATTCCTGAAACTGCTCGACCCCGAACTGGCAAACCGCGAATTCGCCGCCGGCGACGCCTATTCGATCGCCGATATCACCGGCATGATCGCCATGGATTTCATGAAACCGGCGCGCATCAAAGTGCCGGACGAGTGCACCAACGTGCTGCGCTGGTACAGCGCCGTCTCGAGCCGTCCGAGCGCTTCCGCCTGATGGAGGCGGAACTCGAACGCTTGACGGCAAAGGTCCGCGCCTGCCGCATCTGCGTCGACACTCCGGTCGGCAGGCCACTGCCGCACGAGCCGCGCCCGGTGCTGCTGCCATCATCCAGTGCCCGCATCCTGCTCGCCGGCCAGGCGCCAGGCACAAAGGTGCATTTGTCGGGCATGCCGTTCACCGACGCGTCCGGCGACCGCTTGCGAAGCTGGCTGGGCGTGACAAGCGAGGAATTCTACGACACGGATAAATTCGCCATCGTGCCAATGGGGTTCTGCTTCCCCGGCCAGGACGCCAAGGGCGGCGACCTGCCGCCGCGCCGAGAATGCGCGCTGGCCTGGCGCGCGCCGCTGATGGCGCTGATGCCGCAGATCGACCTCGTTTTGACAATCGGCTCCTACGCGCAATCCTGGCATATGGGCGCCACGCGCCGGCCGTCGCTGACCGAAACCGTGAAGGACTGGCGCACCATCTGGGATGCGCCGGCCAGCCTGAAAGTGCTGCCGCTGCCACACCCGTCATGGCGCAACTCAGGATGGCGGAAGCAGAATCCATGGTTTGAAATGGATTTGCTGCCGTTTCTGAGATCGGAAATCCGCTATCGCATAGATTAGACTTTAAGCAAGATATCACTCGCTTTTGTGCCATCCGGCAGAATTTCTTTCTTGTGAAAGGTCGAAATAAGAGGGAGTATAGCCAATCTATTCCCAAAGCGCGTCGCGCCCGAGGGAACGCGGCCTGCACCAGGAGCACCTCAATGGATCGCCTCGACAGAAAAATTCTCCGCCTCCTGCAGGAGGACGCGACGCTCGCGGTTGCCGATGTCGCCAAGAAAGTCGGCCTGTCGACGACGCCGTGCTGGCGCCGCATCCAGAAGCTGGAGGAAGAGGGAGTCATCAAGCGGCGCGTCGCCATTCTCGACCACGAAAAGGTCAATGTGCGCGTCACCGTCTTCGTGTCGATCCGCACCAATTCGCACAGCCATGAATGGCTGCGGCGTTTCTCGGAAGTCATCCAGGAATTTCCCGAGGTGGTCGAATTCTACCGCATGAGCGGCGACGTCGATTATCTCTTGCGCGTCGTGGTGCCCGATATCGCCGCCTATGACGCCTTCTACAAGCGGCTGATCGCCAAGATCGAGATCCGCGACGTGTCGTCGTCCTTCGCCATGGAGCAGATCAAGTACACGACCGAAATGCCGCTCGACTACATGCTGCTGGACAAGGAATCCGGCGCCAACGCGGCCTGAGCGCGGTTGTCCGTGACTGGGCGGTGACGCTGCACAAGCCGGCGGCGCTTAGTTTTTCTTTTTGTTGAGGAAACTCCAGGGCGAGTTGACCGGCAGCGTGATCGTGTCCGGCACCGTGTCGACTGCCACCACATCGGCTTTGCGTACGGTGTAGCCGGACTGGATGATGCTGACGCCGTCGAGAATGAACAACTGGCTCTTCTCCAAGCCGGGCCGCAAGGCGCCGGTCACGGCAACCGACTCATAGGCCTGCGACATCTTGTAGGGACGGGCCGGCGTCACCAGCACGATCTGGTTGGGCGGCGGCGTCGGCATGTGGCTGCAAGCGCCTGTCCACGGCACCAGCAGGAACTGGTAGACGAGGTCGCCATCGCGGTCGACCGGCAATGCATAGCCGGCTAATTGTACCATCTTGTCCTGCAGGTTGAGCGACAATGTCTCGCCACGATCGGGCAGTTTTGCCGCAATCATCGGCAGGCCGGCATCTTCGGCCACCGCCTGCGTCGCAGGACGCAGATCTTTCCAGAAGATGTGCGCGGTTTGGCCTGAGGCGTTGGTAGCGGTGAACACCAACAACGCGGCTGCAAGCGCCAAGGTCGATTTGAGAGGACTGCTCATCGGCCGCTTCCTTTGTGCAGGAGTAAAGACGCCGCGGCCGATCGCGTCAACGCTCGAGCCGCATCACATGTCTGCGAGAGCCGGCCATGCCGACCTCATGGAACCCGCGAGCGATGAACACGCCGCGAAACCCCATGAAACGGTAGCTCGGCGATGCCTCGTCGACCGGGTAGGCCTCGATCACGCCGGCGCCCTTGGCAAAGGCGTGATCTATGGCAGCGTCAAGCAGCGCTGCCGCCAGCCCGCCGCCGCGCAGCGCCCTTGGCACATAGAAGCAGACGATCGACCAGATGCCGGTCTCGTCATCGTCCTGTTGCGACGTCAGCTTCCGATAGGTCTGGCGCGGCGCGACCGAGCACCAGCCGACGGTCTTGCCGTCAATCTGGGCCAAGATTCCCACCGGCGTACCGGCCTCGACAAGCGCCATCATGGCCCGTTTCAACTCGGCGTGCTGGACATGCTCGCGGCGGCCGGGCAGGGGCCGCCAGGCCATGCACCAGCAATACTTCGGACCGCCTTGCGCTTCGAAGAGGCCTTCGAAATCGGCGCGCGTCTGCCGCGTCACCTCGGTGAACCGGACGTTGGCTAGGTCAGCCTTTTCTGGCGGCGATCCGCTCGACGATCTTGGCATTGGTGAGTTCCCGTACGGCGTCCTTGCCAATCCAGCGCGCCGTCTTGTCGGCCGACTGGGCCAGTCGTTCGGCCACGGCAAGGGCAGCGCCGTGCATCTCCAACGATCGCTTGCCGATCGAACGAAGCGCCCAGTTTGCCGCCTTCTTCACGAAATTGCGGCTGTCGGCGGCATGCGCTTCGATGATCGGCAGGAAGCCGAGGAAAGTCGCCACCGGCTCCTGCTTCCGGTGCACGACGGACCACGCCATCATGGCAAAGGCCGTGCGTCGAACGAACTCGCGCTCGTCCGCCGCGAACTCTTCAATCAGCTCCTTCCAGGCGTCCGTGTCGACGAAGAGATCGGAGACGCCGTCGACGATATCCCAGGAATCGAAGGACGCGGCCCATTGTCGTGCATCCGCGGCTGAGAAGCGCTTCGGGTCGGCCGTGACGGAAGCGATGAACTGCGCCTCCATGATGCCGGTCTGCCAAAGTTCGAAAGCTCGCTCGTGGTTGCGCTTGATCTTTTTGGCGATCTGCCGCTGCATGCCATGTGAGATGCCGAGCGCGCGCTCGGTCTTGATACCGTAGCGCAACATGCCGCGGCGATTGTCCTCCGAGCCGATCGAGCGCAAATGGGCGACGATCTCATCGGCGCTCGATTGGGGCGAAAGCTCGGCCATTGCGAACGCTTATTTTTCCAGGCGCGCCAGCAAGGACGAGGTGTCCCAGCGCTTGCCGCCCATCGCCTGCACATCCTTGTAGAACTGGTCGACAAGGGCGGTCACCGGCAGTCGCGCGCCATTGCGGTCGGCTTCATCGAGGCAGATGCCGAGATCCTTGCGCATCCAGTCCACGGCAAAGCCGAAATCATATTTACCGGCATTCATCGTCTTGTGGCGGTTCTCCATCTGCCAGGACCCGGCAGCGCCCTTGGAGATGACTTCGATGACCTTCTCGATGTCGAGCCCGGCCTTCTTGCCGAAGTGGATGCCTTCGGCCAGTCCCTGCACCAGCCCGGCAATGGTGATCTGATTGATCATCTTGGTGAGCTGGCCGGCGCCCGACGGCCCCATCAGCCCGACCATCCGGGCAAAGGCGTCGATGACCGGCCTGGCCTTGTCGAAGGCAGCCTGCTCGCCGCCGACCATCACCGTCAGCACGCCGTTCTCGGCGCCCGCCTGGCCGCCGGAAACCGGCGCGTCGAGGAAGGAAAAGCCGGCCTTTTCAGCGGCGTCGGCCAGTTCGCGCGCGACTTCGGCCGAGGCGGTGGTGTTGTCGATGAAAACGGAGCCTTTTTTTATCGCGGCGAAGGCGCCATCGGCCCCGGTCGTCACCGAGCGCAGATCGTCGTCATTGCCGACGCAGGAGAAGACGAAATCCTGGCCCTCTGCGGCCTCTGCCGGCGTCAAAGCAAGCTTGCCGCCATGCTGGGCAACCCATTGCTCGGCTTTCGCTGCGGTGCGGTTGTAGACGGTGACCTCATGGCCACCTTTGTTCCTGAGGTGCCCGGCCATGGGATAGCCCATCACGCCAAGACCGAGAAATGCCACAGATGCCATGGGTTTGCCCTTCAGATGAAAGCGAAATTGTCAGCGCAAGCTCTAGGCACTGCACACAATTCGTCAAGACGCGCATGAGCCGATCGACTGGTACAGCCGACCGCTCAGCGGATCAGATGAATGGTGATCCGTCGCTCGATCCATTCGACGCCGTGGCGCAGGATCTCGACCATCACCAGATAGACGATGGCGACCCAGACATAGGCCTGGAAGTCGAAGGACTTGGCGTAGGCGAGCTTCGCGTTGCCCATCAAATCATAGACGGTGATGATGGCAACGATGGCAGAGGCCTTGATCATCAAGACGAGCTCGTTGCCGTAGGGTCGGAGCGCCACGATAAACGCTTGGGGCAGGATGACCTTGCGCAGCGTCTGCAGCTTGTGCAGGCCGAGCGAAGCAGCGCCCTCCCATTGGCCCCTCGGAACACTCTCGATGGCGCCGCGCAGGATTTCGGCCTGGTAGGCGGCGGTGTTGAGCGCGAAGGCGAACACACCGCAATTGAAGGCGTCGCGGAAGAACCACCACAGCCCGACGGATTCGAGCTGCACCCGGAATGAGCCCAGGCCGTAATAGACGAGATAGACCTGGACCAGCAGCGGCGTGCCGCGGAAGAAGTAGACGTAGCAATAGGCCAGGACGGACAGATAGCGGTTCTTCGACATGCGGGCATAGGTGACGGGCAGCGAAAAAAGCGCGCCGAGCACCATCGAGATGGCCACCAGCGCAAGCGTGGTTCCCAAGCCCTGCAGATAGGCCGGCGCGTATCTGGCGAAGAATTCGCCATTCCAAGCGTAAACCAGATAGACGGCGATGCCGATGCCGAACAGGATCCAGAAGCCGACCAGCGCGTAGCCGACGATACGGGCCCGCGGCCAGCCTCGCGCCCGTGGTGGTGGCTTCTCGATGTCGACGGCGGCGCGCGTCACGACGCTCATCGTGCCTCCCTCCTCCCGAGCGAACGCAGGATGAAGCCGGTGGCGATCGACGACAGGATGGCAAGGATAAGGAACACCATCGCCGCGACGCTGTAGAACAGGAAGGAATGTTTGGTGACACGGGCCGCCACGCCGGCGTTGCGCAAGGTTTCAGCCAGGTTGACGACCGACACCAGGGCCGTGTCCTTGAGCAGGCTCAGCCAGCAATTCTCAAGGCCGGGGAAGGCGATGCGCAGCAGCTGCGGCAGGATCACCTTGCGCATCGTCTGCCATTTCGACAGCCCGATCGCATAGCCGCCCTCATACTGGCCCTTCGGAATGGCGCGAAAGGCCGACAGGAAGACTTCGCTGGAATACGACGAAAAGATCAACGACAGCACGATCATGCCGGCGAGGAAGCTGTCGACATCGACCGTCGCTTCCGGCCTGAACAGACGGATGACATACTGCAAGAGGATCGGCATGCCGAAGAAGAACAGGAAAAGCGTCACCAGTTCCGGCAGTCCGCGAAACACCGTGGTGTAGATGTTGGCAGCCACGCGAAGCGACGGCTCTTCGGATTGTTTTGCCCAGGCGACGAAAAAGCCGATCGTCAGGCCGATCGGCAGTGTCGCCAGCGCGAGCGCAATGGTGACCAGTGCGCCATAGGCAATATCGTCAATCCAGCCATCGGGTCCCCAAGTGAGAAGTATCCATATGTTCTGGCTTGGCATTGACGGGTCTTGTCTCCACTTCTGTCAGGCCAAGGCGGCAGCAGGAAACTTCCCCTGCCGCCTTGTTTCAGACGATCAGGACTCGGCGCCGAAGACGTCGAACTTGAAGTACTTGTCGTTGATTTCCTTGTACTTTCCGTTGGCGCGGATTGCGTCGATGGCGCTGTTCAACTTGTTGACCAGATCCTTCTCGCCCTTGCGCACGGCGATGCCGGCGCCCGGTCCAAAGATATCGACCGGCTGCGGCGAAGGCTGGCCGAGAATCTTGCAGCAGGCGCCATCAGGCGAATCCAGGAACTGTTGCAACACGACGATATCGTCCTCGATCGCGTCGAGACGGCCATTGGCGAGATCGGCCTGCTCTTCGGGGCTGCTCGGATAGCCCTTGACCGTGCTGTCCGTATAGGTTTTCGAGGCGTAATTGAAATGCGTCGTCGTGGTTGCGACGCCGATGGTCTTGCCGGCCAGGTCTTCCTTGGTCACGCCCTTGAGGGTCGAATCCTTGGGTACCGCGATCGCCGACGGCGTGTTGTAGTATTTGTGGGTGAAGTCGACCTTCTCGGCGCGCTCCGGCGTGATCGACATCGAGGCGACGATGGCGTCGAACTTGCCGGCCTGCAGGGCGGGAATGATGCCGTCCCAATCCTGGGCGACGAAGGTGCACTTGACCTTCATCTCGTCGCAGAGCGCCTTGGCGATGTCGATGTCGAAGCCGACGAGCTGGCCGTCGGAGGTCAGGTTGTTGAATGGGGGGTAGGCGCCTTCGGTGCCGATTCTCAGGGTCGTTTCCTGAGCCTGGGCGACGCCGAGCGTCAGCAGCGCAGCCGATGCGGCGAGCGCGATACGCAGTGCAATACGCATGATAGTCCTCTCTTTATGGCTCCCGGCCGTCGTTCCGGAACGGCTCTGTGGGGCGGTGCTTTTGACCGCCCGCTGGCGCGATACTCCCACTGTTTTCGGGAGAAAAGCAACTGTAAAACCGTTGCTTGCGGGATTTGCGGGTCCAGCCAATGCCGACGCCGGGTTAATGCATGTCGCCCAAAAGTGCGCAGCGGTTTTGGGACGACGACATGCATAAATAAAACAACCTGAAGCGCGTCGCATGGCCGTTCAGGCGCGACGCGCTTAGACAATGCAACGGCTGAAGAGGGCGGCTGAACCGGGCGAGGGCAGGGACCTCAAGGTTTGAGGCCGGTCATGCGCTCGATGAAGTCGGCTATCCCTCCCGTGTCGTCGAGATCGAACACAGGCAGGCTTTCGCCGGTAACCGCGAAGTCGGCGGCAATCGCCACGATATGTCCGTCGTTCGCCGACAGCGGCGAGCGGTCCTTGGCCTCCCGCCGCCGGGTCTCGATCTTTTTTTGCGCCTCGCGCTTGTAGCCTTCGACCAGCACGATGTCGCACGGGGCCAACCGCGACAGGACCGTCTCCAGCGTCGGCTCGTCCTCACCGCGCAATTCATGCATCAGCGCCCAGCGTTTGCCCGACACCACCGCGACTTCGGTGGCGCCCGCCTGGCGGTGACGAAAGCTGTCGGCGCCAGGCTTGTCGATGTCGAACTCATGATGGGCGTGTTTGACCGTCGACACTGTCCAGCCGCGCCGGACGAGCTCTGTGACCAGCTTCTCGGTCAGTGTGGTCTTGCCGGAATTCTTCCAGCCGGTGATGCCGAAGATGTTCATGGGCCGATGCTCTGCAACAGACGCTCGGCCACCGCAAGGTCGTGCGGTGTGTTGATGTTGAAGAACGGGTCGATCTCGTCACTGCCGTGGGTCAGCAACGGAAATTCCACTTCGACACAGTCGTGCCGCTCGATGAAGGCGGAGACGCGCCTGTTGTCCTCGTCGATCAGGAAATGACGCAAGGCCTCACGCAGCCCGAGCGGCCACAGCGCGAAGGTCGGATGCTGCCGGCCGGCGGAACTGGCAACAGCGATGGAGCCTGGTCGCTCGTCAACAGCCGCAGCCAGCCTCTCGACCAGGTCCACCGGCAGGAACGGCGTGTCGCCGGCGGCCGTCGCCAATGCCTTGAAAGCGGTATTCGCTGCCGCCCATTCGAGGCCGGTGAGGATTCCGGCAAGCGGTCCGGCATAGCCTTCCACCGCATCGGCGAGAACCGGAAGACCGGCCGCCTCGAAGCGCGCCGGGTCACCATTGGCGCTGAGCGCCAGCGATCCGACCTGCGGCGCCAGGCGGGCAACGACATGGTCGAGAAGCGGACGCCCGCCAAGCGCCAGCAAAGTCTTGTCGCCGCCGCCCATGCGCCGTGACAGGCCTCCGGCCAGGATAATTCCTGCAATGTCTTGGCTCATGGCCAAGCTATATGCCGTCCGGCGCCATGTCGGGTCCAGCGCTTTCGGCTGCGGGTTTTTGCCGGCCGGCGACCCGCTCGCGATAGAGCGCGTAGAGGCCGGAGCCGATGATGATGGCGGAGCCGAAGATCATCGGCAGGTCGGGGACATCGCCGAAGATGATGACGCCAAGCAGCATCGACCAAAAGAGGGCCGTGTAGCGGAATGGCGCAATGAAGGAGATGTCGCCAGCCCGCATTGCCATGATGATGAACTGGTAGCCGATCAGCACCAGCACCGCCGCCAATGCCAAAAGTGCCGAGCCTTTGCCGGACATCGGCGTCCAGCCGCCCATCGGCGACAGCAGCACGGCGCCAACGATGGTCATGGCGATTGCCGTTGCCGTCGACACCAGCAAGGTCGGGATAGCCCTCGGGATGCGCTTGGTGGCGAGGTCACGTACTGCGCAACAGGCGACGCTGACGAGTGCGTACAGCGAATAGATGCTGAAGCCTTCGAAGCCTGGCCGCACGATGATCAGCACGCCGCCAAAGCCGACCGCGATCGCCAGCCAGCGCCGCCAGCCGACCGCTTCGCTGAATACGAGTGCCGCCCCCATCGTCACCGCCAGCGGCAGCGCCTGCAGCACCGCCGAGACATTGGCGATCGGCAGATGCGCTAATGCCACAAGGAAGGCGACGGTGGCGCCGGCCTCGGCGACCACGCGAAGCGTCACCAGCGGCTGCAGCATCGACCTCGGTCGCGCGAGCGCGCCTTGCTGCCAGGCGAGCAGGCCGACGAGCAGCGACGCAAAGGCGCCGCGCACCAGCATCACCTGCGCCATGTTCATCGATTCCGACGAGAACTTGGTGATGGCGTCGTTGAGGGTGAAGCCGATCATGGCCACCATCATGCACAGCGCGCCGCGAATGTTTGGGGAAAGAGGCAAGGGCGTTACCGGTTTGCAAGAGCAATTCCAGAAAAGTGTGAAACGGTTTTCCGTCCGGAATTGCGTGAAAACAAAGAATAAAGCGGTTCGACGTTTCGGCGAAACGGTGAACCGCCCAAGCCTGTAGCAGCCGGCGGCAAGACAGCAACGTCAAAGAAATAGGCCACGGATTTTCACCCGTGGCCCACAAAATCGCTAAGAGGGCTGGCCGGATGACCAGCAGGCTCATTTCGGGGTCAGCACCTCGGTGCCGCTGCCGTTCTTGCCGGCGATGGTCCACAGGCCGTGCAGCGAGCCGTCATCTTCTACCTTATAGACGACGAGACCGATTTCCTTGCCCATGACATAGCCGGCGGAGAAGGCATCGTCGTTGCGCATGCAGATGCCGTCCGACGATGATCCGCCCGTCTCCCAATGGATGGTACAGGTGGTCTCGCTGGTCAGCGTGATGGTGGCTTCGCCGCCATATTTCGAGCCGTCGAAATTGGTGCCCGCGACGGTGTAGCTGCCGCCGATGGACTGTGCTGCTGCCGGCGCGGCGGCAAACCCAAGCATTGCAAGAGAAAGTAAGAATGTGCGCATGTCGTATTCCCCCAAACCGAGCGACGAGCCGCTATAGGCCGAAATTTAGGGCGGAACGCGATGGCGGTAAATCGGGTTTGCAGCGTCGAGAGCGATTTATTCCCAGTGTTGCTCAGCCCCATGCAGGCTGTCGCCGATAGCGCCGACCAGTGGGTCGTACTTGGCCTTGAGCGAGGCGGGATATTCGATCCAGACTGTATGGATTGCATCCTCTTTTTCGAAGACGATTCGGGTATAGAAGATCTTGTCGCCTTTGGTGCTTGAGACCACTGCCCAGTTCTTACCGGTTTTGCTGTAAGTGACCTTTTCCCCAGAGTCAGGGTCGGCTTTTTCCTTTTCAACCAGACTGTCGGGCGTATCTTCCGTCAGCTTGTATCCGCCGTAACAGGACAAGCTCGCACCATCGGGGCTAAGCCATTTTCGACCGTCGCCATTGAGGGACTCAGGCATCGGCTTGCTGAAAATCTGGCTCAGGAACGTGCACACCGTGCCATAGCGCGCATTGATGTAGGTGAACGGCTTTGCGGGCGCCACTGTGGTCGCCAATGATAGGGCCACGACCAGCGCTGACAGCCCGGTTTGGCAAACACGCTGCATGGAAATCCCCCTCGCTTCCAACGGAAGCATTCTGCACCAATCGCGGAGAAAATCAGCCGCCGGTGACGCTCATATGTCTCGACACCGACGGGCGGCTGGTGCGGCGGTCGATGATGAAATCATGGCCTTTCGGCTTGCGGCCGATCGCTTCGTCGATGGCAGCAGCGACCAGCTCGTTGCCTTCTGAGGCACGCAACGGCGCGCGCAGGTCGGCGGCATCCTCCTGACCCAGGCACATATAGAGCGTGCCGGTGCACGTCAGCCGCACGCGGTTGCAGCTTTCGCAGAAATTATGCGTCATCGGCGTGATGAAGCCCAGCCTGCCGCCGGTCTCTGCGACATGGACGTAGCGGGCCGGACCGCCGGTCTTGTAGGGGATGTCGCTCAGCGTGAACTGGCGCTCGAGCGAAGCGCGCAGCAGCGATAGCGGCAGATACTGGTCGGTCCGGTCGGCGTCGATCTCGCCCATCGGCATGGTTTCGATGACGGTCAAGTCCATGCCGCGGCCATGCGCCCAGCGCATCATCTCCGGCAGCTCGACGTCGTTGAAGTCCTTCAGCGCAACGGCGTTGAGCTTCACCTTCAGCCCCGCCGCCTGCGCGGCATCGATGCCTTGCATGACCTTGCCGAGATGGCCCCAGCGGGTGATGGCGTGGAACTTGTCGGCATCGAGCGTATCCAGCGAGACATTGATGCGCTCGACACCGCAATCGGCAAGCTCGGCGGCAAAGCGCGACAGCTGCGAGCCATTGGTGGTCAGCGTCAACTCTTCCAGCGCGCCGCTCTTCAGGTGCCGCGACAGCTGGCGCACCAGATGCATGATGTTCTTGCGCACCAGCGGCTCGCCGCCGGTGAGGCGCAGTTTGCGCACGCCCTTTTCGATGAAGACGGTGCAGAGCCGGTCGAGTTCCTCGAGCGACAGCAGGTCCTTCTTGGGCAGGAACGCCATGTCCTCGGCCATGCAATAGGTGCAGCGGAAATCGCAGCGGTCGGTGACCGACACGCGCAAGTAGCTGATCGTGCGACCGAAGGGATCGATCATGTCCATGCGTTCAAGCATTCCCGTGGCTGCGAGTGGCGCCGTTATATACGGCTATGTGATACGATCCAACCCGCCATTCAAGATAGCCGCTCTCGATCTTTGGTGACATTCCCTGGCCGACATCCGGTGTCGGCCGGGTCCAAATGGCCTTTTCCGCTCGCGCGAAGCAGCGTAGGGAAGGGCGGATTGACGGGATGCAGAACAATGACGGCGCCGAAGGAACTCAGGGTCTCGAAGGACAGAAAACTGCTGTCCGTCACCTTTCCCGATCATCGGCCGTTCGAATTGCCGGCCGAACTGCTGCGCGTCGCTTCACCCTCGGCCGAGGTGCAGGGCCATTCGCCGGACCAGCGGGTGACGGTTCCCGGCAAGCGCAACGTGGCCATCCTCAAGATCGAGCCGGTCGGCAACTACGCCGTGCGCATCACCTTTGACGATTTTCACGACACCGGCATCTTCACCTGGAATTACCTGCACACGCTTGGCCACGAAAAGGACGCGCGCTGGAATGCCTATCTCGCCGAGCTCCAGGAGAAGGGACTGAGCCGCGACCGCTAGTTCGGCACTGTCGGCAAAACGTCATTGACTGGGGGTAACGCTGGCAACGGTTCGGAGACGGGAAAATGTCTGACATCACCACGGTCGAACAGCTCGAAGCCCTCTACGGCCTGCCCGGCGAAGCGTCGACGGTCAAGGAACTCGACCACGTCATTCCCGAATATGCCGCCTTCATCGAAGCCTCGCCTTTTGTCGCCCTGGCGACGAGCGGGCCGGAAGGGCTGGACTGTTCGCCGCGCGGCGATCTCGCCGGCTTTGTGCGCATGCATGACCCGAAAACGCTGATGATGCCGGACAGGCGCGGCAACAACCGCGCCGATTCGCTTAAGAACATCATCCGCGATCCTCGCGTCGGGCTGCTGTTTCTTGTGCCGGGTTCGGGCACGACGCTGCGCGTCAACGGCCGCGCCCGCATCACCACCGACGCCGCGCTTTGCGCCTCCTTCGCCGTCGAAGGCAAGCCGGCGCGCTCGGTCACCTTGGTCGATGTCGATTCGGTCTATTTCCAGTGCGCCCGCGCCATCGTTCGCTCGGAGCTGTGGAACCCGGCAAAGCACGTCGACCCGAAATCGCTGCCGACACCCGGAACAATCCTGGAAGTCACCAGCCGCAAGAATATCGATGCCGGTACTTACGACAAGGAATGGCCGGAGCGGGCGAAGAAGACGATGTGGTGAGGTGGGAGGCGCGTGGATCGAACGGCTCAGGTATCCTTCAGCACGTCATAGATCTTGCGCATCTGTTCGCCGATCATGTCGCACTGTTCCGCTGTCGACTGGCTCATCGCCTTTTCGATCAGCGCCATATGCACCTTCAGCGCCTTCATCAAAAGCTCCGTGCCGGCCCCGGTAAGCGTCAGCCGCAGGACGCGCTTGTCCTTCTCGTCGCCTTCGCGGCGCAGCAGGCCGCGCGCCTCGAGCTGCGGCAACAGCATGGTGATGTTGGAGCGGCCGACCAGCAGTTTGCGGGCGAGATCGTGCTGCGACATGCCGGGATGGCGATAGAGGTTCATCAGCACGTCGAGCTGCGCCGGCTTGAGATCCAGCGGCGCCAGCTTTACCGCCAGCGCACGCTCCAGCACATGGCAGGCGCGCGCCACCGCGACCCAGTTGCGAAAGCGCGGGTTGTCCCAGGGCAGCTCTTGTTTAATGTTCATGTTTGAACTATTATGTTCATGCTTGAACGGAATGGATGGATCGCCACTATGGCATCATTTGGACTGAAGGTCATCCGGGGCGTGTTCCGCGCCGCCGAGCATGTGGCGCCCCGCCTGAGCGGGCGCGCCGCCTTCGAACTGTTCTGCCGCACGCCGAGCGTGAAGGCGCTCAGTGACGGCGAGCGGCGTGCGGTCGACCGCGCCGCCGGCTTCATGGCCGAGGCGCGCCATCATCGGCTTACGACCAAGGCCGGCTGCGTCATGGTGCACGAATTCCGGCCCGAGCCGGGCAGGGCGTCCGCCGGCACGGTGCTGGTCGTCCATGGCTGGCGTTCGCGCACGGAATATATGCGCGCTCTGATCGAAGGCTTTCGCGATGCGGGCTACCGGGTCGCCTCGCTCGACCTGCCGGGCCATGGCCAGTCGCTGGGCCGTCATCTCAACATGGTCAATGCGGTCGAGGCGGTCAGGGTCGCCGGCGAATGGTTCGGTCCGTTCAAGGCGATCGTCGGCCATTCCTTCGGTGGCGCCGTCGCCGCCAATGCCATTGCCGGTTCGATCAAGGGTATCCAGCCCGTCGCGGCCGAGCGGCTGGTGCTGGTCGCCGCGCCAAGTTCCCTGCCGGCGATCTTCGCCGACTTCAGCCGCATGCTCAATGTCGGTCCGCGTTCGCAGGTTTCCATGGCCGATCAGGTGAAAAGGCTGTCGGGCCGGCCGCTGCATGAATTCACCGGCGACCGCCAGTTGGCTGAGGCGCCGGTGCCGACGCTGGTCATCCACGCGCCGGACGACCGCGAAGTCCCCGCCGATCATGCCACACGTTATGCCGGCGCCGGCAGCCATGTGCGGCTGCACTGGGCCGATGGGCTCGGCCACCGTCGCATTCTCGCCGACAAAGGTGTTGTCGAACGCGCTGTGACTTTTGTCAAAAACGAGCGCGAGCTGATACTGCATTGATTCCAATGGGTGTATTGTCGACTCTGACAACGCCGGAGCGGTGAGCTAACCGTTCTTCTTGCCGCCCGGCTCGACGGGCAATCCGGCCGCCTTCCAGGCGGTATAGCCGCCAAGGATGTGCTTGACCGGCGACAGCCCCATATCCTGCGCCGTCTTGGTGGCCAGCGCCGAGCGCCAGCCGCCGGCGCAAAAGAAGACGAAGCTTTTGCCCGAGGCAAAGAACGGCTTGTGGTAAGGGCTTTCGGGATCGATCCAGAATTCCAGCATGCCGCGAGTGACATGTTTGGCGCCGGGGATCTGGCCGTCCCGCTCGATCTCGCGTGGATCGCGCAGGTCGACGAAGATGGTGTCCTCGTCGTCGAGCAGCCCGGCCGCTTCCTCGGGCGAGACCACCTCGATCTCGGCATTGGCCTCGTCGAGCAACTCGCGATACCCTTTTTTCACGGATGATCCCTCCCGGCGCATTTCGCCGCCGACTGGATTTCCAGCACAAGCTCCGCGCTTTGTCACGCTGTTCCGACCAGCCCCTGCCACGCCGCCATCGCTCCGGCCACTGTGGCCATCAGCGCTTCGCACGAGGCGCCGTCGCGGGCCTGGATCGACATGCCGTGCTGGACCGTCGCATAGAAGGTCGCCGCCGCGTTGCTGTCGAAGCCCGCTGGCAATTCGCCTTCCGCCACACCGCGTTCCAGCCGTCTCAGCAAGAGGGTGTGGTTTTCGGCGCGGCGGCGGCGCAAATCATCGCAGATCGCGCCGCTGCTTGAATCCTGGTGCAGTGCGCCCAGCGCGATGAGACAGCCCTGCGGGCGGTCGTCCTGAGAGTACGCTTTTGCCGTCTGGCGCAGGAAATTCTCGATCGCCTGGCATGCCGTCGGCGCTTCGTCCAGCGCGCTCCAGATCTCGGTGCCTTCGTTGCGGGTGTAATACTCGGTCGCTTCCAGAAACAGCGCCTCCTTGCTGCCGAAGGCGGCATAGAGGCTGGGCGAGCTGATCCCCATCGCCGCGGTCAGGTCGGCGATCGAGGTGCCCTCATAACCTTTGGCCCAGAACAGCTCCATCGCCTGCCGCAAGGCGGCGGTTCGATCGAAGGTGCGGGGGCGGCCTCTTTCCGGCATGGCGCTCTTTTCTGTGTTGATCGATACATAATTCACTTGACGTCGCCAGGCAAGGCTGCCAGATATTTATGTATCGAACGTTACATAAAAGGAGAAATGACATGTCAGCGAACGGATTGAACGGCAAGGCAGCACTGGTCACCGGCGGCAGCCGCGGCATTGGTGCTGCGATTGCCAAACGGCTCGCGGCCGATGGCGCCGACGTCGCCATCGCCTACGTCAACAGCGCGGCGCCGGCCCAAGCTGTCGTCGCCGAGATTATAGCGGCAGGTGGTCGCGCGATCGCCATTCAGGCCGACAATCGCGACGCTGCCGCCATCGAAAATTCGGTCACCGAGGCGGTGAATGCCTTCGGCCGGCTCGACATCCTCGTCAACAGCGCCGGCATCTGGCGCGCGGCGCCCATCGAACAGATGTCGCTGGCCGACTTCGATGAAACCATTGAGGTCAATCTGAGAGCGCCGTTCGTGGCCTCGAAGGCGGCAGCGGCTCACATGGGCGAGGGCGGCCGCATCATTTCGATCGGCAGCAATCTGGCCGAGCGCGTCACCGACACCAGCCTCAGCGCCTATTCGACCAGCAAGGCTGCGCTGGTCGGCCTGACCAAGGCGCTGGCGCGAGACCTCGGTCCGCGCGGCATCACCGCCAACGTCGTTCATCCCGGTTCGACCGACACCGACATGAACCCGGCCGAAGGCCCGCATGCCGAACACCAGCGGCGGAAGATGGCGACGCCCCGCTTCGGCAAGGCTGACGAGATCGCCGGCATGGTTGCCTGGCTCGCCGGTCCGGAAGGGCGCTTCGTCACCGGCGCCGCGCTCACCATCGACGGTGGCGCCAACGCCTGAAGCAGCAGCCGCTTTGACCGGTCTGGAGCGGCAACGCCGCTCCAGACGTCACGATGTTGTGAAACCGTTCTGCAACAGGCCTGCGGAAATTTATGGAAGCTTAACGAAATCGGTATGAATCGGTATGGTAGCGCCTTACATCCGCCATGCGGTTGGCAAGATCGTCTAGCGGCGCGGAACGGGAGCCGGCTTGCAGCCGGAGCGGGTGATTAATGAAATTCCTCGGAAATAAAGCCACCGTGATGCCGCTTGCAGTGGCGGCAGCACTGGCCTTCGGTGTGCCGCAGGCAAGCGCGCAAGGCCTGTTCGACATGCTGTTCGGCGGTAGCGTCAAGCACAGGCCGCAAGGCGAATTCCCGCCGCCGCCAAAGCGCAAGCCGAAGCCCGCCGTATCGGGCGGTGGCGGCACCAGAATCAGCAGCCCGTCCTACTACACCTACAAGGCCGACCGGCTGGTGCGCGTCGACTTTGCCGCATTGGTGGCAGCACCTCCCCAGGTGGCAACAGCTGAAGACGCCGCCTTTGTGCCGTCGGCAACCAGCACTGCCTTCCGTGAAGCCGTTGCAGGCCTCAGCGACTATGAACTCTATGCCGAGCCCGATATCGCCAAGGCACTGATTGCCTATTACTCTGCCAATCCTGATTTCATCTGGGTGAATGATGGCAATCCCAATGCCCGCGCCCAGGACGCGGTGAGGGTGCTTGGCGAGGCCGCGAGCTATGGCCTCGCATCGGCCGACTACACGGTCGAGGTGCCGGCAGCCAACGCATCGGCGGTCAATGCCGATGCCCATCTGAAGGAACTCGTGCGCTTCGAGATGGCGCTGTCGGCGCGCGTGCTGCGCTATGCCCGTGACGCCCAGAGCGGGCGCGTCGATCCCAATCGCATCACCGGCTACTATGAATTTCCGCCGAAGCCGGTCGACATGGAAGGCGCGCTCAAGACGCTGGCCCACACCCAGGAAGTGCGCACCTACCTCGAATCGCGGCACCCGCAGAACGCGGAATATCAGGCGCTGCGCGTCGAACTTGAATCGCTGCAGGCGAGCGCCGAAAACGAAATCGTCGTCGATCCCAAGCTGTTGCTGAAGCCCGGCGAGACCAGCGCCGAACTGCCGAAGCTGCTGACGCTGATCGCGCGCAATCTCGACGACGAGATGGGCGGCGCCTATGGCGAGATCCTGTCTCGTCTCGGCACCAGCGATGTCTATGTTCCCGAACTGGTTCCGATCATCAAGGCCGTGCAGGTGAAGGCCGGCATGAAGGGCGATGGGGTCATCGGCCCGCGCACCGTCGCCTCGCTCGCCGGCGCATCCAAGGCAGACAGGCTGCAGAAGGTGCAGGTCGCGCTGGAAGAATTGCGCTGGCTGCCGTCCGATCTCGGCAGCCCGCGGGTGTTCATCAACCAGCCTGCCTTCACCGCCAGCTATATCGACAATGGCGAGGAGAAGCTGAAGACCCGCGTCGTCATAGGCCGGACCACCAACCAGACCGCCTTCTTCTTCAAGGAGATCAAGCAGGTCGATTTCCATCCCTATTGGGGCGTGCCGCAGTCGATCATCGTCAACGAGATGCTGCCAAGGCTGCGTAGCGATCCGGGCTATCTCGACCGTGCCGGCTACGAGGTGACCGATTCGCGCGGCAGGCGGGTTCCCTCTTCCTCGGTCAATTGGGGCGCCTACGGCGCCAACATTCCCTACAGCGTGCGCCAGCAGCCGAGCGAAGCCAATGCGCTGGGCGAACTGAAGATCCTGTTCCCCAACAAGCACGCCATCTACATGCACGACACGCCGCAAAAATCCTTCTTCCAGCGCGATATGCGGGCGCTCAGCCATGGCTGTATTCGCCTTCAGGATCCACGTGGGATGGCGGCGGCGGTGCTCGGCGTCTCGGTCGACGACATCGCCGAAAAGCTCAAGCACGGCCATGCCAGCGAAGACGTGACACGCACGATTCCCGTCTATGTCTCCTACTTCACTGCCTGGCCGGACCTGTCCGGCAAAGTCGAATATTTCAACGACGTCTACGACCGCGACACGCGGCTGATGCAGGCGCTGGACGCGACCGAAGCGGTGCGTTCGCCGACGAGCTGAACCAGCGGAGTTCCTCGTTCAACGAAACGAGGAACTCACTTTGTCTCTCTGGTTTTATTAGATTTTTGGCCGATAGACGGTCGCCCGTTTCCTGCGATCAGCGCTGGATGAGCGGACGCCGGAAGCCGGCGTCGCGGCCCGCGATCAGCCAATAGACCAGGCCGGCTACGAGGCCGGCGGCGGCGATGATGCCGATATCGGCCCAGCGTCCGGCATCCTCTTCCGCGGCCGGCCAGACCAGGAAGAAGCCGGCTGCAGCGGCAGCGGCGCCAAACAGCATGTGCACCAGGAAATTGCGCAGGGCAAAGAATTCGGCGAGCAGCGCGAAGATCAGCGTCTGCAGGCCGGTCAGCACGATCGTCAGGAAATAGACGACCATGCCGAGCGGCGGCCACAGCAGCACGACAATGGGCGAAAATTGCATGGCGCCGAAATAGTCCGGCGCGTTGGGCAATACGGCGAGTGCGCAATATATCGCCACGACCGCGAACAATCCGATCAGCACCGAAACGAAATAGCCGGCAAGCATCATCAGGATGCGCTTCAAAACATGCTTAACCATGGCCATGCACCCCCGTGCCCTGCAACTGTTACGCGCACTCAGCCATCAAAGGCGGATCGGCGCAAGAGTGCATCCAGCAGTGCTTTGCGGCAAATCTTCAGGCGCCGCCGCATAGATGTTGTGAATCCGGCAAAACCCATGTGCCTTTTATCGTGAGGTCGACGCCGTAATAGACCCGCCCGCGCTCGTCGCCCTGCGGACAATCCCTCGGGATCGATATCAGGCACATGACGACAGGATCGCCGGCTTTCGAACTGGCAAGGCCAGGCTCCCGCTCGTAGGAAACCCCGGCGCCGCCATTGCTGAACCGCGCCAGGCTGCCGGCTTCAGGGCCGGCGGTTTCCAGCGGGTCGTCGCCGAGCCGCGTCGTCAGCGCGGTGATGTGGGTCAAGGCGCATTGGCCGATCGACGAGGGCAGGGGCTGGTCGAGACTGCCCGGATGGCGGGCCGCGGTGTCGAGCGCCTTCTTGCCGATCAGGGCGATGTTGTAGTCCTGCACCCAGGACGGCGCATTGCCGTAGGTCTGCAGCGCATTGTTCTGGGCGCTGACGATGCAGGCGGCATCCTGCCCACAGGCGTTCCTGTCGGCGATGAGCGCACGGGCGATCTTGCGCTTGTCGCCGCCAAAGGCTGGCTCGAAACCCGTAAAGACCTCGGCCACCAAGGCATCAATTGCCGACAGTTGCGGGTCGGCACAGATCGCCTTTTCCACCGGCAGGCTGGCTTTGCGGCAGTCGAAGGACGGCCCGTCGGCACGCGCTGGACCAAGGCAGACCGCCCCGCCAGCAAGTGCGACGACAAGCGCAAACGAGTTGGCAATTCGATTGGAAGAAAGCATGGTCGCCCCGTTGTCCGACAACTGCCACCATTCTAGGCAAAAAACGCAGCGGACGGAATTGCCGAAGCGGTGTCGGTATCGGCGCTATTTCGGTTCGGCGGTCACGGGATCGAAGGTGATTTCGACTTTCGCCTTGTCGGCGGTGTAATAGGTGACGGTGTACCCTTCCTTGTCCCAGTCGACCTCCTTCACATAGCGAAAGCCGTCGCGCTGCTCGACCTTGGCGATGATTGCCGACAGTTTCTGGGCATTCGTCGGCGGCAGTGGGCTGTCATCCGCGGCAAAGGCCGTCGAGCCGGCCAGAAGAACGACGACACCGGTCGCCAGAACAAGATTTCGCATGATTACCCTCATTTCACGTTGGCATGAACCGCACCGGAAACTCGCAGGCAGCACAGTTTGTTCCGAGAGCTGACATCGCGCAGCTTCCGTGAAGCCCTGGATCGCCGCGCTCAGAGCGACGGCACGCCAATATTTGCGCCAACCGCCGGCCAACCATGAGTGCTGCCACGGCCCGCGCTGGACAACCCGATGGTGGTAGAGCTTTGCCCAAGACCCTGCTAGACTTCTGGTCCTGGCGGGGTGGCATGGCGCGCCAACCCCGCCGGAATCTTCATCTCTCAGCGCGCGGCGAAGTGTTTCAGGAACGGGTCGTCGCCTGTGCTGGACCAGAACCAGAAAGGGAGCGGGGGCTCGAACATGGCTGTACGGAACTACACCCGTCAGCTGGCGACAATCATTTCTATCGATGCCGTCGGGTTCTCCCGGCTGATGGGCATCGACGACGAGTCTGCTGTCGCGGCATTCGAGGAACGGCGCGACATCATCGCCGACAGCTGTGGCACATTTGGCGGCCGCACGTTCGGCGACGCCGGCGACAGCATCATGGCCGAGTTCGGCAATCCGATCGAGGCGTTGCGCGCGGCCTTTGATTTCCAGGGCCGCATCGTCGCCCTCAACGCCGAGGTTGCCGACGACATGCGCATGCCGTTTCGGGCCGGCATCAACACCGGCGACGTCATCGTGCGTGGTGGACGCCTCTACGGCGACGACGTCAACATCGCCGCGAGAATCCAGGAATTCGCGCCGGGCGACGGTCTCGCCGTTTCGGAGACGACCTGGCACCATGTGAAGGACAAGACGGCGGCCGAATTCACCGATCTCGGCGAATTCATGCTGAAGAACATCGCCTTGCCGGTGCGCGTTCTGATCGCCGGCCGCAGTGGCAACGGATCCTCGCCGGCGGCGTCGTTCGCCGCCATTCCCCAGGCCAATGCGCAGCAGAAGCTGTCGTCCAAGGGGCCGCCGGCGATCGCCGTCCTGCCCTTCCACGCCGATGGCGGCGAGCATGACATCGGCTACATGGCCGACGGCATCGCCGAGGACATCATCTATGGTCTATCCAACACCAGATGGCTCTCGGTCATCGCCAAGGGCTCCAGCTTCCAGTTCCGCGACGACACGCTGGGCACGCGGGTGATCGGCAACGCGCTCGGCGCGCGCTACATCGTCAGCGGCACGCTGATGCGCAATGGTGGCCAGATCCGCCTCAACACCTCGCTGGCCGACGCGTCCAACGGGCGGCTGGTGTGGTCGCAGCGCTTCGATCGCGATCTGGTCGACATCTTCAACCTGCGCGACCAGATCGGCGCTGAGATCGTTTCGATCCTCGACAAGGAGGTCGACCGGGCGGAACAGGCACGCACCTTCCAGGTTCCCTGGGAAAGCCTGGAGACCTGGCAACTGGTGCGACGGGGCCGCTGGCACATGAACCGGCGCACCCGCGGCGACACCGAAACCGCACTCGAGTTCTTCCAGAAGGCCTACCGCGAGGACGCCAACTCGAGCGCCGTGCTCAACGAACTGGCGTGGTGGTATTTCTGGCGGGCATGGCTGCGTTTCGGCGACAGCGACGATTTGAACAAGGTCGAGCAGTTTGCCCGCAAGGCGTTGCTGGTGGACAGCCTGGATGCGCGCCCGCACGCCCATCTCGGCGCCGTCGACATCATGCGCGGCGAACCGCGGTCGGCCGTCGACCATCTCGAGGAAGCGATCCACATCAATCCGAGCTTTGCCTTCGCGCGCTCGGCCATGGGCAGCGCCCAGCTGCTGCTCGGCAATGCCGCGACCGCGATACCGTTCTTTCTCGATACCGAGCGATTGAGCCCGTTCGACCTCTACCGCTTCCACAATCTGGGGGAACTGACGGCGGCCTATTGTTTGGTCGAGAACTGGCCGGCGGCGATCGCTGCCGCTGACCGCTCGCTCAACCTGTCTCCCGGCTATTTCTATTCCAGGTTCCTGAAGATCGGCGCGCTGATGCGAAGCGGCCGGCCGGAACAGGCGCGGCGCGAGATGACCATTTTCACCACCCGGCATCCCGATTTTTCAGAACAGCGTGTGCGCTGGATACCGTTCACCGACAAGGCCGCGAACGAGATCCTCGTCGCCAATTTCCGACTGGCCAAATGAACATGGCGTCAATGCTGGCTGGAACATGGACCAACTGTGAAAAGATTCACATACGTGCAACCGATGCAAACCTAGGCGTTGAACGGCCGGCATCGCAATAACGTGGATAGCCGGGGGGCTTGAACGCGCATGACCGAACTGAAGTATTTCGACGCTATTCGCGTGGCCCAGAAAAACCAGCGCCCGCTGTCGGAAATGCCGCCGTTCGATCTCGGCCGGATCCGCAAGACAGGGCTGATTGCGCGCATCGTCGGGTCTCTGGCCGAAGACCCCCGCTGGGCGCTTTCCTTGTTGCGGCGTTTCCGGCCGACCGGCAAGCTCTTCGGTGTTCTCGTGATCACCAAGAACGCCGATGTCCGCGACATATTGGAGCGCGGCGACGAATTCCAGACCCCATACGGCCCGGAAATGACCGAGCTTGCCCGCGGATCCAACTTCATCCTCGGCATGCAGGACGGCGCCGACTACCGGCGCATGAAATCGTCGGTGCTGAGTGCATTCCCGCCGGCCGAGGTCGAAGCCGCCGTCAGGCCGATCGCGGCGCGTCATTCGCAAGAGATCATGACGCGCGCCAGCCCCGGCTTCGATGCCATCTCCAGGTTGATGAAGATCGTCCCGGTGCACATCTGCCGCGATTATTTCGGCGTCGAGATGGACGATGAATCCGAATTCGCCGACTGGGCGATCGCGCTGAGTGCGCTGTTCTTTTCGGACCCGACGGCGAGCCCCGTCATGCGCGAACTCGCAGTGGTGGCGGGCGACCGTCTTCTCAAAGTCATCGATCGCTCCATCCAGTCGGCTAGGGACCGGGGCTTGAAGGCCGAGCAACCGCTGGCGAGGCTGGTTGTCCAGATGGATCAGGGCCGCCTGTCGCGGGACGACCTCAATTCGATCATGCTGGGCATGATCGCCGGCTTCGTCCCGACCAATGTGCTGGCCGCCGGCAATTGCCTCGACGTGATCCTGTCGCGGCCCGACGCACGGCAGGCTATCGATGCCGCATTGGCCGAAAACGATACCGCCAAGCTCGACAGGGCCGTCCTTGAAGCCATGCGCTTCAAGCCGATCTGGGTTGGCCCCTGGCGCTACACGGCCCGCGACGCGATCATCGGCAAGGGTACGCGCCGCGAGCGCCTGGTGAAGGCCGGCACGGTGGTGATGCCGGCGACGCTGTCGGCGATGTTCGATGCCGACGCCGTGCAGAACCCGGACCAGTTCGACACATCGCGCCCGCATCGCGACTACATGGTGTTCGGCCACGGCATTCATCAGTGCATCGGCGCCGAGATTGCCAGGATCCAGATCGGCGAAAGCCTGCGCGCCCTGTTCCAGAAGCAGGGCGTGCGCCGCATGCCCGGCAAGGCCGGGCGGATGACCCGCATCGGCGCCTATCCCGAAACCCTCAAGGTCGATTTCGAACGGGCAGAACTCTGCCGCACCGTAAAGCAGTCCATGGTGACGGTGGTCTGCCCGGTCACCCGATCCGCGTCGCTGGATGCTGTCCGCGACAAGGTTGCCAGCCTCGGCAACCCGGCCGTCGAAGATATCCGCACCGCGCTCGACATTGCCGGCACCGTCCACTTCACCAGCCTGACCGTGATCGGCACCGACGAGATCGGCGCTGATTCCGGTCAGGAAAAAGGAGCTCTGGTTCTCGAGATTTCCGGTGACGGCAGCATCGACGATGTCATCGATGCGGTCACGCACGCCATCGGGCACCGGCTGCGGCCGATCTTCAAGGATGTCTGCGATCTGCGCGATGGCGGCGCATTGAACGATTTCCTGCGCAAGCACAATGTCGACATATCGCCGTCCTTCGGCAGCAATGCCGGACTGGTGTTTTCGGGCACGCCGGGGCACTCGGTCCAGCGTATCAAGGCCGAGCAGCAGCTTTTCGAAGCCGTGCGCGACATCGTCGAGCGGCCACGCAAGGGCGCCGGCAACGCTCCTGCCGTGCTCGCTGAAGTTCGCCAGCATGTCCAGTCATTAGGGACGTTTGCCTGGGCGTTCGAGCCGGCCGAGAGCCTGCTGGAAAAGCCGCCGGGTCATTGGGGCCGTGCCCTGATGACGACGTTGCTGGTACCACCGGTCTTCGTCACGGTGGCGATCATCTGGGCTGCTTGCTGGTACATGACCTACAGTGTGGTGTTCGGCAGATCTATCGACATCAGTTCCCAGGAAATCTCCTTCACCGCCATAGCCGTAGCAATCACCTCACTTCTGTTGTCGGGACTTGGAGTGTTGGTGGCAGCGGCGCTGCTGGCGTTTTCGTGCTTGCTGGCGCTGCGACGCCGCGAGGACAGGGATCGGCCGGAAAGCACATCGATCGGCATATCTGAATTGAACGCGATACTCGTCAAGGAGGGCCACGCGGCACAAAACCATCTGACTGCGATTTCGACGATGAAGGCCGGCATTCTGCGGCGGCTGGCGCTCAGGTTTTCTTTCTACCTGATCTCGATAGCTGCCCAGAAGGTATTCAAGCCAGGCTTCCTCAACACCATCAACACCATCCATTTCGCCCGCTGGATACTGCTGCCCGGCTCCAACCGATTGATGTTCTTCTCCAACTACGGCGGCAGCTGGGAAAGCTATCTTGAGGACTTCATCGCCAAGGCGTCCGCCGGCCTGACCGGCGTGTGGAGCAACACCGTGGGCTATCCACGCACACGATGGCTGTTCCTGGACGGCGCGCGCGACGGCGATCGTTTCAAGCGCTGGGCGCGGCGCCAGCAGGTGCCGACCCTGTTCTGGTACTCCGCCTATCCCCAAATCAACACAGAGCGCATCCGGATCAATTCCCGGGTCAGGCGCGGCATTGCTTCCGCCGTCGGCAACGAGGCGCGCGACTGGCTGAGCTTGTTCGGTTCGCTACGGCGCCCGGCGAGCGAAACAACCACCGTTCAAAAGACCACTTCGCTGCTGGCCAATATCAGCTCTGCCTTTCCGGCGCCTCTCGAGCAGCAGCTGGAAACCGGCGAGATCCAGTCCATCTTCTTCGGCCCGCTCGGCCCGCTCGCTTATTCGCATATGCTTGCGATCCGGGTGCCGGACAAGTTGCCGGCGCCCAAGCGCAGAGCCTGGCTCGATTTCGTTGTCGAGCAGACGAGTTTCGGCGAAGGCAGGCCCGCCGGGCGAGCTATGATAGTCGCCTTTGGTCCCGGTGGCCTGCGGCAGTTTGGGCTCGACGAGGGTGTGGAGGGCGATCCACTGGAAACATTTCCGATCGCCTTTCGCCATGGCATGGGCAATCCCGAGCGTGGGCGCATACTGGACGACCGAGGCCGCGACGGCCCGGACGAATGGGAGTGGGGGTCGTTGGAGAACCCTGTGGACCTGGTCATCGTCTGCTATGCTGAAGACCTGGGACGGTTGAAGACCGAGATTGCCACCGTGAGACGAAAGACGACCGGTGCAGGCATGAAGGTCGTCGCCGAACTGCCGCTCGCCGTAAACCGGGGTCCGACCGACACGAAGACGAAATCGTCCGACGGGGCAAAGCGTGACGATCGGTCGGAACGTGGGCCAGCCTACGAGCATTTCGGTTTCGCGGACGGGATTTCGCAGCCGATTGTCCGGGGCACGACCCGCGCCAGCAGGGGCGCCGCGCCCATGCATCTGGTCGCGCCCGGCGAGTTCCTGTTCGGCTATCGTGATGAGCATGGGTTCTATCCAGCCTCGCCCTCGGTAAGCGCATCACGCGATCGGACTGGAATCCTTTCGCAGGTGCGCCGTAGCCGGCTGATTCCGGGCCTGCCGCCACCGCCGCGCGATTTCGGGCGCAACGGTTCATTCCTGGTTATTCGCCAGTTCGAGCAGCACGTCGACGTCTTCAACAACTACTGCAAAAAGGCTGCAGCCTTGGTCGCGAGCCAACTCGGCAACCAAGCCATCACGCAAGACTGGATTGCCGCCAAGATGCTCGGCCGCTGGCAGAACGGTAGCTCGCTGGTGCGCAACCCCGATCATCCGGGACGCGTCATCGACAACAACTTCGCCGCTGGCGCCGAGGATCCGCAAGGCCATCGCTGCCCGCTTGGTGCCCACATTCGCCGTTCCAACCCACGCGACTCGCTGGGTGAGGACCGCGATACGCAGATCAATATCGGCAAGCGCCATCGTATCCTGCGGGTCGGCCGCACCTATCAGAAGCAGGACGGCAAGAATGGCAAGGTCGAAAAGGGGCTGCTGTTCATGTGCCTCAACGCCGACATAGAGCGCCAGTACGAATTCATTCAGCAGACCTGGGTTTCGTCGGCCACGTTCCAGGGCCTCGTCGCTGAAAAGGACCCGACGATTGGTTCGCGCGGCGGCGATGGCAGGTTCACCATTCCGTCATGGGAAAAGGTCACGACGCTCCGTGACATGCCGCAATTCGTCACCACCAAGGGGGGTGGATATTTCTTCATGCCCAGCCGCTCGGCGCTGCGCTACCTGATTTCGCGGCTCTGAGTCTTGGCCGGGGCTGATTCGGGATCGGCGTCAGTCGTCGTCCTGCGATTCGGCGATATGGCGCAGCGCCCCGGTGTCGGTGATGCGCAGGCCGCCGCGTTTGATGGCAATGAACGAGCGGTTGCGCCAGTCGTTGAGCGTCTTGTTGACGGACTCGCGCGTGGCGCCGAGGAACTCTCCGAGTTCCGATTGCGAGATCGGAATCCAGCCGGCGCTGTCGGCCATCACCTTGGCCAGGAAGACCAGGCGTTTGGCGAGCCTCGCCTCGATGCCGAAGAAGGCCTGGTCGCCGAGTTCGCCGCTGACCCAGCGCAGCCGGGCGCACAGAAGTTCGATCATCGCGCGTGCCAGCGGTGGATTTTTCTCAATGCGATCAAATAGTTGTGTCCTGCTGAGCGAAACCAGCTCGCAAGCGGTCAGGCAGATGGCGGTGGCGGTGCGTGGCCGCCCGTCAAGCGCGCCGATCTCGCCGACGAGGCTGCGCGACAGCTCGATATTGGCCACCAGCTTCTGCCCGCCGGGCGAATAGATCGAGATTTCCACCGTGCCGCTCATCACCCCGTAGATCCGGTCGGCGGCGTCTTCCTGGACGAACAGATGCTGGCCGGCGGCGTAGCGCTCGACCTTGCAGCCGCTGAACAGGATATCGAACAGCTTTGGATCGATGCGTGCCAGGCGCGGCAGATCGTTTCTGTCGTTTGGGCCGCCAAAAGCCATGTTCCAAATTCCCAATTGCCGCAATCGGCGAAGTTTAAGGGCCGAAGTCTAAGGCAAGAGTGCACCGCGTCAAAGGCCGGCGTTCATCCCTTGCGATTACGCCTTGTAAAGGCTTGGCGCAGTGGTCGCGCCCAGTGCCTGGCTCGTGCCGGGCGGAAAGCCGCCTGCACGCGCGGCGAGAGGAGCCGCGCGTGCAGGCACCAACTGATAAAAATGGATAGGTGATAAAATTTCTGTAAAACCGAGCGGCCGCAATGGCCTTTCCGCCTGTTGCGATAGCTGGGCGCAAACAGCGTGAGCGTATGTGACGGAGATCACATACAGCATCGCTGAAATAATGCGAGCGTCATACATCGCGCGAGCGACTGCGGGCAAAGAGACATGCCGACGTTGCGCCCCGGTCATATTCGACGCAAGTTGATTTGTTTCCTTGCCTGCCGGTCAGAATTGCACCAGTCTAAAATGGGGCAATACAGTTATTTACTTCGACAGAACCTTTGGGGGCGACTATGCCGGTCAGCAGAGAGCAGCGAATCCGTCAATATCTCGATCTCGTCACCGGGGGCGAGGGGACTGAATCGGTCCTCGGCAACGTGGAGACGATGGCAGGCGGCGGCCTGGAATCCCTTGCGCCTGCGGAAGCCGGCAAGACGGAGGCGGCGTTTGAATCGGCGCGCGCTGGCATGGAGAGCCTCGCGCGGGGCGCCGAAGTCGCGCCCGAGCAGCTTTCCGATCTGGAAGCCATAATCATCCCGGAGTTGCGGCCGGTCTATGACATCAAGGATGGCACCTTTACGACGCTGACTTTCGACGGCGCTCCGACACCTGGCCATTCGCTGTGGACGAAGCTTACCAGCGAGGCCGCATTGAAGCAGCGCATCGAAGCCGCCCTGCCGGCGATCGGGCGCATCGAACTGTTGTGGAACACCAATATCCCTTACGGCGGCACGGGCTTCGTCGTCGGCCGCAACCTGCTGATGACTAACCGTCATGTGGCGCAGATATTTGCGGACGGCCTTGGCGACCGCAATCTGCAATTCATCAACGGCCGCGCCGCCGGCATCGACTTCAAGCGCGATTCGGCGGCAGGAAACGTCTTCAAGATCCGCAATGTCCGGATGATCCATCCCTATTGGGACATGGCGATCCTCGAAGTCGAAGGCCTGCCCGACAACATCACGCCGCTGTCGCTCGCGGTCGCCGACGCGCGCGATATGCTGCGCCAGGAAGTCGTCGCCATCGGCTATCCCGCGTTCGACAATCGCAACGCGGTCGATGTCCAGAACGAGCTCATGCGCAATCGTTTCCAGGTCAAGCGCCTGCAACCGGGCATGCTGCAGGGCGGCTTCGATACGGAGAGTTTCGGCAAGATCGTCAGCGCTGCGACACATGATTGCTCGACCACTGGCGGCAACTCCGGCACCGCCATGATCAACCTCGCCACCGGCGAGGTCGTGGCGCTGCATTTCGCCGGCCGCTATCTCGAGCGCAACTACGCCGTGCCCACCGGCGCGCTCGCCAACGACCAGCGTGTCGTCGATCTCGGCCTCAATTTCGCCGGCGCCGCCAGCGGCGGCCCCAACGATTGGGGCGCATGGTGGAACAAGGCGGACAGCGGGTCGCCGGCCGAGGGCGTAAACCTGGTTGAAGTCGGCGGCGTCCAGCAGATCCCGGGCGTCGCCACCCAGACGCCTCCATCCGGAGGCGTCGTCGTTTCGCCGGGCGGCAGCGTCACCTTCGAAGTGCCGTTGCGCATCACCGTCTCGCTCGGCGCAACGCCTGCCCATGAAGCGGTCACGGAATCGGTCGAGCTCGAAGCGGCCAAGCCGACCCCTCCAGGCGGCGCATTCGTTCCCAAAACGGTCGCGGACTATGCCGGCTATAAGGGCTACGACGAGAAATTTCTCTCTGGCGGCACTAAACTCGCGCCGGTCGTTGTGCCGATGCCTGAGGCCACCGACCTCTCCGTGCTGGCGCCACTTAGAGACGGGGGCACGCGGCTAGACTACCAGAATTTTTCGCTCAAGATGCACGCCAAGCGGCGGCTGGCGCTGTTCACCGCCTCCAACGTCACCGAGGAGAGCAACCTGCGCGAGCCGGAAAAGGGCCGCAACTATTCGCGCGGCGGCCTGTTCAGCGAGCGCTGGTTCCCGGATCTGCGGCTCGACGACAAGTACCAGATCCCCGACGTCTTCTACACCCAGGATCAGGGCGCCTTCGACAAGGGCCATATCGTCAGGCGCGATGACGTGGCCTGGGGCAGCACCTTCGAGCTGCTGCTCAGGGGCAATGTCTGCTCCTTCCATGTCACCAACTGCTCGCCCCAGGTCGAAGGCTACAACCGCTCCGACAGCGGCGAGAAGAACTGGGGGGATCTCGAGAATCACGTCCTGTCGGAGGCGGCGAGCGAGCGGCTTTGCGTCTTCGCCGGGCCGGTCCTCGCCGATGATGACCGGACCTTTGCCGGCAAGGGTTCCAAAGGCACCAGTCTTCGCGCGCCGGTGCCGCGCCGCTTCTGGAAGGTGGTGGTCGCCCGCGTCAGTGACGGCATCGCCAGTTATGGCTTCGTGCTCGAACAGGATCTGTCGGACACGGAGCTGGAGTTTACCGTCTCCGACGAGTTCATCGGCGCCATGTACCCGCTGACCGAAATCTCCGAAATGACCGGCGTCAGCTTCGACCAATCGTTGATCGATGCCGACCAGTACGAAACGGTTCGCGGCACCGAAATTGCGATGCGGGCGGGATCACGCAAGCGGAAGAAGAAGGCTTAGGGTCGGAGGGAATCCCATGACCGAATGGACGCAATCCGAACTGAACAGTCTCAACCGCATCCTCGCCAACCTCTACCCGATGATCGGCGACGGCGTGCGTGTTGCCAAAGGTGTCGGTCTTTCGACTGCCCAGATCGCCTTTGACAACAAGGCGATCAACAACTGGTTTGCGATTGTCCAGCGCGCAAAGCAGGAGACCAGGGCCGATGACCTCGTCGCCTTTGCACTCGATGAGAATCCCGGCGACCAAGCACTGCTGCAGGCAAAGCAGCACGCCCCGCCGCCGCCGGTCGAAGGCCCCGCGACCGCCAATTGGAGCGGCGCGACGGCGCCGGCCCAGCTCGAAAAAATCCTTGGCGACAAGAGCACGCTGGTGCCGATCAGCTATCTCGAACTCGGCCTTGTCAGGGCAAGATCGGTGGTGCGCATCAAGCGTGCGGATGGCAGCTCCGGCACCGGCTTCATGACCACCGGCGGGATACTGATCACCAACAACCATGTCTTGCCTGACGACGCTTCATTGGCGGGCACGGTGGTCCAGTTCAACTATCAGCGCACCGTTGCCGGGCTCGACGCGCCGCTCGACCAGTTCGACATCGACACCGCCGTGCCTCTTCGTACCTCCAACGACAATGATTGGTCAGCCGTCCGCATCAAGGGCGATGCTTCCAAGTGGGGCGAGCTGGACATGAAGCCCATGGCCGTGAAGGTCGGCGATCACGTCAATATCATCCAGCATCCCGGCGGTGCGCAGAAACAGATTTCGTTCGTCGCCAATGTCGTGGCCTTCGTCGGCGGCGGCCGCGTCCAGTATCTGACCGACACACTGCCGGGTTCGTCGGGCTCGCCGGTCTTCGACACCGACTGGAACCTGATTGCGCTGCATCACAGCGGAGGCTGGCTCACCGAGCCCAACGCGCCTACCAAAAGCACATATTATCGCAACGAGGGCATTGCGATCGACACCATCATCCAGGACCTCGCGGCCAAGCCTGTGTAGATGGTGAGCTATGCAGACCGATGGCGCAGCTCGATGCGCGGCGATTTGGGACTACGGCATGTAAAATTTTTCGGATGTGACGGTTTATAACGCCAGACACCAAACACCAGGGAGTTCAGAGATCAGCGCCTATTTCGACCTCAGGCTTCAACTGGCTGATCTCTACCCATTGCCTCCCGATTGGTTGCAGGTAACCAAGGACGCTGGAATCGTCGCTGGCGCCATCAACCTCCAGGGGGCGGCGCTTACAGTCTGGTTCAACATCCTTGACTATGCGTTGACCAATAAACTGTCGCAGGCGCTTATGACTGCCGTCGTGGCGCAAAATCCGCAGTGCGCGGCCCGGTTCAAGGCCTATCTGGACGAACTCGCCGCGGGCCAGAAACCGACGGCCGAGTTGCCCGGCATGACGACCGACGATCGGGTCAACACCGCGCTCGCAGGCTTCAACGCCGTCAACCAGCAGTCCAAGGACATTCAGGCCACGCTTGCCGCCGACAACGGCCTCACCAATGTCACCAGCCAGATCGATGTCCTCAAGACCTACAAGGACCTGCATGACCATCTGCAGAGTTTTCAATACGGCATCGGCAGCTTCCAGAACCTGCTGGTCGCCGCCCGCGACATGGGGGCCGACCTGGAGCAGGTCCGCGTCATGCGCAATTTCCTCAAAATATTGAAGCTCTTCTGTGTCTCTATCGGAGAGTCGGTCATGGAACTGCCGGCGGGGCCGGCGCTTCACGATATCGAGCAGGCCTGGCTCGACGACCTCAAGGCGGCTGCGATCAAGTTGCAGGCTGCCATCGATAACAAGTCTCCGGACGCCTACGACGCGCTGTTTGACGTGCGCACCGTGCTGCGCGTCGTGCCGTCGCGGCTCAACCAGCAGATTTTCGTCACGGCAAAGAACCTGCCCTTCGGACTTTTGGCCACCGGTCTAGATACGATAGCCGGCAAACTTCCTGCAGAAGAGCCGTCCGTGCCCTTGATCAAGGCCGCGCATGACGCGATCATGGTGCTGTCCTCGACCATCTATGCGCGCGTCGTCGAGCACAAGCTATGGCAGGACATCGACAACAAGCTGGCCAGCCTTACCGACATGATCGAGCCGATAGAAGGGGGCGCTGCGGCGGACAAGTCGCTGCCGTTCCAGTTTTCGCCGCTGTGGCGAAACCTGGAAGTGAAGGTCAAGGTTCTTGCCGACCTCGACCCCACTGGAGCGTGGCGGGCGACGCTCGTCGACTACTCCACCGACGTCAACGACCAGCTATCGCGCGAGACCGTCGATACCGCCTTCATCCTTGCCTTCGAAGCCTATCGGGACGAGGCCCAGCAACGCTTCGTCCAGGTCGATCTGGCGCTGAAAACGGAATGCGCCTCGATCGTCCGCGTCAGCACGCCTTTGCACAAGATCATTGAGGACCTGGGGCCATGAGCGATGAACTTGCGACAGGCACGGAGACCGAAACTCCGGCCGATTTTATTTCGCTGAGCGACATCCGGATCGCACATCTCGAGCTGATGCGCATCGCCAGCAGCAATGAAGCCGTCGACCCATCGATGAGCCGCAGCGACAAGGCCGGCGCCGAGACGACGGAAGCCAGCATCGACAACACGGCCCCCGATGCGCAGGCCATCCGCGACTTCCTGGCCAAGGCACGGCGCGCCGGCAGCACCATCGCGCGGGAATCCGACCGGCGCGCGGCGCAGCGCATACTCGATTATTGGTCCGCCGAACTAGTCACGCGGCCGGGCATCACCTCAGCCGACGTCAGCCCGGTGCGGCTCGCGTCTTTCGCAGGTGGCGGTGGGCTCGAAACAACAGAGCCAATTGCCGTCGCGGTTGACTCCGAATCGGCATCGCGTGAAATCAACGATTCAGGAACGGTCGCCATCGCCGTTCCTGAATCAATGGCCGTCGCGACCAAAGACGGTGCCGAATCCGGCGACGGCTTCGCATCGGACGACGAACTGAGTTCGGACGAGCTGACCGAGCGCTTTCGCATTCGCGTGGCCGCCCAGGCGCGGCAATGGAAGAACACCGGCTATCCCGGCTATCTCCTGCGCGGCGAAGCGCTGAAGGAGGCGGCGGAGCTGCCGCAGGGGCCGGACATCGCCGAGTTCGTCGAGGCGAGCGCCAAGGCGGAGACCGACAGCCAGAAGCAGCGCGATCGCAGCAAGAATATATTGATCGCGCTGTTTGCCATCCTGGCCGCGATCCTTGGGGCAACCACCTATTTCGCCTACGTCCAGAGAAATGACGCTGTTGACGCGCGCAAGGATGCCGAGACGACGGCGAGTGAGGTCGCAAAGCTCAATGGAAAGCTTTCCACCGCCCTTGAAAAGACGGAAGACGCACGCCAGCGAGCCGAGGCTGCACTTGCCGTTGCCGAGAAGAAGGCGGAAGACGCCGCCAAGACGCTGGCCGAGCAGCAAGCCACGCAGGCCACTTTGCGATCCGCGATCTTGCTTGTGGTCGAACAGCTCAAACTCGGCAGCGTGTCCCTGGACAAGTTGGCGCCCGATTTGCGACAGGGGGTGCTGGTCGAGCTGGCCGGGCAGGTCAAAAGCGGCGAGGTCGCGCTCGACCAATTGCCGGCGCCGCTGCGCGCCGCGCTTGAACCGCTGCTTGGCAAAGACATAGACAAACAGCCTAACGTTCTTTCGGGATACAAGGTCGATTTCATAGGGGCCACGATCGGCTTGCCCAGGATAACCGACGACCTGGCCAACGACGCCGTGGCGCCGCCGCTTGATTACATCAACTACTCGCTGGTCATGGGCCGAACTCATCGCATGGCCATCTATTCGGCCGTCAACCTGGATCGGTCGCAGAGGTTGCCGCTGCAATTCACCGCCAGCAGACTGAAACCCGACAGCCGATTGTCGGCCGACTACCAGCCTCGTCCCAACTGGTACTTTCGCGCGGACCGACCCTGGCTGGCGGCGCGATTTGCAAGTGCCAGCGACATCGCCTGGGGTCCGGAGTTCGCCGGCGATCCGGCAACGGCGGCGCTCAAGCTGGCGCAGTATGCCTCTTTCCTGCCAAACACGATGCCGCAGCCGCGTACTTTCTACAGCAGCCGATGGGTGCCGCTCGAAAACTGGGTTCGCTCGCAGCACAATCCGCTCGCCAATCGGGTGACCATCTTCAGTGGTCCTGTCTTCCGGCCCGCGGACCAGCCGGTCGACGGCGTGCCGGTCCCTTATGCCTATTGGAAGCTCGCGGTGTCCTCGGTGTCGGCGGCCGTGAAGGGAGAGGTGAGGGAGCCGGAATTTGAGGTCGATGCGTTCTTCATTCCAGCCGACGCTACGGGGGCGTTCAACGTCGAGCAGTATCGGCTCCCGGTTGCCGAGCTTGAAAGGCTCACGAGCCTCAATTTCGACCCTCTCATCGAATGGACGGATTCACTGAAGAACCGCGGCCCCAATGGAACCGCGGCCGACGAACTGGCGGCTCGCGTCAAGCTGCTCGACGGCGCAAATGATGCACTGCGCGGTGACCTGATTGCCGTCCTCGAAGACGCAGACCTTCCGGTGGTCGAACGGCAGAAGATCGTCGCGGCTCTCGTCGAGATGGCCGGCCTGCAAAGCATAAGCGGGCTGACACCGGCGGGGCGCCGCAACGTGCTTGAGACCCTGCTTGGGGTACCGCCTGAATTGTGGGAACGCCCGGACTGGCTGGCTGTGTTTGCCGGCGCGCGCCGGGCGGTTGCCGATCTCGCCCTTTCGGCAGCCGACGGCCAGACTGTTATCGGTGAGCAGGATCGCAACGCACTCAACACGCTGAAGGACCGGCTGCGTATCCAGCAGAGCCCACAGACGGTTTACGTCCAGTTCGCCGGCATGGCGCGCGAGGACGCCGGGGCGCTTTCCGCAAAAATGCGGGCCTTGGGCTGGGGCATTCCAAACCCTGGCGAAGAACGTGTCGCCGCTGCCGCCGGCAAGAACGAAGTTCGCTACAACCCCTACAACGACGCCGACCGTGGCGCCGCCGAACTGCTGGCCGCCGACCTCACGGTTGCCGCTGGCCGACTGGTGACAGCCCGTGCGGTGCCGATCATCAAGGCCAACACATTGGAGATATGGACCAGCATATAGAAACACTGAAGGCCCGAGCGGGGCGAAGACAAGGGCGCGTAAAAAAGCCGCGATGCGCCGCTCACTATCGTCGCGACAAATACGGGCTGTTCTCACTCCAGAGGTTTTTACATGCGCACGCGTCACGCCGTCATGCTTGCACTTTCCGCGCTTTGCATTCCAGCCGTCTCCATGCCGCTGCAGAAAGCCAACGCGCTGGAGCCTGAAAAATACACGGTCTATTGCGCCAACGATCACATCGAGGTTTCGTTCTGGGATCTCGAGCAGATGAAGGTGCGCAACGGCTCCGATGTCTGCCAGTTCCAGAGCTACACGAGCTACTCAAGCGCCTTGAAATTCGCGTAGAAGAATTTTGGTGGGGAAGGGGCGAGTTGCAGCTGCTAGGAGTGCTGGCTTGGAGTGCGCTGTTCAGGGAAAGAAAATGGTGGGCGATGCAGGGATTGAACCTGCGACCCCACCCGTGTGAAGGGTGTGCTCTCCCGCTGAGCTAATCGCCCGCTCGTTGCCCGAAGGCCAAGCGAGCCGCGATATAAGGGAGGCAGGGTTGTGAAGTCAAGGCGATGCGCCGGCCTTCTGTGCCTGAAATAGGCGAGGGCAGGCGCTGCCGCGCAATCGCCCGTTTCGCTCAGCCGGCCGCAGCTGCAATCAGCCGTTCCGCCAGGTCGAGCGTCAGCGCGTCGAAATGCGAAATCACCGCCGACGGCTCGAATTCTCTGACATGGCGGTCGGTGTAGCCGAAATCGACGGCGACCACCGGAATGCCGGCTGCCTTGGCGGTGTCGATGTCGGTCTGCGAATCGCCGACCATCAGCGCATGATGCGGATCGCCGCCGGCGAGCCGGATGGTCTCGGTCAGATGGCGCGGGTCGGGCTTGCGGAAGGCGAACGTGTCCTGGCCGGCGATCGCGGCGAAATGCTTTGTCAGGCCGAGCGCCTCGATCAGCGCTTTCGAATTCGCCTCATATTTGTTGGTGCAGATGGCGAGCAGATAGCCGGCCTTCTCGAAGCGGGCGATGGCTTCGACGACACCGGGGTAGGGGCGCGACTTGCCGGGGATGTTGAGTGTGTAGTGGTCGAGGAACACCTTCAGCAGCCTGTCGTGCTCCTCCACCGCCAGCGATTTCTGCTGCGCGGTATGCGCGCGCTCGATCATCACCCGTCCGCCCTGGCCGACAAAACGCCGGAAGCCGGCCTCGTCGACAGCGGCAAGCTCGCTGGCGGCAAGGCTGTGGTTGAGGCTGTCGAGCAGATCCGGCGCCGTGTCGATCAGCGTCCCGTCGAGGTCGAACACGATGATCGGTTGGGTCATGGCCTGTCCTGTGGCTGATGCATTGCAGGCAGGCGATAGCGGCTGCGCTTCTTTCAGGCAAGCCGGTGCGAGCCAAAGTCTTTGACCCTGCGGGCAAAAGTGCTAGGAGCGCGCATCCAGAAAAATCAGAACCAAGCCAAACCCCTGGGGCGAGCATGGATGCGAGGCAGTTGAAAGTCGAGGCCGCGCGGGCAGCCCTTGCCCATGTCAGCGACGGCATGCGCATCGGCATCGGCACCGGGACGACGGCCGACGAATTCGTGCGGCTGCTGGCCGAAAAGATCGCCGCGGGCTTGACCGTCATCGGCGTGCCGACGTCGGAGCGCACTGCAGCCCTTTGCCGCGAACTCGGCGTGCCGCTGTCGACGCTTGAGGAAACGCCCGAGCTCGACCTCACCGTCGACGGCGCCGACGAGATCGACGCGGCGCTGACACTGATCAAGGGCGGCGGCGGCGCGCTGCTGCGCGAGAAGATCGTCGCGGCGGCATCTCAGCGCATGATCGTCATTGCCGATCGCTCGAAGATGGTCGACACCCTTGGCCGGTTTCCCTTGCCGATCGAAGTCAACCAATTCGGCCTGTGCGCGACCGAAATCGCGGTCGCGGCAGCGGCCAAAAGTCTCGGCCTTTCCGGCCCGGTTACATTGAGGATGACGGGGGACCAGCCTTTTGTTACAGACGGCGGCCATTTTATCCTCGATGCATCTTTTGGCCGCATTCCGGATACAAGAGCGCTTTCGAATGCTCTCCATGCCATTCCTGGTGTGGTCGAGCATGGTCTTTTCATCGGGCTGGCGTCAGCGGCCATCATCGCCGGCGGCGACGGCATCCAAACCGTCCATGCCGCCCGAAAACCAGGGAGTTCTACCGATCATGATGTTGCATAACCGGGTTCGCAATCTTTGCGCCGTTCTGGCGGCTTCGGCCGTTTTCGCCTTCTCTTCCCCGGCGTTCTCGCAGGAGATCACGGAATCGCATCTGAAGGCGGCACGGGCGGCGGTCACGGCAATCCACGCGACCGACTCGTTCGACAACATCCTGCCGCAAGCAGCGGCCTCGCTCGAGCAGCAGCTCATCCAGAAGAACCCTGATATGCAGGAGCTGATCGGCAAGACCGTCAGCGAGAAGGCACTGGCGCTGGCCTCGCGCCGTGCCGATCTGGAGAAGGAAGCAGCGCTCGCCTATGCCAAGGTGTTCTCCGAGAAGGATCTCACCGACATCGCCGCCTTCTACAATTCCGATGCCGGCAAGAAGCTGCTCGACAACGGCCCCAACGTGACGCGCGAACTGGTCAAGGCCGCCGACATCTGGCAGAACGGCCTGGCGCGCGATCTCGCCCAGCAGGTCGGCGAAACGCTGGCAGCAGCCGCGAAGGCCGCTGCTCCGGCCGCGCCTGCGCCGGATAACGCAACTGCCCCCGCCGATGGCGCTGCACCTGCCGATGGCGCTGCACCTGCCGACGGCGATGCGCCCGCAGACGGTGACCAGCCGGAAGCGCCGAAGAACTAAGACGTCTGATTTCGCCACCGGCATCCTTGCCGCTGGACCAGAAAGCCCGGTGGAAATCGGGCTTTTCTTTTGGCTTCATGCGGCCTACCTGTCTCAAACATTTCTTGAGGCAAGGAACAGCAGCATGGGCGGTTACGACTACGATCTCTTCGTGATCGGCGGCGGCTCCGGCGGGGTGAGAGCGGCGCGCGTGGCGGCAGCGCTCGGCAAGCGTGTCGGCATCGCGGAGGAATACCGCTATGGCGGCACCTGCGTCATCCGTGGCTGCGTGCCGAAAAAACTCTATGTCTATGCCTCGCAATTTCCCGAGCATTTTGCCGACGCCGCCGGCTATGGCTGGACGGTGCCGGAGGCGAGCTTCGACTGGCCGACGCTGGTCGCCAACAAGGACCGCGAGATTGCCCGTCTGGAAGCGATCTACGAAAAGAACGTGAAAGGCGCCGGCGGCGAGACGTTCCACTCGCGCGCCATGCTGGTCGACCCGCATGTCGTGCATCTCCTGGGCGATGACCGCACCGTCACCGCCGACCAGATCCTGATCGCCACCGGCGGCCGGCCGGCGCCGCACCCGGCGCTGCCCGGTCACGAGCATTGCATCTTTTCCAATGAGGTTTTCGACCTCAAGCAACTGCCGAAGGCGATCATGATCGAGGGCGGAGGCTACATCGCCGTCGAATTCGCCAATATCTTCCATGGCTTGGGCGTCGACACCACGCTGGTCTATCGCGGCAAGGAGATACTGTCACGCTTCGACATGGACCTGCGGCACATGCTGCACGAAACCATGGAAAGGAAGGGGATCAAGATCCTCTGCCACGCCGTGTCGGAATGGGTCCGCAAACGGCCGGACGGCAGGCTGGATGCGTTGGTCACCGGCGGCAAGGTACTGACGATCGACCAGGTCATGCTCGCCATCGGCCGCCTCCCAAACACTGAGAATATGGGCCTGGAAGGCGTCGGTATCGAGCTCGGCATAACCGGCGCCATCGTTGTCGACGAATATTCCCGCACCAACATCGACAACATCTGGGCGATCGGCGACGTCACCAACCGCGTGCAGTTGACGCCGGTGGCGATCCACGAGGCCATGTGTTTCATCGAGACCGCATTCAAGGGCAATCCGACCGCGCCCGACCACGACACCATTCCGACCGCCGTCTTCTCACAGCCGGAGATCGGCACCGTCGGGCTGTCCGAGGACGATGCCGTCAAGCGCTACGCCGATATCGAAATCTACCGCGCCACATTCCGGCCGATGCGGCACACGCTGTCGGGCCGCGACGAAAGGATGCTGACGAAGCTGGTGGTCGATGGCGCCACGCGAAAAGTGCTCGGCGCGCACATCCTCGGGCCGGACGCCGGCGAGATGGCGCAGTTGCTCGGCATTCCGCTGAAGGCCGGCGTCACCAAGGATGATTTCGACCGCACCATGGCCGTCCACCCGACGGCAGCGGAGGAACTGGTCACCATGTACAAGCCCACCTACCGCGTGAAGAACGGCGTGCGGGTCGATTGACGCCCGCGCGCTCGATCTTGAAGAACCCCCCATGGCAGCCGCTGTGCCACCGCGATGGGAGGCCTGAAGCTTATTACAACAAAGTGCCGCGCAGGATGACCAGCGCCACCGAGAAATAGATCACCAGGCCGGTGACATCGACCAGCGTGGCGACGAACGGCGCCGAGGCGCTCGCCGGATCGAAGCCGATCCGTTTCAGCGCGAACGGCAGCATCGACCCCGACAGCGAGCCGAAGGTGACGATACCGACAAGGGCTGCCCCCACGGTCGCCGCGATCAGCGGCCAATGCGGCCCATAATCGTAGAAGCCCATATACTGCCAGAGCGCGATGCGGCAGATGCCGACCACGCCAAGCATGGCGCCGAGTACCAGGCCGGTTGGCAATTCGCGCAACGCCACCCGCCACCAGTCACGAAGGCCGATCTCGCGCAGCGCCAGCGCGCGAATGACGAGCGAGGTCGCCTGCGAACCGGAATTGCCGCCCGAGCTCATGATCAGCGGAATGAACAGAGTGAGCACGATCGCCTTCTCCAGTTCGCCTTCATAGCTTTGCATGGCGTTGGCGGTCAGCATCTCCGAGATGAACAGCGCGCACAGCCAGCCGCCGCGCTTCTTGATCATCGCGAGAAAGCTCATCTTCATGTAGGGCTCGTCGAGCGCCTCCATGCCGCCGAAACGGTGCGCGTCCTCGGTCGTCTCCTCGATCATGATGTCGATGATGTCGTCGATGGTGACGATGCCGAGGATCTTGCCGTCGTCGACGACGGAAACCGAGAGCAGGTCATATTTGGAGATCGTCTGCGCCAGTGTCTCGCGATCGGTCAGCGGCGTCACCGTCACCGGGGCGCGATCCGGCGCCACCGACAGGATCGGATCGTCCGGCTCGCCGGTGATCAGCCGGCGCAGGCCGGTCGAGCGCACCAGCACATGCGTGTCTGGATCGACGATGTAGATGGCGTAGACGGTCTCCCGCGTCCGCTCCACCTTGCGGATGTAGTCGAGCGTGCGCCCGACGGACCAGTCCGACGGCACGCTGACGAATTCGGTCGTCATGATCGAGGCGGCGCTGCCTTCGGGATAGCCGAGAATGGAAAGCAGCGTTGCCCGCAGCGGCGGGACCAACCCGCCGAGCAGCTCGGAGCTCGCCGGTTCGTCCAGTTCGCGCAGGATATCGGCGGCGCGGTCGACCGACATGGCGGTCAGGAGCTTGCACGCTTTGGCGCGCGGCAGCGCCTCGGCCAGATCGGAGGCGCCGTCGAGTTCAGGCTGGTCGAAGATCTCGACCAGCCGCTCGAACGGCATTTCGCAAAGCAGTTCTATCGCGGTATCGCGAGATTCCCGGTTCAGGGCCTCGACGACATCGGCGACGTGATCATTGGCAAGGATACGCGCGATAGCGACGGCATCGTCGCTTGCTACGACGGGGGTAAATTCGTTCATGGCTCACTCCTTGCCGTCCGGCGGGACGTGAGCCGTTAGAGGTCACATCGAGGCGGACGGCGGTTGCGTTCGACTACTGTCGCCAGGCATGGCGCGGTGACCTTTCTGCTCGCGGGTTCGAGTTGGAATTCAGCGAGCGGGCGCAACATAGGAGCGCATCTTGGCGAGTCAATCGCGGGGGTGGCGGAAAACAGCCGGGAGCCGCCCAATCGCGAGACTGTGATGATTATTGAAGGGGGAGGGAGCGAGTGCCCCGCCGCCAGTGGCGGAACGCGCTTCGGCGTGGCTGCTATTTCTGCTTCAGCCGGCGTGAAAAACGCATCCATTTGTCCTCGACCGGCCGCGGCTGCGTAAGGATGGTGGTGAGCTCGCGCGGAAGGTTCGGAACAAGCGGCCTCTTGGTGGCGACGCCGTCGGCGATCGCGACCACGCTGTGGTAGAATTCCTCGCCCGAGGCCGAGCGTGGCGCCACCGCCTCATGCATGATGCTGATCACCGTGACATCGGGACAGTTGTCCTTGATGGCCTGGTGGAAGGCGATCTTGCCATCCGGATCGAGCGCGCCGGTCGCTTCGTCGAGGAACAGCAGTCCCGGTTGCTGCAGCACGATGCGGGCCACCACCAGCTTCTGCTTCTGGCCGCCGGACAGCAGCTGGTCCCAGATCTTTCCCTCGCGGCTTTCATCGGCCATGTGTTCGATGAAATCGCCAAGGCCGGCCTTGTGCAGGGCTGCCGCGACCTGCGCATCGCCATAGTCGTCCTCGGAGCCGGGCAGGCACACCAGCTGCTTCAGCGACACCTGCTGCAGCTTGACCTCCTGGGCGGCATAGAAGCTCCTCACACCGTCAGGGAAGACGATGGTGCCGCGGCCATAAGGCCACAAGCCGTTGATCGCCTTGATCAGCGAAGTCTTGCCGCAGCCGGATTCGCCCTTGAGGAATGCCCACTCGCCGCGCCGAAAGCGCAGATTGGCTGCGCTCAGGAACGGCGTGGCGTCTTCACCCTGATGCGCCAGTTCAAGCTTCTGGATGGTCAGGCCGAAGACCGGGTTCTGGCTGGCATAGTGGAAATCGGAACGGCCGGTCTGGCTGTAGAATTCCTGCGGCTGTTGGACGTTTTCAATGGCGTGCGCCAATTCAATGACGCGCTGGCTGTTGGCCCGCAAGGTGGCGAGACTCGGCATGACATGGATGAACCAGGAACATTTGCTGATCAGCGCGTTGACCTGCTCGGAACCGGTTATGTAGCCCTTGAGGTCGACGCCGTTGTGGATGAACGGCACCAGACCAGGTCCGTAGGCGACAACTTTGGCCCCGACGAAATTATAGACCGATTCGAATCCCGCATAGAGGGTGTTGACGATGTTGAGCTTCGACCAGGTGGTATCGATATCCAGATAGAGCCGTCCATGTATCGTCTTTTGCACGTCTTCGCCTTGCGACGCCGACACATGGAAACTGCGGCGCAACAAGGTGATCAGCTCGCTGCGATAGGTGCCTTCGGCCTTCTGCATCCTGACATTGAGCCACTCCAGCATTCCGCCGAGTTTGATCGCGATCCAGGTATTGACGGGCACATAGATGGCAACCGCCAGCAGAGCGAGGACGGCGCTGCCATAGCTGCCGAGGGCATCCAGGCCTTTTACCTCCACGGAATTCGCCAGCAAAGCGCCGCCGACAAAATAAAGTGAGGTGAAGACGCCGAAGACACCTTGGGCAAGCCCGATGGCGCCGCCCGCCATGTCTTTGATCGATTCCTGCACGCGCTGATCGATGTTGTCGGGCGCTGGCGCATCTGGCGAGCCATTCTGAGCGTGGTAGTGCGTATGGTTGGTATCGAGCAGCGCCGCATTGAAACGCGCGTTCAACCAGGCGCGCCATTTGCGATGCAATGTCGCCGATACAAATTTGCAGGCGCCTATGATTCCCATGTCCTTGAACACGACCAGCAGCACAAGCAGGCCGGCATTGGTAAGCACCGATTCAAGGGGCGTGGTATTCGCGGCGTCGTGAAAAAAAGCGATTGAGGCTGCCAGTTCGCCCGCCAACACGGTAAACCAGACGTCGGCCTTGCTCGACAGGGCTATGATGAGTGCGAGGACGACGGTAAGAGCCCAGGCCTCTCTCCACCGGTCCGAGAACCAGTAGGCCCGCATCAGTCCCCAGAAGGTCCGCATCGATGATACTGGCGTCAGGGGCGACGGCCCGGCGGGGGCGTCGCGGTTCCAAAGTGCCGATATTGAACGTCGCGGTCTGTCGACCCGAATCACAATCCCGCCCAAACCTTTTTTAGTTTTGTTACGGATAGTAACACCAATTGATCATTTTCTATGAATTTTATGCCGGCGAATGTGAGGCAGCCCACCCCCGTTGCCATGAGGCAACAGTTGGTGCTGCGAGACCGCCGTCTTTGGGCCGAATTTGTCCTTTGTTTCAATGTGTTGCGAGAACGCTCAGATGTGCGAAAATATTCCCTGAGGGAAGGCTCATACACGGCTTTGTGACCAAAAGGCCTGCCCGTCGGCCGGTTTTCCCACCGCGCGCTAACCGGATCGCCCGAAAAATTGCCGTCCGTGATCGCCCCAGGTCGCCCGAATCATTTCACCGGCCATCACGGTTGGGCACGCAAGATCGTCGCTCCTGTAAAGCGACTGTTCATGAGGGGGCACGCGCTTTTTAGCTGCAGCTCAACACCGTTTGACAATCAAGCGCACTGGAATGAACCTTGCCGGGCACTGTCGGCACCGATGCATGTCCGGTCCCCAACAAGGAAGCTCCCCAATGCTTGCACGCGCAGCCGTTCCCGCAATGGTGACGCTCTTTGCCTGGCTGCCTCTTGCGCATGCCGTCAGCCAGACCATTCCGGCAAGCGCCGAAGGGCAAATCGAGTTCAATGCTCCGTCCGGCAACATCGGCTGCATCTACACGCCGAAGGGCGGCACCAGCACCTACGAACCACAGGATGGCGGTCCGGAACTGAGCTGTTCGCGCGTCGAGCCCAGCTACGTCACCGTGATCCTTGGGCCGAACGGCCCGGCGACATTGATCAAGAATCCGGGAGAGCAGGGCTGCTGCAGCGATGTCGCGAAGCTGGCCTATGGCAACAGCTGGAGCAAAGGGCCGTTTACCTGCCAGTCGTCAACCAAGGGACTGACCTGCACGGGCAGCAACGGGCATGGCTTCTTCCTCAGCAAAGCCAAGGTGACGGTGAAATAACTTCGGTCAGCCGGCCTTTTCCAGCTCGCCCTTGGCCTTTGCGGCCGCGACTTGGCGGATGGCATCAGTCAGCGTGTCGGCGTCCTGCGCGCCCATGACGGCGTATTTGCCTTCGAGCAGGAAGCACGGCACGCCAGTGATCCCCATCCGCGATGCCGTGGCGATTTCTGTGCGCACCTCCTCGACGTCGGCATCGGTCGGCAGGAGCGTTTCGACCACGGCAGCGTCCATGCCGGCCTCGCGGGCGGCATCGATCAGCACGGCGTGGTCGCCAATATTGCCGCCTTTCTCGAAATACAGTTGGAACAGCCGGCGCACGAGCCGGTTCTGCACGGCTTCACCGGCGGCACCGGCCCAGCGGATGACACGATGCGCGTCCAGCGTGTTGGCGGCGACCTTGATGGCGTCGAAAGCGAAATCGATGCCTTCGGCTTCGCCGAGCGGCTCTACGCGGGCATGCATCTGACGGATGCGCTCGTCGCTGCCGAATTTGGCCAGCATGTATTCGCGCCGGTCCTTGCCCTCGGGCGGGATGGTCGGGTCGAGCTGGAACGGCCGCCAGCGCACATGAACCTCAACGTCGCCGGCAGCGGCAATCGCTTTATCCAGCCGCTTCTGGCCGACGAAGCACCAGGGGCAGACGACGTCGGAAACCACGTCGACGGTAATGGAATTGTCATCGCTCATCTTGATCTCCTGCAGCCGAACGTTTCAGCGAGACCGATCTCGGCCACGCTCAGTTCGGCTTGCGCCACCAGGTCGGCCATTGATAACCGAATATGGGCGTCTTTTTGGGATGGTCCAGGTAATTCCAGTAAGCGAGCCATTGCTGCGCGTTGTACTGCATCGGCACCATGTAATTGCCGGAGATCAGCAATCGGTCGAGCACGCGCACGGCGGCGACATAGTCTTCCTTGGTCCGTGCTCTCAGCATCGCGTCGATCGCCGCGTCGACCGCCGGATCGGCGACGCCGGCCAGATTGAATGAACCTTCTCTTTTGGCCTCTGAAGAACCCCAGCGAAGGTTCTGCTCCATACCGGGAGACAGCGAGTTGCTGAACCCGCTCGACCCGACAAGAACCTCAAAGTCGAAACGCTGCTTGCGCGACTGGATCTGGTCGGCCTCGAGGCTGCGGATGGTCACCGCGATGCCGATCTTTTCCAGCGAGCGCTGATAGATGGCGGCAAAGCGTTCCTCGTCCTGCGACGCCGTCAGGATCTCGAAACCGAAGGGAGTTCCCTTTGGGTCCAGCAGGACACCATCCCTAACGGCGTAGCCCTGACTCTTCAGCAGGTCGAACGCCACCTTCATCACCTTGCGGTCCTGGCCGGTGCCGTCATTCACCGGCGGGCGCCAGCTGCCGTCCATGACATCGGCCGGCACGCGGCCGGGGTAGGGCGCCAGCAGCGCCTTTTCCCTGTCGCTGGCGGGATGGCCGAGCGCGGAAAGTTCGGAATTCTGCCAGTAGCTCATCGTGCGCGTGTACTTGCCGCCGAACAGGTTCTTGTTGGCCCATTCGAAGTCGTAGAGCATGCCGAGCGCGCGCCGCACCTCCGGATTGGAAAACTTCTCCAGCCGCGTGTTGAACAGGAACCCGGTCACCACGGGCGGTATGCCGGTGTCGAAGGTCTCGGCGATCACCTCGCCGCGATGGAAGGCGGGAAAATCGATATCGCGCTCGCGCTTGACCGGATCGCCCTCATCGTAAATGGCGCAGATGCCTTTCTTGAACGCTTCCGTCTTGGCATTGGCGTTGAGGAAGTACTCGATGGTGATCTGGTCGTAATTGTCGAAGCCGCGCTTGGAAGGGATGTCCTTGCCCCAGTAATTCGGATTGCGCTTGAAGACGATGCGCTGTCCCGGCTGCACCTTGTCGATGGTGTAGGGACCGCTGCCGATCACCGGCTTTAGCGTCGTCTTGTCGAAGGTATCCTTGTTGAAGGCGTGCTTTGGGATGATCGGCGTCAGCGCGATGATCAAGGGGGTCTCGCGATTGGCCTTGTCGTTGAAGGTGAAGCGTACGCTGTGATCGCCGGTCTTTTCGAGCTTGGCGATCAGGCTCATGCGATCCCTGTAGGGCGGGCGGCCCTTGTCGGTGAAGACATCGTAGGTGAACAGCACGTCATCCGGCGTCACCGGCTCACCGTCCGACCACTTCGCTTTTGGGTTGAGATGGAACTCGATCCACTTGCGCTCGGGATCCATATCGGCTGTGTCTGCGAGCAGGCCATAGAGGCTGAAGGCCTCGTCGTAGTTGCGCATCATCAACGGCTCGAAGACGAGATTGCCGAAAATGAGGTCCTGCATGCCGCGCGCCGTGGTGCGCAGGCTCTTCAGGATGAACGGGTTCAGATTGTCGAAGCTGCCGACGACGCAGTAAGTGATGTTGCCGCCCTTGGGCGCATCGGGATTGACGTAGTCGAAATGCTGGTAGTCGGCTGGCAGCGCCGGCTCGCCCTGCATGGCGATGGCATGTTTCGGTTCCGACATCGCCACGCCGGGTGCAAAGGCGAAGAACGAAATTGCGGCGATCAGCCAAACAAGAATGCGGCCCATGACCGTCTCCTTACTGGGCGGCTTGATGATTCGGAGTGCACCCTAACATGGCGCCGTGGCGCTCCGGCCAGATACATCAACCCAAATCGCACGACCCAAATTGCGAGGCCAAGAATTGCAGGCGGCGGGCTGGATTCGGCTGCTCATGCAGTGTAACACGCGCTCCGAAGTCATTCTGTTGCCTCAATTCGGCAACAGGTAGCAGGACCACACGGCGCGAAGAAGCCGGTCCCGGGATCATTTGAGAGGAAATGCACGACATGACGAGCCTGAACAGCAACGCATACCGCCTTTCGGTCCTGGCCGCGGGCGTGGTCGGCTTTCTGGGCGCCGGACTTCCCACCGCTTCGGCACAGCAACAGATTCCGCAGGGTTGGTTCAAGGCCTGCACCAAGCAGGAAGATGTCGACATCTGCAATGTCCAGAACATCATCACTGCCGGCAACGGCCAGTTCGTCACCGGGGTCAGCCTGATCGAGCTGAAGGGCAAGGTAAACCGCAAGGTCTTCCAGGTCACGGTACCCCCAGGTCGCCTGGTGCCCCCCGGCATCGCCCTGCAGATAGACGCCGGCAAGGCGACGAAGCTGGATTATGTCATTTGCTTCGCCGACCGTTGCGTTGCCGAAGTGCCGCTGACCGACGCGCTCGTCGCGTCCTTCAAGAAGGGACAGGCGATCACGCTGACCTCGATCAACTTCCAGAGCCAGCCAAATCCAATCAAGGTTGCCTTGACCGGCTTCAGCGGCGCCTTTGACGGCGCGCCGCTGCAGCAGTCGGACATCGAGGATCGGCAGAAAAAACTTCAGGATTTCGTCGTCAAGAACAACCAGGACTTCGCCAAGAAGCTCAAGGACGAGCAGGCCAAGGCCAAAGCCGCCAACTAATCGCCGGGACAGATACCGGAGCGACAAAAAAGCGGGGTCATGCCCCGCTTTTTTGTTGTCGTCACGTCGATGCAAGGTGATGTCAGTGTCTCGACTGGCGTTTCGGCTCGTAGCGTCCATCCGGCCGCTTGTCGAACATCTCGCCGATCTGCGGATGCCGGACCGGTTCGCCCGATTGATCCTCGAGCAGGTTCTGCTCGGAGACATAGGCGATGTATTCGGTTTCCGAATTCTCGGCGAGCAGGTGATAGAACGGCTGGTCCTTGCGCGGCCGCACGTCCGCCGGGATCGCTTCGTACCATTCGTCGGTGTTGGCAAATTGCGGATCGACATCGAAAATGATGCCGCGGAACGGAAACAGCCGATGACGAACCACCTGTCCGATCGAAAATTTGGCTGTTTTCATCGTACTCACCACTAAGCCTCTAGAGCGCCCGGCGTCCCCTCGAATGTGCGAAGAGCGCTCTAACACTTTGAATTTACACACACCGTGGCCAAAAATCGAGCCCGACTTAGGTCTGGGATCAGGCTTTATTTGGCGCAGATAGCGGGTCAGTTCAATGCCGAAGCGCTTGACGCCCGATGAAGCTACGGGCTAGCCCGGTCCCGGGGTTTCGGGCCAGGGCAAAAATGTCTGACATTGTCGGTCTTGTTCTTCCGTTCTTCGGGCTGATTTTCATCGGCTTTCTGGTCGCGCGCATGACCAGGCAGCCGCTGGAAGCGCTTGGCTGGATGAACACCTTCATCGTCTATGTCGCGCTTCCTGCCCTGTTCTTCCAATTGCTGGCCCGCACGCCGTTCGAACAGTTGACCGAATGGCGCTTCATCTTCGGCTCGGTATTTTCCACCTACACGATCTTCTCGATCATGTTCGTATGGTCGGTGACGGCGTCGCGCGGCGAGATCGCCCAGTCGACGATCAAGGCGCTGGCCGCGGCCTACGGCAATATCGGCTATATGGGGCCGGGGCTGGCGCTGCTCGCCTTCGGCGAACAAGCGGCGGTTCCCGTCGCGCTGATCTTCTGCTTCGAAAATATCATGCATTTCGCCATCGCGCCGTTGATGATGGCGCTGTCGGGCGACGACAAGACATCGCCGTGGCGGCTCATCCTCGGCGTAGTCAGGAAAATCGTCCTGCACCCGTTCATCATCGCGACCGCGCTTGGCGTTGGCGCCGCCTATCTCGGCTTTCACCCACCGCAGCCGGTCGATCGCCTGCTTGAATATCTTTCGCGGGCAGCCGCCCCTTGCGCCCTGTTTGCCATGGGCGTGACGCTTGCGCTCCGGCCGCTCAACCGCGTGCCGCATGAGTTGGCGTCGATCGCGGCGCTGAAGCTGATCCTGCATCCATCGCTCTGCTACGTCGTGCTGAGCTGGATCGGGAACTTTTCCGAAATCTGGGTTTTTTCAGCCGTGCTTTTGGCGGCATTACCGACCGCAACCAACGTCTTCGTCATCGCCCAGCAATATGGCGTCTGGGTGCAACGCGCCTCGGCCAGCGTGCTGATCACCACCTGCCTCTCGGTGCTGACGGTGACCGGGCTGCTCTACATGATCCGCCACGGCATCTTACCGCCGGACCTGTTTCCCTGAACCGCCGGTAAGCGCCGCAAAGCCGCTGCCCGGCCTCAAGCCTTCGCGCATGAAAAAGGCGCGCAGCGGCGCGAAACTGCCGAGCACATTGAGGCCGGCGCTGCGTGCCATCTGCGCCGGCAGCATGTCCGAAAGCAGCGACATGTTGAGCAGATTGACCGCGCCGGAACGCGCCAGAATGTCGGGACGGCGCCTGGAATCATAGGCGGCCAGGGCCTTCGCGGCGCCGGGGTCGCCGCGATTTTCACCAGCGATTCCAATCAGATCCTCGATGTCCCTGATGCCGAGGTTGAGACCTTGGGCTCCGATCGGCGGAAATACATGTGCAGCCTCGCCGACCAGCGCCACCCGGTTTTGCGCGAAGCGCCCCGGTGATGCCGCTGATAGCGGGTAAATTTGTCGGCCGGGCTCGACCGACACCCGGCCCAGCATCGACTGCATCTGCTGCTCGACACGCTCGGAAAGCGTCGCGTCATCGAGTGCGGCGAGGTCCTTCGCCGTCTCCGGTTTCACCACCCAGACGAGGCTGGAGCGGTTGCCGGGCAACGGCACCTGGGTGAACGGCCCGGTCTCTGTGTGGAACTCGGTCGAGGTGAAGCCGTGTTCGCTGCGATGGCCAAAATTCAGCACCAGCGCCGCTTGGCGGTAGGATCGCACCGAGGCCACTATGCCTGCCGCCTCGCGCGCCGGCGACAGGCGCCCATCGGCAGCGACCGCAAGCGCGGCCGAGACTTCGCGACCATCAGTCAAGACGGCATGCGCCTGATCGGCGTCCAGACGCCAACTCTCGACCATCGACGTCAGCCATTCGATGCCGGGATGCGCCGCGACGGACTTGGCCAGCGTCGGGTTCAGCGCACTGTTGGGCAGGTTGAGCCCGAACTGCTCCTCGCCGATCTCTATGGCGCGAAAAGTCACCACCGGGCTGCGGATCAGCCGGCTGGTCGCATCAACGATGCGCATGACCTTCAGCGGCGCGGCCTTCGGCGCAAGTTCGGCCAGCACGCCCAGCCGATCGAGAACCTTGAGAGCAGGGTTCATCAGCGCCGTGGTCCGGCCATCGGGCCCGCCTGCTTCGGGTCCGACCAGGGTTACCGGAAAGCCCGCCTCGGCGAAACCGAGCGCCGCGATCAGTCCGGCAGGGCCGCTGCCGGCTACCAGTATCCGTGCTGTCTCGCGATGATCCAAATTGGACTTCCAGTTTGCGATGCAGGTGTCTACCCATGGATATAGGTCAGACCATGCGGCTTGATCAACGCGGCGATTAGGCTCATTCGGTTGTCATGACCGGCCAGCAGGACGATTTCAGCCATCTCGACCGCGCCGGCCGCGCCACGGCAAGCCTGGCCCGCAGCCCCCGCCTGACGGTCAACATCGCCATCGTCGGCGGCATTCTGCTCGCCTGGTTCATTCTCGGCGCCATGGCGATCCGCGGCGCCGAAGGCCGGCTCCCCGGCGTACCAGGCGATGTGGTCCTGCGATATCTGCCGCAACTGCCGCTGCCGGATGTCCTCGACCGCTTCTTCGGCATGTGCCTGACGCCCGCACCACTTGATGCCGGCGGCGCACAGCTTCTGGCGTTGATCGTGATGTGGTTTTCGATGGCTGTGGCGACGATGCTGCCGTCGGCGGCGCCGATGATCCGTACCTATTGTGAAATCGCCGACACCGCCCGCATCAAGGGCGAGCCGGTGGCCCACCCGCTGGTCCTGGTTGCCGGCTACCTCTCGACATGGCTTGTCGCCTCTATCGGCTTCGCGGTGCTGACGTTGCTCGTCCACGCATTTGCGTCCTCCGCTCGATTGCTCGATCCGGTGAGCGGCCTTGCCGCGGCGGCCGCGCTGCTGGTTGCCGGCCTCTACCAGTTCAGCAGCCTCAAGCAGGCCTGCCTGACAAAATGCCGGAACCCGTTCTCGACACTGTTTTCCAACTGGAGCGCGGAGCCGGGTGGCATCTTCCGGCTAGGGCTGAAGCAGGGCCTGTGGTGCCTCGGCTGCTGCTGGGCGCTGATGCTGGTGATGTTTGCCGTCGGCGCGATGAACGTGTTCTGGATGGCGCTGATCGGCCTGTTCACCTTGATCGAAAAACAGACCACCGGCAGCCTTCCAACCCGAGTGGCCGGTGCGATACTGCTTGTCTGGGCAATCGCCCTGCTAGTAGTCTCGGCATGACGGGGGATAATTCCATGGCAGAGCAAGGCTGGGCAATGAAAGGAGAGCTCGTGCTCTCCTGCAATTGCACGGTTTTTTGTCCTTGCGTGCTGTCGCTTGGCAGCCATCCGCCGACGGAGGGTTATTGTCAGACCTGGGCGGGCTTCCGCATCGACGCAGGCCATTTCGGCGAGGTCGACCTGTCCGGCCTCAATCTCGGTCTGGTCATGGAAATCCCCGGCTATATGAGCCGCGGCAACTGGACCGCAGGCCTGTTCATCGACAAGCGAGCCTCCGTCTATGCGGTGAAAGCGCTGACCAGGATCTTCACCGGGAAGGCCGGCGGAACCACCGCGCTGTTGTCGATCCTTGTCGGCAAGTTCCTCGGCGTCGAGCAGGTGCCGATCACCTACGAGACGCGTGACAAGACCCGTATTTTCCAGATACCGAAGATCATCGACGGGGCGGTCACACCGATTCCCGGCAAGGATCGCGAGAAGGATACCGTGATCGGCAACTCGGAATACTGGATCGCGCCGGAGATCATCGTGGCCAGGTCCGACAAGAGCAAGATGCGGACTTTCGGCCGCAACTGGAACTTTGCCGGCCGCTCGGCCGAAATCTGCAAACTGGATTGGCGGGGCCCGTGAGCAAGAACACAACCGCCAGAAACGCCGCCAAAAAGATCACCGACCGGATTCCGAGGCCGAAGAAGAAGGTCACCTGGCCGCAGGCGCGGGCATTCTCGGTGCATCTGTTGACCGCGTCTGGCTCGTTCCTGGCCTTCCTGTCTCTGGTGGCGGCAAGCGAGCAACGCTGGACGGCGATGTTCTGGTGGCTGGGTCTGGCGCTGTTCGTCGACGGCATAGACGGGCCGATCGCGCGCAAGCTCGAGGTCAAGGAGATTTTGCCGACCTGGTCGGGCGAACTCCTCGACAACATCATCGACTATGTCACCTACGTGCTGATCCCGGCCTTCGCACTCTACCAGCGCGGCTTCATGGGCGAAGGGCTGTCGTTCCTGTCGGCGGCCATCATCGTGGTGTCCAGCGCCATCTATTATGCCGACACCGGAATGAAGACGAAGGAGAACTTCTTCAAAGGCTTTCCGGTGGTCTGGAACATGGTCGTGTTCACGCTGTTCGTCATCGAGCCCGGACAGTGGGTGTCCTTCGGCGTCGTCGTGGCGGCCGGCATCCTGACCTTCGTGCCGATCAACTTCATTCACCCCGTGCGGGTGGTGCGGCTGCGGCCAATCAATCTTGGCATGACGCTGCTCTGGTGCGCTTTCGGTGCGCTGGCGCTGGCGCAGGCGGCCCTTGCCGCCTTCTACGACCAGATCGGCGTTTTGGGCGAACAGGTCAGCGTCTTTACCAAGGTCGGCATCACCATCACCGGACTTTACCTCGCCTGCATCGGCGGTATCATGCAGTTCTTCCCCAAACTCGGCGCCAAGCCGGACCCTAAGAAAGCCTGACCGCAGGAAAGCCCACAATGTCCAAAGCAGTCCGTATCCACGCCCATGGCGGTCCGGAAGTCCTGACCTATGAAGACGCCGATCCGGGACAACCCGGCGCCGGGCAGATCCTGGTCAGGCACACCGCGATCGGCCTCAATTTCATCGATGTCTATCACCGCATCGGCCTCTATCCGCCGCCCGGCGGCTTCCCGCTGATCCCCGGCGGCGAGGCGGCAGGTGTGGTTCTCGAGGTCGGCGCAGGCATCGACTGGCTGAAGCCGGGCGACCGCATCGCCTATGCCGTCAACGTCGGCGCCTATGCCGAACAGCGCGTCGTCGCCGCCGACCGCGTCGTCAAGGTGCCGGACCGCATCAGCGACGAACAGGCCGCCGGCATGATGCTTAAAGGCATGACGGCGGAGTATCTGTTGCGCCGGACCTTCAAGGTGAAGGCAGGCGACACCATCCTGTTCCATGCCGCCGCCGGCGGCGTCGGGCTGATCCTGGGACAATGGGCAAAACATCTCGGCGCCACCGTGATCGGCACGGCAAGCTCAACCGACAAGATCGAGCTCGCCAAGGCGCATGGCTTCGGCCATGTCATCAACTACAAGGAGCAGGATTTCGTCGCCGGGGTCGCCGCCATCACCGGCGGCAAGAAATGTGACGTCGTCTACGATTCGGTCGGCAACGACACATTCCCGGCCTCGCTCGACTGTCTGAAGCCGCTCGGCATGTTCGTCTCTTTCGGTCAGTCCTCTGGACCGATCCCGCCATTTTCGATGTCGCTGCTGGCGCAGAAGGGCTCGCTGTTCGCTACCAGGCCGACTTTGTTCGTCTACAACGCCAAGCGTGAAGACCTCGAAGTCTCCGCCGCGGCATTGTTCGACGTGGTGTTGAGCGGTGCGGTCGAGATCAAGATCAACCAGCGTTATGCGCTGAAGGACGCGGGCAAGGCGCAAGCCGATCTCGAAGGGCGCAAGACCACTGGCACGACCATACTGATCCCCTGATCTGCCTTGCTTTTCAGCGTTTTGCCGCGACGCCAGGCACTGTTTACCCGAAAAACCGGACGATCGGTTTGTTGTGCGAAGCAGGTCAATCTTTACCCCTTGAGTTTCCGCTGAAATTCTTGAAGCTCTTTCAAGGTGGGTGCTGCTTTCGCACGAGAGCGGCCAGCGCATACCATGCTGGCGGGAACACAGAACATGTCCGGGAACCGGATGGGAGGCACTGTGAGTGCAGATCATGATGGAGCGAACCTGCTTGAGGTTCGTGGCCTGACCAAGATATTCGGCACGTTGACGGCGTGCGATCATATCGACCTCAACATCGCCAAGGGCGAGATCCACGCGCTGCTTGGCGAAAACGGCGCCGGCAAGTCGACGCTGGTCAAGATGCTGTTCGGTTCGCTGGAGCCCAATTCCGGCGAGATATTCTGGAACGGCGAAGCGGTGCGGATCACCAGTCCGGGCATGGCGAAGAAGCTCGGCATCGGCATGGTGTTTCAGCACTTTTCGCTGTTCGAGGCGCTGACCGCGGCCGAGAATATCGCTCTGTCTCTGGATGACGGCTCACCGATCAGCTCGATCGCGGCCAAGGCGAGGGCGCTTTCCTTCAGCTATGGCCTGCCGCTCGATCCGGACTCGCTGGTCGGCGATCTCTCGGTCGGCGAACGCCAGCGCATCGAGATCATCCGCTGCCTGTTGCAGACGCCGCAGCTCATCATCCTCGACGAGCCGACCTCGGTGCTGACGCCGCAGGAAGCCGACAAGCTGTTCGAAACGCTTGAGCGCCTGCGCTCGGAGGGCAAATCCATCCTCTACATTTCGCACCGGCTGGAAGAGGTCAAACGCATCTGCGACCGCGCCACCGTGCTGCGTCACGGCAAGGTCGTCGGCCATTGCAATCCGCGCGAGGAAACGGCTTCGTCGCTGGCTCGCATGATGGTCGGCAACGAGGTGAAGGCCGTGGTGCGTGCGCCGGCCGAAGGCATCGAGACCGCGCAGCCGCTGCTCGAAATCCGCGCCCTCAGCCGCAAGCCGGCAACGCCGTTTTCGATTCCGCTGAAGAATATCAACCTCACTGTGCGCGCCGGCGAGGTGATCGGCATTGCCGGTGTCGCCGGCAACGGCCAGGGCGAGTTCTTCGAATCCGTCTCCGGCGAGGTGCTGCAGCAGGACGCCGCATCCGTGCGCATCCGCGGCAAGGATGCCGGCTCGCTCTCGATCACAGGCCGGCGGCTGATGGGCGCTGCCTTCGTGCCGGAAGAACGCCTCGGCCATGGCGCCGCGCCACGCATGAAGCTTTCGGAAAATCTGCTTCTGTCGCGGCACGCCACCGACGGCAAGGTTTTTGTCGGCGCCGGCGGCGCGGTCAAAAGCGGTGCGGTCTATGCCGCCGCCCAGCGCATCATCGTGGCCATGGATGTGCGCAAGAGCGCGCCCGATCCGGAAGCCGCGGCCCTTTCGGGCGGCAATTTGCAGAAATTCATCGTCGGTCGCGAACTCGACCGCAGCCCTGCCGTCATGGTCGTCAACCAGCCGACCTGGGGCGTCGACGCCGGTGCCGCCGCCCACATCCGCCAGGCGCTGATCGAACTGGCGCGCAGCGGCTCGGCAGTTCTGGTCATCAGCCAGGACCTCGATGAGCTGTTCGAGATTTCGGACGCGATCGCGGTCATGCACAATGGCGAATTGTCCAAACCGCTGCCGATCGCCGAGGCAACTTTCGAAAAGGTCGGTCTGTTGATGGGCGGCGCCGAGCCTGGCCACGCCGAACATGGTCTGGAGACGGCATGATGCGCCTCGAACTCGTCAAACGCCCGCAGCGCTCTATGCTCTTTTCGGCGCTGTCGCCCTTCATCGCCTTCGCCCTAACGATCATCGCCGGCGCGGTTCTGTTCGCGCTGCTCGGCGTCAACCCGCTGAGCGCATTTGAGATCTATTTCATCGAGCCGATCAGCCAGGTCTGGCAGCTGCATGAGCTGGCGATCAAGGCCGCGCCGTTGATCCTGATCGCGGTCGGCCTGTCGGTCTGTTACAAGGCCAACATCTGGAACATCGGCGCTGAGGGACAGTTCATCCTCGGCGGCATTTTCGGCTCGGCCATTCCGGTGCTGTTTCCCGGGTTCGAAGGCCCGCTGGTGCTGCCGCTGATGCTGTTGTTCGGCATGGTCGGCGGTGCCGCCTATGCAGCAATCCCGGCTCTCTTGAAGACGCGCTTCGGCACCAACGAAATCCTGACCAGCCTGATGCTGGTCTATGTCGCCCAGCTTTTCCTCGACTGGCTGGTGCGCGGCCCCTGGCGCGATCCACAGGGCCACGGTTTCCCGCAGACGATCCAGTTCAATGACTCGGCGGTCCTGCCGGAACTGATGCCGGATGCCGGCCGCGCCAATTGGGGTTTTGTCTTCGCGCTTGTTGCAGCCGTGCTGATCTGGGTGCTGATGAGCCGCCTGCTCAAGGGTTTTGAGGTCCGCGTGCTCGGCTCCAGCCCGAGGGCAGGGCGCTTCGCCGGTTTCGGCCTCAACCGCATGGTGTTCTTCGCCTTCCTGCTGTCAGGCGCGCTGGCTGGGCTTGCCGGCATTTCGGAAGTCTCCGGCGCCATCGGCCAGCTCCAGCCGGTGATCTCGCCCGGCTACGGCTTCACAGCGATCATTGTGGCGTTCCTCGGCCGGCTCAATCCGCTCGGCATCGTCGCCGCCGGCCTGGTGCTGGCGTTGACCTATCTCGGCGGCGAGGCGGTGCAGAGCGCGCTCGGCATTTCCGACAAGGTGGCACGCGTGTTCCAGGGCATGCTTTTGTTCTTCGTGCTCGGCTGCGACACGCTCATCCACTATCGCATCCGTCTGGTCGGCATGGCGCTGACGAAAAGCGCGGCGAAGCTTGAAGCCGCGCCGAAGTTGAAGGAAGCCCGCTGATGGACATCGCCGTCAACATCCTTTTGACCATCGCCACGGCGGCGACGCCGCTTTTGATTGCGGCCATCGGCGAACTGGTGGTCGAGCGCTCCGGCGTGCTCAACCTCGGCGTCGAAGGCATGATGATCATGGGCGCCGTCGGCGGCTTCGGAGCCGGCTATCTCACGGGATCGCCCTGGATCGGCCTGTTGGCGGCAATTGCCATGGGCGCGGTGTTCTCGCTGCTGTTTGCGGTGATGACGCTGTCGCTCGCCACCAACCAGGTGGCGACCGGCCTGTCGTTGACGCTGCTTGGCCTCGGCCTGTCCGGCATGATGGGGACCAGCTTCGTCGGCCAGCCCGGCGAGCGGCTGCCAAACCTCTACGTTCCAGTGCTCACCGACATTCCCGTGGTCGGCAGGCTGTTGTTCGGCCAGGACCCGATCTTCTACATCTCGATCGCGCTGACGGCGGCCGTCATGTGGTTCCTGTTCAAGACCCGCACCGGCCTCACTCTGCGCTCGATCGGCGACAGCCACACATCGGCGCATGCGCTCGGCATCAAGGTCATCCGCTACCGCTATCTCGCGGTCATCTTCGGCGGCGCCTGCGCCGGCCTTGCCGGCGGCCACCTGTCGCTGGTCTACACGCCGCAATGGGTAGAGAACATGAGCGCGGGCCGCGGCTGGATCGCGCTGGCGCTAGTCGTCTTCGCCTCGTGGCGTCCGTGGCGCGTGCTGGCCGGCGCCTACATCTTCGGCGCGGTCTGGATCGGCCAACTTCATGCACAGGCATTTGGCATTCCGGTGCCTTCGCAGCTGCTTTCTTCTCTGCCCTATCTGGCAACCGTCGTGGTTCTCGTTCTAATCTCGCGCAACAAGCGTCTGACGATGATGAACACGCCGGCTTCCTTGGGGCAGCCATTCGTTCCGGATCGTTGACAACAAAAACAAACGGGAAGCTCCAAGGCTAAACTCAGAGAGGTAACACAATGAAAAAACTGCTTATCGCGTTGATGACCACGACCGCCGCCATGTCACTGGCGGCGTCGGCGCAGGCCGCCGACAAGTTGAAGGCATGCTGGGTCTACACCGGCCCGATCGGCGATTTCGGCTATTCCTACCAGCACGACCAAGGCCGCCTCGAGGTGGAGAAGGCGCTCGGCGACAAGGTCGAAACCGCCTATCTCGAGAACGTCTCGGAAGGTCCCGATGCCGACCGCGCTTTCGAGCGTCTGGCGCGCGAAGGCTGCAAGATCATCTTCGGCACATCTTTCGGCTTCATGGACCCGGAAGTGAAGGTCGCCAAGAAGTTCCCCAAAGTCATGTTCGAGCACGCCACCGGCTACAAGACCGCTGACAATCTCGGCATCTACAATGCGCGCTTCTATGAAGGCCGCTACGTGCTCGGCCAGATCGCTGCCAAGGAATCGAAGGCAGGGGTCGCCGGCTATATCGTTTCTTTCCCGATCCCCGAAGTGGTGATGGGCATCAACTCCTTCATACTAGGAGCGCAGTCGGTCAACCCGAACTTCAAGGCCAAGATTGTCTGGGTGAACTCCTGGTTCGATCCGGGCAAGGAAGCCGACGCGGCCAAGGCGCTGTTCGACCAGGGCGCCGACATCATCGTCCAGCACACCGATTCCACTGCGGCACTGCAGGTGGCGGAAGAGCGCAAGCTGCACGGCTTCGGCCAGTCCTCCGACATGATCAAGTTCGCGCCGAACGCGCAGCTGACCTCGCTGACAGACGAATGGGGGCCGTATTACATCAGCCGCGTTCAGGCGGCGCTCGACGGCACCTGGAAGCCTGACAATGTCTGGCTCGGCATCAAGGACGGCGCCGTCAAGCTGGCGCCCTTCACCAACATGCCGGACGATGTGAAGGCGATGGCCGAGGCAACCGCCAAGAAAATCGCAGATGGCTGGAACCCCTTCACAGGACCGGTCGCCAAGCAGGACGGCACGCCGTGGCTCAAGGACGGCGAAGTAGCCGACGACGGCACGCTGCTCGGCATGAACTTCTATGTGAAGGGCGTCGACGACAAGTTGCCGCAGTAAGTATCGGAAACGCAAAAGAGAAGGGGCACCGCCCGGCGCCCTTTTTCACTTCGCGGGCTGCACGCTTCGACTGCGAAACCGCGCCGAGGGCTGTGCCAAAAATCCGAGGGCGCCGGGAGGCGCCCTTTTTGGTAATTTTCTAAACCGCCGAGCCGTAAAGGTCGTAGGCGTCGGCGCGGTCGATCTTGACCGTGACGATGTCGCCTTGGCGCAGCGGCCGGCGCGACTGGATATGCACCGAACCGTCGATCTCGGGCGCGTCGTATTTTGTCCGGCCCTTGGCAGACGTGCCATGCGCCTCGTCGATCAGCACCGGCAGGCGCTTGCCGACCTTCTTGGCCAGCTGCGTCGCCGAGATCTTCTGCTGGCGCTGCATGAAGCGATGCCAGCGCGCTTCCTTGATCTCCTGCGGCACCTGTTCGAGGCCGAGATCGTTGGAGCGGGCGCCGCGGACCGGCTCGTATTTAAAGCAGCCGGCGCGATCGATCCTGGCCTCGTCCAGCCAGTCGAGCAGCATCTCGAAATCCTCGTCGGTCTCGCCGGGGAAACCGACGATGAATGTCGAGCGTATCGCCAGATCCGGGCACACCTCGCGCCAGCCGCGAATGCGCTCCAGCGTCTTTTCGCCATGGGCTGGACGGCGCATGTTCTTCAGCACCTGCGGCGAGGCGTGCTGGAAGGGGATGTCCAGATAGGGAAGGATTTTTCCATCCGCCATCAGCGGGATGACATCGGCGACATGCGGGTAGGGGTAGACATAGTGCATGCGTACCCAGATGCCGAGCTTGCCCAGCTCCTCCGACAGGTCGAGGAATTTCGCCCGCACTTCGCGGTCGCCGAACATCGACGTCTGGTACTTGATGTCGATGCCGTAGGCGCTGGTGTCCTGCGAGATGACCAGCAATTCCTTGACCCCGGCCTTGGCCAGCTTCTCGGCCTCGCGCAGCACATCGGCCGCCGGGCGCGAGACGAGGTCGCCGCGCAGTGCGGGAATGATGCAGAAGGTGCAGCGGTTGTTGCAGCCTTCGGAAATCTTGAGATAGGCGTAGTGGCGCGGCGTCAGCTTGACGCCTTGCGGCGGCAGAAGGTCGATATAGGGATCGTGGCTGGGCGGCGCCGCCTCATGCACCGCGGCCATCACGCTCTCATAGGCCTGCGGGCCGGTGATGGCGAGGACGTTGGGGTGCTTCTCTCGGATGACGTCCGGCTCGGCGCCGAGGCAGCCGGTGACGATCACCCGGCCGTTTTCCGAAAGCGCCGAACCAATGGCGTTGAGCGATTCGTCGCGGGCTGAGTCGAGAAAGCCGCAGGTGTTGACGACGACAAGGTCGGCGCCGTCATGCTTGCGTGCGATCTCATAGCCTTCGGCGCGCAGGCGCGTGATGATGCGCTCGGAATCCACAAGCGCCTTCGGGCATCCAAGGCTGACGAAACTGACGCGAGGCGCAGACATGAGAAAACATCCGGGGTTTTTCGGGATCGGCGGCCAGTACCACACTTATTGCGGCATTGGTATGGGCAGCGGCTGCGGCGAACGCGACCACTGCCTCCGGCAGATACCCATGCTGCTACAGAAGCTGTGGGACCGGCAGCGTCAGCTCACCACAGGACTGACATGCGGCCAGACCTCGACAACGCCGCGATAGACCATATCGATCGCGACGTAGAGAATGATCAGCAAGCCGACATAGGCGATCCAGCGGTGGCGATGCAGCAGCTTGGCAATGAAGCTCGCGGCCAAGCCCATCAAGGCGATCGACAGCACCAGGCCTATGACAAGCACGGGAAAATGATCGCGCGCCGCACCGGCGACCGCCAGCACATTGTCCAGCGACATCGAAACATCGGCGACGACGATCTGCAGGGCCGCCTGGCCGAGCGTCTTGCGCGGCGCCTTGCCACCCACCGTTCTGTCGCTGTTGAGGTCGGAATCGGAGAGCGCCTCGGTCGCCTCGAACTCGTCGGCATGCGACGTCCGCAGCTCGCGCCACATCTTCCAGCACACCCACAACAAAAGGATGCCGCCGGCCAGCAGCAGGCCGACAATGGCAAGAAGCTTGACGGTGACGGCGGCAAACAGGATGCGCAGCACAGTCGCCGCCAACACGCCGATCAGGATGGCTTTCTTGCGCTGCTCGACCGGCAGACCGGCGGCGGCAAGGCCGATGACGATGGCATTGTCGCCGGCAAGCACCAGATCGATGGCGATGACCTGGAGGAGGGCCGTCATGCTTGCTGCGCTGAAAATGTCCATCGACCGGAGCCCCTTGCTGTATCGGCGTGTTCGTCGTCGGATATGCCGACGCCCTAACGTGTATGGTTCCCGCGCGTCAAGAGACTGCCGGCGCAATTCCAGGAAAAGTGCGTAGCGGTTTTCCGTCCGGAATTATGCAAAAACAAAGAGTTAGAGTGGGTCAGCTGCTCCATAAAAAGCTGAACCGCTCTAACGGCCGACGCTGAAAGCCACGGGAATAGGGAAGGTCGTTCTGCCAGAGAGAATTCTGGTCGCAGCGAATTCAGTCGTAGAGATTGTACTTCGCCCAGTCGGCTTCTGGAATCTCGTCGCCGATGCGGTAACGGAACTGCAGAACCTCCATATGGTCCGGCGCCGTCTCGCATTTGAACTTCAGCCGGTACCACTGTCCCTTGCTGCGGAAGGCAGCACCCGGGCTGCGGATGACATCGGCTTTCATTTCCGGCGTCGCGAAGGCGTAGGCGACGACGCGGTCTGCCTTGTACTTGTGGTCGTCATGGCTGATGCGGTCGAGCACTTCGGCGTCGCATCTCTGCTCCAGCCGGGTCTCCGGGTCGAGTTTCAGCAGGCCGGCGCGCAGGGCGGCGTCCATCGCGTGGGCGGGCCAGGCCAGCGTCACCGAGGCCAGCGCCGCAAGGAATAGTTTTTTCATGGGCGGGAGAACGACCATAACTCGCGTGAAAAATCAACCGGAGTGCCATTTTGGGGCAGCCGGATATGCGCGGAAATCGTCGTTGGCCGGGCAGGGTGTCTTGACGCAGCCGCTTTGACACGTCGCCGGCGCCATTCTTAATTGTCCGGGCTGCCATGCACCGATTGCCTGTTTCCCCGTCTTTCCGCTTCTCGCGATCGCGGCAGCCACCGCCACGGCCGCAAGGCGATATAGGCAGCGAGGAAGGTTCTCTGTGCAAGGCCGGCCTCGCTGTGCCAGACCTCCCTTATCCCCGCCGCCCTCAATGCCCTTCGTTGGGTGCTGTTGCGTTCCCAGCGCCGGCTGATGCTGCCCGCCCGATAGTATTTGTGGCAGAGCACTTGCGGCACGCGGACAAAGCCGCCGAGCAGCGACAGATGCAGAAGCCAGGTCCAGTCGGCGCTGAATTCGCCTTGGGTGTTGGGCTTGATCCCGCCGCTACGGTGGAACGCCCAGGCCCTGAATATCCCACGATTGGGAACCCACCATCCATGCGGCTGGCGCGCCATCACCCGGCCACGCGCAAAACCGTCCTGCAAGCCCTCCAGCAGGTCGAACTTCCACGTGGCACTTTCGCCTCTGACTTCGATCACTTCGACATCGCTGAACGACAGTACGGCCTCGGGATTGGCATCGAGCGCCCGCACCAGCGCCTCGATATAGTTTGGATCGATGACGTCGTCATGGAAGGCAAAGAACATCAATTCGCCGCTGGCATTGGCCATCAGATCGTTGGAGTTCTTCAGCCATCCCAGGTTTTTGTCCCGGCGCAGGATTCGGACATCGTCGCGGCCGCTGGCGAAGGCTGAAACGATCTCGAATGTCGCGTCGGTCGAATTGTCCTCGCCGACCAGGATCTCGATATTGTCCCAGGTCTGCGCGGCGAGGCTGTCCAGCGTACGCGAAATGAATGCCGCCGAATTGTAGCATGGCACCAGCGCGGTGACCTTCGGCCGCCAGCCGGATCGAAGCTCGACTTGTTTCTGCGCTACCTGCTTCGCGCCGCCCTGTTCTGTCTCACCCATTCACTCGATCCCGCAGATTTGCCGCGCCAGCCTGTCGGCAAGCCACGGCGCCGTCGAATATTTACCTGTGTCGACCGAGATGTAGTTGCCCAGGCGGTTGACCCCGAATTGGTCGCGGCGATGGATCGTGGCTTTCGGGTCGCTGAGCGAACCACGCCCTTGCGCAAACACGAAGCCGCCGCGTACCTCAAGCTCCTCGGCATCGTCGAACATGCTGGAAACAACGGGCACCAACCGAGTGAGCGTGGCGCGAACGTCGCCGATGAACCGCTGTCGTGCGTCGGCATCGAGCGCTTGTGGCGTTTCGATCGACAATTCGCCACTCTCCGCAAGCAACCCGCTCGGATACCAGGAGAGATAGAAGTTGCGCCCGTTATAGTTTTTTATGTCGCCGAATGGGCCAAGGGCGACGACCGCGCACGGCACATCGACAGGCTGGCTGGTGCGGCCGAACAGGCAAAGCCGGTAGCGGTGCGACCATCCGGGAACCGGCTCGATGCCGGCCGTGCGGTCGACAGCCAGCCGCCCCTCCCATAGGCAATTGACGACAATGTCGAACGCCTCGCTTTTCTCGCCTGCGACCGCCACGCGCCATTTCCCGTCAATTCCGTCCACCGGCTTTGCCGACAGGACTTTGGCCGCCATTCGCAAGCTGATGTTGGGTTCACCCCGAAGCACGGCGCAAAGCCGGTCGGCAACCCATCGCGTGTTGATGGATCGCTCCGGCACCTGGAAGCCGCCGACGATCTGGTCCGAGTTGGTGACATCGGCCAATTCAGTTTTGGAAAGCCGATTCGATCGCGCCGCCGATACGTCGGCAAGGTAGCTGGTGGCGTCAGCGTGGCTGCGCACCAATACATCCACACGTTCAAAGATCGCCCCCAGCGCCTCGGCAGCGACGATCGAGTTGCGATGGACCAGATAAAGGTCTTCCGAAAAGGTCGTGTGCGCTTCCAGATTGCTTCCGATCAGCTCGGAAACAAGCCTGCCGAAACACAGTCCTCCCGAAAGCAGATGCCGGGCGGTCAGCAGCGAGGGATCGTTCCCGTAGAGATAGCCGAGATGAATCTTGCCCTCGTTCCAACGGCTGGCGCAGGCCATCGGCTCGCTCTCCTTGTCGAAGAGGGACACCGCGTAGCCTCTGCGGGCCATCATGAGAGCGAGGCTGGCGCCCATGATGCCGGCGCCGAGAATAGCCATTTTGCCGCGAGGCGCTGTCATGTCCTGGCGCGCATCGCGGCCTCTCCCTTCGCGATGAGTGTCATCAGGGGTTCGATACGTAGTTTTCAGGGTCGTATTCGGTATCGCAGAAAACCAGCAAAGCCGGGTTCTCGCCTTCATAGGTCTGCAGCGCCCACACCGCGGCATCGACCAGCACCGCGCGGTTCGATGCGGTGAGCGTCAGCCGTTCGACCTGTTCCTGGTAGCGAAATTCGATGCCGATCTCGCCCGACAGCTGCATCATCAATTGCCGGCCCGAGCCGTGTGCATGTCCGCCCCGCGACGTGCCGCGCGGCGCGGTGACGATGAACGCCCGCACGGCCTGGAAATTGTAACCGCTGAACTCGATAGCGGTCAGTATTCCCCTGGGATCGCTATGTAACGAAGTGGGGATCTCGGTGACCTTGCCGCCAAAGAACGTTCGATGCTGCATAACGTAAGCCCGCCAGATGCCGGTCGAAATTTACCTCAGACTAGCGCTTTTATCAAAAGGCAGAATACAACCACTTCGGCGGTGTTTTGGGGACACTGCAGCGGATCGATGTCGAGCTCGGCCTCAGGCCGATAGGTGCCGACTACCGAAGGTCGCCGCGCCGTCACGACTTCTGAGTCGCGGCCGAAACCACGGCTTAAGACCTTGGTCCGAGCGGTCTAGGACCTTTGAGTTCGGAAGGCCGGCCGGTTCCAAGGAGGGTGATCTACTTCAGCAATTTCAAAGAGTTATGCTGGTTGGCGTTTCGCCGGCCGGCCGCTTCGTTCTCGCAATGAAAGCACAGCTATATCCAAGTTTACCCTTTGTGTTAGCGATTCCTCATGTTGCCCGCTATAGCGGTTAGTGGCGGTGGCAATCTCGGAGGTAGTTATGACATCCCGAAAGACCCTTTTTGCTGCATTTGCGGTGTTCTCGCTTCTGGTGTCGCCGGCCCTGGCTGCTGCTGGTGGCAACGGCCATGGTAACGGCCATGGCAATGGTAACGGCAATGGCAATGGCAATAGCGGAGGAAACGGTAATGCTGGCGGCAATGGCGGAGGCGGCGGTTCGGTCGGCAAGTCGGCATCCGCCAAGGGCCAGGCCCCTAAGGGCCAGGTCGCCAAGGCCGCTACCCCTTCTGTGTCCAAGGAAAAGAATATCCATGCCAAGCTCGGCCGGTTGAACTCGCTGCAGCGCAACGCCAACGCCTTTATGCACTCCAAGAGCAAGAACTTCGCTGGCGTGCAGGCTTTTGTGACACAGTCGGCAATAGCCAAGAACGCTCAATCGGCGCTCGATGCCGCTAATCAGGCGGTTACCGACGCCAAAGCGGCGCTCGACGCGCTGAATGCGAAAGCGGCTGACCCGAATACCCTGCCCGAAGATGTCCCGACGCAGGCCGACCTCGATGCAGCACAGGCAGCGCTCGATGACGCCACCCAGGATGCGGCCGCTGCTCAGACCGCCGCCACAGCTGCCGCTGCCAACGTCCCATCGATCGATGCAGCCCTTGCCCAAATGGCCAACAAGCCCGTTGACCCTGAGGTGACAGATTGGGCCAATAGCGTACTTGCCGACAAGATCGACCAAGTAGCCGCCAAGCTGGCGCCGGCCGCGCCTTAAGGCCCCATGCGGCGGCAGCGATCCAATCGACGATAAGCCGTCGGGTCCGCCCGGCGGCTGCACCTTTCTCGCCTATCTGCAGCGTTGGTCCCAATGCAGGTCCGAGATTCTGGTCATGGCTATTTTGCGAAATCTCCAGCCGGGCCGCCGTCCTCAAGGCTGAATTCATGCGTGCTTCGCGCATCTTCATCGACCACACGAAACCAATGCTCCTGAAGCGCTCTAGGCGACACCCTTTGGCCCGTGACCTTCTCTACCGCAGATAACGGATCATCGGCGCTCGTGGCCTGAGTTGAGACACACTCCTCTCCATGCCACTCTTCCACCTGGTACTCTGGCATGCCGGCCTACCTACCGCTCCCCAGAGCCTTCGCTTCCCGCTCCAGCGTCTCGCGTCGGTTGCCGTGCTTCGCGATCAATTCCTTGACCTGCTGCGGGGTGATGCCGGCCTTGGTGGCGAAATACTCGACTTCATAATCCTCATCGGCAGAGACGCGGTCCCGATCGCGGAAGTCCGTCTTCGTTTTGTCGTCGGCCATTTGCTTTGCTCCTGGTTGAATGATCAACCGCAACGTGCAGCCGCAGCCTTTTGTTGCAGCGGAGCCCGGATTTCCGAAACGGTCACATGGGAAAACGGCCCTCAGTCGCAGGAGGTGCTGGTGTTGCTGTAACTTTGAACGGAACGGTTCTTCTCCTTGACGGTTGTGACGTGAAGGAGATGCCTCATGTTTGAAAGTGTGATGTGGTTGATCGTCGTTGCTGGTGGGCCACTGTTGCTGGCCCTATTGATGGCATACGTTCTTATGACCCGACGCCACCGTGGTCCTGCAGAACGCATGGAAAGCGACCGCGCGACCAAACGGCTCTATCGCCAGGACGAACGTTGATCCTGAGGCTGGCGCAACGTTTGCGCTCACGCTGGCCCGCTGCCTCGCGGTGGCAGGCTTCTTCGTTTTAGGAAGTTAGGAATAACTTAGGAAAGATTTGGCCCTCTTTGAAAATACAGAGGCAATTCAGCACGGTAGCCAAATATCTGGCGGAGGGAGTGGGATTCGAACCCACGGTGGGCTTGCACCCACGCCGGTTTTCAAGACCGGTGCCTTAAACCGCTCGGCCATCCCTCCAAAGTATTGATCCGACTACGTTATTCCCTGCGCCAAGAAATCTCCATTGTGCCTTTGCTACGCACTTTGCAACTATTTGGCTTTTCGCTGGCTGCTTATAGCCGCCTGCAATGCCACGTCAACTTGCTCCGCTGCATCGGCCTGCATCCCGGGCATCACATGCGAATACAAATCCAACGTGATCCCGATGCCGGAATGCCCGAGGCGTTCGCTCGCGATCTTTGGATGGACGCCTGCCGATAACAACTGGGAGGCATGCGAGTGCCTTAAGTCGTGGAACCGGATTCGGGGTAGGGAGGTCTTGCCGAGAACGCGCACCCACTCATGTGTGAGGGAGCGAGGCTGTAGCGGCTGGCCATCGACCTGGGCGACAACGAAGCTGTCGGCATCCGGACGAATACCAAGGCGCAACTGTTCCTCAGCCTGCCGCGCGCGGTGCGCCTTTAGTTCAGCGACTGTGCTAGCAGATAGCGCCACCGTCCTGGCCCGCCCACTCTTCGGTTCCTTGTAGCGAACGCCGTCATTTGTCTGCTCGGCGCTTTCCTGGATCGACATCTGCCGGCTGTTGTCTCCAAGATCAAGGTGGCGCCAGCGTAGCGCAAGAATCTCACCACGGCGCAAGCCGCACGTCACAGCCAAGAGTATGGGAATAAACATGCGCGTCGGCCGGAGGGCGTCCAACATGCTGGCTGTCTGCACCACATCGTATGCCAGCATCTTCTTGCGTTCGACCTTCGGCGGCGTCGTCGCCGTGGCTGGATTGCGAGTAAGCCGCTCCCAGGTCACGGCTTGGCCCAGCGCCTTGACCAGAACTCTTCGGTAGTGGTGGACCGTGCGGGGGGACAACGGCGCAAGAGGCTTCGACGGCGCGCCATCTTTCTTCTTGCGGTGGTCGACGCGTGGCGCCGTCAGCGCCGTTGTAAAGGCCGCATCAATACGGTCCGTTTTCAGCTTAGAAAGGACCACATCGCCGATGAGCGGCGTCAGCCCCTTGCGGCATATCTCAGTGTAGCGTTCATGGGTTTTCGGTGCGACCGACGGCTTGATGAATAAGAGCCATTCTTCAAGAAACTGGGCCACGGTCTGCTTGGTCGGTTCGACATATTGGCCTTTGGTAATTTCGCATATGAGACGGGAGCATTCATTTTGAGCTTCGCGCTTGCCGCCGCTGAAGCTGTGCCACTTCCGTTTCTTTTTGCCCGTTTTCGGATCTCGCTCGCCGACATCCAAGATTATCGCCCATCGCCCCGGCGACCTTTCTCTGAGATGGCCCTTCACTGCTGTATCCCCTAAAAATTCTCTTCGCCGTTAGCCCGCCCATCGAACCAATCCGGCACTCGCAGTTTCGCCGCCACAAGTGCGGCATGCATCGCCTTGCTGGCTCCGAAATAGTTGGTCGCCTTTTCCTCATTCTGCATAGCGATGTATTGATCGATATCTGGCCAGAGGACATCGACGTTCTGCCGGATGGGCGTCTTGCAATCGTGATTGGTGAAGAACAACGCCCAATGTTCCTGTGCGAAGCGAAGGCGTCGTTCCTCCTCATCGGTTGGATACAATTCCGGTTGAGCCGCTAGTCGAAGGGCACGGATACCCTCAGAGACATCCCAAAGGTCTTGCCAAGTTGTCTCCGCAGGGGTCGCCGGATTGCCAGGAATCGGAGCGTTTGAGGCGGCTACGAAAATCGCGCGCTCTATCGTGCTCGTAATGGTCGCACCGGTGAGCCGTGATAGATAATCGACAACGAAGCGGGATTTTGGATCAAGTCGGATTGTGAGCGTTTCGCTCTTGCCGCCTCGCGGCGTCGCCGATTTCATCCCGTCCGCTCCCAATGTGATGCCAATTCCCTATAATGACACAAAAAACTTTGCAACACCTATTGACCTTTTTCGTCCCTTCCTATCACCGATTGCACTGCCAAATAATAACATTTCGAGGTGCAATCGTGAGATCGCCACAACCCGAGACTGTAAAGGAAGCCCTTGAGCATCCGACTTTGCCGTTGACGATCTTCGGCAAGATTTTCCTGGATCTGTCCCGCAACGGCTCTTACAGCGCCGCCGCGCGCGGTGACATTCAGGTTCTGACGATGGGCCGCCTGAAATTGGTTGCCGTCACCAAAGAGGCAAAGCGCCTGGGCCTGTTGGAAGGCGAGGGCGCGTAAATGGCTCGCGTCGATCCCGATCTGTACGATGACAGCAGCGCCAAATGCGCGTTCAACTACTTCGGGTTAAATGACGTGGACACCATCGCGGTACGCGAAGCCGCCACGCGTATCAAATTGCGGATGCGCCGCACTGTTGAAGACATCATCGGGATCGGGCTGGACCTGATCGATATCAAGGAACGCGTAGGTCACGGCCATTTTATGAAATGGATCAAGGCCGAGTTCAAAATGAGCGAACGCTCAGCCCAGAATTTTATGGGGGTAGCTGAGGTCTATGCGGACAAATACGCAAGCCTTGCGGATTTAAAGGTGACAGCCGAAGCCCTCTACCTCCTCGCGGCACCAAAGACGCCATCGGAGGTCAGGGACGAGATCGACCGCAGGATCGACGCCGGCGAGCTGGTGACCAAGGCAACCTACGATCAGGCGATGGCCGCGCATCGGGCCGCGATGAGGCAGGCGGATGATGACGCCATCGCCACCATGGAGCGTGAGGCCGAAATCGAATCCATGCAGGAGGTTGACGCGCCGGAGCTCCGACACCCTGGTCCAGACCCGGAACCGTCTACCGACAGCATTCACGGTGCCGTTCGCGAAATCAATGACCCCGCTGAAGTTCACGACCAGGAACCAAGTACCGACGAAATCGACAGCATTGCGTCATTGGTTGTGGCGATGAAAGCATTGCGGGACCTAGAGCACTCCACCTGTGAAGCCTTCTGGAAACAGCAGCGTGCTCAAGGCAAAGCGGACACGATCCACAGGGTGTTTAAGAACGTGACGCCCAGGATCATGATGCTGTCCGAACTTTACTACTGCGATCAATGACAACTAAACGCGACCCGGAAACGGTGCCGGCGCAACGATGAATGATCTTGAGGACTAGTTCAAAATGCATTTCCGCCCTCGCGACAGGTCCGCCTCGGCCGGCGACCAAGCCGAAGCCCAACGCGCTGAAGATAAGCCCAAGTGGCTTACAGGGAAACACCGTGAAATCGCGCCAGTGCCATCGATTCGGCTTGAATGGCCTAAAACAGCAGCTACACGTCAAGTAGCTTTCGAGTCATGGCTTTACGTGTCCAAGCAAGTAGCGGGCCTTCACAACGCCAGCTTTAAACTCATCAATCTCATGAAATTTGTAATCGTGTGGAAAAGTGGCACGACAACAGCAACCAATAAGCGGTTGGCGCGCCTTGCGGAGCGCTCCGTTGTGGTGATGGAGCGCCTTGTTAAGCAAGCCATAGCGATGGGCGTGCTCATATCGAAGCGGGGTCCACGCATCACAAGTAATGGTCATTCTCTCAGATCCCGAATCCTTCAGCTATCGTATCCAAAATCACTGCCTGACGGGATCGTCCTTCCAAGCACCGAGGGCCGCCCGACGAGGGAGTGAACCCTCCACGGTCCCCCCCAGGATAATATCGATGTTACCCCCCACGGCTCCCCCTACCGTGGAGGGACCTTTAAGTGCCAACGGAGCCAATGTGCAGTTGAGCCTCTTCAGTCCAGGACCGGAAGCGAAGCCGATATGCAGCACCACATACTTCCCGCTGCACCGCCGCGCCGCGCTCGTGCGCGCCACGGCGTTGCGCTTGATATCGCCCGAAACTGGCACGCGGTTTTGGAAGAAGCACATCGCCAAAATGCGGGGGAAGCTACGGCACGATGGCCTGAAGCAACAGCAAATCAATGCCGAGATGAGAGCATACAAAAGCGCGGTGAATGCCTTTGTGCTCGGCTATAAAAAAATCCCTCAAATCGAGAATCAAAAGCGAAGTGCCACCATCCTACCTCTGTCGCGGCCGCGCAGCGAAGCGGAGCGATGCCCGGAGGGCAGTGCGGGAGCGAATGCGACCAAACCCGCGTCGCGGACAACGGTCGCGCAACATCTTCACTAGCGCCACTGTATCAACGAACCTTGCAGTTCACCGCCCCTCTTGCTATGTTACAAAGCGAAAGCTTAGGAGCGAACCCCCTCAAAACATGGGACGCCCTAGATGCGCTCGATTTCCAAAACACCCAATGACGATGGGCAGCTTGAAGCCCTTCTTTCCTTGGCCAGGCTGTTGGCCAAAGGCGGTGGGCCGTCGATTTCACCATCCGACAACTATGACACCAGCCTTCTGGCAGACATAAGTCACGTGATGAAACAGCTGGTTGCTCAAGAAACAAGGTTGCTGAGTAATCGCGTGACGCTGTTGGAACTCGCCGCCGGGTCGCCAAAGGGTGCCAAGCCCGTAGGCAAAGCCCGCGCCAAGGCGGTGAAATTATGACTCCCGCCGAAGTGGTTACGATCTGCCAGACTGCCTTCCGTCAGGCCGCCGATAGTGTCCTCGAGAGATACAAGGCCGCCTTGGCACAGCAGGGGCTAAGCGATAGCGAGAAGAGCAAACGCTTGGGCGCGTACAGCATCCAGATTGAAGCCTGGTTCAAGCGCTCAGTCGATGCGGTCAAACGGAAATTTCCGGTCCATTGAAATCAAGCTTGTTGTTGGCCTGGGTCGTTCCACCCTCCTCTCAGGCCACTGGCCGCCGCGCTGTGACGCCAGCGCGGCGGCGCCTCTGGAGGGGTGGGGGGCATTAAAATGTGGACATCAGGCAACGCACGCCGACCGCAGCTGCCCTCCCGGACACATTTTTTTACTGCTCAAGGCTGTTTCGCAAACGACAAGATCATCGCCATGACCAAGACCGATCTCAAGACTCCTGATTTTCCCGCGCCGCGCTGGCTGACCCGGGCCGAAAAGGCCGAGTTCCATAGGGTAATTTCGATCCGAAAGGCCGCCGGGAATCCGGTTTCGGAAGCAGATATCCCACCGATCTGCGATCTGATTTCGGCCCGGTCACGCATCGCCGTTTTACGAGGTCTGTTCAAGCGTGCTGTGATCGATTGCAGGGAGAGTGACTTCACAAGTAGCCAGCGCCATCTGCTTGCCATTGGCCGTGATATCGACAAGGCGACGGCAGCGGCGCAAAAGATGGCCGCCAGACTAGGCGTCTAAGAACAGTTTCCACTAATTGCTTCTTTATCTAGTTGATGATCTCTTGCCTTCGCTCTGGGAGGGCAAAATGAAAAAGGATGACCATCTCGACAAGGAAACTTCGGTCTCGGCGGAACTGACGCCTACAGGTGTAAAGGCCAGCGCAAAGAGCCGGTTTGTCGCTGCGGTAGATCGGTTGGGGGGAAATTTAGTTGAACTGATGAATGCGCCAATAGAAGCCAAGGTCGCTGAGCGCAGGGCAGTTTCTGATAGCCGAGTTCTTGCAATTGAGACAGTTGCAGCTTTGGGGCTTGAACGCCTCAAAACCGATCCAGATTTCGCTGAACGAGCTATACGCAGTCACTTAGATTCCATGTTCGCGGGACAGGAAAACAAGGACGCGGTCCTCGCCAAGGCCGTCGAAGACCTTCGAAACCAGCCGCCAACAGAAGGCGAAGCTACATCCGGATCGGAAACTCTAGATGAGGCCTTTGTTCGCCGATTTGATCGTTTCGCAGAAGCTGCGACAACCGAGGAACTTAGGGAGAAGTGGGGCCGAGTCCTTGCCCAAGAAATACGGACACCCAACACATTTTCTGCAAAAGTGCTCCGGATAGTGGATGAGTTAGACCCCCAGACCGCCAAGTTATTTGAAACCTTATGTGAACATCGCCTTGATAACGTTGTTCCAAAAATATTGAGTAAAGAACTTGACTTCGCGGAAGTCGCAAAACTTACGGGTGCAGACCTTTTGGTGGAGCCTGGATTAGGTCAGAGAAGACTTTCCTTCGAGACTCAGGATTCCGACGGGAAAGATTTGTGGATGTGGCCATTCGGGAGGGAATGGGCGATCACCGTCTCGCGAACCTCAGAACCGATAGGTGTTTTTGGAGATGCCACAAAGACCGTACTGATCGAAAATAATATGCCGACAGTTCCGGTCTATGTTCTTTCAGCGGAAGGCGTCGCCGTCGCTTCGATTTTACCAGATAATACCGCTACGGCTCTTGATCGGCTGGCCACCGAAATTTCTGTCGTGTTGTCCAAATTAGATGTTCGTACTTATGGGTTGTCGCCGGATGGGCAGAGCATGAGTCCGATCCGAACTATAATTGCTAGGTCCGAAGAGTCACCGTCATGAGCCGCTTTCCCGGCGACGCCCGCCTGATCATCACCATAGCCCTCATCGTCGCGCCGTTCGCAGTTGTCGGTGGCTTGATTTATCGCTTGTTGGAATGGGCAGGCTGGCTCTAGCGCTTTGCCTTCGGCGTGATCTCTTCGATCCGCGCCTCAACCCCGTCCTGGACCATGGCTTCTTCAAGCGCTTCTGCTTCTGCCTTGTTCCCGGTGGTTAGCAACGCCAGTGCGGCTTCTCAGCTCCGCGAAGGGCGCTGGTGGCTGGTGCCCTTCTGGGCGAAGGAAATGCCGAAGGCGGCGATGTTCAATGCGAGAATAGAGGGCATCGATACAGCGCCCGCCTTCCGCGATGCCTTCAAGTCCAAGCGCTGCCTGATCCCTGCCGATGGCTTCTACGAGTGGACGATATCGCCAGCCGACGGCAAGAAGGACCCTTGGCACATCTACCAGCCCAGGCCACGCGCCTTTCTCGTTCGCCGGCCTTTGGGCTTACAATTCCAATCTCGACATAACCAGCTGCACCATCATCACAAGGCCTGCCGCAGACCCGATGAAGCAGTTGCATGATCGGCAGCCTCTCATTCTCGACCAGGCCTACTACGACGCTTGGCTGGACCCGGCGACGCCCAAGGACAGCCTCCAGGAGATTCTCAGCCACGACATCGACGGTCAGTTGCAGTTCAATCGCGTTGGGCGTGAGGTGAATACGAGCGCCGTCAACAAGCTGCCCAACGACCATCCCGGCCTGGTCGGGCCGATCAACCCGTTATGAGCGACGAACCGAGCCGCCTTGTCGAAGGGATGACACCGATTCCGCGCGATCGCCGACGGATCGACAATCATGCGTGTAAGCACCCGGGCTGCGGCGAGGATGGAGGCTGCCCGAGCGCGGCAGCTAGCACACTGGTTTTGTCTGAAGCACCGCAGCGAAGGCGAGCGATTTCTTTAGGAGGTTTGAATGTCGGACAACGTGCTCATTCCATATCCGGCACGTCCTGAGTCAATCGCGGCTCTTGCGACGCCGTTGATGAGGCGGAGCCAACATATTCGCCGTCGCGCGGTCAGCCCCGGCTTGCGGTGTTCGAGCTCAATGCCGAGCAAATCGTATTCTTCCACCATGTAGCTTTTGACCTTCAACCAGGCCGCACGTCGGCCCCAAATCGCCCGAGACGACGGCGAACAAAGGGAAGCTCTGGCTTGGGGAGTCATCCTCCTTTTTCAGAATGGGATTAAGGACGAGGCGGAGCTGCTGCAGGCGTGCCGGTTGCGCTGACCGGCTAATGCGCGTCCTTAAGAAGCCGCGCCTCACGAAGTAGGGAATTCCAGTCAGTGCCGATCAGTTCGATGAGCTGACGTGATTGCTCTACGGAAACACCTGTCTCTTTCGCCAATCGTGCGGCGAGTGCTTCCACTTCCATTCCCTGACGCTGTTTTTCCATGAGCCTGCTCCGCAACCCAAACCGGTTTGCGGCAACAAGGTTCCCCGGACCTCCAGCTCACCGTCTGCCCTGGCGGCTAATCCTTTGGCGCTTCCGCGACGCTATTGTCCTCGCGCTGAGCTTGCCGAAGGCGCTTCAACAGTTCGCGTGAGGCTTGGATCGCCCTGCGCGATTGATCCATGTTCTGGCGAAAAGTGGCGCGTTGCTCCATGGACTTCTGCCACTTCAGCAAGGTGGCCGTCGTAGTGGCAGCGGCCGCGCGAGCGATATCTATGGGCGTTGTAACCATCACATCCTCCCAAAAAGGCAATGGTAAACGCCACATTAATAAGCCGGCCGACGCCCTCGCTGCAATAAAGAATGTTATACGAGTTTTACTCAATGGCGAGGCACATTGCCATGCGACAGCCTCATCGCCGGCCCCTTCCACACCTCAAACAAAAAACCCGCTGATCGAAGTCAGCTAAAGCCGCACAACCATGTCGAGATGCAGGCGTATCCGCTGGCCTTCCGCGAAGGACAGGGCGAACGATTCCAAGCCCAAATGATCGTGTAATTTCCTGGTCAGTTTCAATGATGCGAACGACCCATTCGCCACTGGCTCCGACCACTTCCACGCGAGGCAACGCCTTTCGGATTGGCACCACGTTGTCCACCGCATCCTGCCTACAAAAAGCAATGGCAAGCCGATTTAAGACCTTGGTAGTTGGGATTCAATAAACAGATGCTTTCGGATCGGACAACCATCCTGGATGGGCAGTACGAAGGCTGGCGAATGGCTATCTTGTCATGCCACCTCAGTCAGGCGAACCCTCCAGGGGAACCTCCCGATAGCCTCTGCTACAGCTCGTTGGCATTCAGGATGGCCGCCAGCTCTTCGGCATACTCCATGTCGGGAAGGTCGACAGATGGGTGGCCCGCTAAAATAGCCGGCAGCCCGGTGAACACGTCGAACACCGTCCATGTCCCATCCGGTTCCCGCCTTACGCCGTACCGCAGAGTTGCCATGAGGGGATGCTAATGGAAGTCGGGAATAGATGGTACGAAAATGCGAGCGGGCGATCGGATAACAGGCACGCCTTTCCGGAAACTCTTTGCCGCTGCGGCGGGTTCGGTCGGGCATGACCAGAATGGCCGACCTCGGACCGCATTTCCGGCAAGCCACATGACCCTGACTGGGAGAAGGAGCATTTCTATGCGCGCCACACTGCGCGCAACGGGGAGACCGTCCCGAGTTCCACCAAGTGATGTGGCAGGACCTACCGGAGCACCAGCCGCTGGAATTCGACGCCTAAGAGCGCACAACCCAACTGGGCATCGCTATCGAACCAGCGTTTGCGCGCGGCCACTTCTAGGCGCATGATACCTAGATGAGTTCTATCGAACGGAAGCTGGCCGAATTGAACGACATTCAGCAGGACTTGACTGAACAGGCTACAATCCTGCGCTATCGCTGCGAGTGTTCGCGCCAAGACGCGAGAGAGCTATGCGAAGAGCTCCGCCAACTGGTAGGTCTGCCCCGCAGCAGCAACAAATTCGCGTCTATCATCACCGGCTCGCGCAAAGGCTGAGCGACGGCGGCCCGCGTCACCCCAGCAAGGAAAGCACGGGCCCGACCGTTGCTGTCTTCAGCTTCGACAGGCGGAACCGATGGGCGTCATCGGGAGAATTTGGCGCCAATCCAAGCACGACTTGATAATCTCGGGGTTCTCATCGGATAATGAGGTGAAATAGAGGCGGCTGATCCGATGCGGGCGAGTTGTCCACCCGAGGAGCGCCTTATGCCAACAAGGGTTGGATCGGATGGCGCCAAGGTTCATAGCTAAACAACTGTCTTGGCCGACCGGAATCGGCGGCTGGCTGGTCCGGGCTGGCATGAACCGGGGGAATGCTCGGCTCAATGGCTACGCTCTCAATGAATTGCAACTGGTCCCGGAAGATCGCGCCGTGGAGGTCGGTTTCGGCGGCGCAGTTTTACTGCCGCAACTTCTCCGTGGGGCAGCATTCGTTTGCGGTGTGGATCGCTCGCAGGATGTCGTGAACGCTGCCTCCCACCGGTTCGCCGATGCAGTTCGTGCCGGACGAGCCGAGTTCCGAGTCGGGCTAGTCGAGGACTTGCCGTTGCCGGATAGCACATTCGACAAGGCTCTCAGCGTCCACACAGTGTACTTCTGGCAAAGCCTTAGAGCTGGATCCGCAGAGCTCGCTCGCGTCCTTAAACCAGGCGGTCGCGTCGTGCTTGGCTTTCTCCCGAAGGCGCATATGGACCGGATGAACATGCCGGCCGACATTTTCACACCTCGCGAGCCGGATGAGGTGATTGCTGCCTTGCGAGACGCAGGGTTCAGCGATCCTGAAGTGCGGAGACCGAGCACGGAAACCGCTTGGCTCCTTGTGACAGGCAAACGAAGATAGGTCTCGGCGCCAGATGCAAAAAAACCCGCCGACCAAGGCCAGCGGGCTCGTGTTGCCGGCGAGAGCGAGGATGTTCCTGGGCCGCACAAAAAAGCCCGCCGGCCGGGGAGCCAGCGGGCTCACGGGCCTATTTTCCCATCATCATCGCAGCTTTGCAGAAATTTTCATGGGCCTTCGCAATATCTGCGTCAGCGCAGTCCTTCATCACCGCGTCCTTATCCTCCTGAGACATAGCCGACCAGGCGGCTTTCGCTTCGGCCTCAGACTTCATGGTCTTCATGCCGGCGTCGGTGAAGAAAGGAGACATTTTCGCAGGATCGTCGAGGGCTGACGTGCCGGTGGAGCTACCGGCAAAGGCCGATCCCGTCATCAGAGCAAATGCCAAGGCGGCCGCGCCCACCATAGATGCTGCAATTGCCTAGCCGGTTGCCATTGCCTGCTAACGAGCGCACACTGTTGCGGTCGCCCCCAAAAACCAAAAACAAACAGGCACGAGGCGCTTGGGAGCGATCATCAGGCTTTCGCCCGACCAGGGAGAAGGCCATGCCGACACCGGCAGACATCCGGCTCATTTATTTGATGGGCCAACTCGCTCACAACCAGAGCATCGTTTCCAAGCAAGATATAGTCGTTGGTTTGCTGAATCACGAAGGCAGTCCAACGACCGACGCCATTAGCCTTTTGGCGAGCATGCACCACACCCTGCAACGGACCCGCCAGCGCTTACACGAGGCGGAAGCGGCATATCGAGTCAGAAATGCGGAGTAGTGAAAAAGCCCAACGCGCGTACACAGCCGCAGAGTTCGCCGAGAAACACGGTTTGACAGTGAAGGCAGCCGAAATCATCCTGTCCGTGAACGGCTCCTCACGTGTCGCTTGCGATGCAGCAGCACGCGCATTCAAAGAAGCGGTAGCGCACCGACAACACAGCAATGACAGAGAACGATGAGAAGCCCGCTGACATCTGGGGACGCCGGGCTTGTGCAGGGATGGCCCGCGCTTGCTTCCGAGCGCGGGCCGACCATGATGAGTGAGGGGCCATCTTGGTCACCGGCAGGGACCGCTGCATAACGAGCCGGGTGTGACCGAACAGCCTCAGAGCGACGATGTTCCGAGGCGGCATAAAAAAGCCCACCTGCATTAGCCGGCGGGCAATCGGTCTGGAGTTGCTGGAACGAGCAGCATAGGCCAACGAGCGGCGAAGGCGGTGGGTTGCACCTAGATGTCGAGCAACCGCTCCAGAAAACTGGAGTATTTCTTGGCTAGGCTGTCGAGTTCTTTAGCGGCCTCCAGCGCCGAGATTTTTCCATCCGCATGACGCTTCCGGATCTCAGCAGCCGACTCCCGCAACTCCTCCAGCCGGCGTGAATGTCTTGATGCGGGCGGCAAATTTCCTATGTTCTGCATCGAAGTTGCCATCTCTGTGCCCTTTAAATCAGTTCGTTGATGCGACTGAGAACAGGCTCACACGTAACTACTAGCACACTTGATCGGTTCCCGTAAAACGCGTACGGCCGCGGACAATCAATTGAGATAAACCCACGAATCTTCTCGTCGTTTTCTCCCCGGCGAGTCACGACAGGAATGAGAAAAATCGAGCGATAATTCACTGTGGTTTGCGTGGGGCTTACCAGGCTTTTTCCCTTGAACTTTTTCAGGTCATGGACCACTCGAGGTTCTGTTCCACGAAGGCAGGCGTGATATCCAAGCAAGTGGGAAGCGTCGAATTCTCTATTGGTCGGACGCTCATTCCCGGGATTTCTATGCCGGACCTTCATGCGAGACGTGCTGTTGCCTGCAAAAAGGACGAGGGAGACGGAGATATCCCCCTTTTTTGATCGCGTCACCAAACGGGCGTAATTCTCCAAGATGCCTAGGCAAGCTCGGATCGCGTCATCCCTGTCGGCTTGGCTAACAGCGCGACCGCCCTTCATACCTGTCAGCAAGTCGCCGAGTCTGACCATCAGTTCGGTCTGCGCTTGGCCCGTTCCCGAAGACTTTTCCTGAGATAGGCGGTCGAGAACCGCCACAATCGAATTGGCCAGGAAAATAGCGGCCGCTGCTATGGCGGCTGTAGCAGCGCCGACAGACCCGTAAAAGAAGGCAATTGCAGGCGCAGACGATGCCAACCCGGTTTTTGCCAACCAATGTGTCAGTCCGATTACTCGGAAGCCGCGCGGCATCCTATTGTAGTAAAATCCCCAGACGTATCGCCTGAACCGGTAGCCACGACCGTAGCTGTCCGCAAGCCAAAGCTCAATCGGCTGGCTATCCCGCGATGTTGCCAATTGTTTGGCCAAATGAAACTGATTCCCGTCCCTAAGGGACTTCTATTTCTACCAGCAATCCCGCGCCAGCAAAAAAATCAACCTCCACAGTTTAGTGCGCGCAGTACTTCGTTCAGTCTTCTACGTCCAGAATTGCCACCCGCCTCGAAGCACTCGCCAGATATCCGTCCAATAGGCAGTGACCAAGGAAGCTAAGGCCGCCGCTGCCATGCCAGTCACACCAACTGCCCCGAGCCCCATCAGCTTCCACCGGGTGACTCCGGCTGTTACGACCTTCGCCTCAGTCATTTCTTCGCTGAGCGATGAAACCGCACCTTCCGCCCTGCAGCCCGCCAGTTTCGAGCAACGCACCAAAAGGTAAAGCTGGCGCATCAGCATTGGCAGAGGCGTCAACGACCTTTATAACGCCATCTGAGCGAACGCTCAGGGGCGTCAGAACCCTTCACGCAGCGGCGCAAGAGCAGCCGTCACCCGCTCTCTCCGACTTGGTCGGGGAGGCCGCGGCGCATGTCCAGGGCGAAAGCCTAAAGGCTGCGGCGCATCTCCTGCGTGAGATGTTCTGAACTCCCCGATCAAGGTCAGGGGAGTGGTATGAAAAATCTCGTTTTCGCACTGGTTGGCCTCGCGGCCTCAATTTTCATCGGCGAATTCATCTGGACATCGGCCTCTGGCGCCTACCAAAAGTCGGTATCGGAAAAGCAGGCTAAGAAGGATGAGTTTGATCACATCGTGCTGGAACGGACGATCCTACTCTGCAAACAGTCAGGATACGATCCGGCAGCGTCTTTCTGCCAATCTGCGAGGGCTACGTGCCTTAAGGACGCGGCGCGGTTTCCCGATCTCTGTTAATTGCTGTCTGCGCTCAGATATGGCCGTGTGGATATTGTCGATCGCGAGTTCCCGCCGCCCGCGCCTCGCGTTCGGCAATTGCCGAGCGTTGCGCCGCCAAATGCTGCTATGAGAATTCCGGCGTAGCGCAGACTGTAGCGCCGATGCCTCACTCGCAGCCGACCCCATTGTGGTTCCGATCGAGCCCGTTGGGATCAGATGGGCCGACAGCTACCGGGCCTTGAACGACAGGATTGTTTCCCTTCCCGCCGGCACAGTCTAAATCGACGCCGCTATTCGGAACCTTGCCGAGAGCACCGGGAGCGACACCACGATAGCTGTTCACCACAGCTGCCGACCGGACGCCATTCCCTTCGATATGTGTGTTCTGACTGTTCGGGTTAAACGGGTCCACGGTCTGCAAAAGCAAATTGGTTCTGTTGGCATCTCCGGCTGCCAAAGTCAGGGTATCGTAGTTGTTTAAGTAATCGGCAGCGCAGCCCGACATTGCGAGCGTTGCAGACACCAAAAACAAGCGATGCCTTAACATTTTAAACCCCCCGGTTTCCGAGAGATTTGCATAATACTATCCATTCCACAATGAGCTTATAAAAAGGTGTGAAGGCAACACAGTGGCCACGATTTTAGGGCCGCCATGCAGCACAGCCGGGCCTCCCGTGCCACTAGATGAACCGGCTCTCTCGCCGGTGATCTTCTCAATCGATTTCAAAGCGGTTCATGGACCTCACGAAGCGCGCGGTGGTGTTTCGCAGTGGCAATCCAGAAGCGGGGTTTTGTGCACGCCTCCGCTGCCGCCAGGAAGCGCTCATCCTACATGCCGGGCCGGCTGGCAATTGAGGTCACAGGAAGCATTGAGCCACGGCGCCTACGACCGCTTTCGGGGCTCAATCCTCTTCCATTGATGGTTTGTCGCGAAGTGATTGCGGCGCCGCCGTTTGCATGAACGAGATGGTTCGGCGCTCACACACAATCTCGGCGAGTTTGTCCCTGGGCAACGTCGCCAGCCAGTTGATATCAGGGGAAGCCGCGAATTCGTCCAAGATTCGCTCCTTGGACCTTTGGAGATAATTGCCGAGAAGCCATTCAAAGAAATCGAGCGGGTTGTCGGTTGTCCTCCCGTTGCGGTTGATCTCGCCGAAAAACACATCAGGATGGTTTTTGTAGTCGGTCAGCTGATCGTCGGTCAGAGGGTAGCTTACGACTATAGTCTCGCCGCCGGCGGGGGTGACCATGACATACGCGAGCTTTTCCGCTTCTAGCACAACACCGGATGTGACCTTGGCGAAGGTGCCGCCGTCGATCTGATCGAAGAAATAGGTCTCACCAACCTTCAACGATCTAACGTCCCCAAATGTGTCGGAAGGCAAGCTGCCGTCAAAAGTGGATGGGAGGGATGGGTAGGTCTGCAACAGCGCCATGATGTCGTAGCCGTCTATGTGCTTTTGCTTGTTCCTGTACATTTCCAGGATGCGGCGTGCGCCGGGCTTGCTGAAATCCGGCATGCCAAGGCCGTAGGCCAGGGCCTGGCGGTGCAGTGCTTCTCCGTCGAGATATCGATGAAACGCTATGTTCGTGACGAAGACATATGCTGATTGACCTTCAGCCAGGTCTCTTTCCCTGCTGTCCAGCCTGCGAACTGCCCTGTCCATCCAGTCGGGCTCGCCTTTGGCAGTGTTCACGACAGTGCAATTTAGGTCCACAAATATCAGCCGCTCACCGTCTGCCGGCTTGGCCAGCGCTTCCCTTATGTGAGTTGTCATGCGACTTGTGGCGTCGCGTTCGGTCTCTGGGACGCCGTCACAGGCCGATTTCCCGAGATGGGCGCGCACAGCGCGCATCTTGGCTTCGACCCAATATTTGCGATCAGTCTTCCGCGAGGTCGCCGAGAACTCACAATGCTTCGTGCTGGAATCGGTTTCGTCTTCCAATTCAAGGGTGAATCCTGCCCGAATCAAGATGTTGGCGACGATCAGTTCGTAGTAAGCGCCTTGGAAGTTCCCGGTGTTCCGAAGTCGATGCAGATACCGTTCTTGTAGCTCGGCATTGTGATCGAGCAGATACAGGTTGTAAGCCAGGCCAAACAGACAGCAGGCGGCGCCGCTTAGATTGACATGTTGCACGACCTTGGGCGTGGCGCCACGGGCGGCCTCCTGGGCTTTGACCGCATGATACCAGAGGAGAACAGGACTGCGTTCCTCAGGGGGTTTGGCGTCCTCGCTCTGGAACCATTGTTTCCCTAGCTTTCGAACCAGATAAGTCGAAAGGAAATCGATGAACGTCTTCCAGTTCGACGAGTAATAGATCATCTCTCCCGCAATTACGAAGCGCCTTCCGGCATGTTCAAATGACTGGATCTGTTTGCCCCGGCCTTGCTGTTGAATGCGTAGGTGTTCGGCAGCCTCCGAAGTGGGTTTGGCATCGAGGTCGAAAAGCTTTGTCAGCTTCATCGGACGAATCGAAGGCGGCGCCGGAAACGCACCGTGGCAATGCTTGTACTTCTTGCCGCTTCCGCAAGGGCATTGCTGGTTGCGCCCGATTTTGGTCATTCGATTGTCCCCCCTTTCCCCAATATAGCAGCGAAGAAGGCCGGGCAGAACTCAATGAGGGCACAATCAGCGCGGCGGCGCTCGGAGCCTGTCGGGGCGCCGCTCCAAGATCTAATAGCGGGTCTTCATGATGTCGATCTCGTCATGGATGCCGAGAAGCTTGAGCTTCTCAGAGGATAGATCAATCTGGAAATCATGAGAGCACAAAGGCCGACGCGTGCAGCCGTCTTGATGCCGAGATCGAAGGACAAGCTATCCGCATGCAAATAGATCGTGTTTAAGTGAACCCGATCTTGGGCGTGTTCCACTGACGTGCTCATTGAGAAGCCGCGTTCGTTGGGATGCGCTCCGAAGTCGATAGCGTTTTCGTAGAGGTGAGAGAACACCGACGCGATCTTCGGCGCGGCCGATTCCAGGTGCGCCAGGATCTTGGTTGCGGTGAACTCGTTGCGGACACTTCTTCTGTCCGCGACGCTGTCGTGTCGTGACATCCAAACGCTTCCAGCGCTGATTGTCGTCGCCGATATAAAATCCATATGAAGCGTGTTCAAGGCAGAGGCGCAACGTTGCTTGCGTTTCATAAAGCTGGCCGGCCATGGCGAGACTGACAGAGACCCGGTAGGCGGCATGGGACCGAAGCAGGAATTGCATCGGCATCATCGGTCGGGGATTGAGCGAGCCATTCAGGAACCGATTGAACATGGCATCGATGTGAATAAGGTCGGCGACTGCCTCCGGCTTATTGTGAATGGTGGCGAATTGGTTGACGTTGTGAGCTTGTCCTCGCCCCATCCGGCAGGTGGGGGTGGTGGCACCTTCATGGTCGTCTTTCGGTTGATTTCACGACTATCTTACACCGAGTCGGGAATCGAGGCTGGACGCCATTATCCAATAATTCGTAGGGCGGCCTGCTGGTCGATGGTGAACCGGCCACGGCGCCGCCGGAAGCCGCTGTAGAGATCATCGACCATGGCCGCCTCCGCTGGGTACAAGATGTGCCCGTAGGATAGGCTCTGCATCATGGCCTTGAGCTCGCGATCATGTTGCGGGTTGTCGGCGAGGCATTTCTGAACGGCGGCCTCCAGGATGTTGCCCAGTTCTGGACATCGATGGCGACGGCGCCGCTGGCCTCACGGCGAAGCCGCGCGAAGATGGTCCTGATATCGAGTTCCCGCATGGAATCCGAGTAGCTGAGACCGCGCCGGCCGGCATCCATCATGAACCGTTCGAAGTCGGCTTGCCCGTGGTCGCCTGTGATGGCGTCGATCATGTCGGGAACCTTCGACAGGATCATGCCGACGCCGCCAAGGATGACCGGCGAGAAAAACAGGAGATCGCTTAAAACCATTGTCATCTTCCTCCATAGGCCAGCATGTGTAGCCAGAACAATTCCGCAACAAACTGCTACGCTTTTTGCAACTAAACTGCGTAGCACTCGAAGGTACGAGGCGGGATTGAAAGGTATGGGCGCCGCCTCAACGCCTTGAAAAGACGGCACTTGGAAGGACGTAGTGGGATGGGAAGGGACGTGAATGACCGAATTTCAAGACCGGTGCCTTAAACCGCTCGGCCATCCCTCCAACGTGACTTTTCAATCATCTAGGAACATCAACCGACCCAGTGAACGACAGTTGGTATCGAATGATACCTGTCCTTCCGGACCAGCTTGCGGTTCATTTCTCTAGAGCGTTGCCCATCGCCAAGTCAACCATCGGCGCTGCCATGGATAATAGGGGGTGGCGTTCGTTGCCCGAACGGAGCTGCGAACCCGTTTTCGAAGGAGCCGGGATCTAATTGCGATCCTTGCTGCCGACCTGCACAAGTTGCAGAAGACCCAGCACGACAAGTGCGAGCAAGGTAGCCAAAGCTGCGATCTGCCAGAACCCGAGCCCAACCGCCAGGCCTATGGCGCCTGCCAGCCACATGCCCGCCCCAGTGGTAAGCCCTTGAACCTCGCCCTTGGAGAAGAAGATCAAGCCCGCGGCCAGAAATGCCACGCCGGCAGTCGTGGCTTCGATCAAGCGGATAGGATCAATGGCGATTTCCTGACCATCGAAGACGTGAAGATGAGTAATCTCGATCGTGAGGATGGCAATTAGAGCCGTCGCAACACAGACTAGGATGTGTGTCCTCAATCCGGCCGGTCGGTTACGCCATTCGCGTTCGATCCCAACGATGGAGCCAAGGACGGCCGCGAGCAAAAGCCTGGCTGAAATTACGGAAAAGGGCAGCCACGTCTGTTGCCCGAAACGTTCAATGAATTCATCCATGAGGCGCAGAACGTATCTCGGGTCGGTCGGTTCCAGGCAGCCGCGCTTCATGCCACAGGTTCACTTCCAGACTCCAAAGGACAGAGGTCTCGGATGCCTCCTCACAGGCGCCCGGCCAGCCCGGGACCTGGCCGCCACATTCCTGCCCGGTTCCGGACACAATCGATTAATACGCTGATAAACAATTCCTGCGCACAAGGGATGGGGATTGGCGCGTCGCAGGCATTGCTCATCTGGCTCCGCCGAAATTCTAGAAGCGGCGCCTGTGTCGAGACGGTAGGGGACATCGGAAAACATGCAGACCACGACGCATCGGCGTCTTCGTCGCGCTCCTGCTTTGGTGTTGTGCGCTCTTTCGGCTGCGTTGCTGGCCGCGTGCGCGTCGCCGCAGTCCGAGCCGAAAGCCATGGTCTACAAGAAGCCTCGCTCGAAGGAATATTTTGCCGAGACCGAATACGGTGTGAAGGCCAGCCCGCGCGTTCAGTACATGCGGCGCGGCGGCGGCCGCGACCAGTTGGGCAAGCCCTATCAGGTGCGCGGCAAGTGGTATTACCCCAAGGAAGACAAGCGCTACGCCAAGGTCGGTCTCGCCTCCTGGTATGGCGATGCCTTCCACGGTCGTCTCACAGCCAATGGCGAAGTCTACGACATGACCCATCTGACGGCGGCGCATCCGACCATGCCGCTGCCAAGCTACGCCCGTGTCACCAACACCGAGACCGGAAGCTCGGTCATCGTGCGCGTCAACGACCGCGGCCCCTATCACGAGGGACGCATCATCGATGTCTCGGAACGCGCCGCGCAAATGCTCGACTATGCCAAGGTCGGCACGGCCAGGGTCAAGGTGGAATATATTGGCCGCGCACCGCTCGACGGCGACGACGACCAATATCTGGTCGCCTCCTACCGCCCGGGCAACCGCCCGGACCCGTCCGATGGCTTGCCGACCGGCGTCATGGTGGCGATGAACGGACCTTCGCCGAGCCTATCTGTTGGCGCACCCCCTGCCGTAGTGCCGTTTCCTGGTCAGTTGACGAATTCCGACACACAGCCAGTGATGTCGATGCAGGCACCGGCCTCAAGCGATGTGACGCTGCCTGAATTCGGGCCGATCGTGCCTCAGCGCCCGGAATCGCCCTTTGCCGTGGCTTCGCTCTCCTATGCGGATGAGCGCGTACAGCGCGCCGACGTCTTTGCAGCGCTTGACGACCAGGGCATGTCGCCAGCCGACATCCTGCAATCGTGGAAGAAATCCAACCCGCAGGCATCGCCTGCCGTTTCCGACTATGTCGCCGCCGGATCCTTCGACGATGCTGCCGAGGCAAAGCGGGTGGCTGCGGCTCTCGAACCGTTCGGCAGGACCGAAATCCAGAGCACCGAACTCGACGGCAATGACTGGTACGCGGTCAATCTCTATCCGGATGGCCATGGCAATGTCGACGACCTCTTGCGCGCGGCATGGTCGCATGGCGCGCCGGACGCGCTGGCTGTGCGCAACTGACCAACAAAGGCACGCCGGTTTTGTCATTGCGCGGTTGATCCGCCGGGAAGAAGCCTGATAGCGTTGCGGCAAGTTTCTGCCGGCTAACAGTCGAGCCTCTTCATGCGATTTCGCCTTTTCCACCCTTTTGCCGGGCTTTTTGGCCTTGGCTTCTTGCTTGCCGCGCTGGTTCCGGCCAACGCGCAGCTTTTCGAGACCAAGGCGACGCAGGCTTTCATGATCGATGCCGAAACCGGCACGGTGCTGTTTTCCAAGGATGCCGACCAACCGATCCCGCCGGCCTCGATGGCCAAGCTGATGACCATGGAGATGGTCTTCAACGCCATCAAGTCGAAGCGCATGAGCCTCGACGACACCTTCGTGGTTTCGGAAAATGCCTGGCGCAAGGGCGGTGCGCCTTCGGGAACGTCGACCATGTTTGCCAAGCTCAAATCGGCGGTCCGGGTCGAGGACCTGATCCAGGGCGTAACCATCCAGGCCGCCAATGACGGCTGCATGGTGCTGGCCGAAGGCATGGCCGGTTCGGAAGAGAATTTCGCCGCGCAGATGAACGATCGCGCGCGCCAGATCGGGCTGGCGAAATCGACATTCGTCAATTCGACCGGCCTGCCGGCCGACGGCCAGCAGACGACGGTGCGCGAACTGGCGCAGCTTGGCCTGCATATCTGGCGCGAATATCCGGATCTCTATCTCTATTACGGCCGGGCCGATTTCACCTGGAACAAGATCTCGCAAAAGAACCGCAACCCGTTGCTGGCCATGGGCATCGGCGCCGACGGAATGGCGGTCGGGTCGAGCGAGGCGGGCGGCTTCGGCATTGTCGGCTCGGTCAGCCATGACGGGACGCGGGTGATCGCCGCGATGAGCGGATTGGCGAATGATCGCGAGCGGGCCGAGGAAGCGCGCAAGCTGCTCGAATGGGGCGTCCGCTCCTTCGAGAAGACCGAGATTTTCGCTGGCAACGAAGTCGTCGGCGAGGCCCAGGTGTTCGGCGGCGCCAAATCCAGCGTAGCGCTGAAGGCAAAGGCGCCGATCGACGTCCTGCTGCCGATCGCCAACCGCGACAAGCTGACCGCCAGGATCGTCTATCAGGGGCCGGTATCGGCGCCAGTGGAGGAGGGACAGCCCGTCGGCGCGCTGCGCGTCTGGATCGGCGACACGCTGAGCCAGGAAACACCGCTTTTCGCCGCCGAATCGGTTGGCGTCGGCACGTTGCCGCAACGCGCGTTTGATGCCGCCAGGGAACTGGCCGTAGGCTGGCTGCGTTGAGTTCCTGCGGCGTGGACCTTTTCTCGGGCGCGGACTAAGACACCAGCGCAAAGCAGGACAAAGGCCTTTCGATTGGCAAGCGGATTTTTCATCACCTTCGAAGGCGGCGAGGGAGCCGGCAAGTCGACGCAGATCGAGCGGCTGGCCCAGAAGATGCGCGCCAAGAAATACGATGTCCTCCTCACCCGCGAACCCGGGGGGTCACCCGGCGCCGAGGCGGTCAGGCACGTGCTCCTGTCCGGCGCCGCCGAGCCTTTCGGGCCGAAGATGGAGGCGCTGCTGTTTGCCGCCGCACGCTCCGACCATGTCGAGCAGGTCATCCGGCCGGCGGTGGAGCGCGGCTCCATCGTGCTTTGCGACCGTTTCCTGGATTCGTCGCGCGTCTATCAGGGCGTCACCGGCGGCCTCGATCCGGCTTTCATGGAAGCTCTGGAGGAGGTCGCCATCAACGGCATGATGCCGGATATGACGCTGATCCTTGACATTGACCCCGCCGAGGGCTTGCGGCGCGCCACCGCGCGGCGTGGCGCCGAGGACGGTCCGGACCGCTTCGAAAAGGAGACGCTGGACATCCACCAGCGCCGCCGTGACGCCTTCCTGGCGATCGCAGCCGCCGAGCCGGACCGCTGCATCGTGATCGACGCGTCGGCGCCTCCCGCTGCGGTGGAGGATGTCATCACCGCGGTGGTGTTCGCCGCACTTGAGGCGAGGGCGCCCGCGCGCAACCGACAGGCGGCGCCCGCATGATCTTCGAACGCATCGCTCCCGAGCAGCACGACACGCTGGACGGTGTACCGGAGCCGTCCGAGACGCTGCGCCTGGTCGGCCATGAGCAGGCGGCCGCGATGCTCGCTGCCGCCTATCGCTCGGGAAAACTGCCGCATGCGTTGATCTTTGCCGGGCCGGTCGGCATCGGCAAGGCGACGCTTGCCTTTCACCTGGCGCACCATCTGTTGAAGCATCCGGCCTTCGACCAGGCGCCGGACACGTTTGCCGTTCCCGATCCGGCCTCACCGCTGTTTCGCCAGATCGCCACCGGGGCGCATCCCGGCGTGCTGCATCTGACCCGGCCGCTGAACGACAAGACCAAGAGCTTCAAGACGGTCGTTACCGTCGACGAGATCCGCAAGGTCAACCGCTTCCTGTCGCTGACCTCGCATGACGGCAGCTACCGGGTGGTGATCGTCGATCCGGCCGACGACATGAACACCAACGCCGCCAATGCCTTGCTCAAGAACCTCGAGGAGCCGCCGAGCCGCACGCTGTTCATCCTCATCGTGCATGCGCCGGGCAGCCTTTTGCCGACCATCCGCTCGCGCTGCCAGATGGTGCGGCTAACGCCGCTCGATGCCGGCAGCCTGATGAGCGTTCTGGAAACCGTCGAGCCGCCGCCACCTTCCGATCCTGCTGCGCGCGCGGCACTGGCGGAACGGGCAGGGGGCAGCGCGCGCAATGCGATCCTTCTGACCCAATATGGCGGGCTGGAGATTGCCGGCACGCTCGACGCCCTGGTCACGTCGGGCAAGAGCGACATCGCCGGCGCCTATCGCCTTGCCGAGGCCGTCGCCGGCCGCGACCAGGCGATCCAGTTCGACATCTTCAACCGCCGCGCGCTCGATCTGCTCTCCACCGGCGCCAGTGAAGCCGCGCTGGCTGGGGATCTCGCGCGGGCGAAAACGCTGTCCGACACTTGGCACGAGGCGCTGAACGCCATATCTGAGACCGATACCTACAATCTTGACAAGAAGCAGCACGCCTTGACCATGATCGACCGCCTGAATTCCGCAATGCGAATGTGACCGGTTTCGGCATTGGGGCGGGATGGCAATCGCCGTCTCGATGCGATATCCACCGCTCACATTCATTCGGCCATTCATGACGGTTAATTCATGTCACGCGACACATTCTACATCACGACACCAATTTTCTATCCGAACGGCAAGCCGCATATCGGCCACGCCTATACGGTCATTGCGACGGACGCGCTGGCCCGCTTCCAGCGCCTGGACGGCAAGGACGTGCTCTTCCTCACCGGCACTGACGAACACGGCCTCAAGATGCAGCAGACGGCCGAGAAGGAAGGCATAACGCCACTCGCGCTTGCCGACCGCAACTCGGCGATCTTCCGTTCGATGACAGAGGTCCTGGGCGGCTCGAATGATGACTACATCCGCACGACGGAACCACGCCACTACGAGTCGTGCCAGGCGATCTGGAAGGCTATGGCGGCCAATGGCGACATCTATCTTGACCGCTATAGCGGCTGGTATTCGGTCCGCCAGGAAGCCTATTTCGAAGAGAGCGAAACCACGCTCGGCGACGACGGCGTGCGGCGCGAGCCGCTTGGTTCGCCCGTCGAATGGAATGAGGAGGAAAGCTACTTCTTCAGGCTTTCCGCCTATCAGGACAAATTGCTTGCGCTGTACGAAAGCCAGCCCGATTTCGTCGGTCCGGCCGAGCGCCGAAATGAGGTGATGAGCTTCGTCAGATCCGGCCTCAAGGATATCTCGGTCTCGCGCACGACCTTCAATTGGGGCGTGCCGGTGCCCGGCGACGACAAGCATGTGATGTATGTCTGGGTCGATGCCTTGACCAACTACATCACCGCTGCCGGCTATCCCGACACCAAGGCCGAGCAATGGCGCTACTGGCCGGCCACGCACATTATCGGCAAGGACATCGTCCGCTTCCATGCCGTCTACTGGCCGGCTTTCCTGATGTCGGCCGGCATCGAACTGCCGAAGCGCGTCTTCGCGCATGGCTTCCTGTTCAACCGCGGCGAGAAAATGTCGAAGTCGGTCGGCAATGTCGTAGACCCCTTCACCATGGTCGAGCATTACGGCCTCGACCAGGTGCGCTATTTCTTCTTGCGTGAGGTGCCATTCGGCCAGGACGGCAGCTACAGCCATGACGCGATCGTCAACCGCACAAATGCCGATCTCGCCAACGGTCTCGGCAATCTGGCGCAGCGCTCGCTGTCGATGATCGCCAAGAACTGCGGCGGCGTGGTGCCGCATCGCGGCGAGCTGACCGAAGCCGACAGCGCGATCCTCGACCAGGCGGTGGAAGCGCTGGGTACCGCGCGCCAGGCGATGGCGGAACAGGGCATCCATCTCGCGTTGGCGGCGATCTTCGGCGTTGTGGCGGAAGCGGATCGCTACTTCGCCTCGCAGGCGCCCTGGGCGCTGAAGAAGACCGATCCGGCGCGTATGGAAACGGTGCTGTGGACGACCGCCGAACTGGTGCGGCGCGTGGCATTGCTGTGCCAGCCCTACATTCCGGGGTCGGCCGGCAAGCTGCTCGACCTGCTGGCGGTGCCGGCGGACAAGCGTGACTTCGCGCATGTCCATGCCGACTATGCGCTGGTGCCCGGCACGGCGCTGCCCGCGCCGGAGGGCGTGTTTCCGCGTTATGTCGAAAACCCTGAGGCGAGCGCCTGATGCTCGTCGACAGCCATTGTCATCTCGACTTTCCGGATTTCGCCGAGGAGCGGGCGGCCATCGTCGCCCGCGCAAAGGCTGCCGGTATAGGTCACATGGTGACCATCTCGACACGCGTGAAGCGGTTTGCGCAAGTGCTTGAGATTGCCGAGAGTTTCGACGAAATCTATTGCTCGGTCGGCACCCATCCTCACAATGCCGGCGAAGAGCTGGATGTGACGGCTGAGGACCTTGTGCGCCTGTCCGCGCACCCGAAGGTGGTGGCGATCGGCGAGGCCGGGCTCGACTATTTTTACGACAAGGCGCCACGCGATGCGCAGGCGCAGGGTTTTCGCACTCATATAGCAGCTGCGCGCGAGACCGGGCTGCCGCTGGTGATCCATTCGCGCGATGCCGATGACGACATGGCTGCCATCCTCGAAGACGAAACAGGGAAGGGCGCCTTCCCCTTCATCCTGCATTGTTTTTCGTCGGGGCGACGGCTGGCAGAGGTCGGCGTGGCGCTTGGCGGCTATGTGTCCTTCTCGGGCATACTGACCTTCAAGAACTCCGCCGATTTACGCGCCATCGCAGCCGATGTGCCGCATGACCGGCTGCTGGTCGAGACCGACGCACCGTATCTGGCGCCGGTGCCGTTCCGCGGCAAACGCAACGAGCCGGCCTATATCGCGCATACAGCCAAGGTGCTGGCGGAGACGGTCGGCGTTGGCGAAGCCGAGATCGCGACGCTGACGACGGCGAACTTCTTCCGGCTGTTCGGCAAGATGCCGCGGCCCGCCGGGCTCTGACGCATGAGCGACCGGCTGCGCCTCACCATCCTCGGCTGCGGCTCGTCACCCGGCACGCCGCGCATCACCGGCGATTGGGGCAATTGCGACCCGGCCAATCCGAAAAACGGGCGTACACGCTCAGCCGCGCTCGTCGAGCGGATAGCAGCCAATGGCGCCAGAACCACGGTCGTCATCGACACCGGGCCTGATTTCCGTGAGCAGATGCTGATGGCGGCCGTCCGGCGCATCGACGCCGTCGTCTATACGCATCCGCACGCCGACCACATCCACGGCATCGACGATCTGCGCGGCTACGTGCTGGAGCAGCGCCATTTGATCGATGTCCATGCCGACCAGCCGACCATGCTCAGGCTGCGCGAAGCGTTCGGCTATTGCTTCGAGACGCCGTTTGGCAGTTCCTATCCGCCGATCGTCAGGCCGCACATCATCGATCATGCAAGGGCGGTGACGATCGAAGGCGAGGGCGGTGCCCTCACCCTCGAGCCGCTGCCGCAGATCCATGGAGACATCATTTCGCTCGGCTTCCGCATCGGCGGGCTGGCCTACTGCCCCGATATAAGCGACTTCCCGGATGCCACCGCCGAGCGGCTGCGCGGCCTGGAAATGCTGGTCATCGATGCCTTGCAGTACCATACCCATCCCAGTCATCTGTCGCTCGGTCAGGCGCTTGGCTGGATTGAAAAACTGGCGCCGAAACAGGCCGTGCTGACGCATATGCATGTGCCGCTCGACTATGCCACGGTGAAGGCCGAGGTGCCGGCCAACGTCACTCCGGCCTATGACGGCATGGTGATCGAAATTCCTTTATGAGACAGCATGATACGAGCAGATCTTTATAAGGACGTTCGGTTCTTCGGCGCGAAGATCAGCAGCGTTCCTATCCGCTCATAGCCCATGCGGGGATAAAGCAGCGCTCCGGCACGCGTCGCCAACAGCATCGAGCACCGCGACCCATGCGCTTTGTCGTCATGCAGCATTTTGGCCATCAGCGCCTGGCCGATGCCTCTACGCCGGTGCGAAGGCTCGACAAACATTGCCGAGCACCATGTGGCGCCGACGGCGTCTATGCTGCGCACACGCCCGACGATGGCGTCGCCATCGAGCGCCACATACTGGCGAAACGGCGCATCGTCGCCGAGTTGATCGTCTGGAAGTGGCCGCCTGCGTATGACCTTTCCCAGTTGTGCAGCGCGTTCAGCCGTCCTCACGCGTTCGATAGAGACGATTGCTGGCGGGTCTGGAATTTGGCGCAGCGACTGGACGAAAAAGCCTTCCGTCCGCAGCAGCCGGTAGCCGAGCGCCTTGTAGGCAGTTCGCGTCGGTTCGTCCGGGCCGTCATTCGCGATCACGACCGAAACGGCAAAGCTTGGCCGCGCATGCTGCCGCACGATGGCATCGGCTTCCTCGGCGGCGACGTCATGGACGATCCATTCTTCGCCACGGTAGTCGCGTGCATTCTTGCGCTCGGCATCGCGCATCAGCCACAAGGGTCCGACGCGGCTGGCCACGTAGGGAAAGGTGCGGCTCTTGTCGGTGCTGAAGCCGTGCACGAACACTTCGATCGCCGCTTCGATGTCACGCTTTCCTGTCGTCATCGACACAGCGTAGCGTTGGCCAACGGCTCAAGACAACACGCGTCGATCATGCCAAGCCCTATGAAAGTCCGCGTCCTTTCCCAGCTGCAGCCTGATGCATAAGTTCCATAATATATCTTATGCGACTTTCATATGTGGCTGCTGCTTCCATTAGGGGCGTGCCAATATACGCCCTGCTGACTGAGATGCAGGCCGGCGGCTCTGATTGCTTGGCGGGAGGAACGTTGACGAAGCAGTGGCGAAATGAGTTGGCGTGGTCTTCATTTCTCAAGGGATGGCGCCTTTCGCAAAGGCCTCGACTTCCTGCTCGACCGGCCCGCGCCGGGATAACGAACAGGAGCGTCATCCCGAAAAGCTTTCCAGGAGGCCGCTGAAGGCTGCTGCGATTGCAACAAGATGGAAGACGCCAAGGGCCAGCCATCTGGAGCCGCCGGCGCCCGCAACAAATGCCCCATAGGCAGGAAACTGCAGCGCAGCCAATCCGATGGAAAGGCCGGTGATCGTTGTGTTGGTCAACAGCGTTGCCAGCATGGGGACCGGATAGAGAAGTCGCGCCAGCCCATAGTCGCCATGCCCGGCTCCGGCCGAATAGAGCGCCAGGAAAAAGGTGACGGGCGTGATGCCGAGGCCGACAAGGAACCCTGCCCGCGAGGAGAATTTTGGCGACGTCATCTCGCCATGGCCATGGCGGCGGACGGGTCGCGGTCGTCAGGCGCGAGCTTGGACGAAGTGACAAGCAGCTTCTCCTGATCCGCCCGCGACTTCGGCTCGATCGCCATTTGCAGCAGAGGCCAGGGCGCGGCAGACTTTTCCATCATGACGCCATGGTTGCAGATTGATCGGATGGCCGCAACGAAGGGGTCTACGCCCGGCCGGCCGTCCCTTTCGCTTCCTGACTGTGGACGCGCGCCAGGAAATCGCGCACCAGCGGAAGTGCCTCATCGAAATGCGTTTCGAGCAACCAGTGGCCGGCGCCATCGATCAGATGAAGCTCCGCTGCCCGCAAATCGCGCTGGTAGGCATGCGCCGATTGTGCCGGCATGTAACCATCCTCGGGGCCCCAGACGATGAGCGTTTGCGGTTGGTGCTCGCGCAGATAGCTCTGATAGCGCGGGAACCAGCCGAGGTTCGCCTCCAGCTTCTCCATCAGGCCGACCGCGAGCCGCCAGCGGATCGGCGTGTCCATCAAAGGCCAGTGGAGTTTCCAAAGATCGGGAGGCACGCGCTCGGCTACAGCGTCATCCACCTCTCCGACAAACTCGTGCCGGAAGCCCTCCTCGCTTACCGCCTCTTCCAACGGCCGGTGCTTTTCGGGCGTCTTCTCATTCCAATAGGCTTTTATGGCGGCGTATTTCGGCCCGAGAACGTCCTCGTAGATGTCACCGTTCTGGATAATGAGTGCGGCGATGCGCTCGGGATGTGCGATGGCGTGGCGCAGTCCGATCTGAGAGCCATAATCGTGCAGCCAGAGAGCATAGCGCGACATGCCGAGCGCATCGGCGAAAGCTGTCAGAAACCCGGCATAGGCATCGAAATCATAGCCAAAAACCGACATTTCGGGCGTGGCGCTGTAGCCAAAGCCGGGAAAGTCCGGCGCGAATGTATGCCAGCGATCGGCAAGTGCCGGCATCAACCTTCGGAATTGATAAGACGAGCACGGATAGCCGTGCGGCAGCAGGAGGACGGGAGCATCAGGCGGGCCGTCTTCGCGATAGAAGATGCTGTTTCCGTCAACGTCGATCCGGCGATGTTGCAATTCTACCTCCTTGCTCAAAGCTTGCCCGCCACTTTGTTTACGGCGCTCCGGCAAGAAGGTTCCCTTGAAGTCAGGGCGTGACGGCTTCCGGCTCTCCATTGCCCGACAGGATCTGCAGCGTTCCGCGCGTGGCGTTGCGGAACGCATCGTCGAAACTGACGCCACGTACCTGCCAGCGATACTCCTTATCCTTGAAGCTGAGCCGCCAGTCGCCGACCCAGCCCAGCGCTTCCTGGCGCCATACCAAAGTGCCGGCAAGCAGGGCGTCCCCATCCAGCGTGTTGGCCACGTCGGCGAGCGCGACGTCGGACGGCCGAGGCAACTCCAGCGGCAAACCGGTCCGGTGCGCCGCGTCCGCCAGCGCAACGCGCATATCCGCCGCAAGCTCGCCGCCGCCATCGCGCACCAGCGTGAAGCCGTCGCCTTTCATCGGCCTTACATCCAGCAGTGCGACGATTTTTGGCCGCGGCACCGCCCACGGTTTGCGCCCGAGCGACGCCAGCAAGGCATCGATCTTGTCCGGGTCGAAATCGGCGGTGATGTAATGCGGCCGGTCGTGGGTGCCCTGCTCGTCATGCGGCGGGCGGTTGTTGAGCAGGTCGCGGTAGCCGACACCAGTGACATAGTCGGCCGCGTGCCGGCTCATGTCCGCAACACGCGGGTCGCCGATCAGCCGCGGGTCGCCGGAAACCTTGACCAGCACCTCTTCAAGGCACGGCGCCAGGCCCCACGCCCGGTTCTCCTCGCCAGTGCCGCTGGTCACCGATTGCGCGCGGTAGAGGCTGGCGCGGTCGATGTCGGCGGCAGCGACCGGAAAGACAATCAGCACAGCCAGCGCCGCTGCCACAAAGCCCAATTTCAAGCATCCAGGCACCCGCCGACCCTCCCGAAACGGTCCGGAACATCCGTTGGAGCCATACTCCTGATCATCAGGGAATTTCAAGGTGCCGCCCATCAAGGCGTATCGCCGACGATGCGCCAGTGTACGCCGTCCAGGCTCTCGGTGAGCGCCTCGAACACGTTTCGCGCCGTGAGTTCGCGAAGAACCTGTTCGTTGATGCCGCCGCGCGTCGCATAGTCCTGCGCCAGATGCATGAAGTCGGCATCCGGCGACATATCAGGAGCGCATCCCAAGGCTTTGAAAAGCGAGGCGATGTAATCGCGCCCCTTTCCTTCCTCCACGCCATTCCTCTTGAGCCAGCTGTTAATCGTATCGAGATATCTGAAGTAGCTGGCATAGGTTGCGGTGGCCACGCTCAACGCGTTGAATTCGGCTGGGTTCTCGACCTCGATCACTTTCCCCAGATTGCCGAACAAGGCAGCGACAGTGGCATCCGGCGGGCAGATGATCGTTGCCCCCAGCCGGTGGGCGATCATCGGCATGGGCAGCGCTTTCGTCACCTGGTGCGCGGGTGCGGTCAAGCGGGCAATCTCCTCGCGCGGCAGCGTGGCGATCAAGCTGATGAGGTGATGCTCGCGCCGAAACCGCAAACCCGGCAGGACGTCATGCGCAATTTGCGGCCGGACAGCCAGCATGACCAGGTCGCATTGATCGAGAACCGCCTGATTGTCATCAGCAATACGCACATCCGGATAACGGGCTGCCAGCTCTGCGGCGATCTCTTCATTGCGCGGCGACAGCAGCACGGAGACGGAGTTATCCGCGACGGATTTGAGCCCGCTGACGATGGCCGCTGTAAGGGCACCCGTGCCGATGAAGCCAAGTTTCATCGCGCCTGTCTCTGGTTCATCGGTCACAGCGGCGCATGCTCGAGCCGTACCTGATAGCTCAGCACGCGCTTTTCACCGGGCGCGATCAGCATCACGCCCGGCTTGTCCGCGAACTCGCCATCGAAATCCACGGGGCTGGCAAGCCCGTGCCAGGGTTCGATACACAGGAACGGAGCGCCGCCCGGCTTCGACCAGATGCCCAATTCCTTAAAACCCTGCCACGACATCTCGATCGCCGCACCGTTCGCGGCGGCATAGCGCACGCTGGTGCTGGCCGGCCGGTCGAGGATCACGGCGTCTGCCTCGAACAGCTGTTCGGAAAGCGCCAGCGTTTTGCCTTCGATGGGCGTCGGCCGCGGTGCAGCCAGCACCAGGCCATCCTTCAGCCGGCGGATCGGCGCCGGCTCGTCCTGGGCAAAGGTCAGGTGGTAGTCGGTCTTGGCGAGCCCCGGCTGCAATGGCCAATTGAAAGCCGGATGTGCACCGATGGAGGCTGGCAGCGTCTCGTCGCCGGTGTTGGCAATCTCGAAGCTCACACCAAGTTCGCGACGCTCGAGCGTGTAGGTGATGGCAAGGCGAAAGGCGAACGGATAGCGCGTGCGTGTATCGGCATCGTCGGTCAACACCAGCGTGCAGGATCGGGGACTCGTCTCAGCAGCCCACACAAACGGCTTGTCGCGGGCAAATCCGTGCTGCGTCAGGGGATAGACCTGGCCCCCATGGCGGAGCTGGTCGCCCTTCAGCCGGCCGACGATCGGAAACAGCACCGGCGAATGCCGCCGCCATTCCGGCCCGGCCTGCCACAAAAACTCCAGACCCTCGGCATTGCGCAAGGAGATGAGCTCGGCCCCCTGCCCGACAATGGTTGCCGAGATGCCGTCGCCGTGAAGCGTCACTTGTTCCATGCGTTCTCGCGGAAAGCTGCGTGCGAGCGGCAGGTTAGCAAAAGCCCGCGTGGACTCAAGGGCGCGACATCGCGCTGATAGAGGAGCGATGTCTCCACGCCAAAACGACAGTGGCCGGAGATTCACCTCCGGCCACTGCGAGATCGAGATTGTTGCCTTGCTACGGTTCGACTATTCGCGCTCGCCGGTGAAATTCAGCAACAGCTGGAAGATGTTGACGAAGTTCAGGTACAGCGACAGCGCGCCGAAAACGGCAAGCTTCTGCTGCGATTCCGCGTCGAAATTCTCCGCATACTGTTCCTTGATCGTCTGCGTGTCCCAGGCGGTCAGGCCGACAAAGACGGCAATGCCGATCACAGAGATGGCGAACTGCAGCGCGGTCGAGCCAAGGAAGATGTTGACGACGCTGGCGATCACCACGCCGATCAGGCCCATGATCAGGAAGGACGAGAACTGGGTCAGGTCGCGCTTGGTCGTGTAGCCGTAGAGGCTGGTGGCGCCGAACATGGTGGCGGTGATGAAGAAGGTGCGCGCGATGCTGGTGCCTGTGAAGACCAGGAACACCGAAGCCAGCGACAGGCCCATCACCGCGCAGAAGGCCCAGAACATCAACTGGGCGCTCGCCGCCGACATCGTCTGCATCTTGAACGAGAACAGCAGCACGAAGGCGAGCGGCGCCAGCATCACCACCCATTTCAGCGGGCTGGAAAAGATCGGCACGTAGAGGGCCGGCGTCGAAGCGACCACCATGGCGACGATGCCGGTGACGACGAGGCCGATGCCCATGTAGTTATAGACACGCAGCATGTGGCTGCGCAGGCCCTCGTCATAGATGGCGCCGGCGCGCGCGCCAGTGCCCATGCGGTATCCGAGGTCAGGGGTATTCATTGCGGGTTCTCCTTATGTGGTCTCAGTAAAGTGTCCTGATCAGTAAAGTGTCTTGGCAAGCGTCTCGGCGGCGCGGTCGAGGTCGTGGACATCGCTGCGCGCGACGACCGCGTACGCGACCTCGCCGATCTGGAAATAGGCAGAGGAGATGTCGCCGGAGGGCGCGATGGCAGGCTTGACCACGTCGAAGGTTCCGGGCCGGATCGCAAACAGCGAGACCAGCCCCATATCCTTCGTCTCCAGCGCCACCTCGACGCTCGGCCCGAAGCGCGACGGATAGATCTGCACGTCGCGGACCTTCCAGTCCTTGGGCAGCGATGGCATGACGATTGCGGTGGCGGCGCGGATTTCGTCGCCATTGTAGTTGGGCGCCTCCAGCTGCGAGGGCATCGCCTCGCGCATGAGCGTCGTCTTGTGCGCCCGGATCGCTTCTTCGACATAGGCGGGCGGCGGCGGCGAAGCCACGACCTTGGTCACCAGCAGCGGCCCGAAGAGGCCGTTCGCCAGCCAGCCGGCAGCGACAAAGACGGCGACCGCGGCCGCCCGCTGCAGCACGGCGAAGACGCGGCGACTGGCCAGTCCCCTGCCCAGCCGGCGCGCGACTTCAGTCGTCGCCGGCCGCGCCATTCCTGTGGAAGCAGCCAGCGCCAGGCGCAGTTCGTCGCGCGTCCTCAAGTCGGACATCACCCGCGCCGCAGCCTCCGGACGAACCGAGAGGAACGCCTCGACCTCAATGCGGCGCGCAACATCCAGCTGGTCGTCGACATAAGAATCGAGATCGGTATCGGTCACCGGGTCCCGCAACAGGTCGGTCATGACGGGTCTCCCACGATCCTCAGATGACTTTTGGCCGGCGAAGGTGCAGCGTTTTCCATCTCGCGCAGTGCTGCGCGCGCCCTGCCGATGCGCGACATCAGCGTGCCCAGCGGCACCCCGCTGGCGTCGGCGGCCTGCTGGTAGGAAAGGCCCTCGATGGCGACCAGATGCAGCGCCGAACGCTGCTCCTCCGGCAGACTGAAAAAGGCCTCGCGCACCTGCGCCAGTCGTACGGAATGTTCCTGAGGCGCCGGCGTGCTGGCATCGGTGAGATAGCCGGCCTGCTCGACACGCGCTGCTTCCGACCGGCGCGAGCGCATCTTGTCGATGAAAGCGTTGTGGACGATCGACAGCAACCATGCCCGCAGATTGCCGCCCGAGCGGAATGTGTCGCGCCGCTCGTAGGCGCGCACCAGCGCATCGTGCACCAGATCCTCGGCGTCAGTGCCGTCGCGCGTCAGCGAGCGTGCGTAGCGCCTGAGCGAACCCAGCTGTCCGACAATATCGAAGCGTGGCATCGATCGTTTCATGCCCCGTTTACGAAACAGGCGGGGATCTTAATCCATCGCCACCAAAACTTTTTTGCGTCGCCACAATAGGCATCATGCAATCAGAAGTCCGCTGCGCACTTACCCATCTCCCGTGCGGCAGATGTTTGCTTTATGGATGAAGTCTAGCCTTATCCGTCTGTCCCAGGAGCAAAAGATGGCCAATGGTAGTCGTGTAACGGGTTTTGCAGCGTTGCCGATCGTCGGCAGGGTGTTCATCATCTTTGGCATTGTCGGACTGATCGCTTCCGGCGTGCTGGCCATCGTCGAGATGTACGGCCCTCGTACCGCTTCGGCGACAGGCAGGATTGTCGCAGCCGAATACAATCCCCGCATCGAGTTCTCGACCGCCGACGGCACCGTCATCCGCTTCAACAATGCCGTCCACAGCTCGTTCTGGGGTGTTGGCGACAGCGTCCCTGTCGCTTACGACCCAACCAATCCGCAAAATGCCTCCGTCGACAGCTTCGCCGGACGCTGGTTCCTTGCCGGGCTGGCCGGCATGCTCGGCGGTTTCTCCCTGCTGACCGGCATCGGTCTCGCCGTGATTGGACGGGTGCTTATCCGGCGGATTGGAATGAACCCGTCGCCATAGCCGCCGACCCCTGCCGTACAGACAAAGCTTGGCGTAACGGTCCAGTACGCTAGCGGACTGGCGCAGATGGAAGCACTGGCGAAACGCGGCCGCTTTGCGTATTACTCCGCCGCCATTGGAGCCGTATTGATGTTCGAGACCCTGCAACCTGCCCCGGCTGACAAGATCATCGCCTTGATCGGCCTCTATCGCGCCGATCCGCGCCCCGGCAAGATCGATCTCGGCGTCGGCGTCTACAAGGACCGCGACGGCAGGACGCCGGTCATGCGCGCCCTGCGCGAGGCCGAGAAGCGGTTGCTGCAGGACCAGGACACCAAGACCTATCTCGGCCTTGCCGGCGACACCGGCTTCAACACGGCGATGGTCAAGCTGGCCTTCGGCCCCGCTGCCGACATGACGCGCATCCGCGCCGCGCAAGCGCCTGGCGGTTCCGGCGCGCTGCGGCTGGTGGCGGAGCTGTTGAAGCGGACCCGCCCCGACGCAACCGTCTGGCTGTCGGACCCGACATGGCCGAACCACCCGCCGGTGATGCGCGGGGCCGGCCTCAAGGTGCGCGATTATCCCTATTTCGATGCCGCTTCCGGCGCGGTGCGCTTCGACGACATGCTGGCAACGCTTGGCGCAGCCGAGCCCGGCGATATCGTGCTGCTGCATGGCTGCTGCCATAACCCGACCGGCGCCAATCCCGATATCGCGCAATGGGCCAGCGTCACCGATCTTGTCGTCGAGCGCGGGCTGTTGCCCTTTGTCGACATTGCCTATCAGGGCTTTGGCGAAGGCCTGGACGCCGATGCGGCCGGCTTGCGCCTTCTCGCGGGCAAGGTGCCTGAAATGGTCGTTGCCTCGAGCTGCTCGAAAAACTTTGCCGTCTACCGCGACCGCGTCGGCGCGGCGATGATCCTGGCGAAGGATGGTGCGCAAGCCGATGTGGCGATGAGCCAGATGCTGGCGGCGGCGCGCGCCATGTATTCGATGCCGCCGGACCATGGCGCCGCCGCCGTGCGCATGGTGCTGGAAGATGATGGCCTTCGCGCCGACTGGGAGGCGGAGCTGGAGGAGATGCGGCTGCGCATGCTGAGGCTGCGCGTCCAGTTCGCCGACGCGCTGCGCCGGCAGTCCAACTCCGACCGCTTCGACTTCATCGCCAGCCATCGCGGCATGTTTTCCAGGCTTGGCCTGACCGAGGCGCAAGTCGAGCGGCTGCGTGCCGAGTGTGGCGTCTACATGGTCGGCGACAGCCGCATCAACGTCGCCGGCCTGCCCGAGGACGGCATGGATGACCTCGCCAAGGCGGTTGTGTCGGTACTCGGCTGAAGCTCGCTGTGGACAATCTCCCCTCTCCGGCTGACGCCGTTGGCCGCACGACAGGCAGCGGGATAGCATTCGCCGCATGAAACCTTCGCGCGACATTTCCCGGCTGATCGAGATCATGGCGGCGCTCAGGGCGCCGAAGACCGGTTGTCCCTGGGACATCGAGCAGGATTTCTCGACCATCGCGCCCTATACGATCGAGGAAGCCTATGAGGTGGCCGACGCCATTGCGCGCGGCGATCTCGACGATCTGCGCGACGAATTAGGCGATCTCCTGCTGCAGGTCGTCTACCACGCGCAGATGGCTGAGGAAGCCGGCGATTTTGCCTTCGGTGATGTGGTCGAGGCCATCACCACCAAGATGATCCGGCGCCATCCGCATGTCTTCGGCGACGAGAAGGCGCGCAGCGCCGGCATGGCAAAGGGCATGTGGGAAAAGATCAAGGCTGAGGAAAAAGCCGAAAAGCGAAGTGCGCGCCTCGCCCGCGGCCTCGACCCCGAAGACCATGGCAAGGGTTTCCTGGACAGCGTGCCCGTCGCCCTGCCCGCTTTGACTCGTGCGCTGAAGCTGCAGGAAAAGGCAGCGCGTGTCGGTTTCGACTGGAGCGAGGCAGCACCCATCCTCGACAAGATCGAGGAAGAGATCGGCGAGCTGCGCGAGGCACTGGCTAAGGGCGAAACGGCTGAGATCAAGGACGAATTCGGCGACATGCTGTTTGCCGTCGTCAATCTGGGGCGTCACCTCAAGCTCGATTCGGAAGCGGCGCTTAGCGGCACCAACGAAAAGTTCCGCTCGCGCTTCCACTATGTCGAGCGCGCGATCGATGCATCGGGAAGCACGCTCGAAAAAGCCACGCTGGACGAGATGGAAGTGCTCTGGCAGCAGGCCAAGGGCGTGAAATAATCAGGCTTACTGCCTGTTTTTGCGGTGCAATCGGCTTTCGATCTCTTGCCGGGCGGTGTGCGTGGCCTTGAGTGCGATGGTCGCGCTGCCATCCTCATTGTCTACCCGCGAAACGACGTCGCCATTGCGGTATAGCCAGTCGACAAGGCCGAACTGCGGCGGTTCGATCGTCACCGTCAATTCCTCGAGTTCGCCCGACATCCTGGTCTCGATCAGCGCCTTCAGCGCATCGATGCCTTCGCCGGTGACCGCCGAGATGGCGATCGGCGGCGCCTTGTTGGCGTCAGTGCCGTCGGCGAGCAGGCGCTCCCGGTTGCCGTCGTCGAGAAGGTCGACCTTGTTCCACACTTCGACGACGCGCTTGGCATCGCCGGCATCGACGCCGAGATCGGCGAGAATGCGCTCGACGTCCTCGGCTTGGGCGGCCGTATCCGAATCTGAGATATCACGCAGGTGGATGACCAGATCGGCCTCGACGACCTCTTCCAGCGTGGCGCGGAAGGCGGCGACCAGATGCGTCGGCAGGTCCGAAATGAAGCCGACTGTGTCCGACAGGATGATCGGCGTGCCGTGCGGCAGGCGCACGCGGCGCAGCGTCGGGTCGAGCGTTGCAAACAGCATGTCTTCGGCCAGCACGTCGGCCCCGGTCAGCCGGTTGAACAGCGTCGACTTTCCGGCATTGGTGTAGCCGACAATCGCCACCACCGGGAACGGCACCTTCTTGCGCTTGGCGCGGTGCAGGTCGCGGGTGCGGCGCACCGTTTCCAGCTCATGCTTGAGCTTGATGATTTTTTCCTGCAGCTGCCGCCGGTCCGACTCGATCTGGGTTTCGCCGGGGCCGCCGAGGAAGCCGGCTCCGCCGCGCTGGCGTTCAAGGTGGGTCCAGCTCCGCACCAGGCGGCCCTTCTGGTAGTTGAGATGGGCAAGTTCGACCTGCAGCGTGCCCTCCTTGGTCCGCGCGCGCTCGCCAAAAATCTCCAGGATCAATCCGGTGCGGTCGAGCACCTTGGCATTCATTTCTTTTTCGAGATTGCGCTGCTGCACCGGCGTCAGCGGATGGTCGACGATGACCACCTCCGCGTGACCCTCTTTGACGATCTCGGCGAATTCCGCGACCTTGCCGCTGCCGAGCAAGGTTGCCGGGCGTGGATCGTTGACGGTGACCACCGCCGTGTGGATCAGATCCAGGTTGATGGCGCGGGCAAGGCCGACCGCTTCGTCGTGGCGCGCATCCGCCGAACGCGTCAGCCGTGGACGGTTCGTTTCGTCATCGTTGCGCTGATGCCGGGTAAGCACCGGCACAATGACAACCGCCCGGGTCGGACCTGTGGCTTCCGTCCCGGAATTATGTGCTGGTTTCCCGCGGACGCCGCGGTCCGCGTCTTTTTCACGTGCCAATCAGGCGCCCTGGCTTTCCTCGCCATCGAACATCTGAACCGGCTGGCTCGGCATGATCGTGGAAATGGCATGCTTGTAGACGAGCTGGGAGTGGCCGTCACGGCGCAGCAGAACACAAAAATTGTCGAAGGAAGTGACCACGCCGGTCAGCTTGACGCCGTTGATGAGAAAGATGGTGAGTGGATTTTTGCTCTTGCGAACAGAATTCAGGAACAGGTCCTGAAGGTTTTGCGATCGTTCCGCCATTGTTCTTGTCTTTCGCCGATCCCCTTCGGTTTGCAGGCTAATGCGCCAAATTAGCGGGCACATGTCAAGCTTGCAAACACCCCCTTGCCGTCAGTAGCGACAAGCAGAACGAGATATATTGATGTGCAGTCCGTCTGTGCGGTTATCAGGCTGGACTTTTTTCCGCAACGTCAAAAAAGGCTTGCCGCAATGAAAGTGTTATCGAACCGGGGTGCCCATTGGCGACCGCGGCACCGTCGATTGCCACGACCGGCATGGCGATTGTCGTTGCCGAACTGATGAAAGCTTCTCGCGCAGCCTTGGCTTCAGTGACTGAAAAACCGCGCTCCTCGATCGTCAACCCGAGCTTTGCCGCCACTTCGAACATGGTCGTGCGGGTGATGCCGCGCAGGATGCCATGCTCCGCCGGCCGGGTGACCAGAACGCCGTCCCTTGTAACGATCCAGGCGTTGGACGAGCCGCCCTCCTTGACGTTGCCATCGGTGTCGACGAACCAGGCCTCCTGGGCGCCGGCCTCCTTGGCCTTCTGCTTGGCCAGTACGTTGGGCAGCAGGCCGGTGCTCTTGATGTCGACCCGGTCCCAACGGTTTTCCGGCACGGTGATGACCTTGATGCCCGCCTCGGCTCGCTTGGCGGCCGCCGCCGGGTCGGCCTTTCTGGCCGTAATCACCAGCGATGACGGTGTATCGGCCGGGAAAACGAAGTCGCGGCTGGCGACACCGCGCGTAACCTGGACATAGACCAGGCCGTTGACGACGTGGTTGCGCCGGACGATTTCGCGCAGAAGAAGCGGCAGCACGCCCTTGGTGACCGGCCAGTCGATCGACAATTCGCTAAGGGAGCGGCTCAGCCGGGCAAGATGGCGCGGCATGTCGACGATAAAGCCCTGCGCCACCTCGCAGACCTCGTAGACGCCGTCGGCGAATTGATAGCCGCGATCCTCGATATGCACGGCAGCGTCGGCATGGGCGACATAGCGCCCGTTCACATAGGCAATGCGCGGCATGGGTGATCCCTCAGAAAAGTCCCGGTTTTTCTATGCGATTCCGCCGCTGCCGTAACCGGCAATTGAATGGGCCACAGCCCGCTGGACCAACAACAACGGGGGTCAGACCCCCAGCGACTTCAATTTCCGGTGCAGCGCCGAGCGCTCCATGCCAATGAATTCGGCCGTCTTCGAGATGTTGCCGCCGAAACGGTTGATCTGGGCGATCAGATAGTCCTTCTCGAACTGTTCGCGCGCCTCGCGCAGCGGCAGCGCCATGATGTGCTGGTCGGACTGGTTCGGCGTGCGCGGCATGACATCGCCGATCTCCGACGGCAACAGGTCGGCGGTGATCGGCGCATCGATATCGTCGCCACGCGCCAGGATCATCAGCCGTTCGACATTGTTGCGCAGCTGGCGGACATTGCCCGGCCAGTTGTGCGCCTGCAGCACGGCAAGCGCATCGTCGCCGATGCGGCGCGGCTTGATGCCGGCCTGGCGAGCGATCTGCTTCATGAAATTGTCGACGAGATAGGGAATGTCCTCTCGCCGCTCGGCCAGGCCCGGCACCATGACCGGAACCACCGCCAGGCGGTGATAGAGGTCTTCGCGAAAACGGCCGTCGGCGATCATCGCCTCCAGGTTCTGCGAGGTCGAGGAGATGATGCGGACGTCGACCTTGACCCGCTTGGTGCCGCCGACCCGCTCGAACTGCTGTTCGACCAGCACGCGCAAAATCTTGTTCTGCGTCTCGCGCGGCATGTCGGCCACTTCGTCGATGTAGAGAATGCCGCGGTGCGCCTCTTCAAGCGCGCCGACCTTGCGCTCGGTGCCGTTCGATTCGGTGCCGAACAGCTCGATCTCCATGCGCTCGGGCGTGATGTTGGCCGCGCTCAGCGTCACGAACGGCGCGCCCTTGCGCGTCGACAGTGTGTGGATGGCGCGCGCGGCGAGCTCCTTGCCCGAGCCGGACGGACCGATGATCATGACGCGGCTGTTGGTCGGCGCAACGCGCTCGATGGTCTGGCGCAGCTGGCTCATCGCCGACGACATGCCGATCAAGTCGAAAGTTTCGCCGCTGCGCTGCTTGAGGTCGGACACCTCGCGCCGTAATTTCGAGGTTTCGAGCGCCCGCTCGGCGATCAGGATCAGCCTGTCGGCCTTGAACGGCTTCTCGATGAAATCATAGGCGCCGCGGCGGATGGCCGACACCGCTGTCTCGATATTGCCGTGGCCGGAGATCATCACCACCGGCAGGCTCGGATGCATCGTCTTGATCTCGTCGAGCAGCGCCAGCCCGTCGAGGCGCGAGCCCTGCAACCAGATGTCGAGGAAAATCAGCCGCGGCGCCCGGTCGGCGATTGCCGCGAGCGCGCTGTCGGCATCGAATGCCGTGCGGGTTTCATGCCCTTCGTCGCTCAATATGCCCGCGACGAGTTCACGGATGTCTTCCTCGTCATCGACGATGAGAATATCAGACGCCATTACCGACCTTTTCAGTTTCTCGTTCGTGTTCCGTTTCGCCTTGACCGCGTGGCGGCGCGGTTGCGGCGGCTGGCGGCAGGATGATCGAGATCATCGCGCCGCGTCCACCGTGGAAGTCCGCAGGCGCATCGTGCAATTCAAGCCGCCCGCCATGGTCCTCCACGATCTTCTTGACGATGGCGAGACCAAGCCCGGTGCCCTTCTCGCGCGTCGTCATATAGGGCTCGAGCAGCCTTTGGCGATTCTCGCGCGGCAGCCCTTTGCCATTGTCGATGACGTCGATTCGTATGGCGCCATTCTGCCGGGCAGCTTGAATCCGGATTATGCCGTGCGAACCGTCCTTTTGTTCCAGCCCGTCAATCGCCTCGGCCGCGTTCTTGATGACGTTGCCGAAAGCCTGCGCGATCAATCGGCTATCGAACGTGCCCTTGAGCGGCTCGTTGCCGAACACGCGTTCGAAAGCAATGTCGGCGCGGCTGACTTCGACCAGGAACGACGCCTCGCGCAGCGATTCACGCAGATCGATGGCTTTCATCTCGGGCTTGGGCATGCGGGCGAAAGCCGAGAACTCGTCGACCATGCGGCCGATATCCTCGACCTGCCGGATGATCGTGTCGGTGCACTGGTCGAAAATCTCGCGGTCCTCGGTGATGACCTTGCCGAAGCGTCGCTTGATGCGCTCGGCCGAGAGCTGGATCGGCGTCAGCGGGTTCTTGATTTCATGTGCGATACGCCGCGCCACATCCGCCCAGGCCGACGAGCGCTGTGCCTGGACCAGATCGGTGATGTCGTCGACAGTCACGACGTAGGATTTCTCCTCCTCGCCGTCGTCGCCGGCCTCGATGGTGATCTGCACGTTGAAGGTACGCTCGGCGCCGGTGCGATAGAAGGTGACCTGCTCGCGATAGACCGGCTTGCCGGATTTGCGGCCGATCTCGAAGACACGGCCGACATGCGGTAGCACGGCGGACAGGTTCTGCCCCAGCGCCGCCGTGGCCGATATGGCCAGCATCGTTTCGGCCGATTTGTTGACGATGGAGACGATGCCGCAGGGATCGACGCCGATGACGCCGGCGGTGACGCCGGCCAGCACCGCTTCCGAGAAACGACGCCGTTCGTCGATCAAATCCTTGGCCGACAGGATCTCGTTGCGCTGCGATTTAAGCTCCAGCAGCATCTTGTTGAACGTATCGCCAAGCGAGGCGACATCGCCGTCGGAAGGCCGTACCGGCACGGCGACATCGAGATTGCCGGTCGCAACCTCGTCAGCCGCGCCGATGAGCTGACGGATGGGCCGCACCAGACGGTCGGCCACCGCTATGCCGGTCCAGATGGCCGACAGGATGATGATCAGCGTCAGCGACAGATAGGGCAGCGCGAACGCCACCTGCGACGTCCGCCTGTTGTCTTCCAGGCCGCGATATTCGGCGGTGTTGGACTGGACGATCGCCCTCGCCTTGATCACTTCGGGGTCGACCAGGCGATTGGTGTAGAGGTAGAGGCCTTCGATCTCCCGCAGCTTGATGATGGCGCCCATGATGTTGCGCGTCTTCGGCTCGATCAGCACCGGCTTGCCGTCGGCCGCACTTGCCACCGCACCCTCAGGCGGTGCCGGCATGGCGAAGTCCGCATCGGTCTGGGCACTCACGACAAAGGAGCCGTCTTCCCTGACCAGCGCCGCATGTACCAGGCTTCTGCCGACGGCTTCCTTGTTCATCAGGTCGAGAAAGCCGGTTCGATCGAGGCCGTAAAGCGTGCGCGACGCATCGAGATCGTAGGCCATCGACAGCGTCGTGCCCTGAAGATTGCGAGCGTTTTCCTGCACATAGGCGTCGGCGATCGACAGCGACGAGTTGACGATCGCCTTGGTGCGGATCTCGAACCAGCGGTCGAGGCCGATATCGAGCGTGATCGAGGCGATGATGGCCACCATGATGGCGGGGATGGCCGCGACCAGCGCAAACATCGTCACGATGCGCACATGCAGCCGCGACGCCGCCTTGCCGTGCCGGCGCGCCATGGTGATGCGATGCACCTCGCGGCCGACGAGGGCAATCAGCGCCAGCACAAATAAGGCATTGGCCGCAATCAGCGTCAGCGTTGTGTTTGCGTCTGGCGTGATCGGCGTGGCGCCGACAAGAATCGCAAACGAGATTGCCGCCGTAACCAGCGCGCCGGCAATTGCCACAACGCCGGGCAACGCAAGCAGCCGCCGTCCATCCCTCTGGCCGGGTCTGCTGAAAAGCGGTTCGTTTGATGTCAGAGCTTGCGAAGCCATGTCGCCGTCTAAGAGCCAGTGATTGCGTCGGATGTATGCAACGCATTGTGGCGATTATGCAACAAGTGTGGCCGTGACGGAAATCTTTCGGCCGCCGATCCCCTGAAAAGGGGACGACCTCGCGTCACTTCGGGCGCCAGGCGCTCATGATCTCGACGATTTGTAGACGTTGACGCCCAGCTCGCGAATCTTCTTGCGCAGCGTGTTGCGATTCAAGCCGAGCAATTCGGCCGCCTTGATCTGGTTGCCGCGCGTTGCCGTCATGGAAGCGAGCACCAGCGGATATTCGACCTCGGACAAGATGCGCTGATAGAGACCTGCCGGCGGCAACTCACCGGCGAAAGAGGCAAAATAGCGCTGCAGGAAGTGCTCCACCGCCTGGCCGATGGATAGATCGTCCGGGATCAAATTGCCGCCGCCGGGAACGACCGGTCTTTCGCCTGTCTTCAGCTCGGCTTCAATGATCTCGGCTGATATTTCGTCCTGCGAATAGAGCGCCGCAAGCCGGCGCACCAGGTTTTCCAGCTCGCGCACGTTTCCCGGCCACGGATAGCGCTTCATCAATTCGATACCGCCGGTCGAAATGCGCTTGGTCTGCAAGCCTTCGCTGGCGCCGATCTTGAAGAAATGCCGCACCAGATCGGGAATGTCTTCCGATCTCTCACGCAAACCCGGCAGCCGAAGCGGCACGACATTCAGGCGATAGAACAGATCCTCGCGGAAAAGCCCCTGGTTGATCAGCGTGCGCAGATCCTTGTTGGTGGCGGCGACGATGCGCACATCGGTCTTGATCGGGGTGCGCCCGCCGACCGTTGTGTATTCGCCCTGCTGCAGCACGCGCAGCAGCCGCGTCTGCGCCTCCATCGGCATGTCGCCGATCTCGTCGAGGAACAGCGTGCCGCCCTCGGCCTGCTCGAAGCGGCCGGTCGAGCGGTTCTGTGCGCCGGTGAAGGCGCCCTTCTCGTGGCCGAACAGCTCCGATTCGATCAAATCGCGCGGGATCGCCGCCATGTTGATGGCGACGAAAGGACCGCCGCGGCGACGGCCATATTCGTGCAACGCGCGCGCCACCAATTCCTTGCCGGTGCCGGACTCGCCCGAGATCATCACCGTCAGATCGGTCTGCATCATGCGCGCCAGCATACGGTAGATGTCCTGCATGGCGGCCGAGCGGCCGACCAGCGGCATGGCGTCAGGCTGTTCTTCCGGTCGCGTATCGATCTTCGGTCGGCGCGGCTCTGACAGCGCACGATTGACGATGTTGAGCAGCTCGGTCAGGTCGAACGGCTTCGGCAGATATTCATAAGCACCTGTTTCGGAAGCACGAATCGCCGTCATGAAAGTGTTTTGCGCGCTCATCACGATGACCGGCAGCTCCGGCCGGGCCTTCTTAATGCGGGGCAGCATGTCGAAGGCGTTCTCGTCCGGCATGACAACGTCGGTGATCACCAGATCGCCCTCGCCCGCCGCCACCCAGCGCCACAGCGTCGAGGCGTTGGAGGTCACGCGCACCTCATGGCCGACGCGCGACAGCGCCTGATTGAGCACGGTGCGGATGGCCGCATCGTCGTCGGCGACGAGAATATTGCCGCGAACCGTCATTTGCGGTCTCCTTCGCCTTCATCATCGGCAGTGTCGATGGGTGTTTCTTTCCAGGCCGGCATCAGGATTCGGAAGGTGGTGCCGCGCGGCGTCGAATCGCATTCGATGATGCCGCCATGCTCGCCGACGATTTTCGCCACCAGCGCCAGGCCGAGCCCCGACCCGTTCGGCTTGGTGGTGATGAACGGATCGAACAGGATCGGCAGAATGTCTTCCGAAACGCCGGACCCATTGTCGCGCACGCAGAATTCAAGCGGTAGCGACACGCGGTCCTGGGTTCCGGGAACGGAAACGCGGATGCCCGGCCTGAACGCGGTCGACAGCACGATCTCGCCCTGCGGGTCGCCGCCGATCGCCTCGGCAGCGTTCTTGACCAGGTTGAGAAACACCTGGATCAGTTGGTCGCGGTTGGCGAAAACCGGAGGCAATGATGGATCATAGTCCTCCAATATCCTGATTCTCTTGGCAAAACCGTTCTTCGCGATTGCCTTCACATGGTCCAGAACGACATGGATGTTGACAGGATAGCGGTCAATCGGCCGCTCGTCGGAAAACACTTCCATGCGGTCGACGAGGGAGACTATGCGATCGGTCTCGTCGGTGATGAGGCGGGTCAGCGCGCGATCCTCGTCGGACGCCGAGAGTTCGAGCAGCTGTGCGGCGCCACGTATGCCGGACAGCGGGTTCTTGATCTCATGTGCCAGCATGGCGGCAAGGCCGGTGACCGAACGCGCGGCACCCCTGTGTGTCATCTGCCGGTCGATCTTGTCGGCCATCGAGCGTTCCTGGAACATCACCACGATCGAGCCTGGGAATTCCGGCACCGGCGCGACATAGAGATCGACGACCTTCTCGATGCCGAGACGCGGCGACGACACGTCGACACGGTATTCGTTGACCGGCGCACGGCGCTCGCGCACCTGGTCGACCAGTTGCAACAGCGGGCTGCCGAACGGGATCAGTTTGGACAGTGTGTTGCGTGCCAGCATGTTGGCGCTGGAGCGGAAGAAGTCTTCCGCGTCGGCATTGGCGTAGGTGATGAACCCGTCCGGATCGACCATGATGACCGGACGGCGGATGGTGTTCAGCACGATACTGGCGGCATCCGCCATGTCGGAGCTCGGTGTGACGGTGGCGTTCATGCGGCGCTCCGCAAGGGCGTGGCTTCGCCGGAAAACACCTCATGCAGCAAGGCAATGACGCGGGCGGGTTCGAAAGAGGTGAGGATGGCTTTCCGCCGCTCATCGGAAACGCCAGCAGAGTGGCGGTCGAGATACCAGCCGAGATGCTTGCGCGCCTGGCGCAAGCCGCTTTCGACGCCGTAAAGCGTCAGCATGTCTTCGTAGTGGGAAACGATGTAGTCCGCCATGGCTTGCGGGCTTTCCGGCACGCCGGAGGGCGCGTTGCCCGCAGCCGTTGCCGCGATGTGGCCCGCCGTCCATGGCGCGCCATAATGCGCGCGGCCGATCATCACCGCGTCGGCGCCCGACTGTTCAAGGATTTCGGCGGCCTCCGCGGGCGAGCCCACATCGCCATTGGCGACGACCGGGATCGAGACGACGTCCTTGATGCGGGCGATGGCGCCCCAATCGGCCTTGCCTTGATAAAACTGGCAGCGCGTGCGCCCATGCACGGTCACCATTTCAACACCGGCCTCTTCGGCGCGGCGCGCCAAGACGGGTGCATTGAGCGCATTGTCGTCCCAGCCGAGCCGCATCTTGACCGTGACCGGCACCTGGACCGCGCCGATCACCGCTTCGATCAGCGACAGCGCGTGGTCGAGATCGCGCATCAGCGCCGAGCCGGCATAGCCGCCGGTCACCTTCTTGGCCGGGCAGCCCATATTGATGTCGATGATGTCGGCGCCCTCGCCGGCAGCGATGCGCGCGCCCTCGGCCATGTGCTCGGCCTCGCGGCCGGCAAGCTGAACCATATGGACGGGCAGCCCGGAATGACGGATGCGCAGGTCGCATCCGACCCTGCCCTTGGCAAGCTCGCCGCTCGCCACCATTTCCGACACGACCAGGCCCGCGCCATGCGCGTAGGCGCGCTGCCGGAACGGCTCGTCCGTTATTCCCGACATGGGCGCGAGGAAGACGCGGTTGCGGATTGTCACGCCACCAACGTCGAGCGGCGAAGCCAATTTTGTCACTTCAAGCATGCACAAAAACCAAGCATATCGGATTGCTGCACATTCTCTAGCCATAAGAAAGGCATTGTGCAACGCGCAATCACGTCACATTGCGGCGCCTTTGGGAAAATGCTGGCCTTCGCCATAAGCCGCGACTAAGCCTCTCGGCATGACAGACGCAAGCGAAAAACCGGCCGAGGCGACGACCGACAAGGTCGGCGTGGTCATCGTTGCAGCCGGCCGCGGCGCGCGTGCCGGACAGGCCGACGGGCCGAAGCAATATCAGCGCATCGGCGGCCGTGCCGTTATCGCGCGCACGCTGGAGACGTTCCTGGCGCATCCTGAAATTGGTCCCGTCGTCGTCGCGATCCATGCCGATGACCACGCGCTTTTTGACAAGGCAGCCGGCGTATATGCCGAGCGGGTTACCGCCGTGGTCGGTGGCGAGTCGCGCCAGGCATCGGTCCGGCTCGGCCTGCTGGCGCTGAGGGACCGTACGCCCGGCCGTGTCCTTGTCCATGACGCGGTGCGGCCGTTTGTCGACGCGGCCCTGATCGACCGTACCATCGCCGCCATTGGCGAGCGGCAGGGCGCGCTGCCCGCTTTGCCCGTCGCCGATACGCTGAAGCGCGAGTCGGCCACCGGCATGATCGAGGAGACGGTGCCAAGGGCCGGCCTTCATGCCGCGCAGACGCCGCAAGGCTTTCCGTTCTGGCCGTTGCTCGCCGCGCACGAAAAAGCCCATCATCTCGGCAAGACGGATTTCACCGACGATGCCGCGATCGCCGAATGGGCGCATATTCCGGTGAAAATCGTTCAGGGGTCGCCGGACAACGTCAAACTGACCTGGGCAAGGGATATTGCGATGGCGGATCAGCGGCTTACTGGCGAGCGTTTTCCAGACATTCGCACCGGCAATGGCTATGACGTGCACGCCTTCGAGGCAGGCGACCATGTCACTCTGTGCGGCGTCGCCATTCCGCACGGCAAGAAGCTTTCGGGACATTCGGATGCCGATGTCGGCCTGCACGCGCTGACCGATGCGCTGCTCGCCACTTGCGGCGCCGGCGACATCGGCACGCATTTCCCGCCTTCCGATCCGCAATGGAAGGGCGCGGCGTCGAAGATCTTCGTCGAGCATGCGGCCAGGTTGGTGCGCGAACGCGGCGGCCGCATCGCCAATGCCGACATCACGCTGATCTGCGAGGCTCCGCGCGTCGGCCCGCATCGCGAGGCCATGACCAACGCGTTGTCGGCGATGCTGGGCATTTCCAGCGATCGCATCTCCATCAAGGCGACGACCAACGAAAAACTCGGCTTTGTCGGCCGCGAGGAAGGCATCGCCGCCATCGCCACAGCCAGTGTCGTCTTCCCCGGGGAGGTTCCCGCATGAACAACAGCGATCTTGCCAACGCCCTGCTCCAGGTCTGCCAGCAGCGCGGCATCATGCTGGCGACGGCCGAGAGCTGCACCGGCGGCATGATCATCTCGGCACTGACCGACATCGCCGGCTCGTCCGCTGTCGTCGATCGCGGCCTCATCACCTATTCCGATGAAGCAAAGATGGAGATGCTCGGCGTCTCGCCCGCCACACTCGAGGCGCATGGCGCCGTCTCGCGCGAAACGGTTCTGGAGATGGCGGAGGGCGCTCTGGCGCGCTCGCGCGCCGGGCTGGCGCTTGCCGTCACCGGCATTGCCGGCCCAGGCGGCGGCTCGCCGGAAAAACCGGTCGGCCTCGTCTGGTTCGGAGTTGCCCTAAGAGGTGGGCCGGTGGCTGCCGAGCTCAATATGTTTGCCGACAATGGCCGCGACTTCATCCGCCGTGAGACCGTCAAGCATGCGCTGGAGATCGGCCTGCGCGCGCTCGGCGACACTCATGAGATGGGCGTCGTTCCGTAGATGACGTCCGCACGTTTTTCGAAGGCTTCGGAAAACATGCGGAAGGCGCGATCGAACATGGTGCCCATCAACACGCCGAGGATACGGCTCTTGAACTCGTAGTCGATGAAGAAGCGAACGTTGCAGCCGCCGCCGTCGGCCGGCTCGAAGCGCCAGATATTGCTGAGATATTTGAACGGCCCATCGATGTATTTGACGTCGATTGTGTTCTCGTCCGGCTTCAGCAGCACCTGCGTCGTAAAGGTCTCGCGGATCGCCTTGTAGCCGATGCTCATATCGGCGAGGAGAATGGTGCGGCGATCACGCTCCTTGCGAGAGCGCACCGTCAGCGCCTCGCACAGCGGCAGAAATTCAGGATAGGTCTCGATATCGGCGACCAGCGCAAACATCTGCTCCGGCGTGTGGGCAACGCGGCGTGTGGCTTCGAATTTCGGCATTGAAGCAGGATTTAACTGGCTTTTTTGAGCTGCGCCTCACGCGCCGCCCGCAGCCTGGCGAAATCGTCACCGGCATGATGCGAGGAGCGCGTCAGCGGGCTCGACGCCACCAGCAGGAAACCCTTGGTCTTGCCGATTGTCGCGAAGGAGTTGAACTCCTCCGGCGTGACGAAGCGGATCACCGGGTGGTGTTTCTTCGACGGCTGCAGATACTGGCCAATGGTCATGAAGTCGACATTGGCCGAGCGCAGGTCGTCCATCAGTTGCAGGATCTCGTTGCGCTCTTCGCCGAGGCCGACCATGATGCCGGACTTCGTGAAGATCGACGGGTCGAGCTCCTTGACCCGCTGCAACAGCCGGATCGAGTGGAAATAGCGAGCACCCGGCCGCACCGTCAGGTAGTTCGACGGCACGGTTTCGAGATTGTGGTTGAAGACATCGGGCTTGGCCGCCACGACGATCTCCAGCGCGCCCTCCTTGCGCAGGAAATCGGGCGTCAGGATTTCGATCGTGGTCAAGGGCGTCGCTGCTCGGATCGCCCGGATAACCTCGGCGAAATGCTGCGCGCCGCCATCGGCGAGATCGTCGCGGTCGACCGAGGTGATGACGACATGGGTCAGCCCCATCTGCTTGACGGCATGCGCGACACGCGCCGGCTCATCGGCATCGAGCGCGGTGGGAATGCCGGTGGCGACATTGCAGAAGGCGCAAGCGCGCGTGCAGATCTCGCCCATGATCATGAAGGTGGCGTGCTTCTTTTCCCAGCACTCGCCGATATTGGGGCAGCCGGCCTCTTCGCACACGGTGACCAGCTTGTGCGACTTCACGATCTCGCGGGTTTCGGCATAGCCCTTCGACATCGGCGCCTTGACGCGGATCCAGTCGGGTTTGCGCAGCACGTCCTGATCAGGCTTGTGTGCCTTCTCGGGGTGCCGCAGGCGCGGCGCGTTGGCGATCGTGTCGAGAACAGTGACCATCTCAAACCTGACTTGTTGGCGTCTGCCCGTCGGCATTCGCCCTTCTGACGTCATCTAGGACTTTTCGGTGCAAAGAAAAAGGCCGCGGCGGCGCATGCCGCCACAGCCTTTTTCGCATAGCGGTAGTCTAGCGGCGTATGAGCCGCCCGGCAAAGATCAGCAGGCAGGCGCCGATGAAGCCGGTGATCAGGTAGGCGAGCCAGCCGACACCGAAGGGTTCGATGTTGAGCGCCCTGAGAATTGCGTTCAGCACCACCGCGCCGACAATGCCCATAATGATGTTCATCAAGACGCCGGTATTGCTCTTCATGACCATCTCGGCCAGCCACCCGGCCAAACCGCCGATGATGATGGCCGCAATCCAGCCCACGCCATTCACGTCCATATGCCAACTCCTCCAGTGTCAGGTGAAAATGCATCCGGAAACGAACTGTCTTGCCGTAAGGTTCCTCCGGCGCATGCGTCTGAGTCTCGCGGCACCAATTTATCACGCGTTGAGCGCACGGCCATAGGCATCGAGCACGCTTTCCTTCATCATCTCCGACAGCGTCGGATGCGGGAAGATGGTGTGCATCAGCTCTTGCTCGGTGGTCTCCAGGTTCATCGCCACGACAAAGCCCTGGATCAGCTCCGTCACCTCGGCGCCGACCATATGCGCGCCGAGCAGCTGGCCGGTCTTCTTGTCGAAGATGGTCTTGATGAAGCCCTGGTCCTCGCCAAGCGCGATCGCCTTGCCGTTGGCGCCGAACTGGAAACGGCCGACGCGGATGTCCTTGCCTTCGGCCTTGGCCTTGGCTTCGGTGAGCCCGACCGAGGCGACCTGCGGGTTGCAATAGGTGCAGCCCGGGATCTTCAGCTTGTCTGTCGCATGCACGCCGGGGAAATTGGCGATCTTCTCGATGCAGACCACGCCTTCATGCTCGGCCTTGTGGGCGAGCATCGGCGGTCCGGCGACATCGCCGATAGCGTAGATGCCGGGAACGTTGGTCTTGCCATAGCCGTCAATGACGACGCAGCCGCGATCGGTCTTCACGCCGAGCGTCTCGAGGCCGAGATTATCGATATTGCCCTGCACGCCGACGGCCGAGATCATGCGGTCGGCGGTGATCTTCTCGACCTTGCCGTCCTTCATCTCGACATAGGCGGTGATCGAGTTGGCACCCTTCTCGACCTTGGTCACCTTGGCCTCGAGGATGATTTTCATGCCCTGCTTCTCGAACTGCTTCTGCGCGAATTTCGAGACCTCGGCATCCTCGACCGGCATCACCGCCGGCAACAGCTCGACCACCGTCACCTCGGCGCCCATGGTGCGGTAGAAGGAGGCGAACTCGATGCCGATGGCGCCCGAACCCATGACCAGCAGCGACTTCGGCATCTCCTTCGGCACCATCGCCTCGAAATAGGTCCAGATCAGCTTGCCGTCCGGCTCGATGCCGGGCAGCGCGCGCGGCCGGGCGCCGGTGGCGAGAATAATGTGCTTGGCGGTATAGGTGCCCTCGCCCTTGACGCCCTTGGGCACCGGCGGCTGCGGCTCCATCGGTTTCTTGGCCGTCTTGGAGACGACGATTTCACCCGGCTTGGAGAGCTTGGCCTCGCCCCAGATAACGTCGACCTTGTTCTTCTTCATCAGGAAGGCGACGCCGCCATTGAGCCTCAACGACACTTTGCGCGAGCGGTCGACGACAGCGGCCGTGTCGGCGCTGACCTTGCCGCCTTCGAGCTTCAGGCCGTAGTCCTTCAGATGATCGGAATAGTGCATGATCTCGGCCGAGCGCAGCAGCGCCTTGGTCGGGATGCAGCCCCAGTTGAGGCAGATGCCGCCGAGATGCTCGCGCTCGACGATCGCCGTCTTGAAGCCGAGCTGGGCGGAGCGCACCGCCGTGACATAGCCGCCGGGGCCTGAGCCGATGATTATGACGTCGTAGGATTCAGCCACGGGGTTTCTCCCTGATTTTCTCTAGAGTTCCAGCATCACACGCACCAATGGCGCCAATGCGTCACCTATATTGCGCGTGTTTTCGGCATCGAGATGGACCCCGTCGATCGGTGTGGTCTCGGCCACCGTGCCGGCATCGAAAAAGCCGCAGCCGGCCTCGTCGGCGAGCGCGGAATATTGCGGCGCCAGCCGCTTCGAGGCCTCGTCGCCGCCGGCAAACATTTCCTTGAATTCGGCATTGTCGGTGCGGCTGACCGCTGGTGGCGCGACGATCAGGATTTGCGGCGCGGCCCAGTCGAACGGATAATCGTGGCCGCGCACGATGTCGATCAGCCGCTGCACCCCCTGCTTGGCCGCGACCGGATTGCCGTGGATCCAGGGCTTCATGTCGTTGGCGCCGAGCATGATGATGATCAGGTCGAGCGGCGCATGGCTGGTCAGGATCGTCGGCAGCACCTTGGCGCCGTTGCGGTCCGCACCGGCCAGATGGTCGTCGAATGCCGTGGTGCGACCGTTCAGCCCTTCGGCGATGACCTCGATATCATCGTCGCCCAGCGCCGCCTTGAGCACGCTCGGCCAGCGATCTTCCAGAGCATGGCGGCCAAGGCTCGCCGCGTCGTAGCCCCAGGTCAGGGAATCGCCATAGCAGAGGATCGTCTTCATGCACCCGCACCCGCCTCCGCCCTAAGCCCGCGCCGCACGCGCCATCCCACGAACAGCCACTGCACGATAACCGTGGCGATGCTTGGCAAAATCAGACCGGCGCCAAAGTGAAGATCGCCTGACCACTGGGCCTTGCCCGGCGGTTGCGAGAAGGTCCAGGCAATCAGCCCGATTCCGGCCAGCACGAACAACGCAATCCCAACAATCCCCGCCAGGTTTATCGCCCTTTGCGGATTTGGCACGAACTGCGCGATGAAAAATGCCACCGTCGCAACGATGGTGACCAGCGCCGAAACCATGAAGACCAGGATGTATTCCGAATTCGCATTGGTGGCGATTGCCAGCCACAGCGCCACCAGCCCGCCGGCCAGGCCGGAAAGGATCAGGGCGAAAAGGCTGGTGACGAATTTCCGCACAGCCTTTTTCCTTCCTAGACCAGCATGCCCATCGGATTTTCGATCATGCGCTTGAAGGCGACCAGAAGTTCGGCGCCGAGCGCACCGTCGACGGCGCGGTGATCGGTCGACAGCGTCACCGACATGATATTGGCGATTTTGATCTCGCCATTCTTGACCACCGGCCGCTGCTCGCCCGCACCCACCGCCAGGATCGTCGCATGCGGCGGGTTGATGACGGCGGCAAAGTCCTTGATGCCGAACATGCCGAGATTGGAGACCGCCGTCGTGCCGCCTTGATATTCCTCCGGCTTCAGCTTGCGGCTGCGGGCACGGCTCGCCAGATCCTTCATCTCGTTGGAGATAGTGGACAGCGTCTTTTCGTCGGCGTGGCGGATGATCGGCGTGATCAGGCCGCCGGGGATTGACACGGCAACGCCGACATCGGCGTGCTTGTGCTTGACCATGGCGCTTTCGGTCCACGATGCATTGGCATCCGGCACCGCCATCAGCGCCATCGCCATCGCCTTGATCACCATGTCGTTGACCGAGAGTTTGTAGACGGGAGCCTCGCCCTTGTCGGTCTTCTTCGTCGGAGCAGCCGCATTGATCTGTGTGCGCAGCGCCAGCAGCGCATCGAGCTCGCAGTCGAGCGTCAGGTAGAAATGCGGGATGGTTGTCTTGGCCTCGACCAGGCGGCGCGCAATGGTCTTGCGCATATTGTCGTGCGGGACGAGCTCATAGGACCCTTCGGCAAACAGCTTCAGCACCTGTTCGTCCGACATCGCCTTGGGTGCCGCAGCCGGAGCCGCAGGTGCCGGAGCGCCGGCAGGTGCGGCTTTCGCGGCCGGTGCAGCCTTGGCGCCACCGCCGGCAATCGCCGCCTCGACATCGGCCTTGACGACACGGCCATGCGGGCCGGTGCCGGTTACGGCGGACACGTCGACTCCGGCATCCTTGGCGATGCGACGAGCCAGCGGCGAAGCGAAGGTGCGCTCGCCTGACGATTGGCTGATCTCCCCCCTTGTGGGGGAGATGGCCGGCAGGCCAGAGGGGGGCGCGACAGACTGAGAGGTCGGCGGGGCAGCGCCCCCCTCTGTCGACTTCGTCGACATCTCCCCCACGGGTGGGGAGATTGACGCCTTATCCTGCTTGGCATCGGCTTTCGCGGGCGCGGCATCGCCACCACCCTTTGCCGCCGCCCCTGCATCCTCGCCTTCGCCGGCGAGAATGGCGATCAGCGCATTGACCTTGACGCCTTCGGTGCCGGCCGGAACGACCAGCTTGGCGACCGTGCCCTCATCGACGGCCTCGACTTCCATCGTCGCCTTGTCGGTCTCGATCTCGGCGATCACGTCGCCCGGCGAAACCTTGTCGCCCTCCTTGACCAGCCACTTGGAAAGATTGCCCTCTTCCATCGTGGGCGAGAGTGCCGGCATGGTGATGTTGATTGGCATAGTTACTCTCCCTGCAAGCCAGCCGGGCTAACCACGGCAAGTTCTAGACGTTTGCCTTTGAATTCCTTGCCAATCGATCGGGCCAAGAAGAAATTCAAACAAAGGAATGATGCTACAAGCCCAAGGCATGCTCCCCCAACAGAGCTCAGTACCTGAATTGCCTCATGGCGAAGTCCAAAAAAACCGCCAATGAACCCAATGACGAACCCAACAATCGCGCCAGCAACAAATCCACAAGCGATACTAGACAGGAAGCTCCGCCAAAATAGAGACCAAGCTATTCTCCTCACATCTGCCATCGTCGCCATTTCTGCCTCCCCCGCAAGAAAGACCGTCAGCGATACGTGACGGCTTTGACCGCCTCTATGACCTCGCCGACATTGGGCAAAGCCAGCTTTTCGAGGTTCGCCGCATAAGGCATCGGCACGTCCTTGCCGGCGATGGTGATGACCGGCGCGTCGAGGAAATCGAAGGCGCGCTGCGAAACCTGGTTGGCGATGTGGTCGCCGACCGAACTTTGCGGGAAACCTTCTTCGACCACGATCAAGCGGTTGGTCTTCTTCACCGAGGCAATGACGGTGTCGAGGTCGAGCGGACGGATGGTCCTGAGATCGATGATCTCGGCATCGATGCCCATGCCGCGCAGCTCGGCTTCCGCCTTGATGGCATAGGTCATGCCGATGCCGAACGAGACGATGGTGACGTCCTTGCCCTGCTTGTGAATGCGGGCCTTGCCGATCGGCAGCACGAAATCGTCAAGCTTCGGCACGTCGAAGGACTGGCCGTAGAGGATTTCGTTTTCGAGGAAGATGACCGGGTTCGGATCGCGGATCGCTGCCTTGAGCAGGCCCTTGGCGTCGGCCGCCGTATACGGCATCACCACCTTTAGCCCGGGAATATGGCTGTACCAGGCGGCATAGCACTGCGAATGCTGGGCGCCGACGCGGGCGGCAGCCCCGTTCGGTCCGCGGAACACGATCGGTGCGCCCATCTGGCCGCCCGACATATAGAGCGTCTTGGCGGCGGAGTTGATGATCTGGTCGATCGCCTGCATGGCGAAGTTGAAGGTCATGAATTCGACGATCGGCTTCAGGCCGGCCATCGCCGCACCGACGCCGACGCCGGCAAAGCCGTGCTCGGTGATCGGCGTGTCGACGACGCGGCGCGGCCCGAATTCCTGCAGCAGCCCTTGCGTGATCTTGTAGGCGCCCTGGTATTCCGCGACCTCCTCGCCCATGACGAAGACATCGCCGTCGCGGCGCATTTCCTCGGCCATGGCATCGCGCAAGGCCTCGCGCACCGTGGTCGAGACCATCTCGGTGCCGGCGGGAATATCGGGATCGACCGCAGGTTTGGCCGCCGGAGCGGCGGGAACTGCCTTCGGAGCCTCGCCGGCATCCTGGGGAGCCGCTTTTGAACCTTCCTCGGCTGCATCGGTCCGCTGACCGCCAGCGGAAACGGCATCCTGGGTGGAGCCAGGCTTGCCGCTCTTTTCGACGTCGCCTGCACTTTCGCCGTCCTGCAGCAACACGGCGATCACCGCATTTACCTTGACGCCTTCGGTGCCGGCGGGAACCACGATCTTGCCGATCGTGCCTTCATCGACGGCCTCGACTTCCATCGTCGCCTTGTCGGTTTCGATCTCGGCGATGACATCACCGGCGACGACCTTGTCGCCCTCGTTCTTCAACCACTTGGAAAGATTGCCCTCTTCCATGGTCGGCGAGAGAGCGGGCATGAGAATTTCGATCGGCATGTCCTTGCCCTCCCGTTACAATACGATGTCGGTCCAGAGCTCGGACGGATCCGGCTCTGCGTCGTGCTGGGCAAATTCGGCAGCGTCGGCGACGATGTCGCGGACTTCCTTGTCGATGTTCTTGAGCTCGTCCTCGGTCGCCCACTTCTTGGCCGTCAGCCGCGCCTTGACCTGCTCGATCGGATCATGATCCGAGCGCATCTTCTGCACTTCTTCCTTGGAGCGGTATTTCGCGGGATCCGACATCGAGTGACCGCGATAGCGATAGGTCTGCATCTCGAGGATGATCGGACCGTTGCCGGCACGGCACCATTCGGTCGCCTGATCGCCGGCGGATTTGACCGCACGCACATCCATGCCGTCGACCTGAATGCCGGGAATCTTGAACGAGGCGCCGCGATGCGAAAAATTGGTTTCGGCCGACGAGCGCGACACCGAAGTGCCCATGGCGTAGCGGTTGTTCTCGATGATGTAGATCACCGGCAGCTTCCACAGCGAGGCCATGTTGAAGCTTTCATAGACCTGACCCTGGTTGGCAGCGCCATCGCCGAAATAAGTCAGCGACACATTGTTGTTGTCGCGGTAGCGGTTGGCGAAGGCGAGACCGGTGCCGAGCGAGACCTGCGCGCCGACAATGCCGTGGCCGCCGTAAAAATGCTTCTCCTTGGAGAACATGTGCATGGAGCCGCCCTTGCCCCTCGACAGGCCACCACGGCGTCCGGTCAGCTCTGCCATGACGCCGCGCGGGGAAAGTTCCATCGCCAGCATGTGGCCATGGTCGCGATAGGCGGTGATCATCTGGTCGCCGTTGATCAGCGACATCTTCATGCCGGTGACGACCGCTTCCTGGCCGATATAGAGGTGGCAGAAGCCGCCGATAAAGCCCATGCCGTAGAGCTGGCCGGCCTTTTCCTCGAAGCGGCGGATAAGCAGCATGTGCCGGTAGGCGGCAAGCTCCTCGTCCTTGGTGAAGTCAGCCGGCTTGGGGGCGGAAAGCCCCGTTGATTTGGCGGACGTCGATTTAACGGATTTGGCAGGCGCTTTTTTGGCGGCGGTGGCCATGCATCACTCCCTGTTGGCGTCTCTTTGCGGACACTAAAGCAGACCATGTCTGCTCCGGGGAGGATCAGCTCCTCCCCACCGATTGGAGGGAAGCTAACATGCGAGACCGCGTTTCGCCATGCAGAAAAATGCATGGCTGGCATGCGCCTAAACGCCCAGAATCATTAGAGATAACAGCGATTAACTGAAACTTGGTTATTTCGAATTGGCCGGCAGCATGATGGTGATTTCATCGGGCTGGGACAGATTGAGCGCCCGGCGTGCCTGCTCGTCGAGCATATCCTTTTCAAGCGTACCCTCATGCATCAGCTGGACACGCCGCTCCAGATCGACCCGGCGCGCCTTGATGGCATCGTACTTGGCCTGCAATTCGATGGTCTGCGCTTCGAGCTGATATTTGGAATTGATGCCGAACTCGCCATGATAGGCATGGAAGCCGAAATAGGCCAGGAACGCCACGCAAAGGGACGGGATGATCAGCCGGCCGGTGTTTCTCTGCTTGTGCTGGCGTGTCCACATGGTCGCAATCCTTTGACCGCCATTTGTCGCTCGATTGTGCTTAATGGACGGTTACGGACAGGTGCATTAGCCAGCGGCCGCAACGAAAAAGGGCGGGAAAATCCCGCCCTTCCATCGTTTTCGCCAGTTCGGCAGAATTTAGGCTTTGACCACCGACTTGCCAGCGTAGCGCGCCTGCTTGCCGAGCTCTTCCTCGATGCGGATCAGCTGGTTGTACTTGGCCATGCGATCCGAGCGCGACAGCGAACCGGTCTTGATCTGCCCGCAATTGGTGGCGACGGCGAGGTCGGCGATGGTCGAATCCTCGGTTTCGCCCGAACGGTGCGACATGACGGCTGTGTAGCCTGCCTTGTGCGCGGTCTCGACAGCGTCGAGCGTTTCGGTGAGCGAGCCGATCTGGTTGACCTTGACCAGGATCGAATTGGCGACACCCATGCGGATGCCGTCGCGCAGCCGCGCCGTGTTGGTGACGAAGAGGTCGTCGCCAACCAGCTGCGTCTTGTTGCCGATCAAATCGGTCAGGTACTTCCAACCCTCCCAGTCGTCCTCGGCCAGGCCGTCCTCGATCGAGATGATCGGATAGTCGGCGGCGAGCTTGGCCAGGTACTTGGCCTGCGCCTTGGGATCGCGGGTCTTCTTCTCGCCCTCATAGACGTAATTGCCGTCCTTGAAGAATTCGGTCGCCGCACAGTCGAGACCGAGCGCGATCTCTTCGCCCGGCTTGAAGCCGGCCTTCTCGATTGATTCCATGATGAAATCGAGCGCCACCGGCGCACTCTTCAGATTGGGCGCGAAGCCGCCTTCGTCCCCGACATTGGTGTTGTGGCCGGCATCCTTGAGCTTCTTGCGCAGCGTGTGGAAGATTTCCGAGCCCCAGCGCACCCCTTCGCGCAGCGTCGGCGCGCCGACCGGCAGGATCATGAATTCCTGGAAATCGATCGGATTGTCGGCATGCGCGCCGCCGTTGATGATGTTCATCATGGGCACCGGCAGCAAATGCGCCTTGGTGCCGCCGACATAGCGGTAGAGTGGCAGGCCGGCGGCTTCCGCTGCTGCCTTGGCGACCGCCAGCGAAACGCCGAGAATGGCGTTGGCGCCGAGCCGGCTCTTGTTGGGCGTGCCGTCGAGCTCGATCATGGTCTGGTCGATGTGGATCTGGTTCTCGGCTTCCATGCCGCCGATCGCCTCGAACAGCTCGCCATTGACGGCCTCGACCGCCTTGAGCACGCCCTTGCCGAGATAGCGGGCGCCACCGTCGCGCAGTTCGACGACCTCATGCGCGCCGGTCGACGCGCCCGACGGCACGGCGGCGCGGCCCATTGAGCCGTCTTCGAGAACGACGTCGACCTCGACGGTCGGATTTCCACGGCTGTCCAGGATTTCACGCCCGACAATGTCGATGATGGCGGTCATTGCGATGTCCCCGATTGATCGATTGAAAGCGTCGCGCCCCTCTTAGCCAAAGTGCCGCAAAAGGCAATCAGGAATGGCATGAAATAATGGTGACGATCGCCCCATGCGCTCAGGCCGTGGGGCATGGGCGACACCATCTGCACGCAAACAACCCCGACCTGACCTCATATGTCTAGGCCCATGGGGCGGATGCCCCTCCCCTTTTATCGCGGCAATGCCTTATCACGAAATACCAGGCGGCACGCAAACTCCAGCCGATGATTCAAAAGAGGCTACCGCCAACGTGACAAACTTCACAATGCAGAGAATTCGAAGATGTTAGGGTCACATCTACAACGCGAACTATTTGGCGACCACAGCGAAGTCAACAAACTTGAACTCTTTGGGGAGGTGGCAATGGCAGCGATTTCAGGTACTGGCTGGGAACTTCTTATTAGCCGCAAAGTCGAGCATATGAGGGGCACCAGACGCAGGACAGTTGGTACCTATAAAGTCTTCCACAACGGCACGGCAGCAACGGGTCTATCGGGGTTCGTGTGTGAATCTCGCGGCCCAGGCGACAATTCCAAAGAAGACAATGGCAGGCGCATCGAGCCCGGCACCTATCCGCTGGCGACACAGGCCGGAGGCAAATATGTGACGATCGGCTACACTGGCGCCAAGACGCCACCCAAACCTGGACTCGAACTGCTGAAGACCAACAAGCGCACCGAAATCCTGATCCATCCGGGCGTCAATTTCCTGTCCAGCGTCGGATGCATCAACCCGACGAAGAAGGTGAGCGGTCCGCTTTCCGACATGGATTTCACGGAGAGCCGGACACGCGTAATCGCCCTCATCGACGATCTGAAAACCTTTGCCGGCGGTGGCTTCCCGAAAAGCAACGGCAAGCGAATTCCCAATGCTTCGGTGGTCGTCGAAGGCGAACCGGTGCTGTCGACCGAGAGTGTCGAGAGCGTGCTCGAAGCCGTTGCGGGCGATCCGAACAAGGGTTTGCCGGCAGCGGTCTTCCAGAAATTCGCGCCGAGACCGGCAAGCGGTTCCAAGCGAACAATCTATGACGGTTACATCGGCGCCTTTACCTCCGACAAAGGCCTCAAGACACTTGGCGATCATGGCGTGTGCAAGAACTATGATCGGCTGATGCATTTCTTCGCTCAAGCGGCGATGGAAACCGGTGGCTTCACCCTCATTCGCGAATCCCTGACCTACACGACCGTGGCGGCAATCCGGAACGCATGGAGGTCGCGAGCCGCGGGCAAGACCGATCAGTGGATCGAGGACAACCTGCTGCGCAAGCCGCAAGCCCTGGGCGACTGGGCCTATGGCGGCCGCATGGGCAATGTGAAAGGAACGTTGGACGGCTTCAATTTCCGCGGCGGCGGCACGTTCCAGACCACCGGGCGCGACGCGTACACGGCCAAGGGCAAGCTCGCCAAGGTCGACCTCGCCAATCATCCTGAACTGATCGAGGATCCGCAGATTTCGCTGCTCGCAGCTTGCGCCGAATGGAAAGGGTCAGGCTGCAATGCCTTTGCCGATGCCGGCCTGATTAAAAAGATCTCGCGCGCGATCAACGTCGGCAACGCCAATTCCACCACGCCGGCCAATGGCGAAGCGGATCGGATCGCCTGGCATGAAAAGGTTTTCAAGGCGGTGAAGAATGCCGGACTCCTCAGCTGAGCATGCCTCGGATCACGTTCGACAACACCACGTCATCATAATTCAGAGATAACAATCTCTGTGTCGACTAGGATGGTGATGCGCGGGGCGAAACAGGAGGAGTTTCGCCATGTCCGAGTTGAGCGGTATCGTGAGTTTGTTCCTGATCGCGGCGGCGTTCCTGACGTCCTGCGATACGCGGCAGCCGCCAAGGGCGGCGACGCAGCTGTCCACGCTTTACGCAGCAGAATAGAAACTGTCGGGTTACACTGAAAAGGCCCCCGTTTCGGAATTCGGGGGCCTTTTCACGTCAGGCGTCAGCGCAGCTGATCAATGCCAATACGGCGTGACCTTGTAGTAATCATAGGAAGCGTCACGTGCGGCCTCGCCATCGGCGCCGGCCAGTTCATTGATCGAATAGGCCGGTGCTGCCTTCAGCTGCTCCTTCGAGAACGGCACGACATAGCCGCCCTTGTCCTCGTCATAGTCGAGGCTCGCCCACGGAATGGCGTGGTACTTCTCGCCAATGCCGAGAAAGCCACCGAACCCGATCACCGCGAACATGATGCCGTTCGACGTCTTGTCGAGCATGATGTCCTCGATGCTGCCGATGCTCGTGCCTTCGGTGTTGTAGACCGACGTGCCGATGACGCGCGAAGCGGCGATGGCTTCGGTGTGGCCTGTCTGGGTGGTCATGGCTGATGCTCCTCATGTCGTTGATCGATACTTTGACAATGAGGTGCGCGGGCGAAAGTTCCCGTTTTTCGAGCGGCGGGCGGTTACTCCGCGAGGATGAACGTCACCTTCATGTTGACGCGATAGGCCGCGATCCTGCCGTCCTCGACGACGATCTTCTGGTCCTGGATCCAGGCGCCTTCGACGTTCTTCAGGGTCTTTGAGGCGCGCTCAATCCCCTTCTCTATGGCGTCCTGAAAGCTCTTTTTCGACGACGACGTGATTTCGGTGACGCGGGCGACGGACATGGCTTCCTCCTGCCAAGACGCTCATTTGCAGGAGCGAGCCTACAGCCGGCTTATGCCTTCCACAAGCAGGGCAGCGCGCGCCATAGCCGAAACCATCAGCCTCGGTTCAGGTCAGCAGCATTCTTGGCGATGCGGTCGAATGCCATCAGTCTTTCGAGCAGCGCCGGCATGTCCTTCAGCGGCAGCATGTTGGGCCCGTCGGAGGAGGTCGAATTGTCGGGATCCTGGTGGGTCTCTATGAACACGCCGGCGACGCCGACGGCAACGGCAGCCCGCGCCAGCGTCTCGACAAAGCGGCGCTCACCACCGGAGGAACCGCCCTGCCCGCCCGGCTGCTGCACCGAATGGGTGGCGTCGAAAATCACCGGCGCGCCGATCTCGGCCATCACAGGCAAAGCCCGCATGTCCGACACCAGCGTGTTGTAGCCGAAAGACGCGCCGCGCTCGGTGGTCAGCACATTGAGGTTGCCCGAACCGGTGATCTTGGCCACCACGTTCTTCATGTCCCAGGGCGCCAGGAACTGCCCCTTCTTGACGTTGATCACCTTGCCGGTCTTGGCGGCGGCGACCAGCATGTCGGTCTGGCGCGACAGGAAGGCCGGAATCTGCAGCACATCGACATGGTGTGCGACGATCGCGCACTGCTCCTCGGTGTGGACATCGGTCAGAATGGGAAGTGAAAACGCCTTGCGCAACTCGTCGAAGACCGGAAGCGCCGCGTCCATGCCGGCGCCGCGCGTTGCCGACAGTGAGGTGCGGTTGGCCTTGTCGTAGCTGGTCTTGTAGACGAGGCCGATGCCGAGCTTGCCGGTCAGTTCCTTCAGCGCGCCGGCCATGTCGAAAGCGTGCTGGCGCGATTCGAACTGGCACGGGCCGGCGATCAACGCCAAGGGCCCGCTGTTGTCGAAGACGACGTTGCCGACGGTTACCGACGAATTCGGCGCTATCGAATTAGGCCCTTGCGGCTTGCTCATGGGGTCTCCCGGAAGATGAAAGCCGCGCCCTGTCCGGATGCCGGCTGCACGACGATTTCGTTGCCCGCTATATCGTGCCCGACGGCGTTGTCTGCAAGCAGCCTCGCGACAGCGCCGACACTGCGGACTGAAAAGACAATCGCAGCGAAGCGAACTCTTGTCGGCGCACCGGCCAGAATGTCGAAGCGCGCGGTGAAAGCCGCAGGATCCAGAACGGTCAGACGCGCATTCGGCAGGTCGAAGACCGCGCTGCTCTGCTGCTCCGAGCCAACCACTGTCGAGATCAGGCTGATCTGTGTGGAAGGCACATCGCTGACCGCAACGACTTCGGCAATGCCGGTCACGCCATTGGCATGAGCCTGCAGCGCCGAACGGTCGATTTGAGGGGCGTTGATCCGCTCGCAAGCGAACAGAAAGGCGTCCATCGTCTCGGCGCCGGCGGCGAAAGCCAGTTTGAACGAGGCCATGTCGCTCTTTCCGGCCGTGTCGGTGAAGGCGCGGGAAAAGCTCAGCACGTCTCCCGCCGACAGACCGGCCGAGACAAAGCGCGCATGATCCGCATCGGCATCGTCGGTGGCCAGCACCACGGCGGAAAAGCCCTCATCGCCCAGCCTGGCGCGATAGAGCCGGTCGCGCGCGACAAAGACATTGCCGCCGGCGATCGCACTCGCTGCCAGCTGTTCGTTCCCAACCGCCAGCGGTTCGAGATAGGTGCCGTCGGCAAGGAAGACGCAGCAATTTTCGGTGCCGAAGGGATGAATGCCGGTTGGCGCGACGATGAAGCCAAGCGATGTCAGCCGCGCCCGCGCCACGGCGAGGCTCGCCGTCGGCAGCACCAGATGGTCAAGCGGATGGGTCGTGCTGGTCATGCCGGCGCGGTGTGCATCATTCCCGAAATTGGTTCAAGGCCTCTTGCCGGCCCGATCAGGCCGTCGCCACGATATCGGCCGAATAGCGCAATTCGCGCAAGGGTTTGACCCGGCTGGTCGTCTCGGCATAGAGCGGGTGCGCCTTGTATGCGGCAAGCGCGGCATCATCCTCGAACTCGGCATAGACGACCACGTCGATCGCATCCGACAGCGGATCGACCTTGGTGTTGAGCGTCACCTCGAAGAGGCTTGAATGCGGGATCTTGCCCAGTGTGAGCAAGCCTGTGCGCACGGCCTCGACATCGTCCTTGCGCCGCGCGCTGAAGAAAACGATATGCCGGATCACGCCTGCCTCCACGTTCGATTTGCAGCAAGTTTTGTTTGAGCGGGACCGTCGCGTCAACCGCCACGATGTCGCGCCCGGCAATGCCGGCAGGCGACTTTGCAGAGGTGCAAAAAGCTAGGCTTTGCCGGTGACGTAGCGCACGACGCGCGACATCTCCCTGACCGTCGTGTCGAGATAGCGGCCCTGATTGTAGAGGCCGTCCCAGATCAGGAAAAAGGCGATGGCGACGATGACGATGACATAACGCATGGCTGAAACTAACGTATGTGGCTGTTCGTAACCATAGCGATTTCGCCGAGGGCCGCGCTCTCCCACGGATTCTGGCCTCAGGCCGGCAAGCTGGGCCAGCGCCGCACGAAGCTTGCCTCTTGAAGTTTCGGCCAATGCCATGGAAGATTGTGGCGAAAATTCACGCAGGCTACGGCGTTCGCGCCTGGCGAATGAAAGTGGAGGATGTGGAGGCCGGCAGATCTTGCGCCGCCCCCGCGGAAGTCCAGGGGGGTGTGAGATGGCTGTCAGGGAATACAAAGGCATCGGCGACGCCATCAGGCTGGACGAACTCAATTTCGCCGAGATCGTCAAGGGCCTGCCGGCCAAGGCGCGCATGGTGCTGTCGGCGGCGATGAAATTGCCGCGCGGTTCGCTGAAGGTGAGGATGCCGGATGGCCGGGCGGTGCTTGTCGGCGGCAACGGACCCGGGCCGGATGCCGAGCTGGTGTTGAAGAACTGGCGCCTGCCCGGCCGTGCCTTTTCCGGCGGCACCATCGGCGTTGCCGAATCCTACATGGACGGCGACTGGGAAAGCCCTGATGTAACCAGCTTCCTCGAACTGTTCGTCGTCAACTCGGCCGTTGGGGAACGCATTGCCGGCGGCGCCAACTGGCTCATCAACACGGTCCAGCGCATCCGCCACTGGTTCAACGAAAACACCCGCACCGGCTCGAAGCGCAACATCTCGGCGCATTACGATCTCGGCAACGCCTTCTACAAGCAATGGCTCGATCCCAGCATGACCTATTCGTCGGCGCTCTATGCGACCGGCGCCAACGACCTGGAAAGCGCTCAGGCCGCCAAATACCGCGCGCTGGCCAAGGATACCGGCATCGGCAAGAAGGACCATGTGCTCGAGATCGGCTGCGGCTGGGGCGGTTTTGCCGAATTTGCCGCGCGCGAGATCGGCTGCCGCGTCACCGGCCTGACCATCAGCCGCGAACAGCACGATTTCGCCAAGGCGCGCATCCAGAAGGCGGGACTGTCTGACAAGGTCGACATCAAGCTGCAGGATTACCGAGACGAAACGGGCACTTACGACCGCATCGCCTCGATCGAGATGTTCGAGGCGGTCGGCGAAAAATATTGGCCGGTATTTTTCGGCAAGATGAAGGCGTGCTTGAGGCCCGGCGGCACCGCCGGCCTGCAGATCATCACCATCAACGAGGCCGCCTACGACACCTATCGGGCGAGGCCGGATTTCATCCAGCGCTATGTCTTCCCAGGCGGCATGCTGCCGACGCCGTCGATCCTGAAGACGCTGGGCAGCGACCATGGCCTTGCCCATCTGCGCGAGCGCGTCTTTCCGGACGACTATGCCCGCACGCTTGCCGAATGGCGCAACCGCTTCTGGGCGTCGTGGGAAAAGATCGTCCCGCTCGGCTTCGACGACCGCTTCAAGAAGCTTTGGGAATTTTATCTCCACTATTGCGAAGCCGGCTTTAGAGCCAGCTACATCGACGTGCGCCAAGTGGTCTACAAAGCCTGATCCGAAGCGTGATTGAGCGGGCGTATGCCCGCTCGTTTTCCCTGTTAGCTGCACGTTGCCTCAAAGCAGGATGCGATACTTCGCAAACCCGGATTCGCCCTCGCCGGCCGGCTCGATCTTGAGCGATTTCACTCCCGATATAAAATCCTTCGCTTTGGGGCCGGTCTCGAACACGACGCTGGTGCCGGGCAGCGGCGTGAACGACCAATTGTCGTCGGCCGAGGGATTGATCGTGCCTTCGCTGACGACGTAGCGCACGATCACGTCGCGGTTGGTGTCCGGCGCCTCGTAGATGATCTTCGAGGCATTGATGTCGGGGAAATTGCCGCCACCGCCGGCGCGGTAATTGTTGGTGGCGACGACGAATTTCGCTGCCGGATCAATAGGCTTGCCGTCGAAGCTGAGGCCGACGATGCGGTTCGAGCCGGCATTGGCGACGCCACCCTTGGCATCGTATTTCGGCAGCTGCGACAGGTCTATTCCGTAGCTGACGCCATCGATCACATCGAAATTGTAGGACGGGAATTCGGTGTCGATGAGCGCCTGGTCGGCCTTGCCCGGCTCGATCTTCCTGAAAATGCCGGCCGACATTTCCAGCCATTCCTTCACTTGCGCGCCGGTGATTTCGACGGCGCGCACCGTGTTCGGATAGAGATAGAGGTCGGCGACGTTCTTGATGGCGATGTCGCCCACCGGCACGTCGGTATAGTAGTCGGCGCCGTTGCGCCCGCCGGCCTTGAAGGGTGCTGCCGCCGACAGCAGCGGCACATCCTTCCACTGCGTGCTCTTCAATATGTCCTTGAGGTACCAGCTCTGCGCCTGGTTGACGATCTGCACCGACGGATCGTCGGCGACCAGCGCGAAATAGGAATAGAGCGGCGCCGAGGTCTTGCCGACCGGTCGGCGGACATAGGCAAGTGTCGCCTCATGGTCCGCCTTCAGCGCATCGACGACGCGCTGGTCGTCCGCCACCGTCGGCTTGTTTGCCTTGTCGACGCGCTGGTAGATCGGCCTTGCCTCCGATGTGGCCGAGGCTACGCGCCATTTCGATCCGTCCCGTTCCAGAAGCAGATCGATCAGTCCCATATGCGAGCCCCAGAAACCGCCCATCACGGCGGGCTTGCCCTGCAGCGTGCCTTTCTCGGTGTCGACGCCTTCGAGCGCCCGAAAATCCTTCTTGCCGGGGAAGACGAGATGCTGATGGCCGGTGAACACCGCATCGATGCCTTCGACGCCGGCGACGAAGAAGGAGGCGTTCTCCATGCCGTCGCCCTGCTTGATATCGATGCCGGAATGCGAGAGCGCGATGACGATGTCGGCGCCCTCCTCCTTGATCTGCGGCACCCATGCCCTGGCCGCCTCGACGATGTCGCGCGTCCTGACATTGCCTTCCAGGTTCTTCAGGTCCCAGACCATGATCTGCGGCGGCACAAAGCCGATGATGCCGATCTTGATCGGCTGCTCGGCGCCCGACCCGTCCTTGATCTTCTTGTCGAGGATGACATAGGGCTTGAGGTAGAGCTTGTCGTCGCGCGGTTTGGCGGCAAGCTCGGTGCCGCGGATCAGATTGGCGCAGACGAAGGGGAAATTGGCTCCGGCCAGCACCTTGTCGAGGAACGACAGGCCGTAATTGAACTCGTGATTGCCGAGCGTCGAGCATTCATAGCCCAGCAGGTTCATGCCCTTCATGATCGGATGCAGATCGCCTTCCTTGAGGCCCTTCTCATAGGCGATGTAATCGCCCATCGGATTGCCCTGCAAAAGATCGCCATTGTCGATCAGCATCGCATTGGTGGCTTCCTTGCGCACCGCCGCGATCAGTGAGGCCGTCCGTGACAGGCCCATCGTGTCGTTGGCTTTGTCGGCGTAGTAGTCGTAAGGCAGCACATTCACATGAATGTCGGTGGTCTCCATGATCCTCAGATGCGCCTGATTGGCCTGCGCGCGGGCGGAAAACGGATGGAGCATGATCAGCGCCCCGCTGGCGGCCGTACCGGCAAGAAAACTACGGCGGGAGACGGGGTAATTGAGATGCGGCATTGGTTTTCCTTCCCAGCGACGTGACAAGATCCCAGCCCCGGGCGGAAGCTTCGCGCCGAAAACCGGCCATGTCCATCGGGAAGTCAGTCGATCAGCAAAAGGTGACGGCTGGATGAATATCCTTGGCCGCGGTTGAGAACCTCAGCCCTTGTCATCGTCGCCCTGGGTGATCAGCCGCGCGCTGCGCTGGCCGGTGAAATAGATCCATAGCCAGCTAAGCGACACCGAGAGCCGGTTGCGGAAACCGATCAGGAAGTAGATATGCGCCACGCCCCACAGCCACCAGGCAAGCCATCCCGTGAGCTTGATCGAGCCGAAATCGATCGCGGCTGCCCACTTGCCGATCGTCGCCAGGTCGCCGGCATGTTTGTAGCGGAAAGGCCGCGGCGCGCCATCGCCGGCCAGCCGCGCCCTGATCGTCGCGGCGACATGCTTGCCCTCCTGCTTGGCCGAGGGCGCCACGCCGGGCACCGGTTTGCCGTCCGGCCGCAAGACATGCGCGGTGTCGCCGATGACGAAGATTTCAGGACTGTTCGGCACGGTCAGATCGGGCTCGACCATTACCCTGCCCGCCCGGTCCACCGGCGCGCCCAGCCACTCTCCCGCGGGTGAAGCCGCCACGCCGGCGGCCCACAGGATGGTTCGCGCCGGCAGATGCGTATCGCCAAAGACGACGCCTTCGGCATCGAGGCGCGTGACGGCGCGGCCAAGCTCGACCGTGACGCCCCGCCGCTCCAGCGCCTTGCGCGCATAGTCGGACAGCTTTGGCGCGAAATTGGCTAGGATCCTGTCTCCGGCCTCGACCAGCACCACACGCGCCTCACGCGTGTCGATGTTGCGGAATTCGCCGCGCAGCGTTTCATGCGCGAGTTCGACAATGGTGCCGGCAAGCTCCACGCCGGTCGGGCCGCCGCCGACGATGACCAGTGTCAGCAGTGCCTGGCGCTTGGCCGGATCGGTCGCGCTCGGCCTGCTCGAAGGCGAGCAGGATGCGCCGCCGAATGGTGGTTGCGTCTTCAAGCGTCTTCAGCCCGGGCGCGAAAGGCTCCCATTCGTCGTGGCCGAAATAAGCATGACGCGCGCCGGTGGCGAGCACCAGCGTGTCGTAGGGAACAGAACTGCCGTCCTCAAGCAGCACGCGTTTGCCTGGACGGTCGACGCCGGTGACGTTGCCGAGCAGGGTCGTCACGTCCTCGCGCTTGCGCAGCAGATGACGGATCGGCCAGGCAACTTCCGAGGTCGCCAGCGAGGTGGTCGCCACCTGGTAAAGCAGCGGCTGGAAAAGGTGATGGTTGCGCTTGTCGATCATGGTGATGCGCACGGGTGCGCCGGCCAGCGCCCGGGTGAGTTCGAGACCGCCGAACCCTGCGCCGACGACAACGACATGATGGCTGGTTTCACTCATCGCATTCACCCCTGTTTGTCTCTCTTTATCTAGTGATTTTTGTGCACCGCAACAATGTCGCGGCGCGCTAGACTGCCGCGCGTAAGGCTGCCCAGGACTCGTCGCCGGATGTCGCGAATGCCTATGTCGGCAAGCCTGGACGGGTATAGCCTTGCAGGGGCTGGAACCACGGGAGTGAAGCATGGCCAACGACGATGACAAAGATCGCAAAGGGCGGGCGCAATATTCTTCGCCGCCTTGCTTCATGCACGAACTCGATCCGGAATTTCGCGCGCCATTGACCGACTGGACCGATGTGCGCCGTTGGCGCAAGGCCGAGCGCGAGCGTCTGATCGCGGCACGGTTGGCGGTTTCCGCCGATGCGCGGGTGGCGATGTCGCGGGCTATCGCCGAAGGGCTCGACGCGACCATCGGCGACATTGCCGGCCGCATGGTCAGCCTCTATTGGCCGTTTCGCGGCGAGCCGGACCTGCGGCCGTGGATGGCGTCGATCAACGAACGCGGCGGCCGCACGGCGCTGCCCATCGTGATCGAGAAGGGCCAGCCGCTGATCTTCCGCGCTTATGTGCCTGGCGACCGGCTGGAAAAAGGCGTCTGGAACATCCCTATCCCCGCCGAAGGCGACCCGGTGCTGCCCGACATCGTCATCTCGCCGATCGTCGGCATCGACCCGCGAAACTACCGCCTGGGCTATGGCGGCGGCTTCTTCGACCGCACGCTGGCTGCCATGCCGTTCAAGCCATTGGTCATCGGCGTCGGCTACGAACTGCAGCGCATCCCCACCATCTACCCGCAGCCGCACGACATCCCGATGGACCAACTGGTGACCGAGGTATTAAAAGCCTAGCGTGATGAGATTCAGAGACCCTCCGTGTGATCGCACATATTCATAAATATCACGCTTAGAAAAGATCGCCGTTGGTGTCATTCCCAGGCAACTGAGGAATATCCGCCTTACCGGCATCTTTATACTCGGCCAACAAACGAATGCGGCGATACACACTGAACAGAATTTTCAGCAAGACAAGCGGATCTCCGGTGCGCGCGTGTAGCGCACCTGCAGACGGAAGCTCAATCAATCGGGCCATGTCATTGGCATTGTCGGCGATTATCTTCACCTCTTCAGCGGCTTTTCTAGTATCCACTTTATTTGATTTTACGCACAATTCCGTGCACTCCGCTACTCAGTTCCTAAGCCTCTCCGCTTCTTCTCCATCGCCGCGCGATCAACAATCGCGCAAGGCAAAGGACGAACTGATCTTCATCACGTGCGGCATAACAGACAGCCACTTCTTGTGGATGCGTTGATAGCCCACGAGGTGCTTCGCCGCGATGCGCAGGACGTAGTCGTATTCACCCGACATCAGGTGGCAGGACAGCACATTTGGGCAGCACTTTATCGCCGCATCGAGGCCGGTTGACCGCCGTGTAGCAACACAAATGTTACGTGACAAAAATCCGACGTGGTCGATAAATACTCTTTAAGGGAACCATGCTGCAGCGAACCGCTTCGACATGCGCTTCGGGCGGATCCAACAGTGTCGAGCCGCTCTTGAATTGGCTGCTTCGCAACGGGTGGCGAGATGATCGGACGAACCATAGCAATTACCCTCGCAATTGCGTTTTCCCTTTCGCCTTTGCATGCGCAACCACGGCATCGTTTGCCGAGCGGCTACAAATGGGGCCGCTGCCTGCTTGTTGTTGGCGGTCAGACCCGCATATCCGGAAGGTGCTCTTATCAAATCGAGCAGGGCGGCGATTTCAATATCCAGGGACCGAAGCAAGTTTTTGCAGGGATCGACTATCCTGATCCGCATAGTGGCGCTGGTGAAATGTCTAAAGATTACTGGGCGGATGTCTACAAGGACGGTGATGTCTGGGCGGGCTATGCAAACTCCGACATTCGCGCCACCCACGGTGATGAACGCTGGGAAGAACTTCGCCGCGAAGGCGCATGCTATATCGGGAAGGACGTCCGAGTATGTTTGTGGCGTTAAGCCAGTTCCGGCTTCATTCCCATGGCGGTCCGATCGACGATCTCGCGCAGGGCAAAGGATGAGTTGATCTTGGTCACATGCGGCATCGCCGACAGCCACTCCTTGTGGATGCGCTCATAGTCGACCAGATCCTTGGCGGCGATGCGCAGGATATAGTCGTATTCGCCCGACATCAGGTGGCACGACAGCACATTCGGGCAGCGCTTGATCGCCGCCTCGAAATCCGACAGCGTCTTTTCGAACTGTCCCGACAGCGATATGTGCACGATCGCCGTCATCTGGTGACCGAGCGCTGCATTCGAAAGCCGGGCGTGATAGCCGCGGATGGTGCCGGATTTCTCCAGATTGTCGAGCCGGCGCGAACAGGCCGACTGCGACAGGCCGACCCTTTCGGCGAGCGCCGCATTGGGTATGCGGCCATCCTTCTGCAGTGCCTCGAGAATGGCGATATCGATCCTGTCGAGCGGCATTTCTCGTGATTCCTGCGAAATTTCCTTGATTTCGCGCAACGATTATCGAAACGCGTGACCCCGCGCAAGCGCATTCGCAAACACCTGCGCAACGATTTGTGGTTCACTCGGTTGATACAGGGAACGAGCCCGAAGGGCCGGATCAGGAGAAGACTATGCGCGTCGGTTGCCCCAAGGAAATCAAGAACCACGAATACCGCGTCGGCCTGACGCCGGGCTCCGTCCGCGAATATGTCGCGCATGGTCATGAAGTGCTGGTCGAAAGCGGCGCCGGCGCCGGCATCGGCGCCGATGACAATGCCTACCGCGCCGCCGGCGCCACCATCGCCAGGACCGCCGCCGACGTGTTCGCCAAGTCCGACATGATCGTCAAGGTCAAGGAGCCGCAGCCCAACGAATGGGCGCAGCTGCGCGACGGCCAGATCCTCTACACCTATCTGCACCTGGCCCCGGATCCGGAGCAGACCAAGGGCCTGCTCGCGTCCGGCGTCACCGCAATCGCCTATGAGACCGTAACCGACGACCGCGGCGGCCTGCCGCTCTTGGCGCCGATGTCGGAAGTTGCCGGCCGCCTGTCGATCCAGGCCGGCGCGACCGCGCTGCAGAAGGCCAATGGTGGCCGCGGCGTGCTGCTCGGCGGCGTGCCCGGCGTGCTGCCCGGCAAGGTCACCGTGCTCGGCGGCGGCGTCGTCGGCCTGCATGCCGCCCGCATGGCGGTCGGCCTCGGCGCCGACGTCACCATCATCGACCGCTCGATCCCGCGCCTGCGCCAGCTGGACGACCTCTTTACCGGCCGCGTCCACACCCGCTACTCCACAGTCGAGGCGCTTGAGGAAGAATGCTTCTCGGCCGACATCGTCGTCGGCGCCGTGCTCATCCCGGGTGCTGCTGCACCCAAGCTGGTGACCCGCGAAATGCTGTCGGGCATGAAGAAGGGCTCGGTGCTGGTGGACGTCGCTATCGACCAGGGCGGCTGCTTCGAGACTTCGCACGCCACCACCCATGCCGAGCCGACCTATGAGGTCGACGGCGTGATCCATTACTGCGTCGCCAACATGCCGGGCGCCGTGCCGGTGACCTCGGCGCACGCGCTCAACAACGCGACGCTGCATTATGGCCTGCAGCTGGCCGACAAGGGCCTGAAGGCGCTGGTCGACGACCACCATTTGCGCAACGGCCTCAATGTCCACAGGGGCAAGATCACCAATCGCGCCGTGGCCGAAGCACTCGGCTATGAGCTGGTCGAACCGAAAGTGGTTCTGGCTGCCTGACCTGACCTGGCATTTTGCCTCCCTTACCCGCCGGTTGTACCGGCGGGTTTTTCTTGGCTACAAGACCGCAAAACGCCCGCTCCAGGGCAAGGTGCAGCCCCTCTCGACAGCGCTTTTGCCTGTCGATGTGACATTTTTGTCATTCCAATATTAACGAGCATCCTGTTAGAACACGGACGGGTTTGTTCTATGCTAAGGGGCTAAAATGTTTATTTCTGCTAAATCCGTTCTTCTCGGCGCCGTTTCGGCAATGGCTTTGATATCGGTAGCGCATGCCGCCGACGTTGTGCAGCCGGTGGAAGAACCTGCCGGTTTCAACTGGAGCGGCGCCTATGTCGGCATCGGCGGCGGCTTCGGCGCCACCGTGCACCGCATCAGCGTCGACCCGTTTCTCGACTTCAATGGCATCGGCGGCAACGGCGTGTTTGGCGAAGTGACCGCCGGCTACGACTACATGGTCTCTGAACGCTTCCTGCTCGGCGGCTTCATCGACGCCAACATCGGGAATATCGGTCCGTCGATCAGCCTTCCGGGCGCTGATATCGACCTGACGAACGCTTATGGCTTCGACGTCGGCTTGCGCGCCGGCTATCTCTTGAACCCCAGTACGCTCGGCTATGTGCTCGGCGGCTACACTTGGAACCATTTCAAGCTCGAGGGTTCGGGCTTTGCCGACGGTCTTGATTTCACGGAGAACCGTGGCGGCTATGTCGTCGGCGTTGGTATGGAAACCGTGCTGCGCGGCAACTGGACGATCAAGACCGAGTACCGCTACGCCAACTATGGCGACGACTCGGTGGCTGACCTCGGCATTATCGGCGGCCCGGGAACCTCTCTGGATGTCGAGCCGTCCAGCCACACCTTCCACATCGCGGCCAATTACCGCTTCGGCGCCCAGAATGGCGGCGGTGCCTCGTTTGCTGCTCCGACCTACAACTGGACCGGCTTCTATGTCGGCGGCGCGCTTGGCGCCGGCACCGTGGTGCATGACCTGACGCTCGCCAGCGCCCTCGAATTGGATGGCATCGGCGGCGAAGGCGTGTTCGGCGAGGCGAGCATCGGTTACGACCATGATTTCGGCGGCTGGGTCGCCGGCGTTCTGGTCGACGCCCGCTATTCCGGCATACGCTCGAAGCTGGACATTCCGGGTGGGTCGATCAAGGGCGATGCCGACTATGGCTTCGATGCCCTGGCCCGCATCGGCGCCAAGGTCAACGAATCGACGCTGGCCTATGTCCTCGGCGGTTACAGCTGGCAGCATTTCGACCTGCATGCCTCCTCGCCCGTTGGCGACATCGTCGACTGGGGATCGAGCGGCTTCTCGGTCGGTGGCGGCCTGGAAACGGCCGTTTCCAGCAACATGACGCTTGGTCTCGAATACCGCTATTCGCAGTATGAGAAAGAAGATTTCGGCTCGGGCGGCTTCCTCACCGACGAGCCTTCCTTCCAGACCGTTCGCGTCGGCGCGAAGTATAAATTCAACTAAACGCCGCACACACACACGGCGAAGGCCCGTCGGTCAATTCCGGCGGGCTTTTTCTTTGCGCAAAATTCCTGGCGCCGGAATTGAACAGGCTGGCGGACATCAAAAAAGCGGAGCCAAAGCCCCGCTTCCTCGGTCATCGAGATCCCCGCCGGTTCATCCGCGGTCGGCAATCCATCGACGCTGGTCTTTTACCGAGAGAATGCGACGGGAGTACGACAAGTCCCAACCGCCATCGGCGTGCGTCGCCATGCCGGCGAGGATCGCGATGCTGTGTGAAGTGCTTCACATCCGCAATTCGAAAAGCATGCGCAGACAGGGATGCCAACTTGACGGATCGAGCCGTCACACGGTTCCCAACTGCCCGCCAGACCACCGGCGGGCATCTTTTTGTCAGAAACGCTCGATGCGGCACTGATAACAATTGTTGCGCGCCGAGCGGACGTGGACATAGGCGATGTCAGCGCGCTCAAACAGCGTCTCTGCCCGCGCCGCAATGCCGCCAGTCGGAATGACGCCGCCGCTGCCATAGACGATGCGGTCATCCGCACCATAGCCGCGCACGATATAGTCGCTGCTCTCAAGCATCTCTGGAAGCGCTTCTGTCTCGGCTGCGCGTTCGCATTCCTGCGCATGCAGGAAGATCGGTCCTGTCTCGGCGTAAGGCTGCAACGCCGGAAACGGCCGATAGGCCATGATCAGATAGCCATCGCCTTCGGCGACGTTTCTCAGGCAATGCCGGCACGGCACCCCGTCGCCATCTGAAACCTTCCGCTCCGGCGTTTGCCCGTAGGCGTCCGGCCCGCCGCGCTGCAGCGCTCTCACATCTTCTGTCGGCAAGGCTTTGAACTGGACGGTCATGGCTAAATCTCCGGTGTGGTTGACCGGAAATTATGCCCCCGCCGAGGTGCTTCCCACCCGATTCCTGTCAACTGTCAGCAGCCCGGCCAGTCTCAGGCCGGACTGCTTCGGCATTGGGCAGGTCCCGCGCCGGCTCAGCGGATGAAATCGTCGAAGCGGCGCAGCATCACCCGGCGCCTGCGCCAGTTCTCGTCCTGGGTCCGCACGAGCAGGAATTCCTCGCCATGAACGGTCGGTTCGGCCTTCAGTCGGAGAAAGTCACGGCCGCATGACGCTGGCCGAGCGCTCGGCGAACGACAGCGGATGCACGGTCTCCTTCTTTTGCGCCACCGGCGCAAAACCGAGCTTCTGGTAGAGCGGCAAGGCAGCCGGATGGTCGAGCGTGCAGGTCTGCACCGTTACCCGTTTCGGCCCATACGACCATGCTGCGGCAATCGCCGCACCGAGGAACCAACGGCCGATGCCTTGCCCGGTCGCATGTTCCATCATGCCGAAATAGGCGAGCTCGACTTCCTCTGGCAAATGCGGCTTGAGGTCGAAGAAACCGGCCGGCGCGCCGTCGAGATAAAGCACCCTGATGTCGCGGTCCTCGCGGTGGATCCCGGCGGCAAGCTCGTCATCGTCCAGCCTCAGCACATTGACCCAATGCCATTTGCGCCCGACCCGATCCATCAGATAGCGATAGAAATGCAGCGGAATGTCCTTGGTCCTGAGCAGCGCGATCTGCCTGTTGTAGGGCAAGGGCGGCGAATAGGCCGGCGGCACATGCATTTCCAGAAACGTGACCGTGACCTCGATGTCGTCCAGCGCGCCATTTTCCATCGCCATCATTCCTTGCCCGTCACCACGGGCGTGTCTGCCAGCCCGCCCCATTCCGTCCATGAGCCGTCGTAGAGCCGGTTGTCGGTGTGGCCGAGCGTCTCCAGCGCCAGAGTGACGACAGCCGCCGTGATGCCGGAACCGCAAGAGGTGACGACCGGTTTCGACAGATCGATACCGGCATCCTCAACGGCCTTGCGCAACTGGTCCTTCGACAACAGCGCGCCATCCTGTGACAGCGCCGAATAAGGCAAATTGTGCGCGCCGGGCATGTGGCCGGAGCGAACACCCGCGCGGGGCTCTGGCTCGGCGCCGGTGAAGCGGCCCGCGCCTCGGGCGTCCGCAATCTGGCTCTCGCCAGTCTCGACGATGCGGCGCATGTCGGCAAGGCTGGCGACGCGAGCGGCATCGAAATCGGCATGAAACACATTCGGCGCGATCTTGGTCGGCTCCGCCGTCACCGGCCGGCCCGCCGCCTTCCAGCGGTCGAAGCCGCCGTCGAGCACATAGACCTGGAACACGCCCATGACGCGGAACATCCACCAGGCGCGCGGCGCCGAGAAGAAACCCGGACCGTCATAGACGACAATGGTGTCGTCGGCCGAAATTCCCATGGCGCCTACATATTGCGCGAAATGCTGTGGCGAGGGCAGCGTGTGCGGCAGCTTGGCATCAGGATCGGAGGCCGCATCATGATCGAAGAATCGCGCACCCGGAATATGCGCAGCCTCATACTCGGCGCGCGCATCGCGCTTCTGCGCCGGCAGATACCAGGATGCATCGACGATCGTCAGGCCGGGCTCGCCAAGACGGCTCTGCAACCAGTCCGCATCGACGGTGAAAGGGCTGTCATCGGCCATTGTTCTTCTCCTGCTCCGCCTTGGCGAAGCATTGCTTCCTGTTGACCATGATCTTCCCCGAAAACCCGCTTCCACTTTTCGGGATCATGGTTCGTTCAAGCTACCGGCATTGGTCCGAAGCGAATGCGAAAACGCCGGTTTTCGCGGCCCTTCTTCTCGATCTTGCCGATATGGATTTCACCGACTTCGCCGGTGCTTTTGACATGGGTGCCGCCGCAGGGCTGGCTGTCGATCGAAGCGTTGTCGCCGATGCAGACCAGGCGGATCTTGCCGGTGCCGGCGGGCGGCCGGACAGTCTTGGATTTCACCAGGCCAGGATTGGCTGCCAGTTCCTCGTCGGTGATCAGCCTGACGAAGATCGGATGATCGGCCCGCACCAGCTCCATCAGCCCGGCGGTGACGTCTTCCCTGGTGAAGCCGGCATCGGGAGCGTCGAAGTCGACGCGGCTGTCATCTTCGGAAACCGCAGCACCGGTAATCGGAAACGGACAGACGACGGTGAGCAAATGGCAAGCTGCGTGCATGCGCATCAGGAGATGCCGCCGCTCCCAGTCGATGGCGAGTTTCACCCGCTCGCCCACCTCGGGTGCCGGCTGCTCCGGCGCCGGCACATGGATGATCTCGTCCTTGGTCTCGCCGGTGATGGTGGCGGCAATGGCGATGCGGCTGCCGTCCGCGCGCTCTAATGTGCCGGTATCGCCAGGCTGGCCGCCCGATGTGGCATAGAAGATGGTCCGGTCGAGAATGATGCCGCCGCGCTCGTTGATGGCGACAACGGTGGCGTCAGCCTCTCTGAGATAGGCGTCGTCGCGAAACAGCGCTTCTGTTCTGTGCGCCATCAGGCGACCTTCTCATACGGCACCGAAATTGTGCTGCGCTCATCCATCCAGCCCGGCACCGGCAGGTTCTTCTCACGCAGGAATTCCGGGTTGAACAGCTTCGACTGGTAGCGCGTGCCATAGTCGGCAAGGATGGTCACGATGGTGTGGCCGGGGCCAAGCTCGCGCGCCAGCCGGATCGCGCCGGCAATGTTGATGCCGGTCGAACCGCCGACGCACAGGCCTTCTTCCTGGATCATATCGAAGACGATCGGCAGCGCCTCTTCGTCCGGCACCTGGAACGAGAAGTCCGGCGTGAACCCATCGAGATTTGCCGTGATGCGCCCCTGCCCTATCCCTTCGGTGATCGAGCTGCCGTCGGACTTCAATTCGCCACTGGTGTAGAAGGAATAGAGCGCCGCACCCAGCGGATCGGCGAGCGCGATCTTGACGTTGCTGCTCTTGGCCTTCAGCCCGAAGGCGACGCCGGCCAGCGTTCCGCCCGAACCCACCGCCGAGACGAAACCGTCGACCTTGCCGCCGGTCTGCATCCAGATTTCTTCCGCCGTGGTGCGGATATGGCCGTCGCGATTGGCAACGTTGTCGAACTGGTTGGCCCAGATCGCGCCGTTCGGCTCCGACCTCGCCATCTGCTCGGCCAACCGCCCCGACAGTTTCACGTAATTGTTGGGGTTCTTGTAAGGCACCGCCGGCACTTCGATCAGCTCGGCACCAAGCAGCTTGATCGTGTCCTTCTTTTCCTGGCTCTGGGTGTCGGGAATAACGATCACTGTGCGATAGCCCAGCGCCTTGGCAACCAGCGTCAGGCCAATGCCGGTATTGCCTGCCGTGCCTTCGACGATGACCCCGCCCGGCTTCAACAGCCCGCGCTGTTCGGCGTCGCGGATGATGAACAGGCCGGCGCGATCCTTGACCGACTGGCCGGGGTTCATGAACTCGGCCTTGCCCAGGATCTCGCAGCCGGTCTGCTCCGAGGCCTTGTTGAGGCGGATCAGGGGCGTGTTGCCGATCGCTTCGATCACAGAACGGGGCATCCGGGATTCCTTATGTAGCTGCGGCGAGACCCTAGAAACCCGAAGCTTGCGTTTCAAGGCAAGAATTCGCCTGGTCCAGAGCATGATGCCGAAAAGTGTGAGCGGTTTTCGGCCGACATCATGCTCTATTCCCTTGATTCAGAGTCGGATGATGGCAGGTCTGTTCGATCTGCCATCATCCGACTCTGGGCGCATTTCGGGCACTGCAATCTCCCGCGGCCGGACATCGCGCGATGACGATCATTTCAACCAGTACGGAAAAGCGCTCTTTTCATTCGATTTTTTCACCGCTAGAGCACTAATGACAGATCGGCAGGGCGCAGAATGACACTTTACCGGGCCAACCCGAAGCACGGCGTCGCCTGGATAACCGGCGGCAGCAGCGGCATCGGCCGTGCGCTGGCCAAGGACCTCGCGGCAAAGGGCTTTGTCGTCGCGGTCACCGCACTCGACGGCGACCCACTCGACGCGCTCATCGTCGAGACGGCGCAGATGCCGGGACGTGTCGTGGCCTACCCTTGCGACGTCATCGATGAGCCGCGCATGGCAAGCACGGTGGCGGCGATTGAAAAGGAGCTCGGGCCGATCGTGCTCGCCGTCTTCAACGCCGGCAACTACATCGCCACGCCCGGCGAAGACCTCAGGGTCCGCGACTTTCGCCAGACCTTCGAGGTCAACTATTTCGGTATCATCAATGGCCTCGTCCCGCTGATGGAGCGCATGCGCATCCGTGCGCGCGGCCATATCGTGCTTGTCGGATCGGTTACCGCCTATTTCGGCTGGCCGACCACGGCGGCCTATGGCGGCTCGAAGGCGGCGATCAACATCCTGGCCGAGTCGCTGAAATACGATTTCGACAAGATGAATGTCCGGATCCAGGTGATGAATCCGGGCTTCATCGACACCCCGCTGACCGAAAAGAACATGCTGCCGATGCCGGGACTGATGCCGGTCAACCGCGCGTCGCGCCGCATGCTGCGCGGCATCGAGCATGGCGGCTTCGAGGTCACCTTCCCTCACCGGCTGAGCTGGGGGCTGAAGCTGCTGGCACTGCTGCCAAGGCCAGTCTGCCGGTGGTTCATCAGCACGGCGACCCGCTGGACAGGGCGGCCGCTGAATTTCGACCGCAAGCCGCCGAACGAATAGCTGTCCACAGCCCGGCTGTTGCCTGACTGCACCGGCCGCCATAGGCTTTGGAATTGTCGTGGAGTCTGAGATGGGGCGGCGGATCGTGCTTGCGGTGCTGGGCGTCGTCATCATCCTTGTCCTGGCCTTCCTGCTTGGTCCGCGCGTTCCCGTCGACACAACCATCAGATTCGACCCCAAGGTGATCGGCGACGATCCGCAAGCGTATGTCGCGCGCGAAGAGGCTGCCGTGCCCAACGTCCGCGACGCGCTCGAGAAAGAAATCATCTGGGCCGATCCGATGGTTCACGCCAGGACGCCATTGGCGATCGTCTATATCCATGGCTTTTCGGCATCGAAGGGCGAGGTTCGCCCGCTGGCCGACGAGGTCGCCGACCAACTCGACGCCAACCTTTTCTACACCCGCCTCACCGGTCATGGTCAGGACGGCGCCGCTATGGCGCAAGGCAGCGTCAATGCCTGGATCAACGACTATGAGGAGGCGCTCGCCATCGGCCGGGCCATCGGCGACAAGGTGATCGTCATCGGCACCTCGACCGGTGGATCGCTGGCGGCATGGGCGGCGACTGAGCCTGGCGCATCGGACGGCGTCGCTGCAATCGCATTCATCTCGCCGAATTTCGGCGTCAGGGCTGCAGGCGCCGAGCTGCTGACCATGCCCTGGGGCAGGCAGATCGCCGAGTTCGTCGGCGGCAAGGAGCGCAGCTTTCCGACCCGCAATGCGCTGCACGAGAAACTCTGGACGCACACATATCCAATGGCAGCCGTGCTACCGATGGCGGCGCTGACCAACCTTGCCTACGCAGCGCCTGTGGAGAAGGCAACCATACCGGCGCTGTTCATCTTCTCGGATTCCGACAAGGTGGTGCGCCAGGATCGCACCCGCGAAATCGCCGGCCGCTGGGGCGCACCGCATGAACTGGTGCCCGTCGACGACAATGGCGATCCCGACGACCACGTCATTGCCGGCGACGCGCTGTCGCCCCCGACCACGGCTTTCCTGGCGCAGCGGATCGTCGTGTGGGTGAAGGCAATTACCGGGCAGCCCTAAACGAAAAGGACGGCCGAAGCATTGCCCCGGCCGTCCTCATATTCAATCGTCAGCAATCAAGCCAGGCTCGACGAGCCTGACCGGTTCGTCTGATCAGGCAGCCCGCGCAGCGGGCCGCTTGCCGCCGAAGCGGCGCTTGTTGTTGCCCTTGAAGGCCTTGGCGCCTTCCGGCTTGCGCTCGCTTGCACCCGCAAAGGCCGGCTTGTCACCAAAACGCTTCTTGGCGAAGCCGTTGTTCTGGCCACCGGGCCGCCTGCCGTCGCGACGGCCATTGCGGTCGTTGCGATCATTGGCGGGCTCGAAGCGCTCGTTCTTTTCGGCCGGATTGCGCACCGGATCCGGGCTGCCGAGATGGTCGGCAACGATCGGCAGCTTGCTGCGGATGATGCGCTCGACCTGACGCAGCTTGCTGTTTTCGGAAGGATCGCAAAGCGTGATGGCGATGCCGTCCATGCCGTTACGGCCGGTACGTCCGATGCGGTGGACATAGCTTTCGGCCTCATCCGGCAGGTCGAAATTCACCACATGGCTGATGCCGGGAACGTCGATGCCGCGCGCCGCGATGTCGGTCGCGACGAGAATGCGCACCGAACCCTCGCGGAAATCGTTGAGCGCCTTCTGGCGGGCGTTCTGCGACTTGTTGCCGTGGATGACGGCGGCCTTGAAGCCGTCGCGCTCGAGGTCCTTGGTCACCCGGTCGGCGCCATGCTTGGTGCGCGAGAAGATGATGACGGACTTCATTGCCTCGTCGGCGAGCATCGTCGACAGCACCTGGCGCTTCTGCTTGGTGCGGGCAAAGACGACGCCCTGCACGATCTCGGCGGCCGCGGTGCTCTGCGGCGCGACTTCGACGCGGATCGGGTTCTTCAACAGGCCCTTCGCCAGCTCGGCGATTTCGTTGGGCATGGTGGCCGAGAACAGCACCGTCTGACGGTCGGGCGCGGTCGCCTTGGCGATCCGCTTGACGTCGTTGATGAAGCCCATGTCGAGCATGCGGTCACCCTCGTCCAGCACCAGCCATTTGGTGTCGGAGAGAATGAGGTCGCCCTCGCGCACCAGGTCGGTCAGGCGGCCGGGCGTGGCGATCAGGATGTCGACGCCGGGCGCAACCTTCTTCACCTGGCTGAAGCGCGAGACGCCGCCAAGCACGAGAGCGGTCGAGACATGCGCGCCCTTGGCGAGGATCTTGATGGTGTCCTCGATCTGGACGGCGAGTTCGCGCGTCGGCGCCAGGATCAGCGCACGGGTGGTCTTGGCCCGGCGCTTGGTGCCGAGCGCGATGATCTTCGACAGGATCGGCAGCGCGAAGGCCGCGGTCTTGCCGGAGCCGGTCTGGGCGATGCCGAAGATATCACGGCCTTCGATCTGCGGCGGGATCGCCTGCGTCTGGATCGGCTTCGGCTCGGTGAAGCCGGCGCCATGCGTCGCCTTGAGCAGCGCGCCGGTGACCCCAAGAGCTGCGAAACCGGTAAGGTCCGCAGTGGTGCCGGTCGAGATTGCGTTACCGGCTGAGGTGTTTTCGTTGGTCAAAATAGTCTTCTTTCACGCGGCCTTGGCCGCAAACATCGATGGCGGCAGGGCGCAACCTGCCGTCGAAAAATTTGATATGAAACGACAAGGCGGGCGGACGGTAACGTCCACTCGGCTGCGCTGTCGTGCCCGCAGGCGTCATGCCACGGGGCTCTTTCGCCACTTCGTGATGTATCGGAAAGAGAGGCCGATATACCGGAAAGAGGGAAAACAGACGCAACCAGTCTCATTTGTCGAGAAGGCCGGAATCTCCGGCCCAAGCGCCTATGGGCTGCATATGGCTGAGTTCGCTCCGGAATGCAAGGGGCCACATGTTGCAGCGCAGCAAAATCGACTGCGAAAGCGGCGCTTGCGCACGCCTGCAGCCATCATTACCACAAAGGCAGCTGCCATTTCTGGGGACCGAGCGATGAAGGACGTGCTGAAGGAACTTGAGCGCCGCCGCGAGATCGCCCGCATGGGCGGCGGCCAGGCCCGCATCGACGCCCAGCACAAGAAGGGCAAGCTCACCGCGCGCGAGCGCATCGATGTCTTTCTCGACGAAGGCTCGTTCGAGGAGTTCGACATGTATGTCGAGCATCGCTCGACCGACTTCGGCATGGAGAAAACCAAGATCGCCGGCGATGGTGTCGTCACCGGCTGGGGAACCGTCAATGGCCGTCCGGTCTATCTCTTCGCCAAGGATTTTACCGTCTTCGGCGGCTCGCTGTCGGAGGCTCATGCCGAAAAGGTCATCAAGGTGCAGGAGATGGCGCTACGCAACCGCGCGCCGATCATCGGCATCTACGACGCCGGCGGCGCCCGCATCCAGGAAGGCGTGGCGGCGCTAGGCGGCTATGCCGAGATCTTTCAGCGCAACGTGCTCGCATCCGGCGTCATTCCTCAGATTTCCGTGATCATGGGCCCGTGCGCCGGCGGCGACGTCTATTCGCCTGCGATGACCGACTTCATCTTCATGGTGCGCGACACCTCTTACATGTTCGTCACCGGGCCGGATGTGGTGAAGACGGTCACCAACGAGACGGTGACCGCCGAGAGCCTTGGCGGCGCGTCCGTCCACACGACGAAATCCTCGATCGCCGACGGCGCCTACGACAATGACGTCGAGGCGCTGTTGCAGATGCGCCGGCTGGTAGACCTTTTGCCAGCGTCAAATACGTCGGAGCTTAGTGAGATCGAGTGCTACCAGTCGGTCACCGACCATGATCTGTCGCTCGACCGGCTGATCCCGGACAACGCCAACAAGCCTTACGACATCAAGGAGCTGATCCTCAAAGTTGCCGATGAAGGCGATTTCTTCGAGATCCAGCAGAACTTCGCCAAGAACATCGTCACCGGTTTTGGCCGCGTCGAAGGCCGTACCGTCGGCTTCGTCGCCAACCAGCCGATGGTGCTGGCCGGCGTGCTCGATTCCGACGCAAGCCGCAAGGCGGCGCGCTTCGTGCGCTTCTGCGACTGTTTTTCCATTCCCATCGTCACCTTCGTCGACGTCCCCGGCTTCCTGCCCGGCACCGCGCAGGAATATGGCGGCCTGATCAAGCATGGCGCGAAACTCCTGTTTGCCTACGCCGAGGCGACCGTGCCGAAAATCACGGTCATCACCCGCAAAGCCTATGGCGGCGCCTATGACGTGATGGCCTCAAAGCACCTGCGCGGCGATATGAACTATGCCTGGCCGACGGCGCAGATCGCGGTGATGGGGGCGAGAGGCGCGGTCGAGATCATCTACCGCAAGGATATTGGCGACGCCGAAAAGATCGCAGCTCACACAAAGGCTTACGAGGACCGTTTCCTGTCGCCCTTCGTCGCCGCCGAACGCGGCTATGTCGACGAGGTGATCATGCCGCATTCGACCCGCCGCCGCATTGCCCGGGCACTGCGCATGCTGCGCAACAAGGACATGCAGAACCCTTGGAAGAAGCACGACAACATCCCGTTGTAACATCCAATGTCGCGACTGATCATCAGCGCCGGTCGGCGGTTTGGCAGGTTCACGGTCCTGTTTTTCGTTGTTCCCGCCCTCGTCGTCTTCTGCGTCTGGATGTCCCTGCTCGACAACCATCCGATCTGGTTTATGGCCAGCGGCTTTGTCGTCATGCCGATCGCCACCACGGCCTTGGCATTTCTGTTCGGCACATTGTTTGCGGGCTTCCGACGCAGCAAGATCAAAGGCGTCAGTGAAGCAGAAGCGCCCGACCTGTGGGCGCTGTGGCGGAGCGTCGCCGGACCGCGCCGTGCTGCGCGCACGGTTGTCATACTAGAGGGCAACCTGAACGCCAGCGTGCGCGAAGAGCGCACGCTTCTCGGCCTTCTCGGCAATCGGCTGTTTCTAACCATTGGCATCCCTCTCCTCGCAGTGACCGATGAAAGAGCGCTTGCCGCGATCCTTGCCCATGAGGACGCGCATGTGCGCAACAAGGATACCAATGGCAGCCTCAATCTCGCTGAGTTCGAAAACGGTTTCGGATTTGTCTTCGAGTATGCCCCGCCCGGAACCACGATCACAGGCAGCCTGCTCCACGCCGCTATCGGCTGGGTGGCGCAACCGTTCGAGCGGGAAGAAATCCGGCTTTCGCGCGAAGCGGAGATCAAGGCAGATCGACACGCGGCATCCTCCGGCGACGCCGAGCACGCCGCACGCGCGCTGTTGCTTCTTGCCACGGCAGACGTGCATTTCACGGAGACGGTCTATGACCCTTTGCAGCATGAATTGCGAGGTGCTTTGCGTCCGCCGCGAGCGCCGCTCGAGCGCGTGCTGGAAGCTGCCGGCCAGCTGCGAGAACCCATTTGCCTCAATGTTTGCGCCCGCAAGGCGTGGGCAAGCCCGGATGACGCAAAGTCTACCCATCCATCATGGGCTCAACGGCTGGCGGCGCTTGGCTACACGGAGCCGCCCGACCTGGACCCGATCGCCGTGACCGCGCTCTCGACGCTGCTGAACTCGAGCGTAGCACAGCGGCATATTGCGGAATTCGACACCAAATGGACTGCGCGGATGGAAGACTATCTCCAGCGCTGAACTGGTGGTCGCCCAACTCGCAGGCTCACTCCTCTTCCGCCGCGCCGAACCCCGCATCCCTGGGGGCGCTGGTCGCGGTCGCCCAAGGCGTTGCGTGGTTGTCGATGCGCATCTGGAAGATGAAATAGGTCGGCGAGCAGTAGCCGATGCCTTTTACCTTGTCGGCGCCCGGCGTGTCCGGCGGCAGCGACTGGCACATATAATCCTCGCGGCAGAAATGATCGGCCGAACATGCGGGACGGTTGCCGCGGTTGACCGCGCCGCCGAGGCACTGGTCGAAATTGTTGGTGGCGACGCAGGTGTCGAATTTCTTGCCGCCGACCATGCCGCAAATTTCCGATGGCATCGGCTTGCCCGTCTTGAAGGCGGCGAAGCTGCGGTCCTTGTCGTCGCAGGCGCGATAAGCGATGCCTGCCGGTACGCCGATTTTCGGTGGCCGGCAGGTGTAGGCGGTCCGCGAAAAGGTCGGCGCAAAAGCGGCGAACTGGCCGGTGATCTTGTAGCGGTCGTTGAACGGCTGAGACGGGTTGCTGGAGATCGACCCGGTCAGGCAGGGATGGCCCGAAAACATCTTTGGACTGTCCTTGGGCAACAGACATTGCGCCAGCGTGGTGCGCACGCCTGAGGCCGTCGCCAGCGGCGTGCAGACGGTGCCGCCACCGCATTGCCAAGTCGCGCCGAAGCGTTTTGCATCATCCGGCATCAGGCACGGCATCGCGATCTCGGCCGGGGCGTAGCCGACATCGCCGGCATCGGTCCATGTCGCCGGCGGCGCGAAGGACAGCGGCCGGTAGCGGTTCGGCTCCTTGCCTTCTTCCGTCGCGCGCAGCCAGGCCTCACGTCGCGGAATCTCGGCATGGAGATGCGGCGAGATGCCGACCTCGATCCGGTTGAGAGGCGACGTCGTTTTGTCGTCGAGGCCGATGAAGTGAAAGCCGGCCGTCGAGCCTGCCTGGTGGCAGCCCTGGCAGGCGCCATTGTCCAGCCGCTCGACCAGCGCCTCCGGTGTCCGCACCAGTTTCAGCGCCGCATAGTCCAGGCCGGCGAAATCCGCTGGCTGGAACAGCGGCGTGAACGGATGGTTGGCCTGTCTCGCGCTGCCGAAGGTCGACCACGAAATGATTTTCTTCGCCAGGAATTCGTCGGGGATTTCGTAGACGCCGAGATCGACCGCCGCGACATCGGCGATGACGTAGTCGGCGAGCCTTTTCTTGAGTGCAGCATTGTCCGAGAGCCGCGCAACGTCAGGCGTATTCTCCAGCGGCTTCTCGCTGATGGCAGCGCCATCGATGCCGAAGATCCGCATCAGATAGGCCGCCTGCCCGCCGAATTCGGTCTCCTGTCCCGAGGGAAAACGCACCACCTGCGCATTGAGCTCAAGCTGTTTGAAGTTCAGTTCCTCCGGTGCCAGCGGCCCGCCGGCCAGCCAGCCGGCATCAACGTTTTCGTCGATCTGCGGTGTCCAGCGCCCGGCAACGCCGACGCAGCCGCCATCGGCATCCGGCGCCACGCTGTAGACGGCGTTGAAATTGAATGGCAGCCGCGATGCCAGAACCTTGCCGTTCTTGCGGAAACTGTAGGCCAGGCGATAGACAAAGCGCACCTCGCCACAGCTCTTGTCACCTTGCAGCGCGGTGAAGTCACGCCGGTCCAGCCGGTTGACGACGCCGACCAGGCGGAAGCGCGCGGCCTCGGTCTTCAGCCAGCGCATATCCATGATGCGGCCGACATTGCCGTCGGTCACCTCGTAGAGCGTGCGCCCGCCGGCCTTTATCTCGGCCCGCAGCGTGGCAATATCGGCCGCAACCATGTCGACAACGGCACGATAGGCCGGCGCCTCACTGTAGAGCGTCTTCAGATCGCCCGGGCCGTCGACGGCGAAAATGCGGGCGAAGCCAAAACCCTTGGCATCGAGGGCGGCGAGCACCGCCGGATCGTCGACGATGGTCACGGGCTGTTCGGCGCGCACGCTATGCGACGCGAACAGTGCGATGACGGCCGCGATGACGAACGCGAAATGCTTCATCTGATCGCCACCTTCTGCCGTGCATCGACCAGTTCACGCAGCACCGGCACCAGGGCCAGCGGCAGATCCTCCGCGATCAATCCAGCACCGAAGCGGCTGCCGGCCTCGGCATGGATCCAGACAGCGGCGCAAGCTGCTTCGAAGGGCAACATGCCTTGCGCCAGCAGCGCGGCAATCATGCCGGCAAGCACGTCCCCTGACCCGGCGGTGGCCAGCCATGGCGCGCCATTGGCGTTGATCGCGGCGCGGCCGTCGGAAGCCGCGATGACGGTGTCGGCGCCCTTGTAGATGACAGTGGCGTTGGCGCGCGCCGCAGCCGCGCGAGCCTTGGCGAGCTTGGACAGACTTTTGTCGTCGGCGATGTCGGGAAACAGTCGGCCGAACTCGCCCTCATGCGGCGTCATGACCAATGCTGGCGCATCCGGCCTGCCGGCCGCCTCGAACAGCGTTGAGACCGCGTTGCGGAAAGACGTGATGCCGTCGGCATCGAGCACCAACCCTTCAACACCACCCTCTTGCCGTGTTCTGCCGAGCACGGCGAGGGCGAAATCGCGCGCCTTGTCACCAACACCAAAGCCCGGGCCGAGGACAAAGCTCGACGACCGGCGATCGCCGAGAAAGTCTTGCACGTCCTCGATAGCGCCGGCCTTGCGCAGCATGATCGCGGTCAGATGCGTGGCGTTCACCTGCATGGCATTGGCGGGAGACAGCACGGTCACGGCCCCTGCCCCGCTTCTTGCAGCGGCAAGTGCGGCCAACCGCGCCGCACCCGTCGCCGACGATCCGCCGGAGAAGACGCCGACATGGCCGCGTTTGTATTTGTGTGCATCGACCGCCGGCACCGGCAACGCGTCGAGCCAGAACGCCGGCTTGTTTTCGAATGCGCGCGGCGCGACCTGAGCGATGATGTCGTCGCCAATGCCGATATCGGCGACGACGATCTCGCCGCATCGGTCCCGGCCGGGCAACAGCAGATGCCCCGGTTTCTTGCGCGCGAAGGTGACGGTGATGTCGGCACGAAATGCCGTGCCGAGAATGTCGCCGCTGTCACCTGAGACACCTGAAGGCAAATCGACGGCAACAACAGACTGGCGGGCGGCACTGTCCACCGCGCGTGCGGCATCTCCCGAAATGTCCTTGGACAATCCCGCGCCATAGAGAGCATCGACAATCAACGAGCCTGGCTCGGCGGCAAAAGCCGCTAGCGGCTTGCGCTCCAGCAGGCATTGGGCCGCGGAGATCGCGGCATCGCTGCCTGTCCTCGGTTCGCCTGACGCCCACAGCGCGACATCGACACCCGTCTCCGCCAGCAGCCGCGCCACGACAAAGCCGTCGCCGCCATTATTGCCGGGGCCGCACAGCACATGCACCCTAGTGGCTGAAGGATAGCGCGCCAACACCACCGCCGCGACCGCTTCGCCGGCGCGCTTCATCAGGCCATGGCCGTCCAGTGGACCGGCCGCGATTGCCAACCGGTCGGCATCCGCCATCTCGGTCGGCGACAGCAGTTCCAATTTGGCGCCGGCTGGCAAACCCATCGCTGGTACGTCCTTCGGTTCATCCGCCTTGCGTGGCAGCGTCGGGAGCTCGGCCGGACACGAGGCCCGGATCGACCTTTGAGGCGTAGATCGCCGATTCCATGACGATGGTGAGACCGAGCTTCGGGTCGAGCAAATCCTTGGCCTGACCGAGAATCAACGCCGCCACATTGGCGGTGATGGCCGGCCAATTGGTCACATCGGCCTCGCCATAGACAATTGTCGCATTCGGCAGACGGCCGGTCAGACACGTCACCGCCATTGGCCAGGCAAATCCAAGCAATTTCCTGACCGGGAAATGCGGATGATGATTTCTGCCGACCGACGGCAGCCCCTCCAGTGGGCCGCCCAGCGTCTGCGAGACATGGGCGAACATGGCCTCCAGCGAAGGCATACCATTCGGCGGCAGGCCGTTGTTGATCGCCGTTCCGGCAGCGAGGTTCCAGAGCCGCTCCGGAGCCTTCTTGTCGTCGCGGGCAAAGAGCATCTCGTTCAGCGGCTCGCCGAACAGGAAACGCGACCCGTCCTTGGTCGTCACGATGTCTAGCTCGGGTGTGCGGCCGCTGAGCAGAGCGCACTGCGCGGCAAAGCCGGCAATCGCTCCCGCAGCCGAAACGATGGTCTCGGCATGGATGCGTCCATTCACCGCCAAAAGCTGCGGAAGATTGTCGCGCAAATGTCCGAATGCAAAGTTGCAGGCGGCGCTGTCAGGTTTGTCGCGCCATGGAAAATCCACGGCCCGCGGTGGTCCGCCACCAGTCGAACCGCTACCGGAGCCGGCAGAGCCACGTGAAGACTGCCCGCGCCCAAATACACCCTTCATTCGTCCACCTTTCACTGCGTCGTTGACGCGGATATGCCCACACCGGGAATGATGGGTCAAATCTGCCAGGCCGCCCAACTGCACGGATCCGCGCGGGCCTGCAAAATGCGCAATCTGCCTAATTATCGTGCAGACGCCCGAAGCGGCAATGTGTAGGCTTCGGGCAGCTTTGCCGCAGCCGAAGCAGAGGATGACGCGAATGTGCATCCCGGCGCGGCGCGGCATTGGAATTGCGCGAAACCGCTTCGCGTGGGCTGAAATTGGCACAGTTCGTGCTTGATGGAGGCGCAAGCGGGGCGCACAACCCGTTTTTTTGGCAGTGGAGGCCACTTTTTACATGAAAAAGATCGAAGCGATCATCAAGCCGTTCAAGCTAGACGAAGTGAAGGAAGCGCTTCAGGAGGCCGGTCTGCAAGGCATTACCGTCACCGAGGCTAAGGGCTTTGGCCGCCAGAAAGGCCATACCGAACTCTATCGCGGCGCCGAATATGTCGTCGACTTCCTGCCCAAGGTGAAGATCGAAGTGGTGCTGGGCAACGACGCCGTCGAAGGCGCCATCGAAGCCATCCGCAAGGCGGCGCAGACCGGCCGCATCGGCGACGGCAAGATCTTCGTCTCCAACATCGAGGAGGTCGTTCGCATCCGTACCGGCGAAACGGGGATGGACGCCGTCTGAGCTTTCTGATTTCAGATTAACGTCTCCTCGAAACGTCATCACACAGGGAAGAAACGACATGACGACAGCCAAAGACATCATGAAGCAGATCAAGGACAACGACGTGAAATTCGTCGACCTGCGCTTCACCGATCCGAAGGGCAAGCTGCAGCACGTGACGATGGATGTCATCGAGGTCGAGGAAGACATGTTCGCCGACGGCGTCATGTTCGACGGCTCCTCGATCGCCGGCTGGAAGGCGATCAACGAGTCCGACATGGTGCTGATGCCCGATGCGGACACCGTCCACATGGATCCGTTCTTCGCCCAGTCGACCATGGTCATCCTGTGCGACATTCTCGATCCGGTATCCGGCGAATCCTACAACCGCGACCCGCGCGGCACCGCCAAGAAGGCCGAGGCCTACATGAAGGCCGAAGGCATCGGCGACACCATCTATGTCGGCCCCGAAGCCGAGTTCTTCGTCTTCGACGACGTCAAGTACAAGGCCGATCCCTACAACACCGGGTTCAAGCTGGACTCGACCGAACTGCCGTCCAACGACGACACCGACTACGAGACCGGCAATCTCGGCCACCGCCCGCGCGTCAAGGGCGGCTACTTCCCTGTGCCGCCGATCGACAGCGCGCAGGACATGCGCTCCGAAATGCTGACCGTGCTCGCCGAAATGGGCGTGCGCGTCGAAAAGCACCATCACGAGGTTGCCGCTGCCCAGCACGAGCTCGGCATCAAGTTCGACACGCTGGTCCGCAACGCCGACAAGATGCTGATCTACAAATATGTCGTGCACCAGGTCGCCAACGCCTATGGCAAGACGGCCACCTTCATGCCGAAGCCGATTTTCGGCGACAACGGCTCGGGCATGCACGTCCACCAGTCGATCTGGAAGAACGGCAAGCCGACCTTCGCCGGCAATGAATATGCCGGCCTGTCGGAGTCGTGCCTGTTCTACATCGGCGGCATCATCAAGCACGCCAAGGCGATCAACGCCTTCACCAACCCGCTGACCAACTCCTACAAGCGCCTTGTGCCTGGCTATGAAGCCCCGGTGCTGCTCGCCTACTCCGCGCGCAACCGTTCGGCCTCCTGCCGCATTCCGTTCGGCTCGTCCCCGAAAGCCAAGCGCGTCGAGGTCCGCTTCCCCGATCCAGGCGCGAACCCCTACCTCGCTTTCGCCGCCATGCTGATGGCCGGCCTCGACGGCATCAAGAACAAGATCCACCCGGGACAGCCGATGGACAAGGATCTTTACGATCTGCCGCCGAAGGAACTGAAGAAGATTCCGACCGTCTGCGGTTCGCTGCGCGAAGCGCTGCAAAGCTTGGACAAGGACCGCGGCTTCCTGAAAGCCGGCGGCGTCTTCGACGACGACCAGATCGACAGCTACATCGAGCTCAAGATGGCCGAAGTGATGCGCTTCGAAATGACCCCGCATCCAGTCGAATACGACATGTACTATTCGGTCTGAGCGATAAGCCTCAGCGCCAAGGAAAAACCCCGGCGTCAGTTCAGACGCCGGGGTTTTTGTTTGACCAATAGCAGACCGTAGACGTGGTAGCAGCAGGCTACGGCGCAGGCTTACGAAGCCTGCGCCGCTATAGATGCTTAGGCGGCCGCCGAAACCTGCGCGCTGGTCGAAACCTCCGCGATGGTCTTCAGGATCTGCGAAGCGATCTGATAGGGGTCGCCTTGCGAATTCGGGCGGCGGTCTTCCAGGTAGCCCTTGTAGTCATTGTTGACGAAGGAATGCGGCACGCGGATCGAGGCGCCTCGGTCGGCGATGCCGTAGCTGAAGCGGTTCCACGGAGCGGTCTCATGCTTGCCGGTCAGGCGCTTGTCGTTGTCCGGGCCGTAGACGGCGATGTGGTCCATCAGGTTCTTGTCGAATTGAGCCATCAGCGCTTCGAAATAGGCCTTGCCGCCGACTTCGCGCATATAGGCGGTCGAGAAGTTGGCGTGCATGCCCGAGCCGTTCCAGTCGGTGTCGCCGAGCGGCTTGCAGTGATACTCGATGTCGATCTCGTATTTTTCGGTCAGGCGCTGCAAGAGATAGCGGGCCATCCACATCTGGTCGGCGGCCTTCTTGGAGCCCTTGCCGAAAATCTGGAATTCCCACTGGCCCTTCGCCACTTCGGCGTTGATGCCTTCATGGTTGATGCCTGCTGCGAGGCAGAGGTCGAGATGCTCCTCGACGATCTGGCGCGCGATCGGGCCGACATTCGAATAGCCGACGCCGGTGTAGTACGGGCCCTGCGGCGCCGGATAGCCGCTCTCGGGGAAGCCGAGCGGACGGCCGTCCTTGTAGAAGAAATACTCCTGCTCGAAGCCGAACCAGGCGCCCTCGTCATCGAGAATGGTGGCGCGCTTGTTGGAGGCATGCGGCGTCACGCCATCGGGCATCATCACTTCGCACATCACCAGCACGCCATTGCTGCGGGCCGGGTCCGGGAATACGGCGACCGGCTTCAGCACGCAGTCGGAGCTGTGGCCTTCGGCCTGCTGCGTCGAGGAGCCGTCGAAGCCCCACAGCGGCAGCTGCTCGAGCGTCGGGAACTCGGCGAACTCCTTGACCTGGGTCTTGCCGCGAAGATTGGGGACCGGGGTGTAACCATCGAGCCAGATATACTCGAGCTTGTATTTCGTCATTCTAGAGCCTCTCGTTGCTTGATCACCGAACCTGGATGACGCCGGCGCGCCGAGCCATCCAGCAGCCCAGCTGCCTGTCGATAAAATGCAAATCGTGTGCCACTTCAGTTGGTCAGGGCGCGGCAAAAATGCCCTTTCATCCCGCCGGTGAAGGCAAGCCGCCTAAGCAATGCGCCCGGATCAATCAAAGGCAGAATTTGCTTAAATAACAGGCAAATGCCGATCTTTCTTTAGGCATCTTGCCTAAAAGGATTGCAGGACCTACCTTGATGGAAAGATGAATCGAAGAGCCTCTCCAGAAGAAAGGAGACCGACCATGGAAATCACCTCAGCCCGTCCGTCGGCCAAAATCCTGATGTTCCCGGCGGCATCGCGTGCATCTGCCTCAAATTTAGGCGTAAAGGCCAAGTTTGCGGCAGAGCTTGCTTCGCTGCGCGATCACCCGCTTGCCCATGGCGAGGCCTGGTATCATGAGGCCGCCATTGCGGACGCCGAACAGCCTCGCAAGAGCTAGGCGTCTTCCGCGCTGATAGATCGAACAGGCCCACAAATCAAAAACCCGGCGCGATCGCTCGCGCCGGGTTTTTTGTTTGATACAGGGCCGTCGGCTACTGCTTGGTATGCAGGTCGGTGCCGAGCGTATCCCTGACGAAGATCATGCCGATGATCAGCGTCACCGCCGCGATCACCACCGGATACCAAAGGCCATAGTAGATATCGCCCTTGTAGGCGCTGAACGCGAACACGATCGCGGGCAGCAGGCCGCCGAACCAACCATTGCCGATGTGATAGGGCAGTGACATGCCGCTGTAGCGGATGCGTGTCGGGAACATCTCGACCAGGATCGCCGCGATCGGCCCGTAGACCATGGTCACGTAGAGGACCAGGATGAACAGGATGCCGATGACCTTGGCCCAGTTGACCTGTGCGGGGTCGGCAAACATCGCGAACGCGCCCGCTGCCGGAACGCTGTAAACGGTCACCTCGGTGGCGCCCGCGGCCTCATCCTTGGTCAGCACCTTGTCCTTGATCGCCTGTTCGGTCGGGACTGCGGTCTTCTCGCCGGCGCGGATGGCCGCCGCATCGAGCTTCAGTTCAGGATTGGCCGCGACAAAGGCGTCGAGCTTCTGGTCGGCAACCTTGGCGGCAGCACGTTTCAGCGGATAGCCGCCACCCTGAAGCGCGAGGTTGATACCCTTCTTGAAGGCAGCGTCGCTGGCAGCCTTCTTGTCGCCCGCGGCCTTGGCATCATAAGACGCCACGGTTTCGCTGCCAATCATGACACTCGCCGGGGTCCCCGCCGCCGCCGTCGAGACGATGTCGTAAGGCACCGAGTTCTTGGCAAGGAAGTCGGTCGCGATATCGCACGAACTGACCGGCACGCGCGTGCCGGTCGGGTTGAACTGGAAGTTGCAGTCTCCCGGCGCCGCCGTCACCGTGGCGCGCGTGTTCTGCTGCGCGGTGGCGAGCGCCGGATTGGCGGCCCAGGTCAACGCCTTGAACAGCGGAAAGGTGGTGACGACCGCCAGCGCAAGGCCGGCCATGATGATCGGCTTGCGGCCGATCTTGTCGGACAGCCAGCCGAAGAAGACGAAGAAGCCCGTGCCGAGTGCCAGCGCAATGGCGATCATGATGTTGACCGACTGCGCGTCGACCTTGAGCACATTGGCCAGGAAGAACAGTGCATAGAACTGGCCATTGTACCATACCACGGCCTGACCGGCGGTGAGGCCGAACAGCGCCAGGATGGCGATCTTGGCGTTTTTCCACTGGCCGAAGGCTTCCGACAGCGGCGCCTTGGAACTCTTGCCCTCTTCCTTCATGCGCAGGAAGGTCGGCGATTCCGAAAGCGACAGCCGGATCCAGACCGAAATGCCGAGCAGGATAGCCGAGACCAGGAACGGAATGCGCCATCCCCAGGCGTTGAAGGCGTCCTTGCTTACGGAATTCTGCACCAGCAGGATGACAATCAGCGACAGGAAAAGGCCGAGCGTCGCCGTCGTCTGGATCCATGAGGTGTAGAAGCCGCGACGGTCGTCCGGCGCATGTTCCGCGACATAGGTCGCGGCGCCGCCGTACTCGCCGCCAAGCGCCAAGCCCTGCAGCATGCGAAGCGCGATCAACAGGATCGGCGCCAGAATGCCCAGTGTCTCTGAGCCCGGAAGCAGGCCGACAAGGAAAGTCGACAGACCCATGATCATGATGGTGACAAGGAATGTGTATTTGCGGCCGACGAGATCGCCGATGCGGCCGAACACCAGCGCGCCGAACGGGCGCACGATGAAGCCGGCAGCGAAGACCAGCAGCGTGAAGATGTAGCGGGTGCTTTCGGGAAACGAGTTGAAGAAGGTCAAGCCGATCGCGCCGGCCAACGCTCCGTAGAGATAGAAATCATACCATTCGAAAACCGCGCCCAGCGAGGAGGCGAAGATGACCTTCTTCTCCTCTCGTGTCATGCCGCGGCTGGCTCCGCCGGCGGTCGATGCCAATGCCATTGAACTGTCCTCCCGTGAATCGTCTGCCTTCGACGCTGGGCGTCATCGTCGGCGTTCCCTTTGAACGCGACTCAAACCAGCCATCAGCGTAAAAAATGACAGAAAGCGACCGCCGGAGGCAGACAGACCTTGGGTTTATGACTTTGGTATTAGGTGCAGTGCGGCAAAAGGCCGAGGATCAGGTCTTCAGCGCATCGAGCAGGCCGACGGCCGCCATCATGTCGCGTTTGCGGGCCGAGCGGCGTGCGACAGCCTCGGCATCCTGGCCCCAATGCTCGATCTGCCAGTCCTCGTCGACATGGCCGGCGGCCCAAGCCGCGTCGCCATCGAGCGCGCCGTAATCGACCGCCAGCGCCAGCAGCGCCGACCCGGTCAGCGAAGTCATGACATGGATTGCGGCCAGCCGCAGCGGCTCGGCACGCTGGGCAAGATGAGCGCCGAGCACTGCGATGCTCTCGCGCGGCTGCTCGACATGGATGATGCCCTCGGCGAGATTGAACCGAGCCCCTAATGTCGCTCTCGCCCAGTCGATCACCGGATCCCAATGCTGGTTCTGCCGCTCGACCAGCCCCTGTGGCGCGTCGGCGCGGTAGCAGGTCAGATCGGACGAGGCGAAGCGCAAGACGTCCTCCAGCACCGCCTGCGGGTCGCTGGCGACGCCGTCGATGGCGGTGTTGACCAGACGCAGCACCGGCATCGTGACCGGGTCGATGGTCTCGCCCTGTGCAGCGAACTCATTGGCGACCAGGGCGGCGGCCTTTTCGGTCGGCAGCGCCAGCAGCGCCTTGCCCGGCGTGCGCACCGGCTTGCCGTCGAGATGGACGGCAAAACCGTCCTCCACAGCTGCGACCGACACGTCCTTGTAGAAGCGCTTCGGCAGGTGCGTCTTCATCTGGATCTGCGCGCGGCGGACCGGATCCGGATCGGACAGATGCTTTCCCGCTTCGAGGTCGTTGAGGATGTCACGCATGGTCGAACTTTCTATCCAGGTACCTGCTTGCGCGCCGGCCGGTTGACGATGATCAGGCCGACTGCGATCAGCCCAAGCGCCACAAAGATCCTGGTCGTTGGCGCCTCGCCAAGAATGATAGCGCCGCAGAGGACGCCGAACACCGGCGACAGGAAGGCGAAGCTCGACAGGCCCGATGCCGGATAGCGCCTGAGCAGCCAGAACCACAGCACATAGGTGAAGGCAACTATATAGAGCGACTGGAACAGCAGCGCCAATGTCGGCAAGGCACTGACCGCGCGGATCGGCGGGCCGGCGAAAGGCAGAACCAGGACACCGACAATGGCCGCACCGGCCAGCTGATAAAGCAGCAATTTCTCGGCACTGGTCTCGACCAGTTTCGAACGCTTGATGACGATACTGGTCGCCGCCCACAGGATGCCGGAGCCGAGGCTGAGCAGATCGCCCATCAAGGTCACGTCGGTGCCGCCGGCAATCCCGTCTGAAAACACCGCCACCAGGCCGCAGAAGGCGAGAACGAGCCCGCCAAGCTTGCGCGCGTTGATACGCTCACCGAGCAGGAAATGGCCGCCGATCAGGACCCAGAACGGCATGGTGTTGACCAGCAGTGTGTTGCGGGCAACGGTCGTGTATTCCAGCCCGATATAGAGGCACAGGAACTCGACGCCGAACAGCACGCCGACGATGATGCCGGCGACAAGCGACCCGTCGGCCTTAAACAGCCTGATGCCGCGCAGCCAGCACCAGCCGAGCACACAGAGCCCGCCAATGATCGAACGTGCGATCGAGACGAAAACCGGATCGAAGCCGGCATAGGAGATCTTGGCGGCGACGTAGTTCAGCCCCCAGGAAAAGGTCAACCCGACCATGATGGAAGCAGCCGCCAGATCGACCGCATCGCGGCGATCCAATACCGAGGCAACGGCCAATGTCAGTCCTCCGCGCTGGCGTCGTCGAAGCCGATCAGGTTCCAGCTCTGGCGCATATGCGGCGGCATCGGCGCGGTGACGTCGATGACGCCCTTGTCCGGGTGCGGAATGACGATGCGGCGCGCATGCAGATGCAGGCGGTTCTGAATGCCGCCCGGAAAGTCCCAGTTGGTGTCGGCCTCGAAATATTTGGGGTCGCCGAGGATCGGGCAGCCGATATAGGCGGCATGAACGCGCAGCTGGTGGGTGCGGCCAGTGTACGGCTCCATTTCCAGCCAGGTCATCGTCTGAGCCGCCTGCTCGATGATGCGATAGTAGGACACGGCGTGGTCGGCGCCCTTTTCGCCATGGGCTGCCACGCGCACGCGGTCCTCGGTCGGCTCCTTGATCAGCCAGGTCGAGATCTTGTCCTCACGCTTGGGCGGGACGCCCTTGACCAGCGCCCAATAGGTCTTCTTGGTCTCGCGCGCCCGGAATGACTCGGAAAGCTTCATCGCCGCAAGCCTGGTGCGGGCAACCACCAGCACGCCCGACGTGTCGCGGTCGAGCCGGTGCACCAGGCGCGGCTTCTCGCCCTTCTGGCTGCGCCAGGCCTCCAGCATGTCGTCGACATTCCGGGTGACGCCCGAGCCGCCTTGCACCGCCAGGCCCGCCGGCTTGTTGAAGACGAAGACTTTTGGATCTTCGTGGATCAGCATCTTGGCCAGCACATCGGCGTCGCCCTGGTTGCGGATCGAGTAACCCGTAAGCGCACTCTCGCCCTTCTTGTCGACCTCGAGCGGCGGCACACGCACCACCTGGCCGGGCTCGACACGGCTGTCGGCCTTGACCCGGCCGCCATCGACGCGGATCTGGCCCGAGCGCAGCAACTTCTGCAGATGGCCAAAGCCGAGGCCGGGGAAATGGGTCTTGAACCAGCGATCGAGCCGCATGCCCGCCTCGCCGGCCTCCACCGTGATCTGTTCTACGCCTGCCATGATTTTCGCTTTATCCGTTTCTAACGCGTGACCCCGAAAATCTACTCCGGCTTTCGGAAAGGATCATGCGCAAGATCAAAGTTTCTGCAGCGCGTCCAGGAGGATGCGCCGTGCTCTAGGCCGGGCAATAACACTATGAAACGGTTCTTGCGAGCCAAAGTCCCAGAAACAGGGCGATAATGGCGCCAACGACGCTGGCAAGCGCATATCCCAACGCCGTCAGCGTCGCTCCGCGCTCCCACAGGGTCGCGAAATCGAGCGAAAAGGCGGAGAAGGTGGTGAAGCCGCCAAGGATGCCCGTGGCGACGAACAGCCGGAGCTCATTGGAACCGCCGCGCCGCATCAGCGCGGCGACGAACAGCCCCATGGCAAAGGAGCCGACGATGTTGATCGCCATCGTCCCCCAGGGGTAGTTGGGGCCGACGAGGCGCAAGGCGCCGATGTTGGTCAGGTGGCGGATGCCGGCGCCGATGCCGCCGCCGACCACAACAAGAAGCAGATTGAACATGCCCGTTTACTGCCCGGCCAAGGCAGTGCGGTCAATCCCTTCAGGCCAACGCCTCAGGTCGTCTCGACCTTCTTTGCCTTGCTCGAGCCGATCATCTTCCAGTTCTTGTAGAACATGGAATTGATGCGCTCGACGGTGACCGAAACGATGGCCAGAAGTCCGGCGATGAAGCCGGGGAACGGCGACGGCCGGATGATGTCCATGAACACGCAGTAGCGGCGTCCGTCATACTCGTTGACCGAGCGGTGCAGCAGCGTGTCGTCGAAAATATAGAGCGGGTTGTCGTGCCAGTAATTCCTGGCGCCGTTGCACTCGACGAAAACCTCTGCCTTCACCGGCAAGAGATTGTAGAGGATGCGCAGGCTGAGCCGCAGCGGTCCGAAATGCCAGGAAGTCGATTCCTTGCCTCTGAAGACAGACACGGCAATGGTCTTGATGTATTTGAAATCCTTGTTGAATTCCGCGACATTGTCGATCCGGTGCTTGCCGTACCACTGATAGACATACATGCCGCGACGACCGGTGCCGAAATTGGCGTCGATATCGGCGATGATCTCGTCCTTTCGCGCCTTGAAGACGTCAAGAACCTCGTTGACCTCGCGCTGATAATCGGCGGGAAACTGCTCCAGCTTCCACACGCCCGGGTTCCTGTAGCAAACGAGGTCCACCAGCAGATTGAAGGGCGACAGCAGCCAGGTGAAGATGCCATTGCCGAGGAAATAGCCGCGCAACAGCGACAGATCCTTGTTGGCGTTGCGCAGCACATCGATCAGGCCGCAGACGATCCAGATCGTGGTCAGGATCGGAATGAAATAGAATCCGAGCGCGAGCAGCGGGACAGCAATCACAGCCTGGCGAAGCATTTTGCGAAGGGATTTTGTCATTTTCTGTTCGCGCGGCGCGCTGTCCCCGTTCCGAATTATCGCCCGTCCTGGCAGCCTCCCGGCCGAGTCATGCGACGTGATAGGGCTTTTTGTCATGCGGTACAATCACACTGCTGTGACTGGCGGGGACAGAATTTCAGTTCATCGCGGGCAGGCCGAGTTCGTCCCGTTTGTCCCGCGCACCTATTTTTCCCGCTCGCTGCGCAGCTTTGCCCAATAGTCCAGCCGTTTCTTGATATCGCGCTCGAAGCCGCGTTCGGGCGGATCGTAAAAGGTCTGCCGGCCCATCTTTTCGGGGAAATAGTCCTGGCCGGAAAAGGCATCGGGCTGGTCGTGATCGTAGCGGTAGCCGGCGCCGTAATCCTCCTCTTTCATCAGCTTGGTCGGCGCGTTGAGGATGTGCTTGGGCGGCAGCAGCGAACCGAACTCCTTCGCCGCCCGCGTGGCTGCCTTGAAGGCAGTATAGACGGCGTTGGATTTGGGCGCGGTGGCGAGATAGACGGTGGCCTCGGCGAAGGCCAGTTCGCCTTCGGGCGAGCCGAGATAGTCGTAGGCGTCCTTGGCGGCGTTGGCGATAACCAGCGCCTGCGGGTCGGCCAGCCCGATATCCTCCATCGCCATGCGCACCAGCCGGCGGCCGAGATAGAGCGGATCCTCGCCGGCGTCGAACATGCGGGCAAGATAATAAAGCGCCGCGTCCGGGTCGGACCCGCGCACCGATTTGTGCAGCGCCGAGATCAGATTGTAGTGACCGTCCTGGCCCTTGTCATAGATCGGCGCGCGGCGCTGGACGATGCGCTGCAGCCCTTCGGGATCGAAAACCTCGCCGGGTTTGGCGGCGCGCCAGACTTCCTCGGCCAGCGTCAGCGAGGCCCGGCCGTCACCATCGCTCATGCGGATGAGCATCGCCCGCGCCTCTTCGTCGAGCGGCAGCGCCCTGCCCTCTGTCTCCTCCGCGCGCGTCATCAGCTTGGCGATGCTCTCCTCGCCCAGCGGGTGAAACACCAGTACCCGCGCGCGCGACAAAAGCGCGGCGTTCAGCTCGAAGGACGGATTTTCGGTCGTGGCGCCAACCAGCACGACGGTGCCGTCCTCCATGACCGGGAGAAACGAATCCTGCTGGGCGCGGTTGAAGCGATGGATCTCGTCGACGAACAGCAGCGTCTGGCGGCCATTGGTGCGACGCAGCTTTGCCGCCTCGAACACTTTCTTCAAATCGGCAACGCCGGAAAACACCGCTGAGATCTGCTCGAAGGCAAGGCTGGTCTCGCCGGCCAGCAGCCGCGCCACGGTGGTCTTGCCGGTGCCGGGTGGCCCCCAGAAAATCATCGAGCCGAGCGAACCGGAGTTGATGAGCCGCGTCAGTGCGCCGTCGGGGCCGGTCAGATGCTCCTGGCCGACGACCTCGCCAAGGTTTTTCGGGCGCAGCCGATCGGCCAAAGGCCGGCCGGGCGGCGCTCTTTCCGGTTCATCGACGCTGAACAGATCGGCCATCTAGGTCTTCTGGTTGGAGCACGATCCTCAGAAATGGGAAGATCGCCTCAGTAACGCAACACCTGGCGCAGTATCTGCCCGCCGCGCTCGACGGTAAAGCGCCACCAGCGTGTATCCTGCTGGGCAAGCTGCGCCAGTGTCGCCGCCGTATCGACCGTCGTGCCGTTCACCTCGCGCACGATGTCGCCCGGCTGGAAGCCGAAATCGGCGGCCGGCGAATCGCGGTTGATGTCGACCACGGTGACCCCCTTGAGGTCGGTGCGCAGGCCGAGCCGCTGGGCGAGCCTGGGCGACAGTTCCGCGACCTTGGCGCCGGAGAACGGGCTGCGGCCATGCAGGGTCACTTCCGACGCCTTGGCGCCTTCCGGCGCGCGCTCCAGTGCAATCTCCATCGTCGCCTGCTGGCCCTTGCTCAGGATGGCGAAGGTCGCCTTGGTGCCGATCGACAGGGTCGCCATGCGGTAATCCAGCGCCTCGATGCCTTCGACCGTCGTGCCATTGAGCTGCAGCACGACATCGCCGGGCTTCAGCCCTGCCTTGGCCGCCGGTCCGGCTTCCTCAACCGACGACACCAGCGCGCCGGTCGGCTTCTCCATGCCGAGCGATTCGGCGATCTGCGGTGTGACCGCTTCGAATTCGGCGCCTATATAGGGCCGCTCGAAGAAATCGAGCCCGGCCTTGGCCGCGTCGGCGAAGGCGCGCACCATGTTGGCGGGGATGGCAAAGCCGATGCCGATCGAGCCGCCGCTGCGGCTGTAGATGGCGGTGTTGATGCCGACCAGCTGGCCGCCCATGTTGATCAGCGCGCCGCCGGAATTGCCGGGATTGATGGCGGCGTCGGTCTGGATGAAGTAGCCCGAATCCGAAACGCCGATATGGCTGCGGGCAAGCGCCGACACGATGCCGCTGGTGGTGGTCTGGCCGACGCCGAACGGATTGCCGATGGCCAGCACCAGGTCGCCGACCTCGAGCGCGTCGGAATCGCCGATGGCAATCACCGGGAACGGCTTGTCGGAGGTGATCTTGAGCACGGCGAGGTCAAGCGTCTCGTCCTTGAGCATGACCTTCGAGGTGAATTCGCGCCCGTCGGCGGTCGCGACCTTGACCTCGTCGGCATCCTTGATCACGTGGAAATTGGTGACGACGACGCCGCTCGGGTCAACCAGCACGCCCGAGCCGAGCGAGGATTGTGCGCGCGGCTGCGCGCGGCCGAAGAATTCCTCGAAGAAAGGATCGCCGTCAAAGGGCGACGTGACCTTGGCCGTCTGCGAAGCATAGACATTGACCACGGCCGGCGCCGTCTGCTTGACCAGGGGGGCAAACGACAGCTGCACCTCTTCGCGGCCGAACGGCACGCGCTTGTCGGGACCGGAGGTGCCGTTCTCGCCTTCGACGCCATGCAGGAGGTCGGTCAGCACATCGGAGAGCCCCGGGTCGGCTGGCTTGGCGGCGTCCTCGGCCAGAGCCTGCCTGACTGTCGGCGCGGCTGCGAACGCCATCATGGCGAAGAGCAGAACAAGAGACAGTCGGTTGGCGCGCATTCGCGAATCCTCCAAGGCAAGTTCGGGGGCATTGTCCCGACGATTGTGCAGAATGAAAGGCTAATGCACTGAAATGCGGCGATTGTCGTGCAAAAGCACTTGGCCGGCAGGCAAAAAAGCCCGGCGAAGCATGCCCTCGCGACAATGCAAAAAAGGGGCCCGAAGGCCCCTTGAAAGTCATTTGCGAAAACCGAGCCTTATGCGGCAGCGGCTTCCTCGTCGGTGCCTTCGGCCTCGATGCGGGCGCGGTCGCCGGCGCCCTTGGCCGAGGTGTCACGGTCGACGAACTCGATGACCGCCATGGCGGCATTGTCGCCGTGGCGGAAGCCCGCCTTCATGATGCGCAGATAGCCGCCATTGCGGGTGGCGTAGCGCGGCGCGATCGTGTCGAACAGACGCTTGACGACGCCTTCATTGCCGATCTGGGCAATGACCTGGCGGCGCGCATGCAAGTCGCCGCGCTTGCCGAGCGTCACCAGCTTCTCGACGATCGGACGCAAATCCTTCGCCTTCGGCAGGGTGGTGACGATCTGCTCATGCTCGAGCAGCGACACGGCGAGGTTGGCGAACATCGACTTGCGATGGCTAATGCTTCGGGCGAAGCGGCGGCCTTTAAAACCGTGGCGCATGGCTCTTTTCCTTCAGTTGCTCAAGAGGCCACGGCCTCTGATGGTTTTCCGCATGACCGTCGGATCGAGCGGCCCACGCCGCCGATCCTTGGACTTCATGCTCAATATTGGTCTTCGTAACGCTTGGCGAGGTCTTCGATGTTTTCCGGCGGCCAGTCCGGCACTTCCATGCCGAGGTGCAGGCCCATCGCCGCGAGCACTTCTTTGATCTCGTTCAGCGACTTGCGGCCGAAGTTCGGGGTGCGCAGCATCTCGGCTTCGGTCTTCTGGATGAGATCGCCGATGTAGACGATGTTGTCGTTCTTCAGGCAGTTGGCCGAACGCACCGAAAGCTCGAGCTCGTCCACCTTCTTGAGCAGCGCCGGGTTGAAGGCGAGCTCGGTGACGGCCTCGGTGGCGACTTCCTTCTGCGGCTCGTCGAAATTGACGAACAGGCCAAGCTGGTCCTGCAGGATGCGGGCAGCGAATGCCACCGCGTCCTCGCCCGAGATCGAACCGTCGGTCTCGATGGTCATGGTCAGCTTGTCATAGTCGAGAACCTGGCCCTCGCGGGTGTTCTCGACCTTGTAGGAGACCTTCTTGACCGGCGAATACAGGCTGTCGACCGGGATCAGGCCGATCGGCGCGTCTTCGGCGCGGTTGCGGTCTGCCGGCACGTAACCCTTGCCGGTGTCGACTGTGAATTCCATACGGATTTCAGCGCCCTCGTCCAGCGTGCAGATGACGTGGTCGGGGTTGAGGATCTCGACGTCGCCAACCGTCTGGATGTCGCCAGCCAGAACCGCACCCGGGCCCTGCTTGCGAACGACCATGCGCTTGGGACCATCGCCTTCCATGCGGATGGCGATTTCCTTGATGTTGAGGACGATGTCGGTCACGTCCTCACGCACGCCGGCAATCGACGAGAATTCATGCAGAACGCCGTCGATCTGCACGGCGGTGACAGCCGCACCGCGCAGCGAAGACAAAAGCACGCGGCGCAGCGCGTTGCCGAGCGTCAGGCCGAAGCCACGCTCGAGCGGCTCGGCGACCAGCGTGGTCAGCGTCTTCTTCTTCGACGAGAACTCGATCTTGTTCGGCTTGATCAGTTCCTGCCAATTTTTCTGGATCATGATGCTTTCCTTCCGTTGACCCGCCACCATCCAATCGTGGCGGGCGACCTGGAGTGCCGTGGAGGAGCGCCTTGAGGCGCTCACGCGGCGTTCGGTAATGTCTTAGACGCGGCGCTTCTTGCGCGGGCGGCAGCCATTGTGCGGGATCGGCGTCACATCACGGATCGAAGTGATGGTGAAGCCGGCCGCCTGCAGGGCGCGAAGCGCCGATTCACGACCGGAGCCGGGTCCGCAGACCTCGACTTCGAGCATGCGCATGCCGTGTTCCTGGGCCTTCTTGGCGACGTCTTCGGCAGCCATCTGGGCGGCGAACGGGGTCGACTTGCGCGAACCCTTGAAGCCCTGGGCACCGGCCGACGACCAGGCAATGGAATTGCCCTGCGCGTCGGTGATGGTGATCATCGTGTTGTTGAAGGTCGAATTGACGTGGGCAACGCCCGACGAGATGTTCTTGCGTTCACGACGGCGAACACGAGCGGCTTCCTTGGCCATGATAGTCCTTTCAGTTGATCTCTACACCGCCGTAATGCCAGCGGCTCCACCTTTGAAAGCGAGTAGTGAGCAGGGACTAGCGAATAGGGACCCCTACTCGCTAATGGCTACTCGCTATCGCTCACTTACTTCTTCTTGCCGGCGATCGACTTGGCCGGGCCCTTGCGGGTGCGTGCATTGGTGTGCGTGCGCTGGCCGCGAACCGGCAGCGAACGGCGGTGACGCAGGCCGCGGTAGCAGCCGAGGTCCATGAGACGCTTGATGTTCATCGACACTTCGCGGCGCAGGTCGCCTTCGACCTGGTAGTCGCGGTCGATGGTCTCGCGGATCTGCAGCACTTCCGCGTCGGTCAGTTGGTTGACGCGGCGCTCGGCCGGGATGCCGACCTTGTCGACGATCTCCTGGGCGAACTTCTTGCCAATGCCGTGAATGTACTGAAGCGCAATGACGACGCGCTTGTTGGTCGGAATGTTGACGCCGGCTATACGAGCCATATTCTTCTCTTCTCCATGTGGGACCGGCCGGCCTTCAAAATAAGGCACGCGCGGCGCTGTTCAAATTACCCCGCGTCCGGTGGAGGCCGGCCCTTGCGGGAGTTCCCTAGTTTCAATGCGGCTGCCTTGCCCTTGCGGACAAGCAAGCCTCATGCCTGATAGGAAGACGGGCCGCCATAACCCAGCGAACCGTTCCAGTCAAGCGCAATCTTTACTTTACCGTACCGGTCTCCCGCGTCACCGCCGCGAGCAGCGCTTCAATCTCCGCCGTCACGGTGTCGACAGGAGCCATGCCGTCGACACTCCTAAGCGAGCGTTTGGCGTAATAATAGCCGATCAGCGGCGCCGTCTTCTTGTAATATTCCCGCAGGCGCTCTTCGAACACCACCGGATTGTCGTCCTTGCGCACCGGCTGTCCGGCGGCCTTGGCGTCGTCGGCGCGCTTGACGATGCGGCCGACCAACGCTTTGTCGTCGACGACGAACTCGATCACGGCATCGAGGCCAATGCCGCGCTCGGCGAGCATCGATTCAACCGCATCAGCCTGCACCAGCGTGCGCGGATATCCGTCGAGGATGAAACCGCTGGTGCAATCGGGTTGGTCGATGCGCTCGGCCACGATCGCGTTGACAATGGCGTCGGAAACCAGCTCGCCGGCATCCATCACCGCCTTGGCGCGCTTGCCGACTTCAGTGCCGGCCTGTACGGCGGCCCGCAGCATGTCGCCCGTCGACAGCTGCGGTATGCCGTATTTTTCTACCAGTCTTTGTGCTTGCGTCCCCTTGCCCGCTCCTGGCGGCCCAAGCAATATCAATCTCATCTGGCCTTCTTCCCCCCGCGCAGCTTCGACTTCTTGATCAGGCCCTCATACTGGTGCGCGATCAGGTGACCCTGGATCTGCGCCACCGTATCGAGGGTTACACTGACCACGATCAGAAGCGATGTGCCACCGAGGTAGAATGGTACGCCAGTTGCCGAAATCAGGAACTCGGGCAGCAGGCACACCAGCACCAGATAGATGGCGCCGACGACGGTGATGCGCGTCAGGACATAGTCGATGTAATCGGCGGTGCGCTCACCCGGACGGTAGCCCGGAATGAAGCCGGAATGCTTCTTGAGCTGGTCGGCGGTGTCCTTCGGATTGAACACGATGGCCGTGTAGAAGAAGGCGAAGAACACGATCATTGCCGCATAGAACAGCATGTAGAGCGGCTGGCCGTGGCCGAGCGAAGCGAGCACGGTGCTTGCCCAGGCCGGCAGGTTTGTCGTCTGCGAGAAGCCAGCGACCGTTGCCGGCAGCAAAAGCAGCGACGACGCGAAGATCGGCGGAATGACGCCCGACGTGTTGAGCTTCAGCGGCAGATGCGAGGTATCGCCCTGGAACATGCGGTTGCCGACCTGGCGCTTCGGATACTGGATCAGCAGGCGGCGCTGCGCGCGCTCGAAGAACACGATCAGCGCGATGACGATTATGGCCAGCACGATGATCGCGAGTATCAGCCCGGTCGATAGAGCGCCGGTGCGGCCGAGCTCCAGCGTGCCGGAGATGGCGCGCGGCAGGCCGGCGACGATGCCGGAGAAGATGATCAGCGAAATGCCGTTGCCGATGCCGCGGGCGGTGATCTGCTCGCCCAGCCACATCAGGAACATGGTGCCGCCAACCAGCGTGACGACGGTCGAGATGCGGAAGAACATGCCGGGATCGTTGACGATGCCGTTGCCGCCTTCCAGGCCCACCGAAATGCCGTAGGCCTGCACCAGCGCCAGGAGTACCGTGCCGTAGCGCGTGTACTGGTTGATGACCTTGCGGCCCTGCTCGCCTTCCTTTTTCAGCGCCTCCAGCGACGGAATGACCGAGGTCATCAGCTGCATGATGATGGAGGCTGAGATGTAAGGCATGATGCCGAGCGCGAAGATCGCCATGCGCTGCACGGCGCCGCCGGCGAACATGTTGAACATGCCGAGCACGCCCTTGGCCTGCGAAGAGAAGGCCTGCGCGAATGCATCCGGATTGATGCCGGGCAGCGGGATATAGGTGCCGAGGCGATAGACGAGCAGCGCGCCGACGGTGAACCAGATTCGCTTCTTCAGGTCCTCCGCCTTGGCGAAAGCCGCAAAATTCAGATTCGAGGCTAGTTGTTCAGCAGCCGAAGCCATGCCTGATTCTCCGCTAGAGCATGATGCCGAAAAGTGTGAAGCGGTTTTCGGACAACGTCATGCGCTACTTCTTTGATTTGTATGTCACGCTCGATGCCCGCAGCTCAGGCGGCGCGTGGCACCGAAGCTCACGAGATAAGCTCCGGGCTCTAAACATGCAAGCGGCCGCGTTGACGCGGCCGCCTAATTGATCGGATCAAAGCGCAATCGTGAACAAAAACGGATACCGTTCCTGCCGGCCGCACTTCAAATTGCCGTTACTCCGCTGCCGCTTCCGGCAGCTTGACCGAACCGCCGGCCTTTTCGATCTTCTCGATCGCGGCCTTGGAGGCGCCGGCGACGTCGAAGACAAGCTTTGCCTTGAGCTCGCCGTCCGAGAGGATGCGCACGCCGTCCTTGACGCGGCGGATGACGCCGGCGGCAACGAGTGCCTCGGCCGTCACGGTCGCCTTGGCGTCAAGCTTCTTGGCATCGAGCGCGGTCTGGATACGAGCCAGCGAAACGACGACAAAGCTCTTGGCGAAGATGTTATTGAAGCCACGCTTCGGCAGGCGCCGATAGAGCGGCATCTGGCCGCCCTCGAAGCCGTTGATGGCAACGCCGGAGCGCGCCTTCTGGCCCTTGACGCCGCGACCGCCGGTCTTGCCCGAGCCGGAGCCGATGCCACGGCCGAGACGCTTCTTGGAGTGCGTCGCGCCGTCCTTGTCACGCAGATCGTTGAGTTTCATCTGGGTTCTCCTGCGCTTTTGCTCAGCCCTCGTCCACGACGCGGACGAGATGCTGGACGGCAGCGATCATGCCGCGCACCGAGGGAGTGTCCTCCAGCGTGCGCTGCTTGTGCATCTTGTTGAGGCCGAGGCCGACCAGCGTTGCGCGCTGTTCCTTCGGGCGGCGGATCGGCGAACCGATCTGCTCAACGGTGATGGTCTTGGTTGCTTTCTTGGCCATGGTCAAAATCCCTGGTCAGATCGACTATTCTTCAGCCGCAACGGCGGTGCCGCGGCGGGCCTGAAGGGTCGAATATTTGATGCCGCGCGCAGCAGCCACATCCTTGGGATGCATCTGGCTCTTCAGCGCGTCGAACGTGGCGCGAACCATGTTGTAGGGGTTCGACGAACCCATCGACTTGGCGACCACGTCATGCATGCCGAGCGTCTCGAAGACAGCGCGCATCGGGCCGCCGGCGATGATGCCGGTACCCTGCTTGGCAGCGCGCAGCAGCACGCGTCCGGCACCCCAGCGTCCTTCGACGTCGTGGTGCAGCGTGCGGCCCGAGCGCAGCGGCACGAAAATCATGTCGCGCTTGGCCGACTCGGTTGCCTTGCGGATCGCTTCCGGCACTTCGCGCGCCTTGCCGTGACCGAAGCCGACGCGGCCCTTCTGGTCGCCGACGACGACGAGTGCTGCAAAACCGAAGCGACGGCCGCCCTTGACGACCTTGGCGACACGGTTGATGTGGACGAGCTTGTCCACCATGCCGTCATCGCGTTCTTCACGATCGCGGCCGCGGCCGCCATCCCTACGTTCCTGTGCCATATCCTGTTCCTTGTTTTTTTCCGGAAGCACGGTTGCTGATAAGATCCGGTGCGCCTCTTTGGGTCACCGGGGGCGAATTATTTTTCCTTGCATGATCTTGTCCGAAAAGTCTGCAACTTTTTGCTGCGCTGACCTTCGGTTCGGGATCAGGCAATTAGAAGCTCAGACCGCCTTCACGGGCAGCCTCGGCCAGCGCCTTGACGCGGCCGTGATAGATATAGGCGCCGCGGTCGAAGACGACTTCCTTGACGCCGGCCTTCGAAGCACGCTCGGCGATCAGCTTGCCAACAGCGGCTGCTGCCTCGGTGTCGGCGCCGGTCTTGAGCGAACCCTTGAGGTCCTTCTCGAGTGTCGATGCAGCCGCGATGGTATGGCCCTTGGCGTCGTCGATGACCTGCACGTAGATGTTCTTCGACGTGCGGTGAACCGAGAGACGCGGGCGCTCGCCGGCGACCTTCTTGATCTGACGGCGAACGCGCTGCGCGCGGCGCTGGATGGATTCCTTGGTAGCCATGATAGTCTTCCTTGCCTTCAAAAAACGGGGGGCCGCCATGTGCGGTAGGCGAAAGCGCCTCCCGCGACCGCTCCCCGCGGCGTTGCAGTTCTTTGGCTTGGCCTTTTCCGAAAAGTCTGCAACTTTTCGGGGCCAGGCCTACTACTTCTTCTTGCCTTCCTTGCGGACGATCTTCTCGCCGGCATAGCGGACACCCTTGCCCTTGTAGGGCTCGGGACCGCGATACTCGCGAATCTCGGCGGCAACCTGGCCGACCTGCTGCTTGTCGATGCCGGTCACGGTGATTTCCGTCGGCTTCGGCACAGTGATCGTGATGCCGGCCGGCGTCTGGTAGACGACATCATGGCTGAAGCCAAGTGCCAGCTGCAGGTTCTTGCCCTGGAGTGCCGCGCGATAGCCGACGCCGGTGATCTCGAGCTTCTTCTCGAAACCGTCCTTGACGCCCTGCAGGATGTTGACGATCTGCGTGCGCGACATGCCCCACTTGGAGCGGGCGGTCTTGGTCTGGTCGCGCGGCTGGACAGCGATTTCGCTGCCTTCCATCTTGACCAGCACTTCGTCGTTCACCACGAACTTCAGCTCGCCCTTGGGGCCCTTCGCCGTCACGGTCTGGCCGTTGACGGTCGCGGTCACGCCCTGCGGCAGCGAAACGGGTTTCTTTCCAATACGAGACATTTGGTTGTCCTCGTCACTTCTCTTGTTTCAGGTCTGCCGAATTAGAAAATCTGGCAGAGGATTTCGCCGCCGACATTCTGTTCGCGTGCTTCGTGATCGGCCATCACGCCCTTCGGCGTCGAAAGGATGGCGATGCCGAGGCCGTTGGCGACGTGCGGGATCGACTTGGCCGAAACGTAAACGCGGCGGCCAGGCTTCGAGACGCGGGCGATTTCGCGCACGACCGGAGCACCGTCGAAATACTTCAGCTCGATTTCGATTTCGGACTTGCCGTTGTCGAAGTCGGTCTGGCTGTAGTCGCGGATATAGCCTTCAGCCTTCAGCACGTCGAGGACGCGGGTACGCAGGCGCGACGCCGGCGTCGAAACGCTCGACTTCTTACGGCCATACGCGTTGCGGATGCGGGTCAGCATATCGCCGAGAGGATCGCTCAATGACATGTTATGTCCTCCTTACCAGCTCGACTTGACCAGGCCCGGGATCTGGCCGTTATTGCCGAGATCACGAAGCGCGATGCGCGATACTTTGAGCTTGCGATAATAGGCGCGCGGACGGCCGGTAACTTCGCAGCGGTTGCGGATGCGGATCTTGGCCGAGTTGCGCGGCAGGGCAGCAAGCTTCAGCTGAGCGCGGAAACGCTCTTCCATCGGCTTGGACTGGTCCATGATGATCGCCTTGAGCGCTGCGCGCTTGGGACCGTACTGGTCGGCAAGCTTGCGGCGCCTGTTGTTCTTCTCGACTGAGCTGGTCTTTGCCATTTCAGATTTTTCCTTTTCTCGCTGCCGTTACTGGCGGAAGGGGAAGTTGAAGGCCTTGAGCAATGCCCTGGCTTCGTCGTCCGTCTTCGCAGTCGTACAAACGATGACGTCCATGCCCCAGATCTGATCAACCTTGTCGTAGTTGATCTCCGGGAACACGATGTGTTCCTTGATGCCCATGGCGTAGTTGCCACGGCCATCGAAGCTCTTCGGATTCAGTCCGCGAAAGTCGCGGACGCGCGGCAGTGCGATGTTCACGAGACGGTCGAGGAACTCGTACATGCGTTCCTTGCGCAGCGTGACCTTGGCGCCGATCGGCATCTTCTCGCGGACCTTGAAGCCGGCGATCGAATTACGGGCGCGGGTGACGACGGCCTTCTGGCCGGCGATCATCGCCAGGTCTTCGGCCGCGATCGAAGGCTTCTTCGAATCCGCGGTCGCTTCGCCGACGCCCATGTTCAGCACGATCTTGTCGATGCGCGGAACCTGCATCTCGTTCTCGTAGCCGAACTGCTCCTGCAGCGCCTTGCGGATGGTCTCGTTGTAGACCTGCTTGAGGCGCGGCGTGTTCTGGGCCTTGGACTGTTTGCTTTCAGCCTTGGGCTTCGTGGTTTGAGCCTTAGCCATTGATGACTTCTCCCGAGCGCTTGGCGACGCGCACCTTCTTGCCGTCCTTCTGGAAGATGAAGCCGACGCGGGTCGGCTTGCCATCCTTGGGGTCGGCGAGCGCGATGTTCGACAGCTGGATCGGCGCTTCCTTGGTGATGATCCCGCCCTCTTGGGACTGGGACTGCTTCTGGTGACGACGGATCATGTTGACGCCGCGCACCAGCGCGGTGTCTTCCTTCGGCTGAACCGAGAGGACTTCGCCCGAACGGCCCTTGTCCTTGCCGGCCAGCACGACGACCTTGTCGCCTTTTCTAATCTTTTGCATTGGTCCGGCTCCTTACAGCACTTCAGGCGCGAGCGAGATGATCTTCATGTGGTTCTTGGCGCGGAGTTCGCGCGGAACCGGTCCGAAGATACGCGTGCCGATCGGCTCTTTCTTGTTGTCGACGAGAACGGCCGCGTTCTTGTCGAAACGGATCACGCTGCCGTCCGGGCGGCGGATGTCCTTGGCCGTGCGAACCACGACCGCCTTCATCACATCGCCCTTCTTAACGCGGCCGCGCGGAATGGCTTCCTTGATCGACACCACGATGATGTCGCCTACGGAAGCGTATTTCCGCTTCGAGCCGCCCAGCACCTTGATGCACATGACACGACGGGCGCCGGAATTATCCGCGACGTCGAGGTTTGTTTGCATCTGAATCATGACTGGCCGCCTTCTTCTCTTCTAACGGGACGGGCTCAAAGCCCCTCCCGGTCTGTCCAAAATTCGGTTTGTTACGCCTGGTCCGAAGACACGACGATCCAGCGCTTGTCCTTGGAAATCGGCTTCGATTCCTGGATGAACACCTGATCGCCGACCTTGTGGGCGTTGTTCTCGTCGTGCGCCTTGTACTTCTTGGTCATGCGCACGGTCTTCTTCATCACGGGATGCGTGAAGCGCCGTTCGACCTTGACGACTACCGTCTTCTCGTTCTTGTCGCTGACGACAGTGCCCTGCAGAATGCGCTTTGGCATGATTTTCGTCCTTAAGCCTTCTTGGCCGCGGACTTTTCCGCAGCGATGGTCTTGATACGCGCAATGTCCTTGCGAACCTGCCGCACGCGCGCGGTCTTCTCGAGCTGGCCGGTGGCCTTCTGGAAGCGCAGGTTGAACTGCTCCTTCTTCAGGCTGGCCAGATCGTCGGTCAGCTGGTCCTGGGTCTTCGTCCGGATGTCTTCGGCTTTCATGATCAGCCCGTCCTTATTCTGCGATGCGCTGTACGAAGCGCGTCCTGACCGAGAGCTTGGCCGCGCCGAGACGCAGCGCCTCACGGGCGGTTTCTTCGTTGACGCCGTCGATCTCGAACATGATGCGGCCCGGCTTGACGCGCGCCGCCCAGTAATCGACAGCGCCCTTGCCCTTGCCCATGCGCACTTCGGTCGGCTTCGACGTCACCGGCACATCAGGGAAAATACGGATCCACACGCGGCCGGCACGCTTCATCTCACGAGTGATCGCGCGGCGGGCCGCCTCAATCTCACGCGCGGTGACGCGGTTCGGCTCAAGCGCCTTCAGCCCGAAACCACCGAAATCCAGGTTGGTGCCGCCCTTTGCGGTACCATGGATACGGCCCTTGAACTGCTTGCGGAACTTTGTGCGCTTTGGCTGCAGCATCGTTCTAACTCCAAATTCCCAAATAATCAGGCGTTTTCGCGACGACGACCGCGTTCGCGATCACCACCACCGCCATGCGCAGCATCACCCTCGGTCGCGCGACGCTCCGAAGCCATCGGATCGTGCTCGAGGATTTCGCCCTTGAACACCCAGACCTTGACGCCGCAGATGCCGTAAGCCGTATGCGCTTCGGCCGTGCCATAGTCGACATCGGCGCGCAGCGTATGCAGCGGCACGCGGCCTTCGCGGTACCATTCCATGCGTGCAATCTCGGCGCCGCCGAGACGGCCGGCGCAGTTGATGCGGATGCCTTCGGCGCCCAGGCGCATCGCCGACTGAACGGCGCGCTTCATGGCGCGGCGGAACGCGATACGACGCTCGAGCTGCTGGGCGATCGACTGGGCGACCAGGGTTGCGTCGATTTCCGGCTTGCGCACTTCAACGATGTTCAAGTGCGTCTCGGACTTCGTCATCTCCATCAGCTTCTTGCGAAGCTTTTCGATGTCGGCGCCCTTCTTGCCGATGATCAGGCCCGGGCGCGCCGCATGGATGGTGACGCGGCACTTCTTGTGCGGGCGCTCGATCACGACCTTGGAAATCGCAGCCTGCTTGAGTTCCTTTTCAAGATATTTGCGGATCTTGATGTCCTCATGCAGCAGCTTGCCGTACTCGCCGGTGTTCGCGAACCAGCGCGAATCCCAGGTGCGGTTGATGCCGAGGCGCAGACCGATCGGATTGACTTTCTGACCCATTATGCGGCCTCCCCTTTTTCTTCGACTTCACGAACGACGATCGTGAGGTGCGAGAACGGCTTTTCTATACGGCTGGCGCGACCGCGGCCACGAGCATGGAACCGCTTCATGACGATCGACTTGCCGACATAGGCTTCCGCCACGATCAGTGCATCGACGTCGAGGTCGTGGTTGTTTTCCGCGTTGGCGATCGCCGATTCCAGCGTCTTCTTGACCGTGCCGGAAATCCGCTTGGCCGAGAATTCGAGATCGGAAAGCGCTGTCGCGACCTTCTTGCCGCGGATCAGCGCGGCAACCAGGTTCAGCTTCTGCGGGCTGATACGGATCGTGCGCAGAACGGCGCGCGCTTCGTTGTCAGCAAGCCTGCGCGGAGCTTTGGCCTTGCCCATGATTATTTCCTCTTCGCCTTCTTATCCGCGCCGTGACCGTAATAGGTCCGGGTCGGAGCGAATTCACCGAACTTGTGACCGACCATGTCCTCGTTCACCGAGACGGGAACATGCTTCTGGCCGTTGTAGACACCGAAGGTGAAGCCGACGAACTGCGGCAGGATGGTGGAGCGACGGCTCCACATCTTGATCACCTCATTGCGACCACCTTCACGAACCTTGTCCACCTTCTTGAGAAGGTAGCCGTCGATGAAGGGGCCTTTCCAAATAGAACGAGTCACTTGGCGTTACCTCTTCTTAGCTCTTGCGCTGATGGCGCGAGCGCAGGATGAACTTGTCGGTCGCCTTGTTGGACCGCGTCTTCTTGCCCTTGGTCGGCTTGCCCCACGGGCTGACCGGATGACGGCCACCGGAGGTGCGGCCTTCACCACCGCCATGCGGATGGTCGACCGGGTTCATGGTCACGCCGCGATTGTGCGGACGCTTGCCGCGCCAGACCGTGCGGCCGGCCTTGCCGTCGTTGATGTTGCCGTGGTCGGGGTTCGACACGGCGCCGACGGTGGCCATGCAGGAGCCGTGAACGACACGCTGCTCGCCCGAGTTGAGGCGCAGGATCGCCATGCCCTGATCGCGACCGACCAGCTGGCCGTAGCCACCTGCCGAGCGGGCAACCTGGGCGCCCTTGCCCGGCTTCAGCTCGATGTTATGGACGATCGTGCCGACCGGCATCGAGGCCAGCGGCATCGCATTGCCCGGCTTCACGTCGACCGATTCACCGGCCACGATCTTGTCGCCGGCGGCAAGGCGCTGCGGAGCGATGATGTAGGACAGCTCGCCATCGTCATACTTGATCAGCGCGATGAAGGCGGTGCGGTTCGGATCGTATTCAATGCGCTCGACCGTGCCGACGACGTCGAACTTGCGGCGCTTGAAGTCGATGATGCGGTACGAACGCTTGTGACCGCCGCCGATGAAGCGGGCCGTGATGCGGCCGTGATTGTTGCGGCCGCCCGACTTCGTCAGGCCTTCGGTCAGGCCCTTGACGGGCTTGCCCTTGTAGAGGCCCGAGCGGTCGACGATGACCAGCTGGCGGGTGCTCGGCGTTACCGGGTTGAATTTTTTAAGTGCCATTGTCCTGTCCTCGCGGCCTAGCTCAGAGACCCGTCGCGACGTCGATCGACTGGCCGTCGGCCAGCGTCACGATCGCCTTCTTGACGTCGCTCTGGCGGCCGATCGTGCCGCGGAAGCGCTTGATCTTGCCCTTGCGGACAAGCGTGTTCACGGCCGTAACCTTGACGCCAAACAGCGCTTCGACAGCAGCCTTGATTTCCGGCTTCGACGCCTTCTTGGCGACGTTGAAAACAACCTGGTTGTTCTCGGAAGCCATGGTCGACTTTTCGGTGATCGCCGGCGAGACGATCACGTCGTAATGACGGAGGTCGGTCATTTAAAGCGCTCCTCGAGAGCCTCGACGGCGGCCTTCGAAAGGACCAGCGTGCCGCGGCGCAGAATGTCGTAGACGTTGATGCCCTGGATGGGCAGCACGTCGATGTTCGGGATGTTGGTCGCCGCCAGCTTGAAGTTCTGGTCAAGCTCGGCACCGCCGATCACCAAGGCGTTGGTCAGGCCCAGCGTCGCGAAATTCGCGATCAGCGCCTTCGTCTTGGCCTCGGTCAGCTTCAGCTCGTCGATGATGATGATCGACGCGCTCTTGGCCTTGGCCGAGAGAGCATGCCGCAAGCCCAGAGCGCGCACCTTCTTCGGCAGATCGTGCTCGTGGCTGCGAACGACCGGGCCGTGGGCCTTGCCGCCGCCGCGGAACTGCGGAGCGCGTGCCGAATGGTGACGGGCGCGGCCCGTACCCTTCTGCTTGTACATCTTGGCGCCGGTGCGCGCGATTTCGGCGCGGCCCTTGGCCTTGTGCGTGCCCTGCTGGCGCTTGGCCAGCTGCCAGCGCACGACGCGCTGCAGGATGTCCTCGCGCGGATCAAGGCCGAAAATCTCCTCGGAGAGTTTCACCTTGCCGGCGTCCTTGCCGCCAAGCGTTGTGATCTTGAGATCCATTATTCTGCTCCCTCTGCGGCCGGAGCCTCGTTCGTGGCAGCGCTAGCTGCAGCAACCGGGCGGATCGCGGCAGGCTTCGGCGCATTGGCCGGCAGTGCCACCTTGGCCGCATCGCGGACCAGGATCCAGGCGCCCTTCGATCCGGGAACCGCACCGCGGATCAGGATCAGGCCGCGATCGGCGTCGGTCGAAACGATCTCGACATTCTGTGTGGTGACGCGGGTGTCGCCCATGTGGCCAGCCATATGCTTGCCCTTGAACACTTTGCCCGGATCCTGACGCTGGCCGGTCGAACCGTGCGTACGGTGCGAAACCGAGTTACCGTGCGTCGCGCGGCCACCACCCATGTGGTGGCGCTTGATGACGCCCTGGAAACCCTTGCCGATCGTCGTGCCCGTCACATCGACCTTCTGGCCGGCGACGAAGTGCTCGACGGTGATCTCGGCGCCGACATCGATCATGTTGTCGGCGGAGACGCGGAACTCGGCGACCTTCGCCTTCGGCTCGACGGAAGCGGTCGCGAAATGGCCGCGCATCGCCTTCGACGTGTTCTTCACCTTGGCAAGGCCAACGCCGAGCTGGACGGCCGTATAGCCGTTCTTCTCCTGCGTGCGCTGAGCCACGACCTGGCAGTTCTCCATCTGGAGAACGGTGACGGGAACATGTTCCCCGGCATCATTATAGATGCGGGTCATTCCCACCTTCTTTGCAATCACACCTGAACGCATCGGTTCAATTCCTTTAGAGTTCCGGGCCAGGGGCACCGCCCCTTACCGCGCTCTCATTCCCTTAGAGCTTGATCTCGACGTCGACACCGGCGGCCAGATCGAGCTTCATCAAAGCATCGACCGTCTGCGGGGTCGGATCGACGATGTCGAGCAGACGCTTGTGCGTGCGCATCTCGAACTGCTCGCGGCTCTTCTTGTCGACGTGAGGCGACCGGTTGACCGTGAACTTTTCGATCCGCGTCGGCAGCGGAATGGGGCCGCGGACGTTTGCTCCGGTGCGCTTGGCCGTCGACACGATTTCTTTCGTCGAGGCGTCGAGCACGCGGTGGTCAAACGCCTTCAGGCGGATGCGGATATTCTGTCCGTTCATGCGTCACTTCCTTGTTCTGGCGCGGCGCGGGCAAATCCTGCGCCCGCGACAGATCGGTTTAAGTCCAAATTACTCTTTGATGGTGACGACGATGCCGGCACCGACGGTACGGCCGCCTTCACGGATGGCGAAGCGCAGCTTCTCTTCCATGGCGATCGGCACGATCAGCTCGACATCGACCGTGATGTTGTCGCCGGGCATAACCATTTCCGTGCCTTCCGGCAGCGACACGATGCCGGTCACGTCGGTCGTGCGGAAGTAGAACTGCGGACGGTAGTTGGTGAAGAACGGCGTGTGACGGCCACCTTCGTCCTTGGTCAGGATGTAGGCTTCGGCCACGAACTTCTTGTGCGGCTTCACCGTACCGGGCTTGGCCAGAACCTGGCCGCGCTCGACACCTTCACGATCAACGCCGCGCAGCAGCGCGCCGATGTTGTCGCCGGCCTGGCCCTGATCGAGCAGCTTGCGGAACATCTCGACGCCCGTGCAGGTCGTCTTGGTCGTCGGACGGATGCCGATGATTTCCAGTTCCTCGCCGACCTTGACGATGCCGCGCTCGACGCGGCCGGTCACGACCGTGCCACGGCCCGAGATCGAGAACACGTCTTCGATCGGCATGAGGAACGGCTTGTCCAGCGGACGAACCGGCGTCGGGATGTAAGCATCGACCGCAGCCATCAGCTCGCGGATCGCGTCTTCGCCGATGGTCTTGTTGGAATCTTCCAGAGCAGCCAGCGCCGAACCCTTGACGATCGGAATGTCGTCGCCGGGGAACTCGTTCTTCGACAGAAGCTCGCGAACCTCGAGCTCGACCAGTTCGAGCAGCTCGGCATCGTCGACCTGGTCGACCTTGTTCAGGAACACCACGATCGACGGCACGCCGACCTGACGGGCAAGCAGGATGTGCTCGCGGGTCTGCGGCATCGGGCCGTCGGCGGCCGACACCACCAGGATCGCGCCGTCCATCTGCGCAGCACCCGTGATCATGTTCTTCACATAGTCGGCGTGGCCGGGGCAGTCGACATGGGCGTAGTGGCGCGCAGCCGTCTCGTATTCGACGTGCGCCGTCGAAATCGTGATGCCGCGGGCCTTCTCTTCGGGCGCCGCATCGATCTGGTCGTAGCGCTTGTACTCGCCAAAATACTTCGTGATCGCCGCCGTCAGCGACGTCTTGCCATGATCGACGTGGCCAATCGTGCCAATGTTCACATGAGGCTTGTTACGCTCGAATTTACCTTTTGCCATGTGATGTCTCCAATCTGCTCGCCCGTACGGGCCTTGAATTAAGTTACCGATGCAACCCGTTCAGGTTACGCGTATTTCTTCTGGACTTCCTGGGCGACCGCGGTCGGCACAGGCTCATAGTGATCGAACTGCATCGTGTAGGCCGCGCGGCCCTGGCTCATCGAGCGCAGGTTGTCGACGTACTTGAACATGTTGGCCAGCGGCACCATCGCGTTGATGACGACAGCCACGCCACGCGCTTCCTGGCCCTGGATCTGGCCGCGACGGCCGTTCAGGTCGCCGATGACGCTGCCGACATAGTCTTCCGGCGTCACGACTTCGACCTTCATGATCGGCTCGAGCAGCTGCACGCCAAGCTTGGGTGCGGCTTCACGGAAGCAGGCGCGGCCGGCGATTTCGAAGGCCAGAACGCTGGAGTCCACATCGTGGTAAGCGCCGTCGATAAGCGTCGCCTTGACGCCGATCATCGGGAAGCCCGCGAACGGACCCGACGACATGACGCTGTTGATGCCCTTTTCGACACCCGGGATGTATTCCTTGGGAACCGCACCGCCGACAATCTTGGTCTCGAACTCGAACTCCGAGCTTTCCGGGTTCGGTTCGAACACGATCTTGACGCGGGCGAACTGACCGGTACCGCCGGTCTGCTTCTTGTGGGTGTAGTCCTGCTCGTGCCTGCGGGTGATCGTCTCGCGGTAAGCCACCTGCGGCGCGCCGACATTGGCCTCGACCTTGAACTCGCGGCGCATGCGGTCGACGATGATGTCGAGGTGAAGCTCGCCCATGCCCGAAATGATGGTCTGGCCGCTTTCCTCGTCGGTCTTGACGCGGAAGGACGGATCCTCGGCGGCCAGGCGGTGAAGGGCGAGGCCCATCTTTTCCTGGTCGTTCTTGGTCTTCGGCTCGATAGCGATCTGGATGACCGGATCGGGGAATTCCATGCGCTCGAGGATGACCGGGTGCAGCGGATCGCTGAGCGTGTCGCCGGTGGTCGTGTCCTTGAGGCCAGCCAGAGCGACGATGTCGCCGGCAAAGGCTTCTTCGACGTCGGCGCGCGAATTCGCATGCATCTGCAGCATGCGGCCGATGCGCTCTTTCTTGCCCTTGACGGTGTTGTCGACCGAGATGCCCTTGGTCAGCTTGCCCGAATAGATGCGGGCAAAGGTCAGCGAGCCGACGAACGGGTCGTTCATGATCTTGAAGGCCAGCATCGACAGCGGCTCGTTGTCGTCGGCATGACGCTCGATCTCGGCGTCGGTCTTGGCGTCGACGCCCTTGATGGCGGGAACATCGGCCGGCGACGGCAGGTATTCGACGACGGCGTCGAGCAGCGGCTGCACGCCCTTGTTCTTGAAGGCCGAGCCACAGAACATCGGGTAGAACTTGACCGCGATGGTGCCCTTGCGGATCAGCGCGCGGATCTCGTCATTCGACGGCATCTTGCCTTCGAGGTAATTCTCGAGTGCCGTCTCGTCCATTTCGACAGCGGCTTCGATCATCTTCTCGCGGTATTCTTCGGCGCGAGCCTGCAGGTCGGCCGGGATCTCGACGACGTCCCAGGCAGCGCCCAGCGTCTCGTCGCGCCAGACCAGCGCGTTCATCTCGACGAGATCGACGACACCCTTGAACTCGGTCTCAGCGCCGATCGGCAGCTGCATGACGACGGCATGCGCACCAAGACGCGAGCCGATCATCTCGACCGAGCGGTAGAAGTCGGCGCCGATCTTGTCCATCTTGTTGCAGAAGATCATCCGCGGAACTTTATACTTGTCGGCCTGGCGCCAGACGGTTTCCGTCTGCGGCTCAACACCGGCATTGGCATCGAGCAGCGCAATGGCGCCGTCGAGCACGCGCAGCGAACGCTCGACTTCGATGGTGAAGTCGACGTGTCCGGGAGTGTCGATGATGTTGAAGCGGTACATCTTGCCGCTGCGACCCTTCCAGAAGGTCGTGGTGGCGGCGGACGTGATGGTGATGCCGCGCTCCTGCTCCTGCTCCATCCAATCCATGGTGGCAGCGCCGTCGTGGACTTCGCCGATCTTGTGCGACTTGCCCGTGTAATAGAGGACGCGCTCGGTGGTCGTCGTCTTGCCGGCGTCAATATGCGCCATGATACCGAAATTGCGGTAGTCTTCGATTTTGTATTCGCGGGCCATCTTGGATGCCTTCTCAGTCTCGTTCGCGCTTTACCAGCGGTAGTGTGCGAAAGCGCGGTTGGCTTCAGCCATCTTGTGGGTGTCTTCACGCTTCTTCACGGCGGTGCCGCGGTTGTTAGCCGCGTCCATCAGCTCGCCGGAGAGGCGGTCGACCATGGTGGTCTCGTTGCGGTTGCGGGCCGCGGCGATCAGCCAGCGGATCGCCAGGGCCTGACGGCGCTCGGGGCGCACATCGACCGGAACCTGGTAGGTGGCGCCGCCGACGCGGCGCGACCGGACTTCCACATGCGGCGCGACATTGTCGAGCGCCTGATGGAAGACGGTGACCGGCTCCTGCTTGGTCTTCGACTGAACCTGGTCGAGCGCACCGTAGACGATGGTCTCGGCAACCGACTTCTTGCCGTCATACATGACGGCGTTCATGAACTTGGTGACGATCAGATCGCCGAACTTCGGGTCCGGATTGATCTCACGCTTTTCTGCACTGTGACGACGCGACATGGCTTTTGTCTCTCAATCTCGTAGCCCGACGCATTCAAGCAGCGCCAGGGCCGGAAAATCTTACTTCGGACGCTTGGCGCCGTACTTCGAACGGCGCTGCTTGCGGTTCTTCACGCCCTGCGTGTCGAGCACGCCGCGGATGATGTGGTAGCGCACGCCCGGAAGATCCTTGACGCGGCCGCCGCGGATCATGACCACGGAGTGTTCCTGAAGGTTGTGGCCTTCGCCGGGGATGTAGCCGATCACTTCAAAGCCGTTGGTCAGGCGGATCTTGGCCACCTTGCGCAGTGCCGAGTTCGGCTTCTTCGGCGTCGTTGTATAGACGCGCGTGCAGACGCCCCGCTTCTGCGGGTTCTGCTGCATGGCCGGGACCTTGTTGCGCTTCACCGGCGCAATGCGCGGCTTGCGGATCAGCTGGTTGACGGTAGGCATTAAACCCTCTTGTCTCTCAATTCCGTGTCTCGCCCGGTCAGGGCCGCTCAAAGCGCCAATTCCATACGCAAATTCGGGCCATAAACCGCGCCTCGCGGTCCTGCCCGAACAAAATGCAGAGGAAGCGGGAACCGCTTCATGCGCGCCGGAAATGTCTTTTCGCTCGTAAAACGAACCCTGTTTGAGGCAAACTCCAAAGCGTGTCGCTTCGGAAGGGAGAGCCTCACATCGGTTCTGACTGGGCGGCTTCTACTCGCAAGACCGTGAACCGTCAACCCCGGCACGCCAAATATTGCGCGCTGACGACGGCTTGGCAGCCATGCGAAAAACGCATGTAATTTTCTTTCTTCATTTTGCACGGCAAAGGAAGAAAGTGACCGGGGCAGACAAGAAAATGACCGGCTTTTGGCTGTCATGCGCGGGTTCTTCATGGCAAAAGGCGCCATGGACAGCCCAAAACCCCTCGCCCGCCCCCGTCTCAAGAGGAATCAGCCCGTGAACGACAATGAGGAACGCCCGGTCACCATCGTCACCGGCCGAGTCTGGAAAAAGAAGGGCGGCAAGCCGGAAGGCGTCCATGTGATGCTGGTTGCGCCCGACGACGATTCGGCCGTGCGCCGGGTGCTCGAATCGCTTGCGGCCGAAGGCTATGCCGAAGTCGAGCTCGACCAGATCGGCGATATGGACGGCGAACCCGACGAGGAGCCGCATCTGTCAGCCTTTCAGGGTGCCCTCGAAGGTGAGGTGTCGATCGTCACGTTTGACGTGCCGCTCTGAGCATCACAGGCTGCTTGCGCCTGTACCGCGCCGGCTTGCCCGGCACCGGTTCTCTGCTAAGAACCAAGCGACTTAACCAGCCAAATTCGAATCCGCGGAGTTCCCATGCCCTCGAACAATGGTCCCATCAAGCTCGGCATCGTCGGCGTCGGCAAGATCGTGCGCGACCAGCATCTGCCGGCAGTGGCCAAGGATGCGGACTACCGCCTCATCGCCGCTGCCAGCCGGCACGGCAAGGTGGACGGCATCCCGAATTTTCCGACCATTGAGGCGATGCTCGACGCGGTGCCCGACCTCGAGGCCGTCTCGCTGTGCATGCCGCCGCAGTTCCGCTACGACGCGGCACGCACCGCGCTGATGGCGAAGAAGCATGTTTTCCTGGAGAAGCCGCCGGGCGCTACGGTCAGTGAGGTCGAGGACCTGAAGCAGCTGGCGGCAGCCAATGGCGTTTCACTGTTCGCCAGCTGGCATTCGCGCTACGCGCCGGCAGTGGAGGCCGCGCGCGCCTTCCTAGCGTCGGCCAAGGTCAACTCGGCCGCCATCGTCTGGAAGGAAGATGTCCGCCGCTGGCACCCAAACCAGGACTGGATCTGGGCGCCCGGCGGTTTCGGCGTCTTCGATCCCGGCATAAACGCACTGTCGATCGCAACCCACATCCTGCCGGCGATGTTCATCACCTCGGCCGTCCTCGACTTTCCGGAGAACCGCGCCTCGCCGGTCGCGGCTCACGTCACCTTCCGCACCTCCGACGGATTGCCGGTGACCATGGAGCTCGACTGGCTGCAGACTGGACCACAGAGCTGGGACATCCTGGCCGACACCGACAACGGCAAGATGGTGCTGTCCGGCGGCGGCACCAAGCTCGCCATCGACGGCAAGGTGGTTCACGACGAGCCGGAGGCCGAATATCCCCAGCTCTACCGGCGCTTCGCCGAGGTCGTGCGCGCCGGCATCTCCGATGTCGATTTGGCACCCCTGCAGCACGTGGCCGACGCCTTCATGGTCGGCAAGCGCAATGTGGTGGGAGCGTTCTTCGATTGAACGATGAGTTCTGCCGGACCGCAGTCCGGACACTCACCATGCAGCCTTACTCGACGATCGCAATCGCAAAGCCGTCATAGCCTTTGGCGCCGACGGTCTGGATGGCGGTGCCGTCCAGGCGCTTGTCGCCGCCGATGAATGAAAACGCACCGCGTGCGCCTTCGACATAGGCGTCACGGCCATCGTCGTTGAGCACGGTGCCGTCGCGGATGACGTTGTCGCAGATGATGACCGTCCCCGGCCGCGACAGGCGCATGGCCCATGACAGATAATTCGGATTGTTCGGCTTGTCGGCGTCGATGAAGATCAGATCGAACGGACCGGCATTTTCGGCAGCCAGCGTCTCAAGCGACTGAAGCGCGGGGCCGATCCTGAGCTCGACCTTGTCCGACACCCCTGCCCGCTCGAGATTCGAGTGCGCGACTTTTGCATGATGCGGCTCGAGTTCGAGCGTCACGATCTTGCCGCCGACGGGCAATCCCCTTGCCATCCAGATGGTCGAGTAGCCGCCGAGCGTGCCGATCTCCAGCACCTTCCTGGCGCCGCTGATGCGGACCAGCAGCGACAGCAGCTTGCCCTGCGCCGGCGATACGTCGATGGCCGGCAGGCCCTGGTCGCGGTTGGCCGCAAGCACCGCTTCGAGGATGGGATCCGCCTCGAAGAGAGAGGAAACGATGTAGTCGTCGACGTCAGTCCATACCTTCTTGCTCATGTTTTCCTCGATCCGATTAGGGTCAAAACGCGGAAAGGGGCCACTTGGGCCCCTTTCCTTCTTCTCGTCCTACCGCGCTTACTGCGCGGCGTTGACCATGTCGGTCAGCATCGGCTCGGCGACCTCGACACCGGAGGCCTTGCGGCGCTCGTCGATGATCAGTTCGTCGCGCGAGGTGGCGATGCGCCGGATCTGGCTCATCGTGCCGCCGGTACCGGCCGGGATCAGCCGGCCGACGATGACGTTTTCCTTCAGGCCCTGCAGCATGTCGGTCTTGCCGGCAACCGCAGCTTCGGTCAGCACCCTGGTCGTCTCCTGGAAGGAGGCGGCCGAGATGAAGGACGGCGTCTGCAGCGAGGCCTTGGTTATGCCCAGCAGCACTGGCTGGCCTTCGGCCGGCTTCTTGCCGTCCTCGACCAGGCGCTCGTTGACCTCTTCCAGTTCGATCACGTCGACGTGGTCGCCCGGAATGTAGGTCGAGTCGCCCTGCACCGTGATCTCGACCTTCTGCAGCATCTGGCGAACGATCACCTCGATGTGCTTGTCATTGATCGACACGCCCTGCAGACGGTAGACTTCCTGGATTTCGTTCACGAGGTAGGAAGCAAGTGCTTCCACGCCCTTGATCGCCAGGATGTCGTGCGGCGCCGGATTGCCGTCGAGGATGTAGTCGCCCTTCTCGATGACGTCGCCGTCCTGGAGATGGAACGGCTTGCCCTTCGGGATCAGGTATTCGACCGGCTCAAGCGTCGAGTCATGCGGCTCGATGATGATGCGGCGCTTGTTCTTGTAGTCGCGGCCGAAGCGGATCGTGCCATCGATCTCGGCGATGATGGCGTGATCCTTCGGACGACGTGCCTCGAACAGTTCGGCAACACGCGGCAGACCGCCGGTGATGTCCTTGGTCTTGGCGCTTTCCATCGGGATACGCGCCAAAACGTCGCCGGGACGAACCTGCGAACCCGGCTCGACCGAAAGAATGGCCTCGACCGAGAGCAGGAAGCGGGCGTCGCCGCCCTTCGACAGCTTGCCGACCTTGCCCTTCGGGTCAAGGATGGCGATCGCCGGCTTGAGGTCGTTGCCGCGTGGCGTCGAGCGCCAGTCGATGACCTCGCGCTTGGTGATGCCGGTCGATTCGTCGGCCGTTTCCTGAACGGAAATGCCGTCGACCAGATCCTCGTACGACACCTTGCCCTCGATTTCGGTGAGGACGGGGCGGGTATAGGGATCCCATTCGGCGATACGCTGGCCGCGCTTCACCTTGTCGCCATCGTCCACGAAGATGCGCGAACCATAGGTAAGGCGATGCGAGGCACGCTCCTTGCCGGCTTCGTCGAGGATCAGCACCGCCATGTTGCGGCCCATGACCATCTGCTGGCCGTCCGAGTTGCGCACCACGTTGCGGTTGCGGATCTCGACCTTGCCCTCATACGAGGCTTCAAGGAACGAGCTGTCCACCACCTGCGCCGTACCGCCCATGTGGAAGGTACGCATGGTGAGCTGGGTGCCCGGCTCGCCGATCGACTGCGCCGCGATGACGCCGACGGCTTCGCCCTGGTTGACCGGGGTGCCGCGGGCAAGATCGCGTCCGTAGCAGACCGCACAGACGCCGATCCTGACCTCGCAGGTCAGTGCCGAGCGAATGCGGACCGACTGCACGCCGGCCTTTTCGATCTTTTCCACGTCACGTTCGTCCATCAGCGTTCCGGCCTTGACCAGAACCTCACCCGAAACCGGATGCGTGATGTCGTCGAGCGAGGTGCGGCCCAGCACGCGCTGGCCGACCGAAGCGACGACCTGACCGGCATCGACGATCGGCTGCATGGTGAGGCCCTTGTCGGTGCCGCAATCCACGGAGTTGACGATGCAGTCCTGCGCCACGTCGACCAGACGACGGGTGAGGTAACCCGAGTTCGCCGTCTTCAAGGCGGTGTCGGCCAGACCCTTGCGGGCGCCGTGGGTCGAGTTGAAGTACTCGAGCACGGTCAGGCCTTCCTTGAAGTTCGAGATGATCGGCGTCTCGATGATTTCACCCGAGGGCTTTGCCATCAGGCCGCGCATGCCGGCGAGCTGACGCATCTGGGTGGGCGAACCACGCGCACCCGAATGCGACATCATGTAGATCGAGTTCATCGGCTTTTGACGGCCACTGTCCTCGAACTCGACGGCCTTGATGCGGGCCATCATCTCGTCGGCGACCTTTTCCGAGCACTTGGCCCAGGCGTCGACGACCTTGTTGTACTTCTCGCCCTGAGTGATCAGGCCGTCATTGTACTGCTGCTCGTATTCCTTGGCCAAAGCTTCGGTGTCGGAAACCAGCTTGATCTTGGCGTCCGGGATCAGCATGTCGTCCTTGCCGAACGAAATGCCGGCGCGGCAGGCGTGGCTGAAGCCGAGGGCCATGATGCGGTCGCAGAAAATGACCGTCTCCTTCTGACCGCAGTGGCGGTAGACGGTGTCGATCATCTTGGAGATGTTCTTCTTGGTCATCTCCTGGTTGGCGGTCTCGTAAGGCACGTTGACGTTCTTCGGCAGCAGTTCGCCGATGATCATGCGGCCAGGCGTGGTGTCGTAGATTTTCGACACGACCTTGCCTTCGGCGTCGACCGTGCGGAAGCGACCCTTGATCTTGGAGTGCAGCGTCACCGCCTTGGTCTCGAGCGCATGCTGGAGTTCGCCCATGTCGGCAAACACCATGCCTTCGCCCGGCTCGTTCTGATTGACGATCGAGAGATAGTAGAGACCCAGGACCATGTCCTGCGACGGCACGATGATCGGCGCGCCGGAAGCCGGGTGCAGGATGTTGTTGGTCGACATCATCAGCACGCGGGCTTCAAGCTGCGCTTCCAGCGACAGCGGCACGTGAACGGCCATCTGGTCGCCGTCGAAGTCGGCGTTGAAGGCCGTGCAGACCAGCGGATGCAGCTGGATCGCCTTGCCTTCGATCAGGATCGGCTCGAACGCCTGGATGCCGAGGCGGTGCAGCGTCGGCGCACGGTTCAGCAGCACCGGATGCTCGCGAATGACCTCGTCGAGGATATCCCAGACTTCCGGACGCTCCTTCTCGACCAGCTTCTTGGCCTGCTTGACGGTCGAGGAGAACCCCTTGGCGTCGAGGCGGGCGTAGATGAACGGCTTGAACAGTTCGAGCGCCATCTTCTTCGGCAGGCCGCATTGGTGCAGCTTGAGCTCCGGACCGGTGACGATGACCGAACGGCCCGAATAGTCGACGCGCTTGCCGAGCAGGTTCTGGCGGAACCGGCCCTGCTTGCCCTTCAACATGTCGGACAGCGACTTCAGCGGACGCTTGTTGGCGCCGGTGATGACGCGGCCGCGACGGCCGTTGTCGAACAGCGCATCGACGGCTTCCTGCAGCATGCGCTTTTCATTGCGCACAATGATGCCGGGCGCGCGCAGCTCGATCAGCCGCTTCAGGCGGTTGTTGCGGTTGATGACGCGGCGATAGAGATCGTTCAGGTCGGACGTCGCGAAACGGCCGCCATCCAGAGGAACCAGCGGGCGCAGGTCCGGCGGGATCACCGGAACCACCTTCATGATCATCCATTCCGGACGGTTGCCGGACTCCATGAAGTTCTCGACGACCTTGAGCCGCTTCAGATACTTCTTCTGCTTCAGCTCGGACGTGGTCGAAGCCAGTTCCGAACGCAGGTCGCCGGCGATCTTCTCCAGGTCCATGCCGGCCAGAAGGTCATGAATGGCCTCGGCGCCGATCATGGCGGTGAACGAATCCTCGCCATACTCGTCGACGGCGATCATGTACTCTTCCTCGCTGAGCAGCTGGTGCTCCTTCAGCGCGGTGAGGCCAGGCTCGGTGACGATGTAGTTCTCGAAGTAGAGGACGCGCTCGATGTCCTTCAGGGTCATGTCGAGCAGCGTGCCGATGCGCGACGGCAGCGACTTCAGGAACCAGATGTGAGCGACAGGTGCCGCCAGCTCGATGTGGCCCATGCGCTCGCGGCGAACGCGCGACAGCGTGACTTCGACGCCGCACTTTTCGCAGATGACGCCCTTGTACTTCATGCGCTTGTACTTGCCGCACAGGCATTCATAGTCCTTGATCGGGCCAAAAATGCGCGCGCAGAACAGACCGTCACGCTCCGGCTTGAAGGTGCGGTAGTTGATGGTCTCCGGCTTCTTGATCTCGCCGAACGACCAGGACAGAATCTTCTCAGGGCTGGCGAGCGATATCCGGATGGAATCGAACACCTGCGCCGGCGCCTGCGGATTGAAGAGATTCATGACCTCTTGGTTCATGCCGTTCTCCTTTTCGGGGTCCTCGAAAACCCCTTGCATCTAACGCGGGCCAAATGCCCGCTGAGTGGTCGGCCCACTGGCCGTAGAATTTGTTGCATCCGGTCGCGGCGTTCCGCGACCGGATGTCTTGCTTACTCGGCCGCGCCCCTATTCGGCAGCATCTGGCAGCCGGACAGGGTTGTCGTCGAGCTTGGTATTCTCCAGCTCGACATTGAGGCCGAGAGACCGCATTTCCTTGACGAGCACGTTGAAGCTCTCGGGAATGCCGGCCTCGAACGTGTCGTCGCCGCGCACGATCGCCTCGTAGACCTTGGTGCGGCCGGCGACATCGTCCGACTTCACCGTCAGCATTTCCTGCAGCGTGTAGGCGGCGCCATAGGCTTCCAGCGCCCAGACCTCCATTTCGCCGAAGCGCTGGCCACCGAACTGCGCCTTGCCGCCCAGCGGCTGCTGGGTAACGAGCGAGTAGGGACCGATCGAACGCGCGTGGATCTTGTCGTCCACCAGGTGGTGAAGCTTGAGCATATAGATATAGCCCATCGTCACCTTGCGATCGAACGGCTCGCCGGTGCGTCCGTCATAGAGCTGCGACTGACCGCTGGTGTGCAGGCCCGCCTGCTCCAGCATGATGTTGATGTCGACTTCATGCGCGCCGTCGAACACCGGTGTCGCGATGGAGACGCCGCGGCGCATCTGCTCGCTGAGGCGAACGATGCTCTCGTCGTCATATTCGCGGACCGGCTCGTTGCGGTCGTTGGCCGGGATGAAGCTCTCGAGCGTCTTGCGCAACGGCTTGATGTCTCCAGCCGTCTTGTAGGCGTCGATAAGCTCGCCGATCTTCTTGCCCATGCCCGCGCATGCCCAGCCCAGATGCGTTTCCAGGATCTGGCCGACATTCATGCGGCTCGGCACACCCAGCGGGTTGAGCACGATATCGGCATGCGTGCCGTCCTCGAGGAAAGGCATGTCCTCGACCGGAACGATCCGCGAGACGACACCCTTGTTGCCGTGACGTCCCGCCATCTTGTCGCCCGGCTGCATCTTGCGCTTCACGGCCACGAAGACCTTGACCATCTTCATGACGCCCGGAGGCATTTCGTCGCCGCGCTGGACCTTCTCGACCTTGTCCATGAAGCGCTGCTCGAGCGCCTTCTTGGAATCGTCGTACTGGCCACGCAGGGCTTCCAGTTCGCTCTGGAGCTTTTCGTTCTCCACTGCAAACTGCCACCACTGCGAACGCGGATACTCGTCCAGCGTATCCTTCGACAGCTTCGAGCCCTTCTTGAAGCCCTTCGGCCCGGCAATCGCTTCCTTGCCGACGAGAACGTCGGAAAGGCGCGAATAGACGTTGCGGTCGAGGATCGCCTGCTCGTCGTCGCGGTCCTTGGCGAGGCGTTCGATCTCCTCGCGTTCGATCGCCATGGCGCGCTCGTCCTTCTCGACGCCGTGGCGGTTGAAGACGCGCACTTCGACGACTGTGCCGAAGGTGCCCGGAGGCATGCGCATCGAGGTGTCGCGAACGTCGGACGCCTTTTCGCCGAAGATGGCGCGCAGGAGCTTTTCTTCCGGCGTCATCGGGCTTTCGCCCTTCGGCGTGATCTTGCCGACCAGGATGTCGCCCGGCTGCACTTCCGCGCCAATATAGACGATGCCGGCTTCGTCGAGGTTCTTCAGCGCTTCTTCCGAAACGTTCGGAATGTCGCGCGTGATTTCCTCCGGTCCAAGCTTGGTGTCGCGGGCCATGACCTCGAACTCCTCGATGTGGATCGAGGTGAAGACGTCGTCGGCCACGATGCGCTCGGAGAGCAGGATCGAGTCCTCGTAGTTGTAGCCGTTCCACGGCATGAACGCGACCAGCACGTTGCGGCCGAGCGCCAGATCGCCGAGCTCGGTCGACGGACCGTCGGCGATGATGTCGCCTTTGTTGACGCGGTCGCCCATGCGCACCAGCGGACGCTGGTTGATGCAGGTGTTCTGGTTCGAACGCTGGAACTTCATCAGCCGGTAGATGTCGACGCCCGACTTGCCGGGATCGAGATCTTCCGTGGCGCGGATGACGATACGCGTCGCGTCCACCTGGTCGACGATGCCGCCGCGGCGGGCGCCGATGGCGGCACCCGAGTCACGGGCAACGATCGGCTCCATGCCGGTGCCTACGAACGGCGCTTCGGCGCGCACCAGCGGCACGGCCTGACGCTGCATGTTGGAGCCCATCAGCGCGCGGTTGGCGTCGTCGTTCTCGAGGAACGGGATCAGCGCCGCGGCCACGGACACCATCTGCTTGGGCGACACGTCCATGAGATCGACGTTTTCGCGCGGCGCCATCATCACTTCGCCGGCGCTGCGGCAAATGACGAATTCGTCGACGAAACCACCATTCTTGTCGAGCTCGGCATTGGCCTGCGCAACGTGGTGCTTGGACTCTTCCATGGCGGAGAGATAGACGACCTCATTGGTCAGCTTGCCGTTGACGATCTTGCGGTACGGGCTTTCGATGAAGCCGTACTTGTTGACGCGCGCGAAGGTCGCCAGCGAGTTGATCAGACCGATGTTCGGGCCTTCCGGCGTCTCGATCGGGCAGATGCGGCCGTAATGCGTCGGGTGCACGTCGCGCACTTCGAAGCCGGCGCGCTCGCGGGTCAGACCGCCCGGGCCAAGTGCCGACAGGCGGCGCTTGTGGGTGATCTCCGACAGCGGGTTGGTCTGATCCATGAACTGCGACAGCTGCGAGGAACCGAAGAACTCGCGCACGGCGGCAGCCGCCGGCTTGGCGTTGATCAGGTCCTGCGGCATCACCGTATCGATCTCGATCGAGGACATACGTTCCTTGATCGCGCGCTCCATGCGCAGCAGGCCAACGCGGTATTGGTTCTCCATCAGCTCGCCGACAGAACGCACGCGGCGGTTGCCGAGATTGTCGATGTCGTCGATCTCGCCCTTGCCGTCGCGCAGCTCGACCAGCGTCTTGACCACGGCCAGGATGTCGTCCTTGCGCAGCACGCGCACGGTATCCTCGGCCTTGAGCTCGAGGCGCATGTTCATCTTGACGCGGCCGACGGCCGACAGGTCGTAGCGCTCCGAGTCGAAGAACAGCGAGTTGAACATGGCTTCGGCGGTTTCAAGCGTCGGCGGCTCGCCCGGGCGCATGACACGGTAGATGTCGAACAGTGCGTCCTGGCGGCTCTCGTTCTTGTCGACGTTGAGCGTATTGCGGATGTAGGCGCCGACATTGACGTGGTCGATGTCGAGAACCTTGATCTCGCTTTCGCCCGTGCCGAGCAGCACCTTCAGCGTCTTTTCGTCGATCTCGTCGCCGGCTTCGAGGAAAATCTCGCCGGTGCCGTAGTTGACGATGTCCTCGGCCAGGTAATTGCCGAGCAGATCCTCGTCGGTCGCCTTGATCGCCTTCAGACCCTTTTCGCCAAGCGCTCTTGCCTGGCGGGCGGTGATCTTCTTGCCGGCCTCGACGACAACTTCGCCGGTGTCGGCATCGACGAGGTCGCCAACGGCCTTCAGGCCGCGGAAGCGCTCGACGTTGAACGGGATGCGCCAGTGGTCGCCGGCGCGCTTGTAGGTGATCTTGTTGTAGAAGGTCGACAGGATTTCTTCGCCGTCCATGCCGAGCGCCATCAAGAGCGACGTCACCGGAATCTTGCGGCGGCGGTCGATACGGGCGTGCACGACGTCCTTGGAATCGAACTCGATGTCGAGCCACGAACCGCGATAGGGAATGACGCGCGCCGCAAACAAAAGCTTGCCCGAGGAGTGCGACTTGCCCTTGTCATGGTCGAAGAAGACGCCCGGCGAACGGTGCATCTGCGAGACGATGACGCGCTCCGTGCCATTGACGATGAAGGTGCCGTTGAGCGTCATGAGCGGCATGTCGCCCATATAGACGTCCTGCTCCTTGATGTCCTTGATCGACTTTGCGCCGGTATCCTCGTCGATATCGAACACGATGAGGCGCAGCGTCACCTTGAGTGGCGCGGCATAGGTCAGGTCGCGCTGACGGCATTCGTCAACGTCGAATTTCGGTCCTTCGAACTCGTACTTCACGAACTCCAGCATCGAGGAGCCGGAGAAATCGGAGATCGGGAAAACCGACTTGAAAACGGCCTGCAGTCCCTCGTCCGGACGCCCACCCTTGGGCTCCGCCACCATCAGGAACTGGTCATAGGATGCTTTTTGAACCTCGATCAGGTTCGGCATCTCCGCAACTTCCGGAATCTTTCCGAAGAACTTGCGTACGCGTCTGCGGCCATTGAAAGTCTGGGTCTGGGCCATCGTCGCTCCTTAGCTATAAACTCGGGGCGAGCCTCGCCGCGGCTCACCTTGCATGCGCGGCCACCTCGGCGGCGGCCCCTGATCTGTTTCCCGCCGCCTGGCGGCGACGGCTAAAACGGGAGAAAACCCGTTTCCTGAAGGCCGGTTTCGGCCCTCAGGAAAGAGGTTCTCGTACATCTCGCGCTACGCATCCTCCCCTCTGATGAAGGGAGTGGCGGACGGCGCGAGGCCGCCCGCCGCTTTTACGCTTACTTCAGGTCGACCTTGGCGCCGGCTGCTTCCAGCTGGGCCTTGAACTTCTCAGCGTCAGCCTTGGAAACGGCTTCCTTGACCGGCTTCGGAGCTGCTTCGACCAGATCCTTGGCTTCCTTGAGGCCCAGGCCGGTGATGGCGCGGACTTCCTTGATGACGTTGATCTTCTGAGCGCCTGCCTCGGTGAGGACGACGTCGAATTCCGTCTTTTCCTCAGCCGGAGCAGCAGCAGCGGCAGCGCCGCCGGCAGCGGCAACCGCCACCGGAGCAGCAGCCGAAACGCCCCACTTTTCTTCCAGAAGCTTCGACAGCTCGGCCGCCTCGAGGACGGTCAGCTTCGAAAGGTCGTCTACGATCTTTGCCAGATCAGCCATTGTTGTATTCCTTCATCAGGTTCGAACGTGTGTTTGTGATAGCGAGGAACGGCCTCATGCCGCCTCGTCCTTCCGGGCGTAAGCGCCGATGACGCGCGCGACCGAAGCCGCTGGCGCATTGACGATCTGGGCGATCCGGGTTGCCGGCGTGGCGATCATGCCAACCAGCCTGGCGCGCAGCTCATCGAGCGACGGAAGTGTGGCGAGTGCCTTCACACCGTCGGCGTTGAGCGAGGTGGTGCCCATTGCGCCGCCGAGAATGACCAACTTGTCATTTCCCTTGGCGAAATCGGACGCGACCTTCGGCGCCGCAATCGGATCCTCCGAATAAGCGATCAGCGTCTGTCCCTTGAACAGGTCGATGATCGATGCGGAGTCCGTGCCCTGAAGAGCGATTTTGGCGAGACGGTTCTTCGCGACTTTGACGGTGCCACCGGCAGCGCGCATTTTCGACCGAAGGTCGTTCATTTGCGCGACGGTGATACCGGCGTAGTGGGCCACGACGACTGAACCAGCGCCTGCAAAAGCACCATTCAGGCCCGTGACGAGTTCGCGTTTTTCCGCTCTGTCCACTGCCTATCTCCAGTTGACCCCTGCCCCGCTAGTGGGACAGGCGTCGGGTTGCCTTTTTGCCGGCCGGGCCATCCATTACAGATCTCCCGAACGACGCTCGAGGATCCTGCCCCCTTTCGCCACATCGACGGCAAGCCGGAGATGCGCAGACAAAAGGCAAACACGGTTCGAACCTTTCATTGGAGCTTGTCGCTCCGTTGTCCGGTTTTCACCCGTCTCATGCAGGCCCAATTCAATTAAGGCTTCTGGGCCGCCTGCAATCTCGGACAGGATGTCCGGAAGCCTCTCGACTTCCGGTACCGGGCCGCCGACAAGTCGGAGGCCCGGAATTCACTTGCGGATCAGCGCCTTGGCAGCCGATCCAGATGTTCGTATCAAGACGCTGCGAGCGTCGAGACGTCGAGCTTGAGGCCCGGGCCCATCGTCGAGGTGACCGACACCTTCTTGACGTAGTTGCCCTTGGCGCCAGCCGGCTTTGCCTTGGTCACGGCATCGGCGAAGGCGCGGACGTTTTCTTCCAGCGCCTTGACGTCGAACGAGACCTTGCCGACGCCGGCATGAACGATGCCGGCCTTCTCGACGCGGAACTCGACAGCGCCGCCCTTCGATGCCTTGACGGCGGCGGCGACGTCGGTGGTGACGGTGCCGACCTTCGGGTTCGGCATCATGCCGCGCGGGCCCAGCACCTTGCCCAGACGGCCGACCAGCGGCATCATGTCCGGCGTGGCGATGCAGCGATCGAAGTCGATCGTGCCCTTCTGGACGATGTCGACCAGATCCTCGGCACCGACGATGTCGGCGCCGGCGGCGCGAGCCTCATCGGCCTTGCCGCCACGTGCGAACACGGCGACGCGGACCGAGCGGCCCGTGCCGTTCGGCAGGTTGACCACGCCGCGGACCATCTGGTCGGCATGGCGCGGGTCGACGCCGAGGTTCATCGCCACTTCGATGGTCTCGTCGAACTTCACCGTCGAACGGTCCTTGAGCAGCTTCAGCGCCTCACCAAGGGCATAGGCCTTGTTGGGGTCGATGCCGTCGCGGGACTTCGATACACGCTTTGCAATCTTTGCCATGATCTCAGCCCACCACTTCCAGACCCATCGAGCGGGCGGAGCCCTCGACCATGCGCATGGCCGCCTCGACGTCGTTTGCGTTCAGATCCTTCATCTTCTGTTCGGCGATGGCGCGCACCTTGTCGCGGCCGATCGTGCCGGCCTTGATCTTGCCCGGCTCTTTCGAACCTGACGTCAAGTTCGCCGCCTTTTTCAGGAAGTAGCTCACCGGCGGCGTCTTCATGACGAAGGTGAAGGACTTGTCCTGGTAATAGGTGATGACGACCGGGATCGGCGATCCCTTTTCCATTTCCTGGGTCTGCGCGTTGAACGCCTTGCAGAATTCCATGATGTTGATGCCGCGCTGGCCAAGTGCCGGGCCGATCGGCGGAGACGGCGTAGCCGATCCCGCTTTGACCTGGAGCTTGAGCTGGCCTGCAATTTTCTTAGCCATCTCTTTCCTGCCTTTATCTCATGCCGGCCCCAGTATCGGGAACACCGGCGGTTGCAGTCTGGTGGTGCGGTCCGCGCGGCCGGCTAAAGCCGCATTCGCCTCCCACCCGTTCATGGCCGCGCGCTTTCCGCGCCGCCTCCCCTTGCCGGCGAACCGGCGCAGGGTTTTCGGATCAGCCCTTTTCGACCTGTCCGAATTCCAGATCGACCGGCACGGCGCGCCCGAAGATCGATACTTCCACCTTGAGCCGCGCCCGCTCCTCGTCCACTTCCTGGACGAAACCGTTGAACGAGGCGAACGGGCCATCCGAAACGCGGATCGCCTCGCCGATCTCGAAAGTGACCGAGGGCTTCGGCCGCTCGACGCCTTCCTGAACCTGGTTCAGGATGCGCTGCGCCTCGGCTTCGGTGATCGGCACCGGCTTGGAGTCACCGAGGAAGCCGGTGACCTTCGGCGTGTTCTTGACCAGCGAGAACACCGCATCGGTCAGATTGGCCTTGAGCAACACATAGCCCGGAAAGAACTTGCGCTCGGCATCGACCTTGCGGCCGCGGCGGATCTCGACGACCTTCTCGGTCGGCACCACGATCTGTTCGATATCGGCGGACAGGCCCTTCTGCTTGGCCTTGTTCTCAATGTCCTCAGCGACCTTCTTTTCGAAGTTCGAATAGGCGTGGACGATGTACCAGCGCGCGGTCATTTCAAGACTTCTCCGTAATCGCCGGACTTAATGGCCGAGGCTCAGTAACCGCTCGATCGCGTAGCCCATGGCCACGTCGGCGGTGAAGAAAAAGATCATCGCGATGACCGCGAATACGAGCACCATCACCGTCGAGATCATCGTCTCCCGGCGCGACGGCCAAGTCACCTTGGCGGTTTCCGCGCGAACCTGCTGGAGAAAGACGAAAGGATTTGTGGTTTTCGAAGCCATATGCCGCTCTGTCTTCAAGACCCGTTGGCCGGGTCTCCTGGATGATCCCGCTGGCCGGGACGTGCCGCCTGGGTTCAAGTCGGCGCCGAATCAGCGCCATTTCGCCCATGCAAATCGGACGCGTAAAGCCGGCTTCCCAGCTCCACGCGTCGCGTGTCTGTTGTGTCTACATAAAACCGATTCTTGATCCACGCAAGTGGCAAGTGTCCGCTTTATGACCAAACGCCGCCTCGGAACCATCCAGTCGTCCCGTCCCGGCTATCGGGGCCTTATGCCTCAGTTCGCCCAATATGGCAAGCCACCTGCCCTTTTTCAATGCCGGACCCCAATTCCAGGAGGTGGATCCGGAAATCAGGCACGCGATTACAAGTTCGAGGAAATGGCGTTGCGGACGAACCTGCGACCTGCTGTTTTGGAAACCAAATGAAGCGCACGCAAGATTGGAATCCAGCTGCCCATGCCGAGGCAGCTGGATCAACCCAGGGTTAGTTAGGCACAGGCGAGTTCGACCCCGGCCACTGCGCCCATTCCGCATGGTGGGCGTGGGCGCGGCGCGATCACTGCCGGGCACGGGGGCGGGTCGTCGTCATCGTCGGGGCCGAAAGAACGGCCCCGACGCCGCCAAGCCTTGAGAACGCTGCGGCGCGAGGGGGGTCGCCAAGGCAGCACCCGGCCTGAAGTCTCTTTCCCCAGCGTGGGTTTCTCATCCAGAGCCTTCAACGCACTCAGAATCTGGTCGACAGGGATTACCGTGCCGTTGTCCAGGCGGCGCAAGGCAGGCTGGTTTTCCACCGCGCAGGCATCGGACGCCCACGAGGAAAGCAGTGCCCGCTTTTCTCCACTGCTGAGGCGTGGATGGTTGATGACGTTGTCTGGATTGTCGAGCAAGCACAAAGAAGTTTCAATTTTGCCCGAGCGTGCCGCAGAAAGTGTCGGTGTCTCGTAGAAGTTGTCCATCTCCATTCTCCGCAATCTGGGCCTCCCGGCCGAAGCCGGGAGGCGGACCGCAGGGATAACTGAATCGATACGATCAGGCCGCTTTGCGGGTGCGTTCCGTATCCTGGGCGATCTGCTTGCCCACCTGGGCGTCGCCGGCCCCGATGCTAATGCGGCGAGGCTTCAGCTCTTCGGGAATCTCACGGACGATGTCGATGGTCAGGAGACCGTTCTCAAGGTTTGCTGCCTTGATCTTCATGTGGTCGGCAAGCTTGAACGTCTGCCTGAAACTGCGGTAGGCGATGCCCTGGTGCAGCAGCTGGCGTCCGCTCTGGTCATCAGCCTTCTGGCCTGCCACGACCAGTTCGGGTCCATGCTGGGTCAGCTCAACCTCATCCTGGCTGAAGCCCGCGATGGCCATCGAGATACGGTAATCGTTCTCGTCGACCTTCTCGATGTTATAGGGTGGCCAGTCGGGCCGCGTACCATTGTCGGGCATGTCGAAAAGACGGTCGAAACCGACGGTGCTGCGATAGAGAGTATCAAAGGTTCTCATAGCCACATCCTCCTTGAAGCAACATGGGTACAAGGACGCCGCCCCGTGCGGCGCCGCCATTTTTTGCCAAGCCAATCGGCCTCGGCGGGAAACGAATTGGGAAGGGCTGAAAACCGGTTCAAGACCCCTGTTCAAAAAAATTCCAGAAGCCAGGCCAGCATCCCGCTTCCAATAATTCGCAGCCGCTGAAAAGCAGCCGGCGGCAGCAAAATAGGCCTATTCTGAATTGTGAACGCAAACGGCAATTGGCTCGCCAATGGCAGTTGGATCAAGGAAATCGGTTCGTGGAAATACGCCGACTTCGGCATTGCGCATCAGCGCTCTCGCTCTGCGCATGCCTTCGGAACGTCGGATGGGCTCGTGAGTACGCGGCTTCAGCCCAACCAAACGAGGAGCCAAAACAAGGCGTTTCTAAAATGCCGGATTCCAACAAGGAAAATGGCACGGGCAGCAGGGCTCGAACCTACGACCTGCGGTTTTGGAGACCGCCGCTCTACCAACTGAGCTATGCCCGTACGCGCGTTTCAGCGCAGGCGCTTCCTAAAAGCTTCCGGGCGCGCTGTAAAGAGTTGTCTGACGCGCTTTCAGATCCTTTGCCGGAAATCCGGATAGGTGATGACCAGCCCGTCCCTGCCTATCTCGATTTTTCGCCTGCCTGAAGCCGCATGCCGGCGCTCAGCCCCCGGCCGGCGGCTTGTACGGCCCGCCCGGCACGCCCCAGCCCCAGGCCGGCATCGGTTCGGTCTGCGGGTCGCAAGTCTCGCCGAGGGCAGAGTTCATCTTGGCCAGCCGCGATCCCCATTCGACATAGCCGATGAAGGCGGAGCGGAATTCGGGATCGTCCGGCAACCCGACCGCATCGGCGGCATCGGCAAGCAGGCTGATCCAGCGGCGGCGCTGTTCCTCCGTCAAATGCTTGCCGAGATGATGCATGACCATCTCGCGGTGACCGCCAAATTTCTCGCTGTAGGTCTTCGGCCCGCCAAAAACCTCGCCGATAAAGGCCGCGACATGCGCGGGATGATCCGGCGACATGTGTTTGAACACCGGGCCGACCACCGGGTCGCGGGACACCTTGTCGTAAAAGGTTTCCGTCAGCCGATTGAGGGCTTCGATGCCGCCGGCCCATTCGTAGAGTGTCGGGATATCCTGGCTCATTCTCGATCCTCCCCCGGGCGACGCCTGCCACGACGATAGCGGAGAAATCGGGCATGGCTCAACCTGCCTCGATGGCCAGTTTCTGCGATGCCTACAGTTTGGCGGGCGACTCGGCCTTGGCTGTCGGCGGAAGCAAACAGTTGTCGGGCTTGGGTGAGGTTTTGCAAATAGCGGGGCCAGTTAGCGCCTCCACCGACTCCGGCCCGGTTGTCAGCCCGACTTTGAGCATCATGTCGGGCTCGAGCTGACGCTCGACCGAGCCTATCGCGGCGAACAGAGCTGGGTCCATCTCCATCTCCTCCAGGTAGGCTTTAACCAACTGCGTCTATCCCCTCGAGGACATGCTGAGCCTCGCCTTGGGATCGACCAGCCTTTTGGCGCCGGCGGCAAGCATGAGCGCGCAGGCCGAATCGCACTCCACTCCAAAATCGCTAATCAGCCCGACATAGGCACCGTTATCGGCCAAGCAGCCTGCCTCGGGCGGGTCGCAGCCGACGATAGTGGTGCGAGCGACGGCGACGTCGAGCTTCCGTTCATGGATAAGCCTTCCCGCGGCCAGAGCGCTGAACAGGCTGCCCCCCTGTGAGCTGATCACCACCGGCAGCCGCCGGTTGCCAAGGGTGTCGAGCAACTGGCGCAACTTTTGCGGGGTCTGAGGCGTCATCGCGCCTTCCGCCGAGATCCATTCCGGGCAATCGGGATTGCAGAGCGAGTCTCTGCCGCGAACGACAACGAAGCGCATATCTGGCGTCGAATTCCCTGGCGCTGCCTGCAACGGCTTGGGAGCTGGAGCCTTGGCCGCCTGAGAAAGTGGGGGGCCGGTCTTTGCCTTGATCGCAGCCACCACGGCCGGCTTGGCCACGGGCGTTTGTCCGCCGGCTGGCTTGTTTCCCGGTATTTCCCGGCAGTTCGGAGCCGGCGGGTCGAACATGCACAAACTTGCTCTGGTAAACAGGTCCAGAGTGTCCGTGCTGGTCGCCAGTTTCATCGTCAGCATATCGTGGAGGCCGATCTGCCTGATGTCGCTCGCCGGCGTCGCCTTCATCAAGTCCAGCACGCCCTGCCCGATACCCATCTCTCGGAGATAGGCCGAGATCTTTCTCGCGTACCCCTTGCTCATCTCATAGGTCTTGTAGCTTTCACCTTGAGTGACCGTTTGCGTGGTGACCCGATATTTTTTGCCCCGTTTGACGCGATATGTGGTCCGGTAGTGCGTGGTGGAGGGGAACCAGGTGGTCGTGATCTGGTGAACACCCAGATAGTTCCAGCCGCCGGCCACGCGGCGGACGCCACCGGCAAACATCAGCGGACAGGCGGAGTTGCAGCTGGCGCCATCAGACGCCCGGCCGAGATAGGCGGAACCTTTGCCGTAACTAAAACCACAACCATCCGTCCCGGGCCAACAGTCGGAAAACTCGGTCTTGCCTACGGCGATATCGAGCTTGTTCTTGCGGATTATCCGGCCAAGTTCGAGCGCTGCATTGACGTTGCCGCCAAAGGAATTGACGATAATCGGCAGTTTGCGACTGCCTAGCTTCTTCAAGGTGCGCTTGAGCAGGGCTGGCGTGCCGGCTGCGATGTCGCCTTCGGCGGAGATCCACTCCGGACAATTGGGCTCGCAGCCCGGTGCGTTGCTGCGCGCGACGACAAACTTCATCTCCGAGCGATCCTCGGACCATATCGTCGGATCATTCGTCGGATAGGGCACTCCCTGCAGAGGGAGCAATGTCTGCCATGTCCCGGGGGCGGCATCCTCGGCCTTCGCGGCGAAGGCAGCCATCGCCATCGCGGCCACCGTCGCCAGCCGAACCAGCCCGCGCCGCCACCTTGCAGCATTGTCTGAACGGTGTCCCCAAACCACGCCCGGCAAACCCCTCAATGCAATCCATAATAGTTGCGGCGACGGTGCTTGCAATAGCTTTGACCAACCGTGCAATACTTGTGCCGCGCAACGCCGGAAACAAAAAGGCAGCCCAAAAGACCGCCCTCTCCTGGTCGATCCGGCTGACACCGGCTCGACTATTTCTCGATGGTGATGACGACGCCGGCACGACGGTGCGGCCGCCTTCACGGAAGGCGAAGCAAGGCTTCTCTTCCATGACGATAGGCGCGATCAGCCATTGGACGACGGCACCACGCGGCAATTCTCAGGTTTCGGCGCCGACTTGCAGATGCTGGAACCCGTCAGCGCATCCACCGACTGGCGCCCGGTCGTCAGGCCAACCTTCAGCATCATGTCGGGTTCGAGCTGGCGCTCGACCGAACTGCCCTGGAGCGCCCTGAACAAAGCGGGGCTGATCGCCATCTCGTCGAGGTAGGACTTGACCGCCTGCTTCTGCCCCATCAGATAGAGGCTGAGCCGCGCCTGGGTACCGACAAGCCGCCTGGCGCCACCGGCCAGCATGAGCGCGCAGGCCGAATCGCAGTCGCCGTCGCCATCGACGCTCAGCCCGGCATAGGCGCCTTCCCTGGCCAGGCAATTCCACTCTGCCGGGTCGCAGCCGACGAAATCGGTGCGGGCAACGGCAACGTCGAGCTTCTTTTCATGGATGATCCGGCCCGCCGCCAGGGCGCCGGAGAGGTCGCCGCCTCGCGAGCTGATCACCACCGGCAGCCGCCGGTTGCCAAGCGTGGCGAGCAATTGGCTGAGTTTCTGCGGCGTCTGGGGCGTAATCGCGCCTTGCGCTGCAATCCATTCCGGGCAGTCGGGATTGCAGAGCGGGTTGCTGCCGCGAACCACGACAAAGCGCATGCCGTCATCGTGCGGCGCGCTCTCCGGCTTCACCGGCAGCGGCGCAGCCTTTGCCACATCCGGCAGGCCGCCGGCTGGCTTGTTCGCCGGTATTTCCCGGCAATTCGGAGCCGGAAGGTCCAGCCTGCACAGGCTTGCGCTGGTCAGCAGATCTGCAGCGTCTTCGCTGGTGACCAGCTTCATTGTCAGCATGTCGCTGAGGTCGATCTGCTGGATGTCGCTGGCCGGCGTGCTCTTCATCGTCTCGATGATGCTGAGGTCGACACCCATCTCCTTGAAATAGGCGGACAGCTTGCGCTCCACCCCCTTGCTCATCTCGTAGGTCTTGTAGCTGCCGGTGTTCTTGCGGCTGACGACCTTCTTGCTGATGACCCGCTTCTTGCCTTTCACGATCCGGTAGCGGACCTGATATTGCACGTTCATCTGCACGATCGTGGTGGTGATCTGGTGGACGCCGAGATAGGCCAGCGGCCCGACCAGGCGCCTGGTGCCGCCGGCCAGCATCATTGGACAAGCGGATGCGCAATAGCTGCCGAGCACATAGGGGCTGCCGATATAGTGCGCGCCTCTGGCGTCGTTCTCCTTGCAGTTTTTCACCCCTGGCTCGCAGCCGACGAACCAGGTCCTGCCGACCGCGATGTCGAGCTTGTTCTTGCGTATCATCCGGCCCATGGCGATGGCTGCATCGACATCGCCGCCGGGAGAGTTGATGACGATCGGCAATTTGCGGCCGCCGAGCGTTTTCAGGGCAGCCTTGAGCAGCGCCGGCGACTTGGCCGATATCGCACCCTCGGCCGATATCCATTCCGGACAGCTCGGCTCACAGCCCGCCGCGTCGCTGCGCACGACGACGAACCGCATCGGCGGATCCGGATCCGGCTCTGAATTTTTTGTCTCGGCCGCCAAGGCGGCAGTGCCCATGGCAAACATCGACACCAGGCAGATCAGCCCCAGTGCCCACCATGACCGACTATGCAAACGGTGCTGTGGAACCATCCGACCAAGCCCTCAATGCAATCTATACTGTAGAGGCTCACAGACTTGCAACAGAGATTGGGACCCCAAAACAGGCACATCTGGCCAACGAAAAAGGGCGGCCCGAGGGCCGCCCCTATCCGTTTCGATCGGCGATGCCGGGCTCGATTACTCTTTGATGGTGACGACGATGCCGGCACCGACGGTGCGGCCGCCTTCACGGATGGCGAAGCGCAGCTTCTCTTCCATGGCGATCGGCACGATCAGCTCGACATCGACCGTGATGTTGTCGCCGGGCATAACCATTTCCGTGCCTTCCGGCAGCGACACGATGCCGGTCACGTCGGTCGTGCGGAAGTAGAACTGCGGACGGTAGTTGGTGAAGAACGGCGTGTGACGGCCACCTTCGTCCTTGGTCAGGATGTAGGCTTCGGCCACGAACTTCTTGTGCGGCTTCACCGTACCGGGCTTGGCCAGAACCTGGCCGCGCTCGACGCCTTCACGATCAACGCCGCGCAGCAGCGCGCCGATGTTGTCGCCGGCCTGGCCCTGATCGAGCAGCTTGCGGAACATCTCGACGCCCGTGCAGGTCGTCTTGGTCGTCGGGCGGATGCCGATGATTTCCAGTTCCTCGCCGACCTTGACGATGCCGCGCTCGACGCGGCCGGTCACGACCGTGCCACGGCCCGAGATCGAGAACACGTCTTCGATCGGCATCAGGAACGGCTTGTCCAGCGGACGAACCGGCGTCGGGATATAGGCATCGACCGCAGCCATCAACTCGCGGATCGCATCTTCGCCGATGGTCTTGTTGGAATCTTCCAGAGCAGCCAGCGCCGAACCCTTGACGATCGGAATGTCGTCGCCGGGGAACTCGTTCTTCGACAGAAGCTCGCGAACCTCGAGCTCGACCAGTTCGAGCAGCTCGGCATCGTCGACCTGGTCGACCTTGTTCAGGAACACCACGATCGACGGCACGCCGACCTGACGGGCAAGCAGGATGTGCTCGCGGGTCTGCGGCATCGGGCCGTCGGCGGCCGACACGACCAGGATCGCGCCGTCCATCTGCGCAGCGCCCGTGATCATGTTCTTCACATAGTCGGCGTGGCCGGGGCAGTCGACATGGGCGTAGTGGCGCGCAGCCGTCTCGTATTCGACGTGCGCCGTCGAAATCGTGATGCCGCGGGCCTTCTCTTCGGGCGCCGCATCGATCTGGTCGTAGCGCTTGTATTCGCCAAAATACTTCGTGATCGCCGCCGTCAGCGACGTCTTGCCATGATCGACGTGGCCAATCGTGCCAATGTTCACATGAGGCTTGTTACGCTCGAATTTACCTTTTGCCATAGTCTCTTTCCTTGGACGGCCTTGACCTTCAGTTCAGTCGAATGCGGGCGATTAGCGACTACGGCCGAAAAACACAAGTGCCTTGTGGCCGGGTGCGCTGTCCACTCGGTGCGAACCGATGATCCGATTGCGGGGATGTGGCGCTGATATAGGAACGCGCGAACGGAAATGAAATGGGGGCTGCGGGCTCCAGCACCTGTTTGCTATTCCCGCCCATGTCCTGTCCCGCCCATGTCCTGGCCTTTGCCTGCCGGATGTGCAGCCGGCGCCTGGCCCATTGCCGCTGCGGCGGCGGTCTGATTTGGTTGCCCCATGCAATTCATACCGACCTCCATACGCGGCCCGCTGTTCATGATCGTTTCGACGGGGTCGTACCTCGTCAACGACACGATGATGAAGCTCGCCACAGCGGGATTGCCGTCCTATGAAGTGCTGTTCCTGCGCGGGGTCGCGGCCACGCTATGGGGCATGCCGCTGCTGTTCCTGCTGGGCTATGGCAGGCAGATCCCTTTGATCTTCGACAAACGCGTGCTGCGCCGCAACCTGCTCGAGCTGGCGGCCATCCTTTGCTACGTCGTGGCGCTGGCCAACATGCAGATCGCCGATTCGACCGCGCTCGGGCAGATCACCCCGCTTTTGATGCTGGTCGGCTCCTCCATCCTGTTCGGCGAACGGATCGGCGGCGTGCGCATGGCGCTGATCGGGCTCGGCTTCATCGGTGCGCTTATGGTGGCCCAGCCGACCATGCAGGGCATCTCGGTCTATGCGTTGCTGGCGCTCGGCAACGCGGCATTGGCGGCGGCGCGCGATCTTGCCGGCAGGCGGGTCGCGGCCGAAGTGCCGGGCATGATCGTCGCCATTTCCGCCGTCGTGGTGGTGCTGATCGGCGCGGGCGCCGCGCATCTCGTTTCCGAGCGCTGGGTGATGCCGGAAGCCCGGCACCTGCTGCTCATGGCCGGCGCCGGATTCTTCCTGATCTTCGGCCATTTCTTCATCTTCATGGCCTATCGCGTCGGTCCGACCGGCGTGGTGGCGCCGTTCTACTACTGCTTTACCGTCTGGGCGGTCATCTCAGGCGTGCTGGTATTCGGGCAGTTCCCGAATGCCCTGGCGGTCTGCGGCATCCTGCTGGTGGTCGCGAGCGGGCTGACCATCGTCTCGCTTGATGAACGCAAACGCAGGCTGACCGTCGTCGCCTGACCTTCAAGTCAACGCGTCGAAGCAGGTTTGGCCGTCCTGCGGTCAGCCAGTCGGCAGACTGGTGCCTAAAGCGTTCGCTTGCCGGAGAACTGGTGATAGGCCCACAGCACGACCACCGCGCCGATGACGGCGACGATCAGGCTCCAGATGTTGAGGCCGGTCACGCCCGTGGCGCCAAAGGCGCTGAAGATCAGCCCGCCGACGATGGCGCCGACAATGCCGAGCACGATATCCATGATCAGGCCCTGGCCGGTCTTGTTGACGATCTTGCTGCCGATAAAGCCGGCGATGACGCCGAGGATGATCCAACTGATAATGCCCATTTTTCCTCTCCATTCCCCCGCCGGCCGATCATGGTCACATGATTGTCAAAAGCTCAAGCCAACTTGAATTTCCGCCCGCATGCTCCATTGTAGCCGGCGGGACGGGCTTGGTCGTTATGGAGGATTGACCTATGGGACTTTTTGACAATGCCGTACCTGGCGGCAACATCACCAAACCGCTGATGATCGCGCTCGGCGCGCTGCTGGTGGGAAAGATGCTGAGCGGCAGAAGCGCCGAACAGACGAGTGCCGAAGAGACGGGCGAGCCCGCCCAGCCTCAAACGCCAGCCCCCACCGGAACCACGGCCTCAGGGGATGGCGGCCTGCTTGGCGGACTGGGCGGACTGCTCGACAAGCTCAAGACTGCCGGCCAAGGCAATGTCGCTGACTCCTGGGTCGGCACCGGACAGAACCAGCCGATCAACGCCAATGATCTCGGCAAGGCGATCGGCCCGCAGGTCATTCGAGAGATCGCGCAAAGGACCGGACTGGACGAGCAGGAGTTGCTCAAGCAATTGTCCACAGCCCTGCCCGGCATTGTCGACAGACTGACGCCGAACGGACAGGTGCCGCAGCAACACCAGGTCGCGTCCGCCTTCAACAGCTAGACTTCTGCGCCTGCATCACGCGCAAACACGCCCGGCACCGCCTTGCGGCTGTCGGGCGTTGCTGCGACCAGCGCCGCGAACCGCCTGGCAGTCGACGCATCGACCGGCGTGTAGACGGAAACCGAGAAATCACTGTCGCGGCCGCCCGGCTGCAGCGTGGCGAAATCGAACGACATCGCGCCGGCGACAGGGTGCCGGATGGATTTCCGCCAGATCGGTGGCTCGGCGATGTCGCGGCTGTTCCAGCACGTGGCGAACGCTTCGCTTGCCGCTTCCAGTGACGAAACCAGCGCAGCCAGCACCGGATCGCGAGTCATGGCGACAGTGGCAAGCCGGAACTGCGCCGCCGCCGAGCGCAAAACCTCCGGCCAGTCGACAAAGCGCTGCCGCCATTCCAGGTCGAGAAACAGCCGGGCGAGCAGGCTGCCGGACCACTCATCATCCGTCTCGAAATCCCCAAGCAGCACCGCCGCCGGATGGTTACAGGCGACGACCTGCCAGTAGCGATTGACGACATATGCCGGGTGCGGCGCCAGCCCGTCGAGCAGGCTGAGCAACGGCGCGCTGGGCAGGCCTTGCGCGCCGAGCCGGTTTCGCCAATCGAGATCGGGCCGCGCCAATTGGAAGAGATAGGCCTGCTCCGACCGGCTCAGTCTCAGCACCCGCGCCAGCGAGCGAAGCACCTGCGGCGACGCGTTCACCTCCCGTCCCTGCTCGAGCCAGGTGTACCAGGTGGTGCTGATCCCCGCCTGGGCGGCGACCTCTTCGCGCCTGAGGCCCGGCGCCCGGCGGCGGCCATTGGCGCCATCGATCCGCGGCAAGCGGTCCCGCCGCTCGCGCAGGAAGCGGGCAAGCTCATCGTGCCGTGGGCCGTCGTATGGCATGCAGTCACCTCCAATACCAGTATAAGCTATAGTCTTGTACTACTTTAAAGGAAAGCTAGGTTGCGGGCGATCGAACATCTGCCCACGGGACTTCGACAATGAATGCGCTCAATGAAATCCGTCAGATCGACTACACCGTCATCTTCGCCCGCGACATGGCCGCCATGCGGCACTTCTACGGGGATGTGATGGAATTTGATCTGCAGCGCGAACTCGGCGACAGGTGGATCGAATATCGGGTCGGCCCGAACACGCTGGCCTTGACCAGCCTCGGCATGATGTTCAACGACACGCCGCAGCAGCGGGATGCGCTGTCGCTTCAGCTGGCATTCCGGGTGGCGCCGGAGATGGTCGCTGCTTGCGCCGAGGCGCTTCAGGCCAAGGGCGTGCAGCCAGTCCTGCCGCTCACCGACCAGGAATGAGGCCACAGGACAGTGTTCTTCCGCGATCCGGACGGCAACGTTGTGGAGATATTCGCTGAGATCTGATGCGGAGTGGGGAGTTTGGAGCGGGTAGCGGGAATCGAACCCGCATATTCAGCTTGGAAGGCTGCTGCTCTACCACTGAGCTATACCCGCATCGTCCTCAAGGTTCGCGGGCTGGCAGTGGTGGAGAGGGTTGGATTCGAACCAACGTAAGCTAAGCTAACGGATTTACAGTCCGTCCCCTTTAACCACTCGGGCACCTCTCCAGCCTGCCGTCGAAGCCTTGCAACGAGGCATTCTCGCCGATCAGGTCGAAACCAGGGTTTTGTCCGAAATCAGCGAAGCGCCTTATGGCGGCAAGGCCAGTGGGTGTCAACCGCACCGCAAGGCAAAATGCGCTGAATTTGACAGCCTGCCCGGCAAGCCGGCTTTCTGCCTGTATCCACAGCCCGGCGACGCGGCTATAGAAGCCGGCCATGAGCAATGACAACACGCCCAAGACCGCCAAAGACACCCATTACGCCAAGCTGCGCCGCGCCCATCGCGACGAGAAGGCCGGCGGCGCGCCCGCCTTCCGGCCGCGCCAGCCGGTGCCGCCGGGCGAAAACGCCGCCGACGGGCTGGTCAGGCTCTATGGCCTGCATACGGTGCGCGCGGCGCTCGACAATCCGCGGCGGAAGATCCGTAAAATGCTGGTGACGCGCAATGCCGCCGAGCGGCTGGCGATCGCCGACCTCGCCGCTTTGCCGTTCAAGGCCGAACTCGTCGAGCCCAAGGAGATCGACAAGATCACCGGTTCGGATGCCGTGCATCAGGGCGTGCTGATCGAAGCCGAACCGTTGAAGCCGAAACGCCTCGACACGCTCGGCGACACGAAACTGGTGCTGGTACTCGACCAGGTCACCGACCCGCACAATGTCGGCGCCATATTGCGCTCGGCGGTCGCCTTCGGCGCCGGCGCACTGATCACCACGGCCCGCCACAGCCCGCAGGAATCCGGCGTGCTGGCCAAATCCGCCTCCGGCGCACTGGAGCATATCGACCAGATCGAGGTGAAGAACCTGGCCGACGCGCTGGGACAGCTGCACGATGCCGGCTTCCAGACCATCGGCCTCGATTCGGACGGGCCGGCCGAACTCGAAACGAGTTTTTCAGGCGAAAAGATAGCCCTGGTGCTCGGCGCCGAAGGCAAGGGCCTGCGCCAGAAGACGCGCGAGACGGTGACGACACTCGCCCGCCTCGACATGCCCGGCGCCATCCGCTCGCTCAACGTGTCGAACGCCGCGGCGGTGAGCCTTTATGCGGCACGGAAGTTCCTTGGAAAGTGAATAGTGAATGCTGAATGGAAAGCGTTCTTACCGTCACCGTTCACTATTCACCCACTTCATGCCCCGCCATCCGCTCCAGCGCCCGCACCAGCGCCGAATGATCCTCTTTCGCCCCCCCATTCGCCGCGCACGAGTTGAACAGCTGCTGCGTCGTCGAGGTGTTGGGCAATGAGACGCCGAGCGCCTTGGCGCCTTCCAGCGCCAGGCTGAGATCCTTCTGGTGCAGTTCGATGCGGAAGCCCGGCGCGAAGGTGCGCTTTATCATGCGCTCGCCATGCACCTCGAGGATGCGCGATGCCGCCAGCCCGCCCATCAGCGCCTGCCGGACCTTGGCGGGGTCGGCGCCGGCTTTTGCGGCAAAGACCAGCGCCTCGGCGACCGCCTCGATGGTCAGGGCTACGACGATCTGGTTGGCAACCTTGGTGGTCTGGCCGACGCCGTTCGGGCCGACAAGCGTGACGTTCTTGCCCATCTTTTCGAACACGGGCTTGGCGCGCTCGAACGCCTTGTCCTCGCCGCCGACCATGATGGTCAGCGACGCCGCCTTTGCGCCGACCTCGCCGCCCGACACCGGCGCGTCAAGATAGTCGCAGCCGAGATCGTTCATTTTCTTGGCGAAAACCTTGGTCTCGATCGGCGAGATCGAGCTCATGTCGATGACCAGCTTGCCCTTGCTCAGGCCGGAAGCGACACCGTTCTCGCCGAACAGCACCTCGGCTACCTGCGGCGTGTCTGGGACCATTGTGATGACGATATCCGCGGCCTTGGCCACTGCCGCGTGGCCGGTGATGCTTCTCAAGCCCTTGGCGACGAGATCGGCCGGCGGCTTCGAGCGGTGGTCGCTGGCGATGACGGTGTAGCCGGCATCCAGCAAATGCCCCGCCATCGGCGCGCCCATGATGCCGAGGCCGATGAAGCCGATGGTTTCCATTGTTGTCTCCTTTGTTGAGGCTGAGTTCCTTCGCGCCCCCCTCTGGCCTGCCGGCCATCTCCCCCACTTGTGGGGAGATCGGCAGTTTCGGCGCCTCGCTCACCCTGCAATGTTGGGGATTGGCGAAAGCCGGGATGACGTCTGATCTCCCCACCTGTGGGGGAGATGGCCGGCAGGCCAGAGGGGGGCGCGAAGGAACGCGACTTCAATCGTAACAGCTAAGCCGCAGCACTCCCCTGCCCGTTAAGCTCCCGAAACCACCCCAGCCCAGCCTCCGTCCCCGCCTTCGGTTTGTATTCCGCTCCGACCCAGCCGGAATAGCCGATCCTGTCGATTTGCTCGTAGAGGAAGGGATAATTGATCTCGCCCGTCCCCGGCTCGTGACGGCCGGGATTGTCCGCAAGCTGGATATGCGCGATGCGGCCGAGGTTGGCCTTGATGGTACGGGCGAGATCCCCCTCCATGATCTGCATGTGATAGATGTCGTATTGCAGGAACAGGTTCTTCGAGCCGACGCGGTCGATCAGCGCCAGCGCCTGGTTCGAATAGTTCAGGAAGAAGCCCGGGATGTCACGCGTGTTGATCGGCTCGATCAAAAGCCGGATGCCGGCCTGCTCCAGTTTCTCGGCCGCAAACGCCAGGTTTTCGGCAAAGGTATTTTCCAGCACCGAACGATCCACGCCCTGCGGCGCGATGCCGGCGAGGCAATTGACCTGCTCGCAGCCCAGCGCATGGGCATAGCTGATCGCCTTGGCGATGCCTTGCCGGAATTCCGGCACGCGGTCGGGTAGCACCGCGATGCCGCGCTCGCCCTTGCCCCAGTCGCCGGCCGGCAGGTTGAAAAGCACCTGGTTCAGGCCGTTCTTCTTCAGCCGCGCCGCAACGATCTCGGGCGCATGATCATAGGGGCCGATATATTCGACGCCCTTGAAGCCGGCGCGGGCTGCGGCATCGAAGCGATCGAGGAACTCATGCTCGCCAAAGAGCATCGACAGATTGGCTGAAAAACGCGGCATTCTTTTTCTCCTTCTTCTGCTTGGCCCTAGGCGTGTTGAGATTCAGGTCGGGCAGAGTCGAAAACGGTGACTTTCGAAAACCGGAGCGGAACGTACTTTCTGTACGTGAGCACCGGAAGCGCAGGAAGGCGCCGTTTGCAGGCCTGTCTCACCTGAATATCGGCGCGCCTAATCGAGCAACACAATCGCCGTTGGCGCATCCTCATGGCTTTCGGCAAGGTCCTCGAATTCGGTGATCTTGTCGATTTCCGTGCCCATGGAAATGTTGGTGACGCGCTCGAGGATGAATTCGAGCACCACCGGCACCTGGTATTCCTTCATCAGCCGCTGCGCTTCCTTGAACGCGCCGGCGAACTCTTCCGGTTTGCGCACCCGGACCGCCTTGCAGCCCATCGCTTCTGCGACCGCGACATGATCGACGCCGTAGCCGGCCTCCGGATCGTTGGCGCGGTTGACGTTCTCGAAGGCCAGGCTCACCTCGAAATCCATCGCAAAACCGCGCTGCGCCTGGCGGATCAGGCCGAGATAGGCATTGTTCACGACGACATGGATATACGGCAGTTTGTGCTGTGCGCCGGCCGCCAGTTCCTCGATCATGAACTGGAAGTCGTAGTCGCCCGACAGCGCCACGATGGTGCGATCCGGATCGGCGGCGCGCACGCCAAGCGCTGCCGGCAGCGTCCAGCCGAGCGGGCCGGCCTGGCCGCAATTGATCCAGTTGCGCGGCTTGTAGACATGCAGGAACTGCGCCCCGGCGATCTGCGAGAGGCCGATCGTGGTGACGTAGGTGGTGTCACGGCCGAACGACTTGTTCATCTCCTCATAGACGCGCTGCGGCTTCAGCGGCACCTGCTCGAAATGCGTCTTGCGCTTCATCGTCTTCTTGCGGGTCTGGCATTCCTTCGCCCAGCCCGACCAGTCGCGCAGCTTTCCTGCCGTCTTCCATTCGGTGGCGACGTCGAGCAGCATCTTCAGTGCCGCACCGGCGTCCGAGACGACGCCGAGATCCGGCGCGAACACCCGGCCGATCTGGGTCGGTTCGATGTCGACATGGATGAATTTCTTGCCCTTGGTGTAGACATCGACCGAACCGGTGTGGCGGTTGGCCCAGCGATTGCCGATGCCAAAGACGAAATCGGCTTCCAGCATGGTCGCATTGCCGTAGCGGTGCGAGGTCTGCAGCCCGCACATGCCGGCCATCAGCCGGTGATCGTCGGGGATCGTGCCCCAGCCCATCAATGTCGGTATGACCGGCACGCCCGTTATCTCGGCGAATTCGATCAACAGATCCGACACATCGGCGTTGATGATGCCGCCGCCGGCGACGATCAGCGGCTTTTCCGCGGCATTGAGCATCGCCAAGGCCCTTTCGGCCTGGGCGCGCGACATTGCCGGCTTGAACGGGACAAGCGGCACGTAGGCATCGATATCGAATTCGATCTCGGCCAGTTGCACATCGACCGGCAGGTCGATCAGCACCGGACCAGGCCGCGACGAGCGCATCAGGTGAAACGCCTTCTGCAGCGCCATCGGCACGAGATAGGGCTCCATGACCGTGACCGCCCATTTGGCGACGGGTACGGCTATGGCGGCGATATCGACCGCCTGGAAATCCTCCTTGTTGAGCCGTGCCCGCGGCGCCTGACCGGTGATGCACAGGATCGGGATGGAGTCCGCCGCCGCCGAATAAAGCCCGGTGATCATGTCGGTACCGGCGGGGCCGGATGTGCCGATGCAAAGCCCGATATTGCCCGCCTTGGCCCTCGTATAACCTTCGGCCATGTGCGAGGCCGCCTCGACATGCCGCGCCAGGATGTGGCGGATCGAGCCCCTCGCCTTCAGCGCCGAATAGAACGGATTGATCGCCGCGCCCGGCACGCCGAAGCCGCAGGAAATGCCTTCCTTTTCGAGAACGAGAACCGCTGCATCGACAGCGCGCATCCTGGCCATGTCCAGCCTCCTCAAGATTGTTGGTTGGTTGACAATGCCAGTGTCGTTTTCATTTTTCAATTTTTTCAGAATAATTTTTCATTTCGAGAAAACCCCTTCTATACACTGATTCCACTGGCTTTTTCGTTTTCCATGAATCCGGCCATCAAAATCGATGAAAAAGTTTTTCATTGCGATTTCGGCGAAACCGGCGACAATGCCGCCATGGAAACCAGCGAAAAACGCCAGCGCGGCCGGCCGCGCGCTTTCAACGGTCCGTCCGAGGCCGGTTCTGTACAGTCGCTGGACCGGGCCTTGCGCATCCTGGCCATCGTCGCTGAAGGCAGTGGCCTGTCGCTGAGCGAGATTTCGGCGCGTAGCGAGCTCGCGGCGTCCACCGCCTACCGCATGCTGACGACGCTGCAGAACCACGGCATGGTCGAGTTCGATACATCGGACCAGCTGTGGTCGATCGGCGTCGAGACCTACCGCATGGGTGCCGCCTTCCTGCGCCGCCGCAAGCTTGTCGACAGGGCCCGCGTGGTCATGCAGGAATTGATGGAGAAGACCGGTGAAACCGCCAATCTCGGCGTCGCCGAGGACGATTGCGTCGTTTTCGTCAGCCAGGTCGAGACCCATCAGGCGATCCGCGCCTTCTTCCGCCCGGGCACGCGCAGCTCCTTCCATGCCTCGGGCATCGGCAAGGCGGTGCTGGCGCAGCTCGAGCCGGAACGCGTCGCCGCCATCCTGCGCAAGTCGGGCCTGCAGCGCTTCACCGACAAGACGCTGTCCGACATTTCGGCGCTGGCCCATGACCTGGCTGTCATCAAGCACCGCGGCTGGTCGGTCGACGACGAGGAGCGGCATCCCGGCATGCGCTGCGTGGCCGCCGCCATTTTCAACGAGTTCGGCGAGCCGATCGGCGGTGTCTCGGTCTCCGGACCGACGGTGCGGGTGACGATGGAGCGGCTGGACGAGATCGGGCCGCTGGTGCGCGACGCCGCCGCTGAGGTGACGAGGATGATCGGCGGGTTCCGATTATAATGCGGAGAACGCTTCAGCTTTTGCTCGCCGCTTCACTGTGCGGATGCGTGGCGACGGCGCCCGAGCCCGCCCCTGTCTCCCAGCAAGTCAGCGAGATTCCGATCTCGCTCGCTTTGGAGGAGACAATCACGATCGGCATTCGCCAGCATTTGCAGGATCCTGTATCCGCCAAATTCGGGACGATGCGTGCCGGCGAGCGAACGCTCGACGGCCGCCGCGAAATCCTGGTCTGCGGCCATGTCGCTGCAAAGACGTCGTCCGGTGGTCATACAACAGGCCAACCGTTCGCCGCCAAGATCTATCCGGATGAAGGAAGCAGCTTCGAACTCATCGCCATGGGCGATCAATCGCAGAATGCGAGTGTTGCCCGCATCTGCCGTGCAGCGGGATTGCCGATCTCCGAACCGTAGCCCGCACCGCGGCGCGCTCAAATCAGGAAGGAGGGGCTGCGTACAGCCCCTCCTTTCCGTGTGGGGGTGCCTCCTCCTAAAGGCGGCAATAGTGGCGGTAGCCGTCATAGCCGACATAGGTGTCGGAGTACGGATCGTAACTGGCGTAGCGGTTGGCGCAGCGGCGGACGTGCCAGGAGCCACCCTCGTCGTCGACATAGACGGTGCGGGGCTGCTGGTTGAGCAGGCTGCCGAGCACGAACCCGCCGACGCCGGCGGCGATGCCGATGCCGATTTCGCGGTTGTGGTGATGGCTGTGGGCGGCCGACGGCTGGACGGTGCCGACCAGCGAGGTGGCGGCGACAGTGCTGGCGATAAGAGCGGAAGCGATTTTGCGCGTGAACATGACGATCTCCTTGTTTCGTTGCGAGAGGCGATCCATCCGCCTCTTGATGATGGGTCGTCGCGACGAGAAAAAAGGTTCGAAGGTTTTTGAGATTTCTTCTCGGGTCCGGCAAAAATCTGCTGCGTGCCGGTTTCATCGCTATCGAGGCCAAGCAAAAAAGGGCGGCCGAAGCCGCCCTTTCCGCGAGGCGGTCGTCTCGCTCAAAGGAAGATGATCACCTTGCCATGATGATGCTTGTGGTGGTGGTGCTTGTGGTGGTGGTTCCACCACCACCAAGGCTTGTCGTGGTGGTGGTGCTTGTGGTGGTGGTTCCACCACCACCAAGGCTTGTCGTGGTGCTTGTGATGATGGTGGTGGCTGTGAGCGGAGGACGACTGCACGGTGCCGGCGAGCGCGCCGGTGGCGACGAGAATGGCGACGAGGCCTGACGTAAGAGTGCGCTTCAACATGATGATCTCCCTGGTCGAGGCGACCATTCGCCTCTGGAGATCAGTCGTCGCGGTGCGGCGAAAGGTTCGAAGGTTTCAGCGAGTAGCGAGTAGCGAGTAGCGAGTAGCGAAATGGCTTTCGGGAGTTAAGACTTCCCTATTCGCTACTCCCTATTCGCTATTCGCTCCCGTCACCCCATGCCCGTAACGTGCCGCAGCCAGAAGGCCAGCACGATGAAGCCGATGATTGTGGCGACGCCGGTCCAGTCGATCTTGGCGCTCTTCACATCCTTCATGAGCTTCACCACGAGAAACCAGGCGATGACGACAAGCGGCAGGATGATGACAAGTCTGATCATGCGACACCCCGTTCGATGCGTTTGCACCTGAGAGATATGTAGGGATCGCATTGGCGGTTTTCAGCATGGCGGCCCGCCCACCTCGGCGGGGTCCATCAGCGATCGAAAACGGAGTTTTGTCTTTACTGGCGCACGAAATATGCTAACCGGAGCGCCGTGCCCTTGTAGCTCAGCTGGTAGAGCAGCGGTTTTGTAAACCGAAGGTCGGCGGTTCGATTCCGTCCGGGGGCACCACCCTTCACTCTTCGAGCTTCGGGTGGCAGGCCACTCGAAGCTCGTTAGACGAAGGAGGACTGCCGACGGTTCTATTCTGCGGAGCTGGCAGCACGACATCAGGCCAACTCGCAGCCGTCGGACCTTCTAGGAAAATGTGGCAGCCTGTATGGCTGCCGTATCGCCGAACGTGTTCCTCACCCTAACCGACCTGTAGACGTAGGCGGCCCAGATCCCTGTGACTATGAAGGATGCCAAAGGTGTAACCAGAGCTCCTCCGGCAAGCAAACGGTTTACCGGGACACCAAGCACAGTCGATATCCAAACTGTGTCCAGTACGAACAAGAGAGGGATCGCGAACCACAGACATATGAACAGCTGCGGAAAGCGGTGGCTTCGCCGCAGCATCGAAACAAGCACGACCAGCTGAAGCACCAGAAATGCCAGATTGAGGGCTGCCTCGCCATAGATGGCCAAGGCCCCGTTGGGCACTGTAACAAGCTGTTGGTAGGTTTTGACCAGACTGGCCATATCGACAAGTGTGCGCAACGGCGAAAGGGACAGGCTGATCGCCAGCAGGATCAGCCAGCCGCCGAACCCCACGAGGTCATCTGGGCTCTGTGAGGATTTGCGCGACGACCGGACGGCGAAGAAAACCGGCACGCCAATCAGCAACAGAAGTATCGCCCAATGCCACATTTACCCACCCTCGAATGCATCCCTGGGTTGTTTAGCTCGCACCTCTGGATTGTGCAAGCGTTTTTACAGAGATCAAGGCATCGTAGAGATTTTCGGGTTTAGGTTTGCAGAGGACGCTTTCGTCGCTCGCAATGGCCGCATCTCACCCCAAGTCAAAATGCCGCGGAAAGGCCTGGTGCAGCAGGAGCAGCATGGTCTTGCGCAGCACGTCGGTGTCGCGGCTGGACGGGTTGAGATGGTCCCAATACCAGGCGCCATGCACCAGATAGTTCAGGCTCTCCGACAGCGTGTCTATGTCGACGCCGGTGTAACCGCCGCTGCGTGAAATCTCGATCAGCAGCTCGCGCGCTTCGGCCGTGTAGGCGAGATCGCTCGGCAGGCCGATTTCATTGTAGATCTGCATGCTCTTGCGGTCGCTGGAAAACACGACGAAGACCGAGACCCATTTCGGATGCTGCCGGGCAAAGCGCTGCGCGCAATCGACCGCGCCCAACACCCGCTCCACCGGCGACAGGCCGGGCGCCCGCACCAGCGTCAGCCACAGCGCGTCATATTGGTCGCTGAGATATTGCAGGACGGCCCGGAACAGGTTCTCCTTGCTGCGAAAATGAAAGACCACCAGTGCGTTGGACGAGCCGACATGCTCGGCAATGCGCTGCATGGTGACGCTGGCCAGCCCCTCCTCCGCGATGAGCTCGATGGTGGCGTCGATGATGCGCTGGACGCTCGCTTCGCCGCGCTCGCGCCGGCGGTCCTTGGGCGCGGCGTCGTTCGCCGCACCCTTGGCCGCCTTGCTTTTTCCCGCATCCGGAGTGGCTATGCGTTGCGCCATTGTCGTCAGGCCTTTCCCCGGCGGCCGAAACATCCCGCCGCTGCCTTGGCATGCCGGCGCCCTGCGGACTCACAGCGCCGGGCGTGTCCCGGCATTCGTGTACCACTGACCACGAGCCGTCTCATAGGCCATACCCGCCCGGAACACGTCAGCGTCGCTATAGGTGCGGCCGACAATCTGGATGCCTGTCGGCACGCCGTTGGCGGCGCGGCCCGACGGGATCGACAGAACCGGGCAGCGGCTCAGCATGTTGAACGGCGTCGTCATCACCCAGCCCAGCGACGGGTTCACCTCTCGTCCATTGATCTCGACCTTGCCTTTGGTCTGATCGAATTCCGCCGGCACTGCGGGAAGCGCATTGGTCGGGCAGATCAGCACGTCGTATTTTTCCAGCAAAGGCCCCAGCGTCAGGTACATCCTGGCCGCCACATCGAGCGTCGCGACAAAATCCGTCGCCTTCGACTTCTGCCCGTCCTGCGCGAACTGCCTGGCATAGCTGGTCATGTCCTTGCCGTTCTTGGCGAGCAGCGGCGACAGCGAGGCGCCGAAGAGATGTTCGAGATAGGCCATGCCGGCCTTGAGCACCTCGTCGCCCCAGCCGAGGTCCACCTCCTCGACGGTGGCGCCGAGCGAGCGGAACACATCGCAGGCAGCGAGCGTGTTCTTGCGCACGTCCGCATCCACCTCGAAGGACCCGAGATCCATGGAGAATGCGATCTTCCAACCCTTGATCGGCTTGTAGTCGAGCGGCAGGCGCAGTTTCGGGCGCAGCGTGGCGATGTCGAGCGGGCTCGGCCCGGCCATGACGTTCTGCAGCAGGATCGCATCCCCGACGTTTCGGGCCAAGGGCCCGGTGTGGCAGAAAAAATCGAGATTGAACGGCGGCTCATCGGGATTGCGGCCGTAAGGCGGCTTGAAGCCGACCAGGCCGCAGGCCGAGGCAGGGATGCGGATTGAGCCCGCTATGTCCGAGCCGGTTGCGATCGACGACGTGCCGGAGGCCAACGTTGCCGCCGAACCGCCCGACGAACCGCCCGGCGTGAAATCCGGGTTCCAGGGGTTGCGCGTGACGCCCCAGCGCTTCGACCAGGTATAACCGGCGCAGCTGAATTCGGGCGTCGCGGTGCGGGCGTGGACGATGCCGCCGGCCTTCATGACACGCTCGTTCATGGTCGAGGTATGGCCGCCAATGGCGTCCCCGGACAGCAGCGAGCCATGCGAGGTCGGCTTGCCCTTGATGTAGCTCTCATCCTTGATGCCGATCGGCAGGCCCTCGAGCGCGCCGGTCCTGGCGCCTCTGGCGTATTTCGCCTCGGCTTTTCTGGCGAGATCCATCGCCTCGTCGAAATGCGTGAAGGTGAGGCAGTTGATCGTCGCCTTGGTTGCCTCGGCGCGGCGGATGGTGGCCTGCATCAGTTCCAGAGGCGACAGTTTCTTCGCCTTGAACAGCCGCAACGCCTCGCTGGCCGGCATGTAGCAAAGGTCGAGATCGGACATAAAAAATCTCCCGCGGCGGCTTTACGGCATCTGGCATTGGGGATGGCCGAGCCGCGATGCGCGGCCCGATGTTGGTCAGCTTCGGCCGGCGGCGCTGCTATTTCTGCAGATCGGTCCAGATCCTGGTGTAGAGCGCCTGGACGTCGGCGGGACAGGCCGACATGAATTGGCCCTTGTCGGCAAATTCGGCCGGAACATCCACTTCGGGCGCGCCCTTCATATCGGCCGGCAGGAAGGGCTCGGAGCCCTTGATGCCATTGGCGTAGTGCGCGAAGGCCGAGATCATCGCTGCATTCCTGGGGTCCATGATGAAATTCTGGAAGAGCTTGGCGTTCTCGACGTTCTTGGCATCCTTGAGCACCGCGACATTGTCCATCCAGATTGGAAAGCCCTCCTTGGGATAGCCGTAGACGATCTTGTCGTTCTCCAGCCGCTCGCGCAGCGATATGCCGTTCCAGTTGACGCCGGCGGCAATGTCGCCCCTGCCGAGACCGTCGACGGCCGCATAGTCGAGCGACAGCCATTTCGCTTTCGCCTCGATGAGCTTGTCATGCACCTTTTTCAAAAGCACCTTGTCGTCGGTGCAGTACTTACCGCCCTCATAGGCAATGGCGAGGAACATGATGTCTCCCATTTCGGGCACGACATTGATCTTGCCCACGAGTTCCGGCGGCGGATCGAGGAAAATCGCCGAGGTGTTCGGATCGCCCGCATAGACCGATTTGTTGACCGAGATGCCGGTCGTGCCCCATTGCCACGGCACCGAATATTTGCGGCCGGGGTCGAACGGCACGTCGACCCATCTCGGATCGACGTTTCTAAAGTTCTCCATCGTGTTGGGATCGGTTTCCAAGAGCAGGCCTTCGCTGATCCAGATCGGCATCACGCTGGCCGATGGAACGACGATGTCATAGCCGGAAGCGCCCTGGCGGACCTTGGCCAGAGCCGTATCGTTGGAGTCGTAGTCGGTGACGGTAACCTTGACCTTGTAGGTTTCCTCGAACTTCTTGATCAGGTCCGGGCTGGTGTAGTTGCCCCAATTGTAGATTTGGAGTTCGCCCTCGGCGCGGGCAATGCCGGTCATCGCCAGCAGCGACAGGCCGAGCGCCGTGGCGGTCGATTTCAACTGCATGCTTGTGTCTCCCATTGTTGGGACCGGCGGGATTGCGCCTCGAGTCCCTAAGTTCCCTTCGTCCTGGTGATCATTCACCGGCGAATGCCGGCTGACCAACTCGGTATCTCGGGCAACGGTATTAATTACTAAACATACAGTCAATATCTTTTAGCGACACAACTGCATCATCGGCACCGGCAGTGCGCCGGCGAAGCCGACATGATATGGTCAAGGTTGGGCCATTGATGAATTGGGGCAAGCCGTGGCGTGAGCGCCGCAGCCTGCAGGGCTTGGATCACGGTCATGCGCCTTTTTCTGGCGGTCGTGCTGCTGATGACCATGGCGCTCTTCTCCGCTGCGCGCGGCGAAGAGCGGATAGCGCTGGTTGTCGCCAATCCGGCCTCTGAGGGCTCACCGGCAATCGCCAACGCCGACCTCAGTGCCGAACTCGTTGCAGCGACACTACGATCGCTTGGCTTCACCGTCCGGCAGGTGTCGGATGGCGACCGCGCCGATGTCGCGCGCGCCATGCATGATTTCGCCCAATCCCTGGCCAAACCGGACTCCGTCGGCATCTTCTACTATGTCGGCCACACCGCGCAGGCCAACGGCAGGAACTATTTACTGACGCGCGGCACCCGGATCGATTCAAAGGAAACGGTCGACCAGACGGCATTGCCCCTCGATCTGTTCATGCAGGCGCTCGAGGCAACCCCGACATTGAAGGTGGTTCTGCTCGACAATCCCGGCGATGGCCACAACCCTACTTCCGGCGTGATGCAGGGTCTGGCGGCGGTCGATCCCCTCACCCACGCCATCGTCGCTCTGTCGGCCAAACCCGGAACCGTTGCACTGGGCGAAGCCCGCCCCGTCACCGTATTTGCCGATGCGCTCACCGCTGCGCTGGTCAAGCGCGGCGCGGACATAGCCATCATCCTCGCCTCGGTCAGGCAAACCACTATCGACAAAACGTCAGGCGCCCAGTGGCCATGGATGGCATATGGCCGCTCGGCAGACGCTGCCTTTGTGCTGACGCCGGACCAGGTGGCCGGCGCGGCACCGGCGCTGCCGCTTGTGCCGGAACCGGCACCGCCGGCGATGGCGAGCGGCGGCTACATCTCCGGGAGTGGCGGTTGGGAGCCTGATGGCAGCGACTACGCCGATGGCAGCGGTCAGGAGCCCTACCCCATGGACGTTGCACCGGGCTCCGGCAGTCCCGATGCCGCGATGGGCGACAGCGCCAAGGAGGCGGCGCTCTACGAGGAATACAAACGCCAGGAACAGCAGCGCCAATTGCAGGAAGAGCAGGCTCGGCAACGATACGAAGAGGAAAAGCAACGTCTTGAAGACGCAGCTGTGGCCGCTGCCCAGAACAATCTCGGCGGGACCTATCCGCAGGATGGCGGAGCCACCGGCGCCGAACCGCCCCCCGATAAGGCAGGGATCCCCCCTGAGGACGGCATGACATCGGCCCCGCCACCCGCGACCGGCGCCGAAAGTCCGCCGGAGGCGCAGGCGCCACCGAAACCAGCGCCGCCGCCCATCGACCAGGCGCAAAGCCCTCCTTCCGGCGGCGCCCTTCCACAACCCGAGACGGGCGCTGTCGAGGTGGTGCGCCATCCAACCATCGATGCGCCGGATGAGATTGTCGCCGGCGAGACGGTGACCGTTTCGATCGCCCTTACCGAAGAGCAATTCACGCCCGAAGTGAAGGTGAAGGCAGCGCCGGGCTCGTCGGTGACGGAAGATGGCGCCCTGGCCATGGCGATGCCGGCGGGAACCGAGCAATGGCCGATCGATATCGATCTGTTCGCCTCCGGCTTCGATCTCGCTGACGGCGGCAAATGGAGCCGACGGACGACGCTCTACCGCCAGGGCGACAGCGACTTCGTCCGCTTCGACGTCAAGGCGCGGCCGATCGCCAAGGACAGCAAGCCGGCCCAGTTCATCGCGCGCATCTACAGCGCCGGGAGGTTCCTGGGATCGGCATCGCGGTCGGTTATCATTCGCCGCACCGCGCCTGTCGAGGCAGCCGCTCTGAGCGCCACAGCCGAACGCTCCGCAGCACCTGCCATGCTGATGCTGGCCGCAGCGGCGCCGCAGCCGGCGGTAACTGGCAATGTGACGCTCGGCGGCGCAGCCGGCGATGACGTCCCCGATCTCGACGTGACCATCCTCTATGACGATCCGAGCGGGCTGGGTTCGGGGCAGATCATCATCCATTCGCCGCATCTGGCCGGTCCGGTGACCGATACGTTCTCGACGCCACCTGAGATGGCGGCATGGCTGGACTCCGAATACCGCCGCCTGCTGCAGCTCGGATTGAGCCTGCGCGGCGCCGTTTCGCTGCAGCAGCCTGCCGCAAGCAGCGATACGGGGGCGCAAAAGCGCTTTGTCACGCTCGCCGCCGAAGGTTTTGGCGATGCGCTCTACCGCGACTATGTGCCGAAACCGTTCAAGGACGTGTTCTGGTCGCTGCGCGGCAAAGGCGAACTCCATTCGATCCAGATCACCTCGAACAGCCCGACGCTGCCCTGGGAATTGATCCGCCCGCGCAGCGCCGACGGCGCCGTCGCCGACGGTTTTCTCGGCATGGGCTACCGGCTGGCGCGCTGGGCTCCGCGCAGCAGTGCCTCACAGGTCGACAACCCGCTCGACCGCATGACCTTCACCGGCGTCGCGGCCGTCGCGCCCTCCTATCTCGACAAGCGCTCGCTGCGCTTTCAGCAGGACGAGATCGCGGCGCTGAGCAAGCTTTACGGCTACCGCCGCTTCGATGGCGATTTCACCTCTTTCGAGAAACTGGTCGGTGAAGTCTCGACCGGTTTCATTCATTTCTCCGGTCATGGCGAGGTCAACCAGCCGAGCAGTGGCCGGCCGGTCTTTGCCATCGATCTCGTCGACCAGTCGCTCGACCCCGATACATGGGCCGCGCTGGTCGCGGCCGCGCATGGCAAGGGCAATCCGTTCTACTTTTTCAACGCCTGCGACACCGGCCGTTCGCAGATGCTCGGCGGTTTCGTGCAGGGCTGGGGTCCGGCGGTGCTGGCGGGCGGCGCTTCCGGCTTCATCGGCGGCATGTGGCCACTGACCGACCGCGCGGCAGCGGCCTTCTCGACCGATTTCTATGGCGGCATCAGCACGCGGATCAAGGACGGGCCGGTCTATCTGGCCGAGATCCTGCAGGATGTCCGCAGAGAATTCTACCGGACCGGCGATCCGACCTATCTCGCCTACACATTCTACGGCAACGCCAATCTGAGGATTGTCGGGCAGTAGGCGACGGATCGTCGTTGGCGGATTGGCTTCGCCTACAATGCGTTTTGCGGGCATGGCACGCCGGCGCCGCCGCAGCGTGAGGCCATCGGCCTGGAGCTCATGTCTTCGGACTGCCGCACAAGCTCCGCAAAGAGAAGGGCGAAACTTCCCATCACAAGGAAGACGATAATCAGGCGTGTCACCGGCAATAGACAGGTCTCGACTGGCTAGCCCCCCAGCCACCCATCCTCTGTCGGCTAACATGATCGATCAGGCTTTACGAGTGCTTAAGCTCGCACTTAACCATCACATTCGCCGTTCCGGCGACATGAAGCGCGAGCCGCCGATTTCGTTTCGCCGCGGCCGCAACTGGCCCGGACGATGCCTCCCTTTGCAGATGCGCTTGCCCATGCTACCCCACGCAACCGCCGCCGACCGCCATCGGCCGACCGCCATCGGAATGTCATGAGCAAAGCCAATCTCGCCTTCGTCTCCTCCGACACTGCCGATGCCAAGGCGGCGATGGAGAGCCTGTCGGCCCGCTATGGCCAGGCATCCTTCGACGACGCCCAGGTGGTGGTGGCACTGGGTGGCGACGGCTTCCTGCTGCAGACCTTGCGCGACACGATGAGCACGGGAAAGAAGGTCTACGGCATGAACCGTGGCACCATCGGCTTCCTGATGAACGAGTACCGCGTCGGGGGCCTCACCGAGCGCATCGCGGCCGCCGTCGCCGAAACGATCCGCCCGCTGGAAATGCTGGCGTTGACGCATGAGGGCGAGACGGTTTCGGCACTCGCCATCAACGAGGTGGCGCTGTGGCGTCAGTCCTACCAGACGGCAAAGATCCGCATCACCGTCGACGAGCAGGTCCGCATCGAGGAACTGAACTGCGACGGCGTGATGATCGCGACGCCGGCCGGCTCCACCGCGTACAATCTTTCGGCGCACGGGCCGATCCTGCCGCTGGATGCGCCGTTGCTCGCGCTGACCCCGGTCAGCCCGTTCCGGCCGCGCCGTTGGCGGGGTGCCTTGTTGTCAAACAAGGCGACCGTACGCTTCGATATTCTGGAGTCGGAAAAGCGCCCGGTGAACACCGCCGCCGACCACACCGAGGTCAAGGCGGTGGCTTCCGTAACGGTCCGCGAATCGCCGACTGCGACGGCAACGCTGCTGTTTGATCCCAACCATTCGTGGAACGAACGCATTCTCGCCGAGCAGTTCCGCTATTGAGCCGGCGCAAAGAGTGACTACCTAATTAAGCATCGCGATTAAGCTTACGTTTTCACAATCGTGCCAATCCCGCCCGTTTCTGTTGACAAATCGCGGGCTTGCGCCTAATCGCAATACCAATCTTGCAGGCACGCTGTGCTTGCCGCGACGGATGCCGTTGCGCTTCCCCGAACCAGCCAAAGACAGCAACTCTTGTCCTCAGACACCACGACCGCTCTAGAAGCGTTGACCTTTTCAGACCTCGGCCTGTCGCCCAAGGTCCTTTCCGCAGTCACCGATGCGGGCTACACCGTGCCGACGCCGATCCAGGCTGGCGCCATCCCGCATGCCTTGCTCGGCAAGGATATTCTGGGCATAGCACAGACCGGCACCGGCAAGACGGCTTCCTTCGTGCTGCCGATGCTGACCCGCCTCGAAAAAGGCAGGGCCCGTGCCCGCATGCCGCGCACGCTGATCCTCGAGCCGACGCGCGAGCTCGCCGCGCAGGTCGAAGAGAATTTCATCAGATACGGCAAGAACCACAAGCTCAACATCGCGCTGCTGATCGGCGGCGTCTCCTTCGACGAGCAGGACAAGAAGCTGGAGCGCGGCGCCGACGTGCTGATCGCCACGCCCGGCCGTCTGCTCGATCACCGCGAGCGCGGCAAGCTGTTGCTCAACGGCGTCGAGATCCTCGTCATCGACGAGGCCGACCGCATGCTGGACATGGGCTTCATCCCCGACATCGAGCGCATCTGCGAGATGATCCCGTTCACCAGGCAGACGCTGTTCTTCTCAGCGACCATGCCGCCGGAGATCACCAAGCTCACCGAGAAGTTCCTGCATGCGCCGGTGCGCGTCGAGGTTTCCAAGGCGGCATCCGCTGCCACCAACATCATCCAGCGCCTGGTCAAGTCCGGCTCCAAGCCGTGGGACAAGCGCGAGACGCTTCGCAATCTGATAAAGGCCGAAGACGCCGAGCTGAAGAACGCTATCATTTTCTGCAACCGCAAGGTCGAGGTCGCGGAGCTGTTCCGCTCGCTGCTGAAGTATGATTTCGACGCCGGCGCCCTGCATGGCGACATGGACCAGCGCGCCCGCATGCAGATGCTGGCCAATTTCCGCGATGGCAAATTGCGCTATCTCGTGGCGTCCGACGTCGCCGCGCGCGGCCTCGACATTCCCGACGTCAGCCACGTCTTCAACTACGACGTGCCGATCCACGCCGAAGACTATGTCCACCGCATCGGCCGCACCGGCCGCGCCGGACGCTCGGGCAAATCCTTCACCATCGCCACCAAGTCCGACACCAAATACATCGACGCCATCGAGCGGCTGATCGGCAACAAGATCGAGTGGCATGACGGCGACCTGTCGACCGTGGTCGCCAGCGAAGGCGGCGAGGACGAAGCGCCCCGCCGTGGCCGTGGCGCTCCGCGCCGCGCCGGCCGCAAGGACGAGGACCGCAAGGCCCATGATCGCAAGGAGGGTGGCGAGCGCAAGCCGCGCGAACGCCATGCCAAGCGCAGCGACGACGCGCCAGCGGCAGATGCCGCGCGCGAGGAACAGCCGGTGGTAGCCGAGGCCGCGGTCGCCGACATCGGCGAACGGCATCAGCGCAAGGAAGCGATCCGCTCCGAAAACAGCGACCGCAAGGTCTCCGATCGCAACAACGAGAACCGCGCCCCGGAACGCGGCGACACAAGGCCGCAGCGCGCCAGCAACAGCCGCCCTGCCCGCGGCAACAACCGCGGTGAAGACAATGACGGCACCGTCGGCTTCGGCGACGACATGCCGGCCTTCATGAAGATCGTCGCCAAGGTCTGATTCCATGAGCCGCGGCGTCCCGAGGACGCGCGGCTTTCCTGGACGCGATTGGGATGCGAGATCTGGAGCCCGCTCAGGATCAATCAGCGCCATGCGCGGTAATCGCAAGACAGGCTCGATCTGCCCGATCTCTTCCGGCCTGGAGCGCTTCAAATACCCGTCGATGCTACAGGCTTTTGAGTTCCAGGCGGGATGCCAATAAATCCAGAAATGCCCGAACCTTGGCCGAAGATGACCGGCCTTCCTGCCACAAGGCATGGATCGGCACCGGTGCCGGCTCGAATTCCGTCAAAACCAGTTCGACGAGACCGTCGTCGACCAAATGTCTTATCTGCCACAGAGGCGAGAAGCCCAAACCCAGTCCGTGGATTGCGGCGGCATAGACCGAGGTCATCAGATTGGAGCGAAAAGCGCCTGCGACCTTCACGGTCCGGGGTTTCCCGTCGATCTGAAACGTCCATTCACCTGGACGCTCGTTAGCGGTTCTGATGATGCAACTGTGCTCACTCAGCTGGAAGGGATGGGCCGGCCGGTCGCACCGCGCGAAATAGGAAGGCGCGCCGAACACAACGCGCCGCAACGCTCCCAGGCGTTTGGCTTTCAAGTTGGAATCCGGCAAATCGCCGATGCGTATTGCCAGGTCGAGACCTTCGGCGCCAAGATCGGCAAATCCATCGGAAAGTTGAAGATCGACCTCGACCCGGGGAAATGTCCGCATGTATTCCGCGATGACAGGCATCAGGACGTTCGGGCCAAACAGAACCGGCGCCCCGATGCGCAGGACGCCTGCCGGCTCCGATCGTTGATTGATCGCCTGAAGTCTTGCGTCGTTTATTTCGTCGACCGCGGGTTTGATCCGGTTGAAAAAGGCTGCTCCGACTTCACTTGGTGTCGAGCGACGCGTTGTCCTGTGGATCAGCTCGACGCCGACTGATTGCTCCAGTGCCGCCAGGGACCGGCTGACCGACTGCAGCGAGCGGTTCAGCCGATGTGCGGCAGTCGTCAGACTTCCATGCTCGACGATCGCGATGAAAGCCTCGAAATCGTCCATTCGGCTCATGCATTCTCCCGACATTCGACATAATATATCGCAAAAACGGGTAATTGTAACGACAATTGCGACGTCGTACCTCTCTGCAAGTTGTCCCGCGAGGACAGGCTTGATGGAAGGAAATCGTCATGCAAGTAGCCAATCCAACTGTTCTGGTTGTTGGTGCCACAGGCCGAGTTGCGGGACTTGTCGTGCCTGAACTTGTCCGCCGCAATGCCAATGTTCGAGCGCTCGTTCGCGACCCTGCGAATGCCGAAAAGGCCCGGAAGGTGGGGGCATCCGAGGTTGCGACAGGAGATTTGCGAAATCGTCAGAGCCTCGAAAGGGCGGTCGCGGGCGTCGACGGCGTCTTTCACATTGGGCCGGCTTTTGCTCCCGATGAAGCAGCCATGGGCGTTGCCATGGTTGAGGCCGCCACGCGAGCAGGAGTTCGAAAGTTCGTCTTCTCGTCGGTGATCCAGCCTACCAATACGCGACTGAAGAACCATGCCAGCAAGGTGCCTGTCGAGGCTGCTCTCTACTCGACGACGATGGAATATACGATTCTGCACCCTGCCAATTTCATGCAGAACCTCGCAGCGGCCTGGCCGTCCGTCGTTGAACATGGTGTTTTCTCGGAACCGTTTCCAAAGACGGCGAAGCTGGCCCGCGTCGACTACCGCGATGTCGCTGAGGTGGCGGCGATCGCCCTAACCGAAGCGCGATTGTCCTACGCGACCCTCGATCTGTGCGCTGACGGCATGCACAGCCGGGAAGACATCGTTGCGATGATGAGTGAGGAACTTGGCAGACCCATCTCTTCTGGTGAGCCGACATTTGGCGAGTGGGCGGCCGAGGCACGCCTTCCCTACAATGACCGCCAAATGCAGGTGCTGGCCAAAATATACGCCCACTATGCCCACTATGGCCTTGGCGGAAACAGTCTGACATTGCGCGCCGCCCTGGGCCGCGAACCGCGTTCGTTGCGCGGCTTTATTCGAAACCTTGCCCAGCAAATGGCGCAGGCCGCCTGACTGCGCCCAGCCGCGCATACTTCCACTTTTCGAGAAGGAGATAGGTGATGCGACCGTCATCCCACAAGGTTTTGAAATCGAGGAAGCTACCGGCCTCCTACAATGCGCTGGTAATGCCATTCGTACTTTCCATCCTGATGTCGTGCATTGTTTCCGCGGTAGCGACGCTGATCAATGCGGGCTGGACAACCGGTTTCGTGGCGACCTGGCCGTATGCATGGGGAGCATCATGGCTAGTGGGCTTTCCAAGTCTGCTGCTGGTCTTGCCGATCGTGCGCCGTATCGTTGCGGCAATTGTCGATCAGCCGACCTCGTAGGCCTTGATTACGGAGTCCGACATGCCAAACAAGAACGGCCCTTGCGGGCCGCTTTTACCTTCGACTGACGGCTCGCAGCGCCATTGTCGACTTCCGCGACCAGATACCTGTCTTCATGCGGGCAGCCTTCATGCGCGCCGGCCCTCATGCCGATCGTCGTCCGAGCCTGACTCCCGAGCGCTCTCAAATGCAGCCGGCCAGCTTGCACTCTTGGCACGCTCCTATCCTGGCCCGTCCGTCACATCGGGCCGGGCATCATCTTGGTCGGGTTTTCCAGCATCGGAAACTCTGCCTTGCTGCATTTCACGTTCGGGTTGGTCGGACTGAACATGCCGTTCGGATTGTCTCTGAACAGCCAGGCATGAAGGTCGTAGTGGACGAACTCCCTCGGAATGAGCGGATAGTGCCCTTCCATCGGTCCCATGAAGGTCTGGCCAAATAGTTTTGGAGGTTCCTTGGTGTCTGGCGTCAGGGGCACCAGCCATTCCACGCCAACCAATTTCAAGCCTTTCTTGGTCGGCTCGTAGATCAGCACATTGGGGCGCATCGGATCGAGTTTCTGACCGACACTCGGGACGTTGACGAAATGGATGCCCATAGCGCCCTTCGGATAGTCCATTGCGCCCTCGATCCTGTCCCCGCTGTAATAGACGCACCCGACAGTCGACAGATAAAGGTCGCGGACGGCGACCGTGTAGTCTTCATATTTGGCGAGCGATTTCTTCAACGCTTCGATGTCGGCTTTGTTGGCGTCCTCGGCTCGAGCCGTGGCCGCTGCGCACCAAGCGGAGACCAGACCTGTCAAAATGAGGACGCCGCAACGCCCAAGACGAGCTGTTCTTGTCATGCATTCCTCCCAGATTTCCTTATCTGGCCGTGCAGGACCGGGGCCGACTAAGTGACTGCATGGCCGTTTGTATCGCCCCATCCCCTCTGGAACCGCACCAATGCTAATCCCTTCCAAGGCCTCCGGAAAGGGATTATTAGAAATCTCTAATGCGTTAGACCTTTTGGCGGACCACAGGAGCCCAAAAAGAAAGCGGCCCCTTGCGGGGGCCGCCTTCGCATTTCGATGCCGAACAATTCAGGTCAGCGGCGAAAGCTGGATCTCGACGCGCCGGTTCTGCGCACGGCCGGCCGCCGTTCCGTTGGACGCGATCGGACGGGTCTTGCCGAATCCGGTGACGGCGAAGCGGCGCGAATCGACACCTTGGCCTGAGAGATAGTTGGCGACCGCCAATGCACGGCGCTGCGACAGATCGAAATTGTGTTCGTCGCCGCCGGTCGAATCGGTGTGGCCGAACACGTCGACCGTGGTCTGCTTGAACTTGTTCAGCACCAGCGCAACCGAGTTCAGCACCTGGTAGAAGCCAGGCTTCACCGCATCCTGGTCGACGTTGAAAGTAATGTCGGACGGCATGTTGAGGATGATCTGGTCGCCGGTGCGGGTGACGCTGACGCCGGTGCCTTCGAGCTGGCGGCGCAGTTCAGCCTCGTTCTGGTCCATGGTCGCGCCGATGGCGCCGCCGGCCAGCGCGCCGATACCGGCGCCGATCAGCGCGTTGCGGCGGTCATTGCCGCCGGCAAGCAGGCCGAGGCCCGCGCCCGCCAGGGCACCAAGGCCGGCGCCGGCTGCGGTGTTCGAAACCTTCTGCTCGCCGGTGTACGGATCGGTCGTGGTGCAGGCACTCACCAGCACAGCCGTCGCAACGGCGACGAGCACAGTCTTTTTCATAGAATCGTCCCTCTCCAAAGCGCGGCCTTTGCGGCTCGCGCATATAAGCCCTTCTCCGGTCTTGTAACATGAAATGCGGCGAAAAACCGAGCGGCGAAAGCGGCTTTTCCCCGCTCGCGCCACTCTTCCGCTTCGGTGGCTGGTGCTGGCCTACCAGAGGTTCTTGCCGTCAATGACGACCACCTCGACCTTATCGAGGTCGAAATCGTCGAACAGCCGCGAATTGACTGATATCTTGGGATTGTCGAAGTCCGGTTTGCCGGTTGACCAGTCCGGCGTTTCGGTGAAGGTGCCGCAGCCGCAAATGGCGCAAAACCCGTGTTTGACGGTCTTCGATCCCCATTGATAGAAGGAAACGTTTTCCGGCGAGCTGGTGAGCTTGAATTGCGACGGAACGTAGTAAGCCCACAGCGAACCGCGCTTGGAGCAGAACGAGCAGGTGCATTGTGTTACCGTCTCGGGCGCCTCCGAAACCTCGAACGTAGTCGCCTTGCAATGACAGCTGGCCTTGATGGTCATGAAAAGCCTTCCTCTCCGTTGCCCGCCACCCATGCGGCAAGGCACCATAAAGGAAGGCTCCTGACAACTGTCTGTCAGCAGGCTCCGGTCGACCGAGCCGACCGGCGCTCTGGCTAAAGCGGGCCCGTCGTCACCTCCCAATTGTCGTCACCTGCCGATATAGGCGGCCAGTTCGTCCGGCGTCCCGTTTGGGAAACCCTGTTTCAGAAAATCCAGGAACGCCGACACGCGCGCGCTGAGCAGCCGCCGCGACGGGTAGAGCGTCCATAGAGAAATTTCGGGGCCGTCAATATCCCCCCAATTCACCAGTGTGCCGTCAGCCAGGTCGTGGGCCACCAACGAAATGGGAAGCCGTCCTGCGCCTACGCCGGCTCGCACCGCATCGCGGACCATGATGAGTGTCGACAAGGCGAGGATCGGCTCGATTCTAAGTGTTGCCCAGCCACCTGGTGTCTTCACCTGCCATGTTTGCCGCTCGCCTGTCCCGCGCGCAACGCCAGGAGCGGCGAGCCCATCGGTCGGGCGAGGAAGGTCCGGGCTCGCCACAACGACCAGGCGGTCGCGGAGAAACGCCCGTCCGACCAGGCTTTCATCGGGATCCGGATTGACCCGGATTACCAGATCGTAGCCTTCCTCGATCATGTCGACATGCCGGTCTTCGGTGGTCACTTCAAGCCTCACCTCAGGATACCTCAGGGCAAATCCCGCAGCGATCCTCCCCATTGCAGTCTGCGAAAAATGCAAAGGCGCGCTGATCCGCAATCTGCCCTTGGGTCTCTGACCGCCCGAGGCAATCGCCGATGCCGTCTCGTCCAGCTCGGCAAGCAACGCCCCCGTCCGCTCGAAGAGCGCCCGTCCTTCTTCGGTCAGCTTCAGGTTACGCGCACCCCGTTCGAACAGACGCAGATCGAGACTGCTTTCCAATTCGCCAACGCGCCGGGACAACGTTGCCTTGGGCCGGCCGGTGGACCTTGCCGCTTTGCCGAAGCCGCCATGGCGAGCCACCAGGTTAAAATCGGCAAGGGCTAAAAGATCCATGACTGTCCCACCAGCGAGACGACGTGTCTAAAATTGCCGTCTACTGGGCTCTTTGTGAGCCACACATATTGGGGCTGTCAAGCAACCCAACAGGAGAAATTCCATGACCATTCTCGTTACCGGCGCCACCGGCAATATCGGCCGCCAAGTCGTCGAACAGCTCGCCAAGCGCGGCGCCGATGTGCGTGCTCTCGTGCGCGATCCGTCGAAAGCCAGTTTTCCGGCAGGCGTATCAGTCGTGCAAGGCGACTTTCTCGATGTCGATTCGCTGCGCAAAGCCATGTCTGGCGTTTCCACGCTGTTTCTCTTGAACGCCGTGGTGCCGGACGAATTCACCCAGGCTTTGATCGCCTTGAACGTCGCCCGATCGGCCGGCATCGAGCGGATCGTCTATCTCTCGGTGATCCACGCTGACGTCTATGTGAACGTGCCGCATTTCGCGGGTAAGTTCGGCGTCGAGCGAATGATCGAGCAGATGGACTTCAAAGCTACGATCTTGCGCCCGGCCTACTTCATCCAGAACGATCTGACGGTCGAAGACGTCATCACCGGCTACGGCACCTACCCAATGCCGATCGGCCCCAAGGGCCTCGCCATGATCGACGCCCGCGATATCGCCGAGATCGCCGCCCTTGAGCTGCTGCGTCGCGAACTGTCGAAGGAGCCGCTTGCGTTCGAGCGGATCAACCTCGTCGGTCCGCAGACACTGACCGGGACGGACATTGCCGCAATCTGGTCAGACGTACTCGCCCGCCCGATCAGCTACAGCGGCGACAATACGGAGGGTTTTGAGCAAAATCTCAAGCAGTTCCTGCCCGCCTGGATGGCCTACGACATGCGCCTGATGGGCGAGCGCTTCTTCACCGACGGGATGCTGCCCGAGGCCGGCGACGTCGAGCGCCTGACGGCACTTCTGGGTCGCCCACTGCGCCCGTATCGCGACTTCGCCTCGGCACTCGCTGCTTCCGTCTGACGCAAGCGCCTTCAGCACCACCAAGGCCGGCCTTCCGATGAGAACTGCCAACAGAACTCAGTAGGAACGCGGTGGCACGAACAGGCAGATCGTCTTGCCTGCGTCGAGGCCGGCCTGATGCGCGCACCAGTGGAAATCGCCGTCGGGTGAGTCCTTGACCCGCTTGTCGCTCATCGGAACGACCTCCCCCGTTCCGGCGATGACATAACCCTCCGGCTTTTCCAGCACCTCGCCGGTATGGGTGGTGCGGCAGTCGTAGTTTGCACAGCAGGCGAAGGGATAACTCCAGCCTTGCGGCTTCGCCGCCGTGGGCTTGGCGTCATGGGCGAAGGCGGGTGCGGTCAGCACCGCCATCGCGATTGCAACGATCGGGGTGACGAACAAGGAAAACAGGAGTCGGCCAGCCGGTTGAACGGCTCTAGCCGATCGGAGAGTGGCAGCAGACATGGAAGCGTTCCTTTCACACGAGCATCAAGCGTTTCGCTTGCCCGTTCCCGGAACGTGTCTTCCCAGTGGCCGGATCGTCAGGTCGCAGATATGCCGCGTCCGGCCATAAATGCTTTTTCTCTTCCAGCCCTCGGATGCTGGGCTGATTCCTTGGCCGGCGCAAGAAGTTGCTGCGCGAGGCCGCACATCTACGCCGCTATCTGCAACCGCTGACGAGATCCAAGGCCAGGCTCAACTCCCGGCAGACGGGCAACGAAACAACGGGATTGGCCGTATGTGGTTCCAGCCTATACGTCGCCTGGACCGGCGATCACATGCCCTTCATATTGCGGCAAGTCGTCGGCGATGGTGAACCATGGCGCCTTGGAGCCGACGAAGATGTGCGCGGTCGGCCGGATCGTCGGATCGTCGACCAGCGTGCCCATGGCGACATGGACATAGGCGCCGTCGCGGACCAGCGAATACAGCAACGAGCCGCAGCGGCTGCAATGCGCATCGTGGCCGCTGTCATCGCCGAAATGGATGAGCCCGTGATGCCCTTCGGCAAGGGCAAGTTTCTCGCGCTCGATGCCGGCGAAGGGCTTGAAGGCGGAACCTGTGGTGCGCCGGCAGTTCGAACAATGGCAGTTGGCGGCATAGACGAACTCGTCCGCCACTTCATACTGGACCGCGCCGCAAAAGCATTTGCCGGTGAGCCTGCGAGTCATGGTTCCTCCCTCGCTCCCCCGCCCAGGGATGTTCTTAAGTCAGCCGAGTCGAAAGTGGCGGAAGCGCAGGAATCAGCCATTCGCAGGCCGGCCTCACCTGAATATGGACATATCCTAGTCGAGGTCGGCCACGGCTTCACCGGCACCGCCCTCGATGCGCTGCGACAACGAAGCTTCCATGAAGTCGTCGAGGTCGCCGTCGAGCACGCTCGACGGGCTGGTGCTCTCGACGCCGGTGCGCAGGTCCTTCACCAACTGGTAGGGCTGCAGCACATAGGAACGAATCTGGTGACCCCAGCCGATGTCGCTCTTCGACGCTTCTGTGGCATTGGCCACCGCTTCGCGCTTCTTCAGCTCTTCCTCGTAAAGGCGCGAGCGCAGCATTTCCCAGGCCTTCGCCTTGTTCTTGTGCTGCGAGCGTTCGGCCTGGCAGGCAACCGCGATGCCGGTGGCGATATGGGTGATGCGAACCGCCGAGTCCGTGGTGTTGACGTGCTGGCCGCCCGAACCGGATGAGCGGTAGGTGTCGATGCGTACATCCGATTCCGAGACGTCGATCTCGATCCTGTCATCGACGACCGGGTAGACCCAGACGCTGGAGAAGGACGTGTGGCGGCGCGCATTGCTGTCATAGGGTGAAATGCGGACCAGGCGATGAACGCCCGACTCGGTCTTCAGCCAGCCATAGGCATTGTGGCCCTTGATCAGGAGCGTGGCGGACTTGATGCCGGCTTCTTCGCCGTCATGGACTTCCAGCACCTCGACCTTGAAACGGCGCCGCTCGGCCCAGCGCGTATACATGCGCAAAAGCATCGAGGCCCAGTCCTGGCTCTCGGTGCCACCGGCGCCGGCATGGACTTCGAGATAGGTGTCGTTGGCGTCGGCCTCGCCCGACAGCAGCGTCTCTACCTGGCGGGCCTTGGCCTCGCCCTGCATCGAGCGGAGGGCGGCTTCCGCCTCGGCGATCACGTTCTGGTCGCCCTCTTCCTCACCCAGTTCGATCAGGCCGATATTGTCCTCCAGCGCCTGGGTCAGGCTTTTGACGCCGGCGATCCCGTCTTCGAGGCCCTGGCGCTCGCGCATCAGCTTCTGCGCTTCCAGCGGTTCGTTCCAGAGGCTGGAATCCTCGGCCCGCACGTTCAGGTATTCAAGCCGCTTTATGGCCTGATCCCAGTCAAAGATGCCTCCTCAGCAGGGTGATCGCCTGCCTGATCTCGTCGACAATGTTCTGCGTTTCCGCGCGCATGGCTGGTTGTTCTGTCCTGTTTTTGAAGTGGCGCTTGGGTCGGCGCGATACATAGGCACGGCATTGCTGCCTGTAAAGCGAAATGGGCCGGCTCAACAAGCCAGCCCATTCGACGTAAAAAATCAGGTCGTCAGTAGAGTCCGCCGCCGGGTGCCTGGATAGCTTCCGTAGCCTGCGGCGATAGCGGTCCGCCGGCGCCGTTGGACCCGTCGGCGCCCATGCCGATCACCCAATAGCTGTCGGCGGGGCCGGTGCCGGGCTTGAAGGCTTCGATGATGGTGCCGGGATCGCCCGACGCGGCACGCATGCCGGTCTTGCGGTTGATGGCGACCAGGTTCATGCCTTCCGGCACCTTGAAGTCGACATTGGGCGTGCCGTCCAGCGCAACGCGCATGAAGTCCTTGAAGATAGGCGCCGCCAGACCACCGCCGGTGGCGCCATGGCCGAGACCGCGCGGCGTGTCGTAACCCATGTAGAGGCCGACGACGAGGTTCGGCGTATAGCCGATGAACCAGGCGTCCTTCTCGTCATTGGTCGTTCCGGTCTTGCCGGCGATGTGGCGGCCAAGCTCGGCGATGGTGGCGCCGGTGCCGCGCTGGACCACGCCTTCCATCATCGAGGTGATCTGGTAGGCCGTCATCGGATCGAGCACCTGCTCGGAATTGTCGACCAGTTCCGGTTCGGGCTGGTTGTTCCATTCGGGCGCGTTGCAGCCTTCGCAGCCGCGCTCGTCCTGCTTGAACACGGTCTTGCCGTAGCGGTCCTGGATGCGGTCGATGAGCGAGGGTTTGATCGACTTGCCGCCATTGGCCATGATCGAATAGGCCGACACCATGCGCATCACCGTCGTCTCGCCGGAGCCCAGCGCCATCGGCAGATACGGCGCCAGATGGTCGTAGACGCCGAACCTCTCGGCATATTCCACCACCAGCTTCATGCCCATGTCGTTGGCGAGCCGCACCGTCATCAAATTGCGCGACTTTTCGATGCCGGAACGCAAGGTCGCGGGGCCTGCCACCGTGCCGTCATAGTTCTTCGGCGTCCAGGTCGTAGTGCCGCTCTGAATGGTGATCGGTCCGTCCATGATCACCGAGGCCGGCGTATAGCCATTGTCGAGCGCGGCCGAATAGACGATCGGCTTGAAGGACGATCCCGGCTGGCGCATCGCCTGCGTGCCACGGTTGAACTCCGACTGCGCATAGGAGAAGCCGCCGACCATGGCCAGCACGCGGCCGGTATGTGGATCCATGGCGATCAGGCCGCCCTCCACTTCCGGCACCTGGCGCAGCGTGTAGGCGCCTTCCGACCCTTCGTTCTTCTGCACGAAGATGACGTCGCCGGGCTGCAGTACATCGGCCGGAGACTTGGCCTTGACCGTCTTGCCATCGACCACATGGCGCATGGCAAAGCTCATGTCTTCCTTGCTGACGGCGCCTTCGATGCGTTCCTTGACGATATCGCCCGAAATCTGCCGCGTCGGCTGCAGGCCGATGGAAAGGCCGGTCGCCGAGCTGTCGAGCACGACGGCAAGCGACCATTCCGGCACGTCTTCCAGCCCCTTGACGTTGCCCAGCGCCACGCCCCAGTCGCCGGAGGCATCGATATGCGTCACCGGTCCGCGATAGCCGCGCAGCGTGTCGTATTTGAGCAAGCCGTTCTGCATCGACTTGCGGGCGATGAGCTGGATCTTCGGATCGAGCGTCGTGCGCACCGAAAGGCCGCCCTCATAGAGCGCGTTCTCGCCATAGCGCGAGATGATCTGGCGGCGCACTTCCTCGGTGAAATATTCACCCGCAAACAGATAGGAGCCGTTACGACGCGGCGTCACGCCGAGCGGCTCGGCCTTGGCCTTGTCGCCTTCCTCGCGCGTCACGTAGCCGTTCTCGACCATCTGGTCGATGACCCAGTTGCGGCGCTCGATGGCGCGGTCGGCATGCTTGAAGGGATGGTAGTTGTTGGGCCCCTTCGGCAGCGACGCCAGATAGGCGGCTTCCGCGACCGTGAGTTCGTTGACCGACTTGTCGAAATAGGTCAGTGCCGCGCCCGCAACGCCATAGGCGCCGAAGCCGAAGAAGATTTCGTTGAGATAGAGCTCAAGGATGCGGTCCTTCGAATAAGCCTGCTCGATGCGGAAGGCCAGGATCATCTCCTTGATCTTGCGCTCGTAGGTCTGGTCCGAGGACAAGAGGAAGTTCTTCGCCACCTGCTGGGTGATGGTCGAGGCGCCGACCTGGCGCCTGCCCGAACCCAGATTCTGCAGGTTGACGTAGATGGCGCGGCCAAGCCCGGTGATGTCGATGCCGGGATGGTTGTAGAAATTCTTGTCCTCGGCCGACAGGAACGCCGCCTTGACCCGGTCCGGAACCGCCTGGATCGGCAGATAGAGCCGCCGTTCGCGCGCATATTCGGCCATCAGCGAGCCGTCGGAAGCATGGATGCGGGTCGTCACCGGCGGCTCGTACTTGGCCAGAACCTCGTAGTCGGGTAGGTCTTTCGACAGATGGCTGATGTATATCGCCACGCCCGCGGCGACGATAAGCGCCAGCGTCGTGCCGATACCAAAGAAATAGCCGATAAGACGAATCATGCCCGCTCCAGTCCGAGGTCCGGGAATTTCCTAGACGAAGCCGCCTTTCGCGCAAGCCTTCGCAACTGTCCCGATCCGTGATGGAAAACCCATGTCGCCACCATGTGGGCAAAATACGGCAGTGCCCGGTTTCGGCATCCCCCACCGGAAATAAAAGCGCCTGGTGTTGTCCCCGTGCAACGCTGCCTCCGGTCGTGGGCGGCGGCGACCATCTCAGCCTCCGGTTCCCGTTCCCATCTTGGCGGAGGCAAACAGGGCGACGGCGTTGGTGATGCTCTGCGCCGCCTTGCCGCGCCAGTCGGCGTCGAGCAGTTGCGCCTCATCCTTGGCGTTCGAGAGATAGCCGAGTTCCACCAGCACCGACGGCACATCGGGCGCTTTCAGCACTTTGAAGCCGGCCGAACGCTGCGGATTGTTGATCAGGCCGACGCTGGTGGACAACTGGCCGACCAGAGTGTGGGCAAAGCTCATCGAGAAATTATGCGTCTCGCGGCGGATCAGGTCGATCAGTATGTCGGTGACTTCCTTGTTGTCGTCCTTGATCACCATGCCGGCGAACTGGTCGGAGAGGTTTTCACGGTCGGCAAGCGCCTGCGCTTGCGGATCGGACGCCTTGTCGGAGACGGTATAGACGGTGGCGCCTCTGATACCCTTGACGCTGATCGTGTCGGCATGGATCGAGATCAAAAGGTCAGCCTCGTGCTGCCGGGCGATGCGCACGCGGTCATCGAGCCGCAGGAACTCGTCGGTGTCGCGCGTCATGAACACGTCGTAGTTGCCGACGGTGGCGAGCTTGTCGCGCAATTCAGTGGCAAAGGCCAAGGTCACGTTCTTCTCGATGGTGCCGTTGAGGCCTTCGGCGCCACCGTCGATGCCGCCATGGCCGGGATCGATGACGATGGTGAAGCGATGCCCGGGATTGGAGATCGGCCCTGTGCCGACCCTGGAGCCCTTGTCGGTGGAGACGGTCGAGCCAGTGGTCAGCGCCTGGTTGGCAAGGGCTTCGTCGAACTCGCGGTCGGAGGCTGCCGACATGTCGATGGCGATGCGATAGCCTGCGCCGTCCTCGTTCTTGAGCACCTCGAGCTTGTCGACCGAGAACGGCCCCTTGCCGGTCAGGATCAGCCGCGATCCCTCGCCCTGATCGCCATAACGCACCGCTTTGACCAGGCCGCGGGCCTTGGCGTCCTTCGCGCCAATGGCGAATCGGGTGCGCGGCAGGTCCACGACCAGCCGGTTGGGGCCGCGCAGCAGGAACCATTTGATGTCGGGCTCGCGGTCGAAATCGATGACGATGCGCATCTTGGTTGCGTCGCCGGCCATCTTGTAGGCGGTGGCGCCGAGTGGCGCATCGGCGGCGCGTGAAACCGGCGCAAAAGCAAGGCAAAGCGCCAGCAGCAACAGCACACCGGCAGCGCGCAGGAAACGGCCTGCACGGCCATGGCCCTTGTCTGTGGTGCCCGCCAGTCCCATTTCTTGCAGTCGCTCCTGGTTTGGCGCCTTGCGCCCGCGTGGTTGGTCGAAATGCCGGTCAGGCCGCAGACTCGATTAACGATTGGTATCCAGAGAAGGTTAACCAAGCCTTTTCATTGAGGATTAAGGCCTGTGCTTCCGTTACGGCACTGCTTTTTGCCGGCATCCGAAATCGGGGTTGCCTTCCACCCCGTCAAATCATAAAAGCGATGGTGGATCACTGCAATCCTGGAACCGCTTCTCCCGCAGCTTCCTGCTACAGGTCAGATGAAAGGCGGCTCCTTTCGCTTCCCGCGAAAAGGCTTCAGGTGATCGCGACGAATTTCGCAGGTGTGCGCCCGTGGCGGGGGAATCGCCTGCGTGAGGAAAACGGCCGGGTTTGTTCCCGTGCCGGCTCTGTATGAGCAAACAAGCTGGTCCGGTTCGTCCGGGCTTTGGTTCAAAAGGTTCTGCTGGTGACGATGGCTTCAAGCGCAATCATGGAAAGGTCCGCATCAAACCGCGCCATTGTGGCTGCGGGCGGCACCGCCATGGCGCTCAAGCGGCGTCCGGCGGACATTCAGACATCCGGCACCCACATCCCAGACACGCAGCAGCGGGCTTTGCCTCGCAAGCTGCGGCTGACGGCTGCCGGGAGGAAACGAAATAATGCCCAACAAAATGCTGATAGACGCCTCCCACCCGGAGGAAACACGCGTTGTCGTTATCCGCGGTAACCGTATTGAAGAATTCGACTTTGAATCTCAGGACAAGAAGCAGCTCAAAGGAAACATCTATCTCGCCCGCGTAACGCGCGTCGAACCTTCCCTTCAGGCAGCCTTTGTCGAATATGGCGGCAACCGTCACGGTTTCCTCGCCTTCAGTGAAATTCACCCCGACTATTACCAGATCCCGGTCGCCGATCGTCAGGCTTTGCTGCGCGCTGAAGCGCAGGAAGCCGAGGACGAGGAGAACGAGGACAATGACGGCGACGACCGCCAGAGCCGCGATCGCGGCCGGCGCGGCCGCCGGCGCGGCGGCAAGGGTCGTGAGCGAGGCGAACACAAGCGCGACGCCGGCGCCGATGATGAGAACGGCGAACATGGCGATGCCGGCAGCGATGCCGTCTCCGAAGCGCCTGCTTCCGAGCATGCCGCGGCCGATACCGCCGGGCATGACGATCATGCCGGGCATGGCGACAGCGAAGCCTCCGACGCCGAGACATCCAGGAGCGAACCGTCGGAAGGCGGCCCGACATCGATCGCGGCAAGCGTCGAAGCGGATGTGATCTCCGAAGCTGTCCCTGCGGCGGAGCCGGGTGACGAAAGGTCGTCCAGCGAGGCAAGTGGCGAAGCCACCTCCGGGGACAATGACCGCGGCATGCTGGAAGAGGTGCAGTCCTCGCATCCGGACGACCACGAGATCGAATCCGTAGGCGCCGAGGATGCGCTGGAAGAGGTGCGCAGCCGCCGCAAGCCGGTGCGCCGCCAGTACAAGATTCAGGAAGTCATCAAGCGCCGGCAGATCCTGCTGGTGCAGGTGGTCAAGGAAGAGCGCGGCAACAAGGGCGCTGCGCTCACCACCTATCTGTCGCTTGCCGGCCGCTATTCCGTGCTGATGCCCAACACCGCACGCGGCGGCGGCATTTCGCGCAAGATCACCAGTGCCGTCGACCGCAAGCGCCTCAAGGAGGTCGTTGCCGATCTCGAAGTGCCGCAGGGCATGGGCGTCATCCTGCGCACCGCCGGCGAAAGCCGCACCAAGGCGGAAATCAAGCGCGACTACGAATATCTGATGCGGCTTTGGGAAAACGTCCGCAATCTGACGCTGCAATCCACCGCCCCTGCCCTCGTCTATGAGGAAGGCAGCCTGATCAAGCGCTCGGTGCGCGACCTCTACAACAAGGATATTGACGAGATTCTTGTCTCCGGCGAGGAAGGCTACCGCGAGGCCAAGGATTTCATGCGCATGCTGATGCCGAGCCACGCCAAGGTGGTTCAGCCGTTCCGCGACACGACGCCGATCTTCGTGCGCAACGGGATCGAGGCGCAGCTCGACCGCATGCTGCAGCCGCAGGTGACGCTGAAGAGCGGCGGCTATATCATCATCAACCAGACCGAGGCGCTGGTCGCCATCGACGTCAATTCGGGCCGCTCCACCAAGGAGCACTCGATCGAGGACACCGCTCTCCACACCAACCTTGAAGCGGCGGAAGAAGTCGCCAGGCAATTGAGGCTGCGCGATCTCGCCGGCCTGATCGTCATCGACTTCATCGACATGGAGGAGAACCGCAACAACCGCTCCGTCGAGAAGCGGCTGAAGGATCACCTCAAGAACGACCGAGCCCGCATCCAGGTCGGCCGCATCTCGCATTTCGGTCTGATGGAGATGTCGCGCCAGCGCATCCGCGCCAGCGTGCTGGAATCAACCATGAAGCCGTGCCCTCAGTGCGGCGGCACTGGCCATGTGCGCTCCGATTCGTCGGTGGCGCTGATGGTGGTGCGGGCGATCGAGGAATTCCTGCTCAAGGATTCGCGCAGCCACATCACGGTGCGAACCCCGGCGGCGACCGCTCTCTATGTGCTCAACCACAAGCGCGGCACGCTGGTGGAACTCGAAAGCCGCTTTGGCCTGACCATCACCGTCGAGGCCGATGATACGGTCGGTGTGCAGCACTACGCGATCTTCCGCGGCGCCATTGCCGAAAAGCCGGAAGGCTTTGTCGAAGCGCGAACCTTCCCGGCCTATGTCGAGCCGGAAGAGCCCGAGGACGAGATCGTCATCGAGGAGGAAGACGACGAGGTTGTGGTACAGGCCGAGCAGCCGCGCCAGGCGCAGCCGCAATCGCAGCAGCAGCAGCCGAGATCGGCTGAGGACGGCGAAGGCCGCGACCGCAAGCGTCGCAAGCGCCGCAGGCGGCGCGGCGGCAAGGATCGCGAACGCGAACATGGCGATCGCGAGCATGGCGCCGAAGGTGCTTCGGTTTCGGCGGCAAGCGACGACTTTGCCGCTGAACCAGGCGATGACGATGCAACACAGCAAGACGAAGCCCAGGTTGGCGCCGTCGAAACGGTGGAAGCATCAGATGACGCCCAGGGCAAGAAGCGCCGTCGCGGCAAGCGCGGCGGCAAGCGCAATCGTCGCGAAGACGGCACGGAGACCGAAGCCGGCGAAACCGCCTCGGTGGCCGAGGCCGCTGAAGTCGGAACGGCCGCAAGCGAGCCCGTAGCAGCCGTAGCGGTTGAAGAAGCAGCGGCTCCCGCCGCGGCGAACGACGACGCTCCAGCCGAAAAGCCGAAGAAGAAGCGCGCTTCAAGGGCAAAGAAGGCTGTGGTGGAAGTCGCCGATGAGACGGCGGCCGAGGCTGCACCGGAAGCTGCCGTCGAAGCAGCCGCCCCCGCTGCGGCCGATGCCGCCACGGAAACGACCGTCGACGACGAGCCCGCCAAGGCTCGCCCGTCACGGCGCAAAGCCGTGGCCGCGGATACCACCGCGGTGCCGGTGGTTTCCTCCAGCGTTGCCGACGAGGCAAAGGCCGAGGAAAAGCCGAAGCGCGCCGGCTGGTGGCAGCGGAAGGGCTTTTTCTAAGCTATTCAGCCGATTAAGATAGGTTCCTGACAAAAATCCCGCGCCGTTCAAACCACGGCGCGGGATTTTTGCATGCGCGAATGATGGAAGGCGTCAGGGGGCGAAAATCGACCAGTTCATCATCCTGGCCAGTTTTTCCAAGGCGATCGACCCCAGCTTGGAATTGCCGTTGGCGTTCAAGCCCGGCGACCATACGGCGAGTGAAGCCACACCCGGCACGATCCCCAATATGCCCCCGCCGACGCCGCTTTTTCCCGGAATGCCGACACGGAAGGCGAAATCGCCGGAGCCGTCATAGTGGCCGCAGGTCAGCATCATGGCGCCGATGCGCCGCGCCCGCTCGGCAGACACCACGGAGTGCCCGGTTGCCGGGTTTCTGCCGCCATTGGCGAGGAAGCGGCCGGCCAGCGCCAATTGCCGGCAGCTCATGGCGATCGCGCAATGGTGGAAGTACACGCCCAGCGACAGCTCGGGTGCATGGTTGAGATTGCCGAAGGATTTCATGTAGTTGGCAAGCGCGAAGTTGCGATAGCCGGTGGCGCGTTCGGAAGCCGCGACCTCGCGGTCGATGATGATGGTTTCGTCATCGGCAAGGAACTGGATGAAGCGCAGGATTTCGCCGATCGCCTCGCGCGGCTGGTGGCCGGCAAGCAGTATGTCGGAGACGACGATGGCGCCGGCATTGATGAACGGATTGCGCGGAATGCCGTTCTCATGCTCGAGTTGCACGATCGAGTTGAACGGATTGCCCGACGGCTCGCGTCCGACACGCTGCCACAGCGCGTCGCCGACATTGCCGAGCGCCAACGTAAGCGTAAACACCTTGGAGATGGACTGGATCGAAAACGCCTGGTCGGCGTCGCCGGCGACCAGCACGCGGCCGTCATTGGTCACGGCGGCAATGCCGAATTTGTTCGGATCGACCTTGCCGAGCTGCGGAATGTAGGTGGCGACCTCGCCGCGATCGGAGCGCTCGGCCATCTCGGCGGCGACGTCGGCCAGCGCTTGTTTAAGATCCGGCATGCTCGTCCCCGCTATTTCAGCCAGCGCTCGATGCGCGCCATCGCCTCGACCATGTCGTCATGGCTGCCGGCATAGGAAAAGCGCATCGTGCGGTGTCCTGCCAGCGGATCGAAATCGCGACCGGGCGTCGCCGCCACATGCGCTTCGGCCAGCATTTTGCGCGCAAAGGCCATGCTGTCATTGGTATGCCGGGTGACATCGCAGAAAGCGTAGAAGGCGCCGTCCATCGGCGCCGCCAAGGGAAATCCGAGTTCCGGCAGGCGCCGCATCAACAGCTCGCGGTTCCAGGCATAGCGCGCCTTCACCGCTTCCAGCTCTTGGGTCGCCTTGAAGGCCTCGATCGCGGCGATCTGCGACAGTTCCGGCGGCGAGATGTAGAGGCTCTGGGCGATGCGCTCGATCGGCCTCACCAGAGCTTCCGGCAGCACCATCCAGCCGATGCGCCATCCGGTCATGCAATAATATTTCGAGAAGGAATTGATCGCCGTCACGCCTGAGCCATGGGCCAGCGCCGTGGTGTCGGGCGCGGCATAGGCCAGCCGGTGATAAATTTCGTCCGATATCACCGCGATGCCGAGTTCTTCGGCTGTCCTCACCAGTGCCGACAACTCGTCGACGGGAATGACCGCACCTGTCGGATTGGCCGGGCTGGCGAACAACACACCCTTCAGCGGTTTTTCCCGGTGCGCCGATTTCAAATGTTCGGCATGAAGATAGGCGTCGCTGCCGAGCTCGATCTCGACGATCTGGATACCGAGCGCGGCCATGATGTTGCGGTAGGCCGGATAGCCGGGTGCTGCGATGGCGACGCGGTCGCCGGGATCGAACATCGCCAGGAATGCCAGATTGAAGGCGGCCGACGATCCCGTGGTCACGGCGATCCGGTTCGGCGCGACATCGATCCCGTAATGGTCGCCATAATGCGTGGCGATCGCCTTGCGCAGATCCGCCAGACCGAGCGTGTCGGTATAGCCGATGCGTCCGATCCTCAGCGCATTTGCGGCTGCTTCCCTCACGCCCACGGGCGCCGGATCGGATGGCTGGCCGACGGCCATGGAGACGACAGGCACGCCCGTCGCCTTCAGCCGGTTGGCTTCGGCCAGAATGTCCATGGCGTGAAACGGCTCGACTTCACCGCGGCGCGACAGCGAAACTACCATTTGACCTCAATCTTTCCGTCCGGCCCGCCGCTCGAAGCCATCAACCGGCGGCAGCGCCGCACAAATGCCCGATTGATGTGAGGATCACAAGTTCGCCTAGTTTCGGTGCCGTGACTTTTCATCGTTCGCCCGCTCGTTTACCAGTGGACCTCATGCTGAGCCGACCCAAATCGACGATGTCCAAATCTTCCATCGGGAAGACAGCGCGCGGCTTCGCGACGCTTTTGCTTGCCGCCGCCGTCGCTGTCACCGGCTCGGTGACGGCCTTCGCGCAGGCGGTGCCGGTCGTGCGCGATGCCGAGATCGAGGCGCTGGTGCGCGACTATGCGCGGCCGATCTTCAAGGCGGCCGGTCTTGCCAATGACGGTGTCGATATCGTTCTGGTCAACGATCAGAGCTTCAACGCCTTCGTTACCGGGCGCCGGCTGTTCATCAACACCGGCGCGCTGATGCAGGCCGAAACGCCCAACGAGATCATCGGCGTCATCGCCCACGAGGCCGGCCACATCGCCGGCGGCCATCAGCAGAAATTGCGCGACCAGCTCGAGCGCGCCAAGACCATGGCCATCATCGCCACGCTGCTTGGCGCCGGCGCCATCGTTGCCGGCGCCACCACCAACAGCCGCGGCCTTGCCGGCGCCGGCATGGGCGTTGCTGCGGGCGGCGGCGAGATGGCGCAGCGCAGCATTCTTGCCTACCAGCGCACCGAAGAGTCGACCGCCGACCGCTCTGCCATCACCTATCTCAATGCCACCGGCCAGTCCGGCATGGGCATGCTGAAGACCTTCGCCCGCTTCCAGAGCGCGCTGTCGCTTTCCGGCACGCAGGTCGATCCCTACCGCATCAGCCACCCGATGCCGCAGGAGCGCATCGCCAATCTCGAAGTGCTGGTCAAGCAGAGCCCTAACGTCGACAAGGTCGATCCCCCGGCACTGCAGCAGCGGCACGACATGATGCGCATCAAGATCGCCGCCTATATGGGCGGCCAGGCCGCCGCCACGCGGCTGATCCGCAAGGCCCCAGGCAGCCTCGCCTCGCGCTATGGCGAAGCGCAGATGGCCTATCTCTACGGCAATCTGGGTGCAGCACTGACCAAGGCCAATGCATTGATCAAGGAACAGCCGAAGAACCCCTATTTCCAGGAAATGCGCGGCGACATCCTGATGAAGGCCAACAAGCCCAAGGACGCCGCGGACGCCTATGCCAAGGCGGTCAGCCTCGATCCGGTGAGGTCGGGCCTGTTGCCCGTTTCTCTCGGCCAGGCGCTGATGGCCATCGGCACGCCCGAGTCGCTGAAGAAGGCGGTGGTGCAGATCAACAACGGTCTCGGGCGCGACAAGGAAAACACGGTCGGATACCGCTATCTCGCCCAGGCCTATGGCGAGCTTGGCAACATTCCGGCGGCGGAACTCGCCACCGCCGAGGGCCACTTTTATTCCGGCGATTACACGAATGCGAAAATTTTCGCCATGCGCGCGCAAAAGGACTTGAAGCGTGGCGAGCCCGGCTGGATTCGGGCGCAGGACATCATAAACTACAACCCTTCAGGCAAACTCAAGAAATGAACCTTCCGGTCGCCCGCGGCGACTAGGATAGACCGGAACCGGTAAGAGGATGAGACGATGAACAAGGCAATATTGCTCGGCACGACGGGAGTGGCGGCTGCTCTTGCCATGCTCGCTTTCGGGTTCGTCGCCGGCAGTCCGCAGGTGGCCAAGGCCGGCACGGCGCAGACCGTGCAGACCGCCTCTGCCGACACCAAGATCGATCGCACCGAGGTCGAGGGCATTATCCGCGACTATCTCCTGAAGAACCCCGAAGTGCTGCTCGAAGTGCAGGAGGCGCTCGAGGCCAAGCAGAAGGAAGAGCAGCGCATAGCCAGCCTCGGCGTCATCGAGAAGGCCAAGTCCGAGATTTTCAACTCGACCTTCGACGGCGTCGTCGGCAATCCGAAGGGCAAGGTCACCATCGTCGAATTCTACGACTACAATTGCGGCTTCTGCAAACGCGCCATCGACGACATGCAGGCTCTGACAAAGGCCGATCCGGAGCTGCGCTTCGTGCTCAAGGAATTCCCGATCCTCGGGCCGGATTCGCAAAAGGCCAGCGTCGTCTCGATGGCTTTCCACCTGATGCATCCGGAGAAATACGGCGAGTTCCACAACGCCCTGCTCGGCGGCCAGGGCCGCGCCACCGAGGCGGCGGCCATCAAGGTTGCGCTGTCGCTAGGCGCCGATGAGGCGAAATTGCGCGAGAAGATGAAGGATCCGACCATCACCGAGGCTTTCTCCAAGACCTTCGACCTCGCCAACAAGCTGGCCATCACCGGAACGCCTTCCTACGTGGTCGGCAATGAGGTGGTGTTCGGGGCGCTCGGCCAGGAAGTGCTGGCTGAAAAGATCGAGGCGGCGAAAGCCGCGCTCTGATCTTGCACGCGAGCCTATTTCTCACGGGCACATTTCCGCCTGTTGTGGACAGTGAAAGATCGCACTTGTGCTCTTTCCGCGGGCGGCTATGCCCATTATAGAAGGCCCTGCGCGCCGGCTTGAGGCCGGCGTCGGAAAAGGTCGGCATTTTTGAAAACGATTTTCGTCCTGAACGGCCCCAACCTGAACGCGCTCGGCAAGCGCGAGCCGGGCATCTATGGCGGCAAGACGCTTGCCGCGATCGCCGACGACTGCAAGCAGGCGGGCGCCGCGCTTGGCCTCGAGATTGATTTTCGCCAGTCGAACCATGAGGGCGACCTCGTCGACTGGATCCAGGAAGCCGGCGACAAGGCAGCCGGCATCGTCATCAATCCGGGTGCCTACAGCCACACCTCGATTGCCATTCACGACGCCATCCGCGCTGTCGCGCCGCTGCCCGTCGCCGAAGTTCACCTCTCCAACATCCACGCGCGGGAACCATTCCGCCACGTCTCCATGGTCGCGCCGGTCGCTGTCGGCATGATCTGCGGGTTCGGGCCGCTTGGCTACTCGCTGGCGCTGCAGGCGCTGGCGGCACGCCTATGACCGGCCCACAAACAGAAGGCTCGAAAATGTCGATAAAGAAGACCGGTGTTGACCAGCAACTGATCCGCGATCTCGCGGGCATACTGAACGACACCAATCTCACCGAGATCGAAGTCGAGCTCGGCGACCTGAAGGTGCGCGTGTCGCGCCAGGCGCCGGCCGTCCACGCCATCGCCGCCCCGCAGGCCGGTTATGCTCCGGCAGCGCAGCAGCCCGCGGCGGGCGCGGCTGCCGCACCAGCAGTGGCCGACCCGTCCAAGAACGCGGTCCCCTCGCCGATGGTCGGCACCGCCTATCTCGCGCCCTCGCCCGACGCCAAGGCCTTCATCGAAGTCGGCCAGAAGGTCAAGGAAGGCCAGACGCTGCTGATCATCGAAGCGATGAAGACGATGAACCAGATCCCTTCGCCGCGCGCCGGCACGGTGACGGCGATCCTGTTCGAGGACGGCCAGCCGGTCGAGTACGGCATGCCGCTCGTCGTGATCGAGTAGAGCGGGCCGGATGTTCCAGAAGATCCTCATCGCCAACCGCGGCGAAATCGCGCTTCGGGTGCTGCGCGCCTGCAAGGAACTCGGCATCCAGACCGTGGTCGTGCATTCGACCGCCGACGCTGACGCCATGCATGTCAGGCTCGCCGACGAAAGCGTGTGCATCGGTCCGCCGCCGTCGCGCGACAGCTATCTCAACATCCACCAGATCGTCGCCGCCTGCGAGATCACCGGCGCCGACGCCGTGCATCCGGGCTACGGTTTCCTGTCGGAGAACGCAAAGTTCGCCGATATCCTCGCCGCCCACAACATCACCTTCATCGGTCCGTCGGGCGACCATATCCGCATCATGGGCGACAAGATTGAGGCCAAGCGCACGGCAAAGCGGCTCGGCATTCCGGTTGTGCCGGGCTCCGACGGCGCCGTCACCGATCAAAAGGAAGCCAGGCGCATTGCCGCCGAGATCGGCTATCCCGTGATCATCAAGGCATCGGCAGGCGGTGGCGGGCGCGGTATGAAGGTCGCCCTTACCGAAGCCGATCTCGAGATCGCCTTGCAGACAGCGAGCACGGAAGCCGGCGCGGCCTTCGGCGACGATGCCGTCTACATCGAGAAATACTTGGAAAAGCCGCGCCACATCGAGGTGCAGGTATTCGGCGACGGCGCCGGCCGCGGCGTGCATTTCGGCGAGCGCGACTGTTCGCTGCAACGCCGCCACCAGAAAGTCTGGGAAGAGGCGCCCTCGCCGGCCCTCAACGCCGAGGAGCGCGCCCGCATCGGCAATATCTGTGCCAAGGCCATCGCCGACCTCGGCTACTCCGGCGCAGGCACCATCGAATTCCTGTACGAGAATGGCGAGTTCTACTTCATCGAGATGAACACGCGTCTGCAGGTCGAGCATCCGGTGACGGAAGCGATTACCGGCATCGATCTCGTGCACGAACAGATCCGCGTCGCCTCCGGCGGCGGGCTTTCAGTGCGCCAGGAGGACATAAAGTTCAACGGCCACGCCATCGAATGCCGCATCAATGCCGAGGATCCGCGTACCTTCACGCCTTCGCCCGGCACGATCACGCATTTCCACACGCCTGGCGGTCTCGGCATTCGCGTCGATTCCGGTGTCTATTCCGGCTACAAGATCCCGCCCTATTATGACAGCCTGATCGGCAAGCTGATCGTGCACGGCCGCAACCGCGTCGAATGCATGATGCGGCTGCGCCGGGCTCTCGACGAGTTCGTCGTCGATGGCATCAAGACGACGCTGCCGCTGTTTCGCGACCTGGTCGGCAATGCCGATATCGCCAATGGCGACTACGACATCCACTGGCTGGAAAAGTATCTGGCCAAAGAGGAATAGCGCCCGAATTGCCGCTATGATGCCGCGATGACCCGCCCTTACGCACCCGGCTATCGCATTCCGACCGACCTCTTGCTCAAGGCCTATGCCTCGGGCGTCTTCCCGATGGCGGAGAGCGCTTCCGACCCGGAAGTGTTCTGGGTGCGGCCGGAGACGCGCGGCATCATCCCGCTCGACGGCTTCCACACGCCGAAGAGCCTGCGGAAGACGATCCGCAAGCACCCGTTCGACATCCGCTTCGATTTCGATTTCGAGGCGACGATCGACGGCTGCGCCGAAAAGCGCGAGGAGCGCCGCTCGACCTGGATCAACGCGCCGATCCGCGAAGCCTATATCGAGCTGCACCGTCTTGGGCACTGCCATTCGGTCGAGGCATGGCGCGAGGAACGGCTGGTCGGCGGCCTCTATGGCGTCTCGCTCGGTCGCGTGTTCTTCGGCGAAAGCATGTTCGCCCGGGAAACCGACGCGTCCAAGACCTGCCTGTATCATCTGGTCGAGCGGCTGAAGGCGCGCGGCTTTGCCCTGCTCGACACGCAATTCACCACCGAGCATCTCAAACGCTTCGGCGCGGTCGACGTGCCGCGCGTCAAATACGAGAAGATGTTGGCCGACGCGCTGAAGGGCGAAGCCGTTTTTTATCCCTGACCGGAGACCGAGCGGCCGAGCCGGCTCGACCGGTGAAAGGGGTCAGCCCTTCGCGGTTTCCATCGGCGTCTGCGAATGGAACATCATCTTCCAGCCGTTGACACGATGAACATAGCCGGTGCTGACCAACGCGGCGTAGGGCTCGCCGTTTTCTCGTGTCGCATGAGCCTCATAGGTCAGCATGATAATGTCGCTGCCGGGCTCGATGATACCCTTGAGGTCGATCTGAAGGTCGCGCCAGCGGTTGGGCTTGGTCGCGGTCTTGGCCAGATCGGCATTGTCCATTGCCTGTGCCATCTCAGGAAATGCTACCAGGCATTCTGTGTCGACATTGGCGGCGTAGTAAGCTTCGTCGCCCGTCCAGAACCCCTTTTCGAGTTCGAGCAGGTCGTCTTTGCTGGCCGTGATCCGTTTGCTGTCCGACATCAGAATATCCTCCAAGCGCGCAAATGCGCGGTCGTCCATGGCCCAACGCATGGTGGCCATGACGGTTCCGGAGGATCAGTTGGTGTTGGTCGCGTCAGGCTCCGTGGGGTCCGGCTGTTCGGCGGCCGGAGCAGCGGCGGGCTTTGGCTTGGACGTGTCGACCTTGGGCGTCTCGGCATTGGCCGCGTCGGGCGGGGGCACATCCGACTTCTGCTTGCAGCCCTTTAGCCAGACGTCATAGACGGCGTGCTCGACGGCGTTTAGGCCGGGGCTCTCGGCGAACATCCAGCCGGTGAAGATGCGGCGGATCTTGCGGTCGAGCGTGATTTCGTCGACTTCGACGAAGGAATCGGTCTTCGGCTCTTCATTCTCCGGCCGCGAATAGCAGATGCGCGGCGTCACCTGCAAAGCGCCGAACTGCACGGTTTCGTCGATGTAGACATCGAAGGTGATGATACGGCCGGTGATCTTGTCGATGCCGGCAAATTCGGCGACCGGATTGGTGATGCGATCGGAGATTGCGGGTGCTGCCGCAGGCGCCTGCGCCGCGGCAAACGCTGTCGGGAACATGGCGATAGCGCCAATTGCCGCCAGTCCGGCCATCGATGTCAGGCTGAAAATGTTCATGCGGAGATACCGGTGGTTTGGGCCCGGGTGATTCTGTCACGCCCAAGGCTATTCGCCGTTGTCATATCAGCAAGCAGCTAAACGCCAATTGTGGCGACAAAGGACCGGCCGGCGGTCAAGAACCAGGCGTCCACGCATCGTAGTCGCCCGTCACCTGCGGACGGTGCTGATTGGTGAGCACGGAACCCTTTGGGCGATAAGCCGCCGGTGTTCCCGTGAGGTTCGGCTCATGCGCCTTTTCCCATTCGCGCGGCCGATAGTCATCGCTTGGCGGCGCCACATCGACGCGGTGATGCATCCAGCCGTGCCAGCCCGGGGGGATCGCCGACGCCTCCGAATAATTGGCGTAGATGACCCAGCGGCGGGTGCGGCCTTCCGAATCGACGCCGCCTTCGTAGTAGACGTTGCCGGCAGGGTCCTGGCCGACCTTGTTGCCGTGGCGCCAGGTGTGGAAACGGGTTCCCAGCGTCTGGCGGTTCCACCAGGTGAAAAACTGCAGAAGGAAAGTTTTCATTCAGATCCTCGCGGGGCGCACGGCGGTGCCTGCTTCCTGCTTATGGCGTCAGGACTCCGCGAAGGCAAGGGTTTTGCGGCGCCTGCGGCACTGACGGCATGCCGAAACGCTCGGTCATTGGCCGATCCATTTCGCACCTGCGAACCGACGCTTGCCAAGCCGGCTGCGTCTTCCTAAAGCTCTCATCGCCCGGCGCTGCCGCATGACCCCGAAAATCGAAATCGATTTTCGGGGTCATGCGCAACCAAAGTGATACAGCCTCCTTTGCGCGTCCACGGGACGCGCGGCGCTGTAGTCAACGCCGGCTGCGGGAGGTGAGGAATGGCCTTAGCTGTCGCCAGGATCAGTGCGGAGATAATACGCGCCCGCAAGGGCGGCGTGCCGGTCGTATGCCTTACCGCTTACACCTATCCCGTCGCCCGCCTGCTCGACGATCATGTCGACCTTCTCCTGGTCGGCGACAGCGTTGCCATGGTGCTGCATGGCCACAAGACCACGCTTGGCGCGTCGCTGGAAATGATGATCGTCCATGGCCAGGCCGTGATGCGCGGCTCGGCAAAGGCCTGCGTGGTGGTCGACATGCCGGCCGGCAGCTACGAGACTTCGGCCGCGCAAGCCCTTGCCTCGGCGCGCCGCATCTCCGAGGAAACCGGCTGCCAGGCGGTGAAGCTGGAAGGCGGCGTCGAAGTCGCCCTCCAGATCGCGGCAATCGTCGCGGCCGGCATTCCTGTGATGGGCCATATCGGCTTGCAGCCGCAATCGGTGGAAAAGGACGGTGGCTACAAGATCAAGGGCCGCACCCCGGAGAATGTGGCCGCGCTCATGCGCGACGCCGACGCGGTCGCAAAGGCCGGCGCGTTTTCGCTGGTCATCGAAGGCACGGTCGAGACCGTTGCCGCCGACCTCACCCGGCACATTACCATTCCTACCATCGGCATCGGCGCCAGCCGCGATTGCGACGGCCAGATCCTGGTCATCGACGACATGGTCGGCCTGACGGTCGACCGGGTGCCGAAATTCGTCAAGGAATACGCCGATTTGCGCAGCGCGGTCGCCGATGCCGCGGCGCGTTATGCGGCGGAGGTGCGCAGCCGCACCTTCCCCGGGCCGGGCCACGTCTTTTCAGCCGCGAGCGACAAGGACAAGGCATGAACCGGCCCCCCATCCGCCAGCCGCTCGTCGTCGACACCGTGCCCGGCCTTCGCGCGCAGATCCGCGAATGGCGGCGCGAAGGCCTGAGCGTCGCCATGGTGCCGACCATGGGCGCTTTGCATGACGGCCATATCTCGCTGGTCGGGGCTGCGCTCGCAACGGCCGATCGCTGCGTCGTCTCCATCTTCGTCAACCCGGCCCAGTTCGCCCCCACTGAAGATCTCGACAAGTATCCGCGGCAGCTGGCCCGCGATCTCGACCGGCTGACCGAGGCCGGCGCACAGCTTGCCTTCACGCCTACGGTTTCCGAAATGTATCCGGCAGGCTTTGCGACGAAGATTTCGGTCGGCGGCCCGTCTTCTGGCCTGGAATCGGATTTCAGGCCGACCTTCTTCGAGGGCGTCGCCACGGTCGTGGCCAAGCTCTTTCTGCAAGCCCTGCCCGACTACGCCATCTTCGGCGAAAAAGACTACCAGCAGCTTTGCGTCGTCCGAAAGCTCTGCCGCGATCTTGACCTTCCGGTGGAAATCGTCGGCGCGCCAACCGTGCGCGATGCGCATGGCCTGGCAATGTCGTCGCGCAACGCCTATCTCGACGCCGCCGAACTCGACGTCGCGCGACAGCTCAATGTCATCTTGCGCCAGACGGCGGCAGCGCTCGCGGCCGGTGCCGATGAAAACGGCGTGACCGGTAAAGCCACTGCCGCGCTTCTCGAGGCAGGCTTCGACAGCGTCGACTATGTCGCCGCGCGCGAGAGCCTGACGCTCACCTCGTGGCGGCGTGACGGCGATGGCCGCCTGCTTGCCGCGGCGTGGCTTGGCAGAACCAGGTTGATCGACAATGTGGAAGTTTCCTCATTTATTCCCTGAAAAATTCCAATTCCGTTCACTTTGATTTGTATCGCAGACCGGCCCGAGCGCTCTTAGACAACGGCTCATCAGGCACGTTCTGGCCAGCCCGTAAGCGCTCACAATACACCGAACGCCGCTGTGAGACGTTTCACAGACTTAACCACGCCGGCTATGTTGTGTGCGACCCCACGCAGAGACAGTGTGTTACCTGCCACTACGCTGCAATACTTACGAGGCTCTACGTGTCTGTCCAAGCCAACGTATTCGGTCGCGCCCTGCCGCAGATCGTCGAAGCGATTTACGATTCGATTGCCGATGTCGGCCGTTGGCCATCGACGCTCGAATCAATCTGCAAATTGGCGCTCGGCCGGCTTGCCATGCTGGCGGTCGTCGATACGGCGAGAAACTCGGCCCGGTTTTCGACTTCCTGCGGCGATCCGGTCCTGCTTGAGCCGCTGCAGCGCGACTACGCCTGCGAGGTGCCCTTCTTCAAGGCGGTGCCGAAGATGGAAATCGACATGCCGTTCACCGTCGATAGCGTCTACGCCCTGCAAGGCCCCGACGCCCGCCAGAACTGGCTCGAAAGCCGCATCGTGCGCGAGTGGGTGGAACCCAACCGTCTCGACGATTTCTTCTGGGTAGCGCTGATGAAGCAGCCGGCGCGCACCGGCACGCTGATGGTGGTTACCGACAAGGACAGGCCCCAGATTTCAGCCAGGGATATCGACCTGATGTCCAGGCTGGCCCCCCATGTCCGGCGTGCGGTGACCATCGGCGACCTGTTCGAGGCCGAGCGGCGCAAGGCCGACATCTTTCGCTCGATCCTTGAGAGCCTCGACCATCCAGTGCTGATCGTCGCCGACGATATGCAGATCATTTTCGCCAATCCGGCAGCCGAAGCCCTGCTCACCGAAACCGCCTCAGTGTCCTCGGTGCGCGGCCAGCTGTCCTTCGCTTATGCCAACGCCAACACCGCCATCGGTCGCGCCGTCCAGCTCGGCACGCGCGACGAATTCGCGCTCGGACCGTCCGGCATCAACATTCCGCTGGTGAAGGCCATGTCTCCGGCGGTGGCGCATGTCATGCCTCTGGCGCGACGCGACATTTTGGCCCGCATATCGCCGCGCGCCGCCGCGGCCATCTTCATTGCCGCCGCCGGCGCCGCATCAGTGCCGGCGCTGGAAGCGATCGCTGCGCTGTTCGGACTGACCGCAGCGGAAAAGCGTGTCGCCGGCCATGTCGCCGCCGGGCTGACACGGCGTGAAATCGCGGCTGCCAGCGGCGTCTCGGACGGCACCGTCAAATCACAGCTGGCGACGATCTTCGACAAGACCGCCACCGGCGATCAGCGAGAGCTGGAACTCCTGATGCGCGAATTGACGCCGCCGCTGCGCTCGGCCTGAAGCCATACTCGGAGTCAATCGTCAAATTTTTCAACTATTTGCCGGTACGCAGGCGTAATCCACAATACCAAGCCGGCATCGTTGCAATTCGGCCAAAATCATGGTGCGGTTCTGCTCCAGTCCGGAGACGGTGCATCGTGCACGACCGGACGTGGAAACCATTTCCTGGGCGGTCCCCGAACTTGATACCGACACGAATTGAACGGCTGCTGCCTTACCTCTTCCTGCTGGCCCTGCTTTGCATCGCGCTCGCTTTCCGTCCACTACTGCCGGTCGATGAGACGCGCTATCTCAGCGTCGCCTGGGAGATGTATCTCGGTGGACATGTCTTCGTACCGACGATGAACTTTGCGCCCTATCTGCAAAAGCCGCCGCTGTTGTTCTGGCTCATCGATCTGTCTTGGAACATCTTCGGTGTGAGCCGCGCGGCGGCGATGCTCGTCATCTTCGCCGCCTCGTCGCTGGTCATCTGGCTGACGACGCTTCTGGCCAAAACCCTGTTTCCCGAGCGCCCGGACATCGCCAGTCGCATCCCCTGGCTGGTGGCCGGCAGCACCGTCTTTGTCATCTATTCGACCCTGATCCTGTTCGACATGCTTTTGACGGCCTGTGTGGTCGCCGCACTGCTGGCGCTGCTGGGCTTCGCCAGGACCGGCAACCGCTGGCAGGCGGTGCTGGCGGGTCTGTTCATCGGGCTCGGCGTGCTGGCCAAAGGCCCGGTCGTGCTCATTCACATCGGCGCGCCCGTCCTACTCTATCCCCTCTGGCGTGACCGGCGAGCCGGCCTTGCCCCTTTGCAATTCTTTGCCGGAGCCGGCCTGGCAATTCTCGCCGCCCTTGTCCCGGTCGCCATATGGCTGGCGCCCGCGACCATCCTGACCAAGGGCAGTTTCGTCTACGATCTCGTGTGGAACCAGTCGGCAGGTCGGGTTACCGGAAGCCTGCACAATTCGCATGGCCGCCCATTTTACTTTTACCTGATGCTGTTGCCGCTCATGTTCGTGCCCTGGGCCTTTATCCCCCCGGTGTGGCGGCTGAAGCCGGCTGCCCGGATACGCAGCCTGATCGACACGAAATCCCCGGATATGCGTGCCCTGCGCCTGCTGTCGTTCTCGTTCATTGCGGTGCTGCTGGTCTTCAGCGCCATATCCGGCAAGCAGCCGCACTATGTCGTGCCGGCACTACCGTTCGCGACCATTCTGCTGGGCTACTTCATGGCCGAGATTTCAGTCGCCAGGCTGAGGGCTACGGCCTTTGTCATGCTTGCCCTTTTCGCCGTCGGCCACGCCGCCGCCTCGGCAACCGTGTTCAAACGCTACGATCTCGCGCCGCTGGCGAGCTTCATCGACGAACGAAAGGACGCCGACTGGGCCGTCGCTTACGACTATCAGGGCGAGGTCGGTTTCCTTGGGCGAATAGAAAAGCCGTTCGAGAACGCCGACAAGCCCGAGGAATGGCTCAAGTCTCACCCCGGCGGCTACGTCATCGAAAAGCAATCGAAAGATCCGGGCACATCCGAACAGATCGCCTTCCGGCAGCCGGTGGAACGCGGCTATCTGGTCGTGCTGAAAGGACAGCACTGAGCGTTTCGTCGGGCGCCTATCCCAGCGGTTTCTCGAAGATCAGCGCCGGCAACCCCGAACCGCCGCCGCAATCGGCGGTGCTGCCGACGGGCAAAAATCCCTTCGAACGGTAGAAGGCGATGGCCGGCACGTTGGCCTCTTCCACCTCGACGCGCAACCTGTTCGCCTCGGGAAAGCTGGCTTCGACCTCGTCCAGCAAGGCCTGGCCGATGCCTTGCCGCTGGCAGGCCGGCAGTACATAGAGCTGGTTCAGCAGCACGATCTTCGCATCCGTCGTTGCGGCGGCAAAAGCCATGCCGCCGATACGCTTGCCGTCATCGGCGACCAGGAATTCCGAGTTCGGCCTTGTCAGCCGCGCCTTGAGCGAGGCGATCGAATGCCAGTCGTCGGTAATTTCGATCACCCGCTGGGCGCCATAGATCGCGTCGTAGGTTGCGTGCCAGGTTTCGACCAGCAGCGCGCGGACAGCGGCAAGGTCACGTTCGCTGGCGGTGCGGACGAACATTGTTCTATTCGATACCGAGCTTGGCCTTGACCAGATCGTTGACCGCCTGCGGGTTGGCCTTGCCGCCGGTGGCTTTCATCACCTGGCCGACGAACCAGCCGGCCATGGTCGGCTTGGCGCGAGCCTGCTCGACCTTGTCGGGGTTGGCGGCGATGACTTCGTCGACCGCCTTCTCGATGGCGCCGGTGTCCGTGACCTGCTTCATGCCGCGGCTTTCGACCAGCTGGCGCGGATCGCCGCCCTCGTTCCAAACGATCTCGAACAGATCCTTGGCGATCTTGCCGGAGATGGTGCCTTCCTTGATCAGGTCGATCACGGCACCGAGCTGCTCCGGTGTTACAGGAGCATTTTCAATGTCCTTGCCGGCCTTGTTAAGCTGGCCGAGCAGGTCATTGATGACCCAGTTGGCGGCAAGCTTGCCGTCGCGGCCCGAGGCCACCTGCTCGAAATAGTCGGCGATCGGCTTTTCCGACACCAGGATCGAGGCGTCGTAGATCGACAGGCCAAGTGAGGAGATCAGGCGCGCCTTCTTGTCGTCGGGCAGTTCCGGCAACTCCTTGGCCAGCGCGTCGACATAGGCCTGGTCGAACTCCAGCGGCAAAAGGTCGGGATCGGGGAAGTAGCGGTAGTCATGCGCCTCTTCCTTGCTGCGCATCGAGCGCGTCTCGCCTTTGACGGCGTCGAACAGCCTGGTTTCCTGGTCGATCTTGCCGCCATCCTCGAGGATGGCGATCTGGCGGCGCGCCTCGAACTCGATGGCCTGGCCGATGAAGCGGATCGAATTGACGTTCTTGATCTCACAGCGCGTACCGAATTCGCCGCCGGGCTTGCGAACGGAGACGTTGACGTCGGCGCGCATCGAACCTTCGTCCATGTTGCCGTCGCAAGTGCCGAGATAGCGCACGATGGTGCGCAGCTTGGTGACATACGCCTTGGCCTCGTCGGCGGAGCGCATGTCGGGCTTGGAGACAATCTCCATCAGCGCCACGCCGGAGCGGTTGAGATCGACATAGGACATGGTGGGATGCTGATCGTGCATCGACTTGCCGGCGTCCTGCTCCAGGTGCAGGCGCTCGATGCCGATCTCGATATCCTCGAACTCGCCCTGCCGGTCGGGACCGACCGAAATGACGATCGTGCCTTCGCCAACGATCGGCTGCTTGAACTGCGATATCTGGTAGCCCTGCGGCAGGTCGGGATAGAAATAGTTTTTCCGGTCGAAAACCGACTTGTGGTTGATCTGCGCCTTCAATCCGAGGCCGGTGCGGATCGCCTGCTTGACGCATTCCTCATTGATGACCGGCAGCATGCCGGGCATGGCCGCGTCGACCAGGCTGACATTGGCGTTGGGCGCCGCGCCGAAAGTCGTCGACGCCCCGGAAAACAGCTTTGCTTCCGAGGTTACCTGCGCATGGACCTCGAGGCCGATGATGATCTCCCAATCGCCGGTAGCGCCGGGAATAAAACGTTTGGCATCGGGCGTGCGGGTATCGATAAGGGTCATGGTGGCCTGCGCTTTTGGCTCGCGAAAACTGCGATTTTCGCGAATTTGGGTATCGGTCTTCGCTAGTGCAAACCGCTTCGCGAGACAAGCGCCCAAAGCAGCGCAGAGCAGTGGGCTGGCCTTTTCAGCCCCTTTCGGCCGCTCGGCAACCGATAGAATGAACGCCGCCGGCCGGTATTCGGACGGCGGTTTCTTCGTCAGGTCAGGCCGTTGCGATATAGGCCCTGATTTCGTCGGCCTCGCGCTCGACATCCTCGATGCGGCGCTTGACCACGTCGCCGATCGACACGATCCCGTCGAGCAGCCCATCCTTTTCCACCGGCAGATGGCGGAAACGGCCTTTGGTCATGATCTCCATCACCTCGTTGACCGTGTGGTTCTCGTTGCAGATCTTCACTTTCGGCGTCATCGCCGAGCGTACCGTTATATCAAGTGCGGCAGCGCCTTCCCTGGCGACGACCCGCACGATGTCACGCTCGGAAAGGATGCCGACGATCTTGCGATCGCCGTTGGTGATGACCAGTGCACCGATCTTGTGGTCGGCCAGGATTCGAATGGCTTCGCTGAGCTTTACATTCGGCCCGAGCGTGAACACGTCATGGCCTTTTCTCTCGAGAATTGCCTTAACCGTCATGGCGTCCTCCTCCTCCTGCTTGGCTAGCCAGCTCCCGCCCTGACCGGCTTCACATAAGAGTGAACATCGTGCGCCGTGATCGGTTGCTTTTCAAGTGTGCCAGTGGGGTGTGCCAGTGGGCTGCGCCAATAGAGTGCGCTAGTCGGGGGTGCGCTGGTCGTCGGGGATCTCCCATTCAGGCGCCCGCCAGCGCCGGTCGAACCAGCGCAACCCGAAGAAGCCTGCGACGAGGCCGCCAATGTGCGCTTCCCAGGCGATCTGGCCGGGCTCTCCGAGCCCGAGACCGTAAAGGCCGGTGGCGAGATTGATGACCATCCAGGCGCCGAGAAAATTGACGACGCCGCGCATGCGCAAAACGATTGCGATCGGCAGCACGGGACCGGCAAAGGCCGCCCTGCCGGAGGAGCGGTCGGTACGGAACCCGAAGCGAGCCGCCGCACCCATCATGCCCGATATCGCCCCGGAAGCGCCGACCAGCGGTGCTTCGCCGTATGGATGGACCGCCCAGAACAGCACCACCGCGGCCAGCCCGGTGGCGGCGAAAAACAAGGCGAACCAGAACCAGCCGAGACGGTTGGCCAGCGGCGACCCGAAGGCGGCCAGCGCAACCATGTTGATGGCAATGTGGGCAACGCCGCCATGCATGAAGGCATAGGTGAAAGGACGGGTGAAGAGGAACCAGTCGAAACCGTATTGGCCGGTATAGAGGACCGGAATGAAGGCGCCGTCGGTGAGCAATGTTATCTGCTGCTCTTCGGTCAGCACATATTGCTGCAGCAGGAAGATGGCAACGCAGATGCCGATCACCGCCAGCACCGCCGGTGGCAGGTTGAACACCGGCTCGCGGCGCGGCGGCGGCGCCTCCTCGGTCTGTTCGGTCTCCAGGGGGCCGGCCGGTTCGCTCATATGCTCTGATCCAGGGATTTGCGTGTCGCGAGCATCTAGGCCATGCCCGGACAAATCACAAACTACGAATCACAAAGCGCGAATCACAAACCGCGAATCAAAAAGAAGCCGTCCAAGGTTTCCCTTGAACGGCTGGTCGAGCCCCCTGCTCCCCTAAAACTATTGACCGAAGTGCTGTTGGTCGTCGCGAAACGACCGCTTCTGGAGTGGTTTTGGTGTGCCATGGCGAGCCTGTGCGCGCAACGTAAACCACTTGTTAACCTTAACGCCCCCGACCCGTGAACAAGTCTTAACGACGCTGGCACGCATCCTGCTCCGGAACGCATGTAGGTCATCGGAGGGCGCCCTTTCTGTTCACCGATGGGACCATCAGACGGCAGAATGCGCGGAGTTTCATAGCATGAACCAGAACGGATCAATCGCGCTGTTCCATTATTGGAATCGCCTGCGTGGTGGACGTCCTGCCCCAAAGCGTTCGGAGGTCGAACCGGCCGACATCAAGGCGCTTTTGGCCGACACCTTCATCCTGGAAAGGGATACGCGCGGCGAAGCGGTGTTCCGGCTTGCCGGCACCAGGCTTTGCGCCGGCTACGGCCGCGAGCTCAAGGGGTTTTCGTTCCCCTCGCTATGGCGTGAGAAGGACCAGCGGCTGGTGTCGCGCCTCATTCACGGCGTTTTCGAGCAGAAATCCGTGGTGTCGATCACTTATGAGGGATTCAGCCGCAACGGCCGTTCCAACCACTTCGAACTGCTTGCGCTGCCGCTCGATGGCGGCGTCGAGAACCCGCGCTGCCTCGGCGTCATCAGCGCCGTGGAAAAGCCGTTCTGGCTGGGCGCCGACCCGATCACCGATGCGCTGATCGATGCCATCCGCGTCATCGATCCCGACAAGGACCCGATGTTCCTGAAAAACCGGCCGGAAATATCCGTTCCGTCGTTGGCTCCCGAACTCGAAGCGCCGGAGACCATCTCGGCGCTCGGTCGGTCGCGCCGTATCCGCCACCTCGTCGTGTTCGACGGCGGGCGCGAGCAATAGTCTCCAAGCCGGCGCTAATCTTAACTATCGGCGACCCACTTTTCTCCTTTGTTAACCTGCTTGGCTGTAGTTTTGGCCGAGATTCCACGCACGACGCGGGAATGCCAACGGGGTGTAGGCAGTCATGAGGTCAGCGGCGGTCGAATACGCACCGTCCCGCGCCGAAAGGCGTAACTTTCAGCGCGTCCGGGTCAAGATCTACGGGCGCTTCATGCTGGAGGACCGCACCGAACACCCTTGCCAGGTCGTCGATATGTCACCGGGCAATGTCGCGTTGCGCACCGAGCGCGTCGGCATGCCGGGCGAAAAAATCATTGCCTATATCGATCATATCGGCCGCATCGAGGGCGTGGTGACGCGCACTTCGCAGGACGGCTTTGCCATGACCGTCATTGCCTCGGATCGCAAGAAGGACAAACTGGCCGCGCAGTTGACCTGGCTCGCCAACAAGCATGAACTCGACCTGCCGGAAGACCGCCGCCACGAACGCGTGGCGCCGCGCAATCCGACAAGCGTGCTGCAGCTCACCGACGGGCGCCAGTATCAGTGCCGCATCATCGACCTGTCGCTGTCGGGCGCGGCGGTCGAGATCGACGTCAAGCCGGCGCTCGGCATCCAGGTGATGCTGGGCACCATGCGTGGCCAGGTGGTGCGTCATTTCGAGGATGGCGTCGCCATCGAATTCGCCGTCATCCAGCGCCCGGAAACGCTCGATTCCGAGTTCAACGCCCCGCGCGCCTGAACGATCGGCAACAGGCAGCAAAAACGAACCGGCCCTGCGCGGCCGGTTTTTTGTTGCCGGCGTTCCGCCTGCCTCTCCAGCTTGTAGCGGCACGCAGCAAATCCACGGCTCCACCCGGAAATCCGCGCCCCGACACCGCGGTTTTACGCCGAGACCTGAACGATTTTATATTAAAATAGGTCAAATTTTACGCGTATTCTATTGAGCTTTTACTCAATGTCTACTTCGGGTTTTTGCGTCAAATAAATCCAGCGCTGTCATTGTCTCCTCAAACGGGGAGACAGACCAATGGCGAAGATTTGGGGCAAGCTGTTGCTCTTGGCAATGGCGATGCAGCTTTCCGCTTGGGGAACTGCGCAAGCAGCAGGACCGGCCTACATGCACACTGGCGGCCGCACGACACAGCCGGTCGGTCACTACGAATTCTGCCAGAAGCTGCCGCAGGAGTGCGCTCAGCGCACGCCGAAGCAGGCACCGGTCGAACTGACCCGCAAGCTGTGGGCGGCGATCGTCGACGTCAACAATTCGGTCAACACCCGGATCGTGCCGCGCACCGATATGGAAATGTGGGGTAAGGAAGAGGTCTGGTCCTATCCCGACAGCGGCTTCGGCGACTGCGAGGACTATGCGCTGGAGAAGCGCCGCGAATTGATGGCGATCGGCGTTCCCGCCGGCAATCTCTTGATGACCGTGGCGCGCCAACAAAATGGCGACGGCCACGCGGTGCTGACCGTGCGCACCAGCCTCGGCGAGTTCATCCTCGACAATCTGGAGTCCAAGGTGCTGTCCTGGACCGACACCGACTATACATACCTGAAGCGCCAGTCCGACCAGAATTCCGGCGTGTGGGTGACGATCAATGACGGTCGCGCCGACGCGGTTGCCAGCGTCCGCTAGGACGCCATCACAGAGGTCAAGCACATCGAATAATGCGACGTGCCTAACGAGAAAGCCCGGTCGAGTCCCCACCCTCCCCGTCCCCAACGACCGGGTTTTAAGGAGCCGGCCCCGTCCCTGGGCCGGCTCCACCATTTCAGACCATGATCCCGAACCGAAGGACCGCGGCAGCGAAAAGTGAGAACCGGTTTTTGCTGCGCTGACCCGCCGTTCGGAAAAGATCATCGCCAAACAGGAATAGAGTTCAGGCCTTCTTCAGCCCGGCCTTGAAGCGCTTGCCGTTGGCGACATAGTGCGCGGCCGAGGCGCGCAGCCTGGCGACAGCGGCATCGTCCAGCGTCCTGATCACCCGCCCGGGCGAGCCGACGATCAGGCAATTGTCGGGGAACTCCTTGCCTTCGGTGACCAGCGCGCCGGCGCCGACCAGGCAATTCCTGCCGATCCTGGCGCCGTTGAGCACTATGGCGCCCATGCCGATCAGGCTGTTGTCGCCGATCGTGCAGCCATGCAGCAAGGCGCGGTGGCCGATGGTGCAGCCCTGCCCGATCGTCAGGGGAAAACCGGGATCGGTGTGCATCACCGTGTGTTCCTGGACATTGCTGTCGGCGCCGATGACGATCGCCTCGTTGTCGCCGCGGATGACCACGCCAAACCAGAAGCCGGCATTGCGACCGACGCTGATGTCGCCGATCAACGTCGCGTCCGGCGCGATCCAGTTGCTGTCGGGATCATCGAAACGGGGCGCCTTTCCGTCGATTGCATAGGTCGGCATTTGCAGTCTCCGATTCGTCGCAGGCCGGGACAAACCCTAGAACAATCCTACGAAAACCGCGTAGCGGTTTCCCCCAGCAATTGCCTCAAGGCAAATACCGCGCCAGCGATTCCACCAAAAGCTGAAGCGCACCAGGAGAGCCAATGCCCCAGGAGGCAATGGCGATCAGCACGATGCCCAGCGTCAGCGCCCAGGCGATCACCGTGCAGCCGCAGGACATCAGCATCAGCGTCGAAATGCGGCCCTCGCGCCGCGCATCGAGCGCATCGTTGGCGAGCATGAACGGCCCGGCGCAAGCGGTCGCGGCCAGCGAGCGCAGGATGTACGCCGGCGACACATACGGCTCGGCAAAGGCAAGCCGGCGGCCCGCCGCCAGTTCCATCACGGACCCGGTAAGCCCGCAGGCGGTGAGGCCGACGGCGAAAGCGAAGAGAACGGGCAGCAGCAGGCTCATCTTTACCTTCCGTTTACCATGAAATCGCACAGTCGCGTCCAGCGCAGCAAGAGCCATGCCGCGGCATGTGTGCCGCCCAGGGACAGAGGGCGGCGACTATGGGGATTGCGATGAAGCAGGCAGCGACCGCAGAAGAGTTCAACGTCGTCGATTCCGTGCTGATGAAGCGGGTGTTCTATGCTTTTGCCGCATTGGCGCTGCTGTCGCTGGCGATCAGCCTTGGCGGAAAATGGTTCGGCCGCTCGATCGCCATGGCCGGCTACACCGACGACACCACGGTCCACAGGGTAGTGATCGGCAACAATGTCATTGCCGTGCCGGCCAACGCCATCCGCTTCCTGCAGGCGCGGCGCGACGGCATCGCTTCGCGCCTCGACCTCTATCTGCGCTATCCCCAGATGGACGGCTACAGCGAAGCCGCCCGCGACGATTTCAACCACACGGGGGCCGCCAAAAACATCATCTTCCTGTCGTTTGAACCGCAGATGATGTCGCGCGACATGAGCGGCCGTTTCGCGCCGATCTATAGCGCGCTCATCAGCCAGCCCGGCGCGCCCGGCCCCGGCGGCACGACGATTTACGGTTTTACGGAAAAATCAGGCTATCTCAACGAGGTGCTCGCGGTCGCCGGCCGGGCCGGCAAGGACCCGTTCGTCGCCCGCTGCCTGAGCGGACCGAGCGCCGAGGAATCGCTGGCGCCCTGCGAGCGGGACATCCAGGTCGGCGACAGCCTCAGCCTGACCTACCGCTTTCCCCGGGAGTTGCTGGGCAACTGGCCGGCGCTTGACGCCGCTATCGTCGCCGAGGCCACGCGCGTCCTGAAGACGGGGCGCTAGCCTGCCTCTGTTCGGGCGAAGCGAAGCGGCGCAGAAGTTTACGAACGTTGGCGGGACAGCACCCCCCTCTGTCCTGCCGGACATCTCCCTCGCAAGGGGGGAGATTACGCCCCCATCACTGCTTTCGCCAATTATCGAGGTTGCAGAAGAAGAGCCGAGGAACTGCCGATCTCCCCCCTTGCGGGGGAGATGTCCGGCAGGACAGAGGGGGGTGGGAAGGATCGCCGAGGCTTGCTCTTCATCTCCCCACTTCGTTGGAGATAGGCAACTCCGATCCCCAGTTCCGCGATCAGGCCAGATCGATGTCGAGGATCGCCATCGAGAAATTATAGTCGCCGTCGTCCTCGTCCTTGAAGACGATGCCGAGGAACTCGTCGCCGACATAGACCTCGGCCGAATCTTCCTTGCGCGGCCGCGCCTTCACCTCGAGTTTGGGATTCTGGAAGACGCGCTTGAAATAGGCGTCCAGCTTTCTGATTTCGTCCGGCTTCAAAAGTCTTCTCCGATCGTCGGGCTTGCTCGTTGGAACGCGCTTCTGGCACGTCGACAATGGCGATGTAAAGGCAAGCCGGCTGGATAGAACGCGAACCCTGGGGCCGGATGATTTCAGGTCGAATCCAAATCCGCCTCTAAATCAAGGAGGTAGAGCATGATGTCGTCCGAAAACCGCCTCACACTTTTCGGCATCATGCTTCAGAGGCAACGGCGCCGGCAACCGGACTCAGTCCGGCACGCCGGGTGTTGCAAATCAGATGTCGAAGCTGACGACCTGGTCCATCGACTGCGACGGCAAAAGCTGGTCCATCTGCCGCGAAGGCTGGTCGCAGCCGGTCTCGCCGACGACGCGGGCCGGTACGCCGGCAACCGTCTTGTTGTGCGGCACCGGCGACAGCACGACCGAGCCTGCCGCGATCTTCGAGCAATGGCCGATCTCGATATTGCCGAGAATCTTGGCGCCGGCGCCGATCAGCACGCCGTAACGGATCTTGGGGTGACGGTCGCCGCCGGCTTTGCCGGTGCCGCCCAGCGTCACGCCATGCAGGATCGACACATCGTCCTCGATCACCGCCGTCTCGCCCACGACGAGGCCGGTGGCGTGGTCGATGAAGATGCCCTTGCCGATGCGGGCGGCCGGGTTGATGTCGGTCTGGAACACCGAGGACGAGCGGCTCTGCAGATAGAGCGCGAAATCCTTGCGGCCCTGATTCCACAGCCAATGTGCCAGCCTGTGCGTCTGGATGGCATGGAAACCCTTGAAATAGAGCACCGGCATGATGAAGCGGTCGCAGGCCGGATCGCGGTCGTAATAGGCCTGGATGTCGACACGCACGATCGACGACCATTCCTTGTCGTCGGCCAGCATCGACTTGAACGTCTGGCGGATGAGGTCGGAGCCGATGTCCTGATGCGCGAGCCGCTCGGCGAGCCGATGGATGACAGCTTCCTCCAGGCTCTCCTGGTTGAGGATGGTCGAATAGAGGAACGCCGCCAGAAGCGGGTCGCGGTTGACCGCTTCCATCGCCTCGTCGCGGACCGAACGCCAGATCGGATCGATCGGCTGGACCATTGTGGGGCGGGAAATGCTGATGCTGTTCATCGACGTCTTGTCCTGCGTCCTGGCCGCTTGCCTATTCTCCGGCGGCACATATAAGCCAGATCATAGCACGATTGAACTCAATTTTCCTTAGTGCTCGGTGAAATGGATTTGGTTCACGGAAATTCAAGCCGCCATGGAAAACGAACCCTTGATCGACGCTCCGCTGAAACGCGCGCTCTCCGCGCTCTATCAAGCTCCGGATCGCCACTATCACAACCTCGCCCATATAGAGGCGTTGCTGGCGCTGGCGGACGAATATCGAGCATCGCTGCATGATTCCGGCGCCGTCGAAGCCGCAATCTGGTTCCATGACGCCATCTATGACAGCCGCGCCAAGGACAACGAGGCCAGGAGTGCGGCACTTGCGCAGGACAAACTTGCCGCCCGCACCGATCCGGAGCGCCTCGGCCGCATAGCGGCGATGATCGTCGCCACCGCCACGCATGAACTGCCCAGCCTTCAACCACGGTGCCTTGCCGATGAGAACGCCCTCCGCGACGCAGCGCTTTTCCTCGACATGGACCTGGCGATCCTGGGTGCGTCAGCCGACGCTTTCGACGCCTATGAACAAGCGGTCCGCCGCGAATATGGCTGGGTCGAGGAGCCGATGTGGCGCGCCGGTCGCGGCGCGATTCTCAAGACTTTCCTCGCGCGCCAGCATATTTTTCACACGCAGGAATTCCGCCAGAGGTTCGAGCCCCAGGCCAGGCAAAACCTGGCGCGGTCTCTAGAAACGCTCAAATCCTAATCCGGAAATGTCTCCATGCGCTGCGCATAGGCTTTGAACCCGGCGCGCCTGTAGACCGATTGCGCAGCCGGATGGTCGTATGTGTCGGTATGAAGCCAGACCCCTTGCGGCGCGTGCGACCAGATGGCGCGAAGCGCCTGGTCGAGCAGGAACGGCCCAAGCCTGCGACCCTGGAAGACGGGGACCAGCCCGAAATGAACCAGCTCGACCTCAGGCTGGCCGACGCCGTTGAATTCGCACAGACCAGCCGCTTCGCCCTCGACGCGCAGCACATGGATATATGTCGAGGGCAGCGCCAGCAGGCGCTCGAGCTCTTCCGCCGGCATGCGCAGCCGCTGGTCCCACTGCACCGGCTCGCCGACAGCGCGGTAGAGGCTGAGATAGGCGGCGCGGTCCAGCCTCTCACGCACAACCCTGGCACTTGCCGCCGGGTTGGCGCGCGCAGGCGCCAGATCGGCCTGGCGCATTTCCATATAGGTGACGAAAAGTTCAACCAAAGCGGCACCGCCTCCGGCTGCAAGCCAGACGAAGATCGATCACCTGAAGGCGCCAACGGACTTGGTCGCCGCCCAAACAAAGAACAGGCCGATCACCAACGACAGCCCGTTGAGGAGGATACCCATGATGCCGAGGACATGATTGTCGTTTGAACGTCCCAGTGCCATCAAGCCAAAAACCACGCCGGTGATGTGCGCCAGCGGCGCCGCAACGAGAAACACCACCAGAAAAACCCCGCCGAGGACGTTTTGAGCGGCCAGCGACGCCTCGCCTGGCATCAACGCCAGCGTGACCACCGCCGCAAAATCCATTGCGAACGCCAGCAGGGCCAGGATCACCGAGCGTTTGCCCAAGCTGCTCCGCCCCACCACGCCGGGCATTGCTATCGTGCTTCTTCCCCATCCGGCCATTACTCGTCCCCGATCAGGTGAAAGCGCCTATCGTCGATGCCATTGCCACAAGCAGCAGGAAGCCAACCGCCAGGGAGCCGCCGTTGAGCAGGATGCCGACGACCCCAAGCACGCGGCTATCGTTCGAACGCACCAGCGCCATCAGTCCGAAAATCAATCCGGCAATATGCGCCAACGGCCCTGCCAGCAGGAAAACCGCCATGAAGAAACCCGTGGCGATGTTCTGGGCACGCTCGGATGCGTGGGTCGGAAGCGCCACCATTGTGGTCAGCGCCATCACACCGGCACCGAAGGCGAGCAGCGCCAGGATGACGGAACGCTTGCCGAACTTGCTTGTCACGACGGCGCCCGGCAGAGCGTCGGCGCTTCTTCCCCATTGTGCCATTGTTTGCCACCCCTCGCCGGCCGCCCAATCCATATCGCCCGAAAATCGCTTACCGGTTAAAGCGGATTTTCGGCATAAAACTCCAAAACCCGCTGCTTGAAGGTCTTGTCGCCCACAGCCAGCATATGGTCGCGGCCGTCTATGTGAAACACCTTGGCGTTCGGCATCAGCGCGGCGAGCTCGTCGGGCGAGCCGCCGATATCGTCTGTCGTCCCGACCGCAATCAGCGTTGGTTGGGCGATGCGCGTCATGTCGTCTTCGCTGAGCAGTTCGCGCGACGTGGCGATGCAGGCGGCCAGCGCGCGGCGGTCGCTGCGCGTCTGATCGGCAAAGGCGCGAAACGAGCGACCGCGCGGATGGCTGGTGGCGGCCGGATCGTTGGCCAGCAGCGCCTCGGCGATCGGATCCCAGTCGCCGACGCCGTCGACCATGCCGATCCCGAGCCCGCCGAAGACAAGCGTCGCCACCTTGTCGGGATCCGACAGTGCCAGGAACGCCGCGATGCGCGCGCCCATCGAATAGCCCATGACATGCGCGCGGCCGATGCCAAGATGGTCGAGCAGGGCCGCCGCGTCCGAGCCCATCTTGGCCGGGGTGTAGTCGGCCTCGTCATAGCTTTTCGACGACGAGCCGTGGCCGCGATTGTCGAAGGCGATGGCGCGATAGCCGGCATCGTTCAGCGTCTTGAACCAGCCGGGCGATACCCAGTTGACATAGTGGCTGGAGGCAAAGCCGTGGATCATCAGCACCGGATCGCCCGCCCCCGACGCCGGCTGGCGGTCGAGGAAGGCGAAGTCGAACCCGTCATGGGAGAAGAATTGCATCGGGAGCGGCTCAGCCGGCGCCGGGCGTGGGCGCGTTGCCCTTGTCCGATGGCGGCATGCCGGGGCCGGACACCGTGCCGACGGCCGGATGGCGCAGCAGATCGCCATAGTCGATGCCGTTTTTGGCGGCGGTGCCGGCCTTGAGCTCCAGCACGAAGCGCACTGGCACACCCGGCGAGATGACTGCATCGGACAATGGAGTGCCGTGCTTGACGGCCCGGACCTTGCCGTCCTGTCCAACAAAGATCAGGTCGAGCGGCATCGGCGTGTTGTGCATCCAGAAGCCGACCTGCTTCTGCATCTCGAAGACGAACAGCATGCCATGATTGTCGGCCATATCCTGGCGATACATCAGGCCGGCCTCGCGTTCCGAGTCGGTGTCGGCGACTTCGATCGAAAAGGATTTATCGCCCCCTTTCGTCGCCACGACCAAGGGTGTCGGATCGACGGGAAGGATCATCGCCTGACCGCCGGCGATCGTCTGCTGGGATGCGGTCGGCTGCCCGGAATAGAAGTAAGCGCCTGCGGCTACCGCAACGATGACGCAGAGCGCGCCCGCTGTCAGCCAGTTCCTGTACGCCATTGGAAATCCTCGACCAAAGACCATGATCCCTAAAAGTGGTCTCAGGTATTCGGATAAGATCGTGGTGAAACCAAGAAAAACGCCGTCCTGACTTCCTCAGGAAGGCTCGCGTCCTAATGCGCGACCGGCAAGGTGCCCATATCAGGGTGAATCTCGGCAGCCATGAGGCCCTTGTCACCGCGTCCGAAACGCACCAGCACGACCTGTCCGGGCCTGAGCTCGGTGATGCCATAGCGGCGCAGCGTCTCCATATGGACGAAGATATCCTCGGTGCCCTCGCCGCGCGTCAGAAAGCCGAAGCCCTTGGTGCGGTTGAACCACTTAACCAGCGCCCGCTCGAGCCCGCTTTCCGGCGTCACCGCCACATGGGTGCGCTGTTCCTGCATCTCGGCCGGATGGACCGCGGTGGCGGTGTCCATGGACAGCACCCGGAAAGCCTGCAAACCACGGTCGCCATGCTTGACAAGGCACACGACACGCGCGCCCTCCAATGCCGTCTGAAAACCGTCCTTTCGAAGGCAGGTGACATGGAGGAGGATGTCGCCCGAGGAACCGTCATCGGGTAGTATGAAACCGTAGCCCTTGGCCACGTCGAACCATTTGATGGCGCCGGCGATTTCGACAAGGTCGGCGCTATCGCCGCCACTGTCACTCTTCAGGGCGTCGTCAAGGTTCTCATCCCGCCTCGTGAAAGAGGCCTTATCCCCCATAAGAACGCCCCCTTTTTTTCAAGAAAACCGCAAGTGATTCTTGACATTAGATTAACACCGCCGCTTCCGGGGTGTGCAAGACCTGCCGTGCCTTTTTTCACGGTTGAATACAGGAATAGCTGACTTGTTGTTTGCCGGCGTCGCTGCCGGCTGCAATGGCGATCCGTCAAGGCCGTCAACCGGTCGGCAATTTGCATCGGATTTTGCCGAAATCGGCAACCACTTGTGGTCGGACGCTTTTGTCAGAGCAACCTGATTTTCCAAAAACCGGTGATCACTTTTCCAGTCCGATGCTCGTTGCCCTCCGACGGGGTGGACCTTATGTTGCCTCGCAACCCAAACATCCCCGAGGAAATCCCATGCGCTACCTCCACACAATGGTCCGTGTCGCCGACGTCGATGTCTCGCTCGATTTCTACTGCAACAAGCTCGGCCTGAAGGAAGTGCGCCGCTACGAAAACGAGCAGGGCCGCTTCACGCTGATCTTCCTCGCCGCCTCCGAGGATGTAGAAAGCGGCATCACTGAGAAGGCGCCGCTGATCGAACTGACCTACAATTGGGATCCGGAGGAGTACAAGGGCGGCCGCAATTTCGGCCATCTCGCCTATGAGGTCGACGACATCTACGCCACCTGCCAGCATCTGATGGACAATGGCGTCGTCATCAACCGGCCGCCGCGCGACGGCAACATGGCCTTCGTCAAGTCGCCGGACGGCATCTCCTTCGAACTGCTGCAGAAGGGCCCGGCCAAACCCAAGGCCGAGCCGTGGGCATCGATGCCGAACACCGGCACCTGGTAGCGATCACGCCATCTTGAGCGAGGCGGCCGCGCCGACAAGCCGGCCGCCTTTGCCATTTCGACCAACGGCACCTATTTACCTGCCTGTCGCGCCAGCCAAGCAAAGCCAGTGCCTCATCCAGGAGAATTCATTTATGCCGACCAGCCGTGCCGATGTCACCACCGCATATGCCAGCCGCTATTTGCAGCAGCTGTGCAAGCACTGGGCGCACAAATTTCCCGTCGTGTTCGATCCAAACCACGGCACCATCGATCTGTCGCTCGGCCGCACGGTTCTCGATGCCGATGCGGCAGCGCTGCATATCACGGTGTCGACGGAGGAAAGCGGATCGCTGGAGCGCATGGAGAGCGTTGTTGCCGATCACATCAAGCGCTTTGCCTTCCGCGAGGAACTGACTTTCGAGTGGAAGCAGGCTCCGGCGACCTGATCTGCTGTCAGCCGCAACGCCGAACGCCGGAAGCTGCCAGCCCCGGGCGACGTTATGGCGTCACTTGGTTGCGACGCCATCTGAACCGTCGGAACGACGGATCGATCAGAACTTGTAGTTCAGGCCGATCTTGATCGTATGGGCGTCGATCTTCACCTTTGCGTCGTTGCCCTCGATATCTGTCAAACGGACCTTACCGAAGTCGAAGTACTGGTATTCCAGCTTCGTGGTCCATTTGTCGGCGAAGGCCCATTCGACACCGCCACCGATCGTATAGCCGAAGCGGCCTCCGCTCTTCGATGCGCTGCTGTCCGGGTCGGGCACCCCGTCAAAATCGAAAGTATCGCCATAACTCAATTTGTAGTGAGTCGCCGCCGCGCCGCCCTTGGCGTAGATCACCAGCCTGTCGGTGGCGTAGCCCAGACGTGCCGTCAGATCGCCATAGACGCCCAGTTTCGCCGATCCGAAATTGTCGGGCTCTTCGACGATAGTCCTGTCGCCATCGAGGCCGAGATAGCCCAGATCGGCTTCGACGCCATAGACGAATGCTCCAGACTGCCAGTTGTAACCGGCCTGAACGCCGCCGAGGAAGCCGTCGGTATCGACGTCATGGGTCTGACCAAGCTCCTCGTCGAAGAAGGAATCCGTCTGGTCGACCGCGTCACCGCGTCCCCAGCCATAGCCGGCGTTGATGCCGACATAGCCACCCGACCAGACAAACCCTGCCGGTACGGTCTCAATCACGTCGGCGGCGAACGCCGCGCCGCAAGCCGAAATCAGGAAAGTAGATGCGAGAAGCAGACGTTTCATGAAACTCCCCAATGCGTCGGAAAGAGCATAGCACAGACATGCAGTATTCATTAAGCTGCCTAGGCCGGATAATCGAAAATTGTTGCAGAAAAACAACTGTTTAGCCGAGGCTTAATTAGCATCGCGACCGCAACGTAGAAGCGGTTCAAAGCGAACGCGCTATCTGCAGCAGCGCCAGCACCGAGCGCCAGTTGCGCGCGGTGCCGGGCACTTTCAGCACGCGCGGGATGAGATTGGCGAACACCGATTTGCCGAGCCCGTCCGGCGCCTTGAGGTAGAGCACGTCGTCCCTGACCTCGAAGCTTTCCGGGCCGGTGCATTTTTCGGCAAGCCTGGCGATCTCGTCCGCCGTCGGCTGGCGCTCCAGCGTGTAGGCGTGAAGCTTGGTCGGATCGCCGGCGACTTCCGGATAAGGATTCTCCTTCACCAACCGTTCGAACCAGGAGAGATCGCGCACCATGATGCGCGAGTGAAAGCCCCATTTTTTCTCGAACGCCATTTCGATCTGTTTCGCCAGCGTGGCGGCGTCGCCCTTCTTGGTCCGGAACACGACATTGCCGCTCTGCACATAACTGGCGACATCGGTGAAGCCTAGCGCCTCGAATAACGCCCGCAACTCCGCCATCTGGACGATGCGGTTGCCGCCGACATTGATGCCGGAAAACAGCGCGACGAACACGGCACCGCTCATATGATGAACCCGGCCAGGGTCTCGTTGTCGCTGATGTCCTGATAGTGGACGCCCTCGGCCTCGAAATTCGCCTTCAGCAGGTCGAAATTGCGCCGGTCCCTGGTTTCGATGCCGATTAGCACAGAGCCGAAATTGCGTGCCGATTTCTTCATATATTCGAAGCGGGCGATATCATCGTCGGGACCGAGCAGTTCGAGGAAGTCGCGTAGCGCGCCCGGCCGCTGCGGAAAGCGGATGATGAAGTATTTCTTCAGCCCCTCGAAGCGCAGCGCCCGCTCCTTCACGTCGGGCAGCCGCTCGAAATCGAAATTGCCGCCCGACACCACCGCGACGATGGTCTTGCCGCGGATTTCCTTGCGCGAAAAATCCTTCAACGCGTCGATCGCCAAGGCACCGGCCGGCTCCAGCACCACACCTTCGATGTTGAGCATCTCGATCATGGTGGCGCAGAGCCGGTTCTCAGGGATCAGCCGCACCGCCTGAGCGGCGAACTCCTTGAGGTGGCGCAACGGCTCGCGGCCGATCTCGGCCACCGCCGCGCCGTCGACGAAATTGTCGACATTGGCGAGCCGGACGCGCTTGCCGCTGGCGAGGCTCTGATGCAGGCTCGGCGCACCGGCCGGTTCGCAAAAGACGTAGCGCGCGTCACGTTGCTGATCGGCGAAATAGTGCGTCACCCCCGCGGCCAGGCCACCGCCGCCGACCGGCAGCATGATGATGTCGGGCATGCGCGCGCCCGGCATCTGGCCGGCGATCTCATAGGCGACCGTCGCCTGCCCCTCGATAATGTCCTTGTGGTCGAAGGGCGGCACCATATGCGCGCCGGAACTTTCGGTGAATTCGAAGGCGGCGCGGTAGCAGTCGTCGAAGAAGTCGCCGACCAGCCTGATCTCGACGAAATCGCCGCCGAACAGCCGCGTCTTGTCGATCTTTTGCTGCGGCGTCGTCACCGGCATGAAGACCACGCCCTTCTTGCCGAAATGGCGGCAGACGAAGGCAAAGCCCTGCGCATGGTTGCCGGCCGAGGCGCAGACGAACAGCTCGGCCTCGTTGCCGGCGGCAAGCGCCTTGCGGAAAAAGTTGAAGGCGCCGCGGATCTTGTAGGAGCGCACCGGTGAAAGGTCCTCGCGCTTCAACAGCACCCGAGCCCCCGTCTTCTTCGACAGATAGTCGTTTTCCTGCAGCGGCGTTTCGGGAAAGATCTCGCGGATCGCGGTTGCGGCGGTGGCGACACGGGAGGAGAAACTGTTCATGGCGCCGTCACCTCTGGATCGAATGGTTCGAAGGCGAAGCCTATTGCACAATTCGCCGTTTGCAGCCACCGATGCGGCCGGCCGCTTTGACGCGCCAGCAGGAAATCCATTGGAGCCATCTTCATGCCTGTTTCGGCTGTCGCCCTGAAGACCGTAGACCTTCCTGAATTCGGCGAACCAACAGTGATGCCGCTAGTTCAGCGGCGGACCTACGAAGCGCGCATCGAGGCTCTGCTGGCGCGCGGCGCCGAGGCCGGGCTCGACGCCTTTGCCGTCTATGGCGACCGCGAGCACGCGGCCAATGTCGCCTATCTCAGTGGTTACGATCCGCGTTTCGAGGAGACGTTGCTGGTCATCGTCCCCGGCAGCCAGCCAAAGCTTCTCGTCGGCAATGAGGGCTGGGGCTATGCCGAAATCTGCGACGGGCCTTACGAGCGCGTCCTCTACCAGACCTTCTCGCTGCCGGCGCAGCCACGCGACCGCTCGGCCTCTCTATCCGACACGCTTGCCGCCTGCGGCCTGAAGGCCGGCCAGAAAATCGGCGCCATCGGCTGGAAGCCGTTCGGCGCCGGCGATGGCGGCTTTGGCGAGACGACGCTCGACCTGCCGTCCTTCATCGCCGATACGCTGCGCACACTGGCCGGCGACAGAGGCGCGGTGGTCAACGCCGCCAACCTGTTGATGAACCCATCCGACGGCCTACGCGCCATCAACGAGGCAGACCAATTGGCGTCCTTCGAATTCGCCGCGACCTTTTCCTCGCAGGGCCTGCGCAACGTGCTTGGGAATATTGAGCCCGGCATGAGCGAATTGCAGGCCGCGCGGCTGATGGGGATCAACGGCCTGCCCCTGTGCTGCCACCCGATGCTGTCCGCCGGCAGGCGTGCGCCCTACGGCTTGCCTAGCCCGCGCCTCGACATCATCAAGCGCGGCGATCCCGTCACCATGGCCTATGGCATCCAGGGCTCGCTCAACGCCCGCGCCGGCTTCCTGGTCGAGAGCGCCGCGGAACTGCCGCGCGAGATCGACGACTATATCGACAAGCTGGTAGCGCCCTATTTCGCCGCCGTCGTCGACTGGTACGAGACCATCGGCATAGGCGTTGCCGGCGGAGCGCTTTGGAAAGCCGTGCATGACCGCATAGGCGACCCGTTCTTCGGCGTCTCGCTCAATCCCGGCCATCTCGTCCATATGGACGAATGGATGCATTCGCCGGTGTTTTCCGGCTCGGACATCAAGCTGCAATCGGGCATGGCGCTGCAGGTCGACATCATTCCGGCGACCGGAACCAGCTATTTCACCACCAACATCGAAGACGGTATCGCGCTTGCCGATGAGTCCCTGCGCGAGGAGATCGCGGCCCGCTATCCCGAGGCATGGCGCCGCATCGAGGCGCGCCGCGCCTTCATGCGCGACGTGCTGGGCATCAGGCTCAAACCCGAGGTATTGCCCTTCTCCAACATTCCGGCGTTCCTGCCGCCATTCTGGCTTTCGCGCAACAGTGCGATGGCTGTGACCCGACGCTGACCACATTTCGGCTGGACACGACTTACTTCTGCCGCACTCTCACTGTCCGGGAGGTGTCGCGGAGGGTAGACGGGCCGAGGGTAGACAGGCCTTTGGGCCTCAAAGTGAATTCTATGTGAATTCATCTTTCGATTGGAATTTTTGACGTGCGTTTGAAGACGATTTGCATTCTTGCACTTGCCCTGTTGATCGCCGGCTGCGGCGGCCGCAAAACCGAGGAACTGCTCGGCAGCGCCGTCATGTCCACGCCGGTGACCGAAATCTCGGGCAATCACTCGATCTTCATTGCCACCACACGCAAGAAATCCGACGATCCCAACAAAGTTTTCGACGGCGAACGCTCGGCGACGCTGAACTACGCCCGCGTCACCGTCACCGTTCCCGGCACCCACCAGACCGGCCAGATCGAGCGCCGCTCGCGCGGCAAGTCGAACGACCCGGCGAAATACTTCATGGCTTCCGAGGTCGTCGGCTACGATGCGCAGCCTCAATTCTCAAGCGCGCTCAATGCCGACATTGCCGCGCGCGGCGGCCGCGTCATGGTCTTCGTGCATGGCTACAACACCGGCTTCGACGACGCGGTCTACCGCCTGACCCAGATCGTCCACGATTCCGGCTATCCCGGCACGCCGGTGCTGTTTTCCTGGGCATCCGGCGCCAGAACCACCGACTATGTCTATGACAAGGAAAGCGCCAGCGCCGCCCGCGATCAGCTGGAGGTGACATTGCGCATGCTGCAGCAGTCCGGCGCGCGGCGCATCGACATCGTCGCCCACTCGCTCGGAACCTGGGTGACCATGGAAACGCTGCGCCAGATGGCCATCACCGGCGACCGCGATCTCGGCGGCAAGCTCGGCGATGTCGTGCTGGCCTCTCCCGACATCGACGTCGACGTCTTCAAGAGCCAGATGCGCCGCTACGGCAAGCCGGACAAGCCGTTCATCCTGCTGCTCTCCGACGACGACCGGGCGCTGCGGCTCTCAGGCCTGATCGCCGGCTCGCGGCCACGCGTCGGCGACTACAAGGATGCCGCCGACCTCGCCGCTTATGGCGTCACCGTGGTCGACCTCTCCAAGGTCAAGGGAGGCGACAGCTTCAACCACACCAAATTCGCCGACAATCCCGAACTGGTGAAGATGATCGGCCAGCGGCTGCGCGAGGATGACGGCTTTGCCAGCGACCAGACGGTGACCGACCGTATCAGCGCGCTCGGACAATAAGGCTGTCGCCTTGCGGCGACCGTCGCCGCGTGAGGTCGCGAATGCCGCTCGGCCCGATCACTTTCAACTGGACCGGGCCGGTCTCTGCCTCTACGACATTGAAATCGGCGCCAATGCGCCAGCGGGAGCCCGCGTGAACGAGCGTTGGAAGACTGTCCTGGTCCTTGCGTTCGCGCTCGCTGCCGCCGGCTGCGCCGGCCCGAACACCCATGACCTGTTGAACGAGACGACGGTTTCGGTGCCTGCCTCCGACATCGCGGCCACCCACGAAATCTTCGTCGCCACCACCCGCAAGCAGGCGACCAAGGACCCACGCCAGGTGTTCGATGGCGATCGCTCGCTGACCACCAGCTACGCCCGCGTCGACGTCACCGTGCCGAAGGTCCACCAGGTCGGCGCCATCGAGCGCGCCAAGGGCTCGGCAAATTCGAACCCGGCCAAGCAATTCACCGCCACCGACGTCGTCCACTATGGCGACGCCTCGCAATTCGCCAAGGCCGTCGGCGCCAACATCACCATGAATGGCGACCGCGCGCTGGTCTTCGTCCACGGCTTCAACAACGGCTTCGACGACGGGGTCTACCGGCTGGCGCAGATCGCCCACGACACCGAATATCCCGGCACGCCGATCCTGTTTTCGTGGGCTTCGAGCGGCAAGACCACGGGCTATATCTACGACAAGGACAGCGCCAACGCCGCGCGCGACGACCTCGAGGCGACGCTCAGGATGCTCGCCAAGACAAAGGTCAAGAGCATCGACATCATCGCGCATTCGATGGGAACCTGGGTGACGATGGAAGCGCTGCGCCAGCTCGCCATCACCGGCGACCGCGATCTCGACGGCAAGCTCGGCCGTGTCGTCCTGGCATCGCCCGATATCGATGTCGACGTCTTCAAGAAGCAGATGATCCGCTACGGCAAGCCCGACAGGCCGTTCGTCATCCTGCTTTCCGCCGACGACCGTGCTCTGAGACTGTCCAGCCTGCTATCCGGCGACAAGCCGCGCGTCGGCGACTACGGCAACGCCGCCGACATTGCCAGTTACGGCGTCGTTGTGGCCGACCTCAGCCAGATCAAGGGCGGCGACCGCCTGAACCACGCCAAATTCGCCGACAACCCGTTCCTGGTGCAATTGCTCGGCGACCGTCTGCGCGCTCCAGCCGGCCTGGCATCGGACGAACCCACGCAGGGCCAGATCGACAATCTCGGCCGAGGCCTCGGCAAGGCAGTCGGATCCGTCGCCGAGATCATCATCACCACGCCATTCAAGGTGCTGACCATCGCCACCGGCGGATGAGAGCCAAGCAGCGGGCTGATCTCAGATAAAAAGATCGACCTTCTGGAACGTCGTCACGTCGATCAGGCCGACATCGGAAATCCTGAGCTCCGGAATGACGACCAGCGCCAGCAGCGAGTGCTGCATGTAGGCGTTGTTGAGCGAGCAGCCCATCTTGCGCATTGCTTCGGTGAGTTTCTCGGCCTTGGCCGCCACGATTTCGGCGCGCTCGTCCGACATCAGCCCGGCGATCGGCATTTCGACAAGCGCCAGTTCCTTGCCCTTTGAAAACAGCACCACGCCGCCACCGACCTCGCCCAGGCGGTTGACGGCCAGCGCCATGTCTTCCTTGTTGGTGCCGACGCAGATGATGTGGTGGGCATCATGTGCGACGCTCGACGCAATGGCGCAGTCGCCCATATAGCCGAAGCCTGAGACGAAGGCATTGGTGACGCCGCCGGTGCCGCGGTGGCGCTCGACCAGCGCGATCTGGCAGATGTCGTTGCGGCGGTCCATGGCGACCAGCCCGTCCTCGACCGGCAGGTCGGCCTCCAGCGCCCGCGTCGGCGCCTGGTTTTCGATCACGCCGATGACCCGCACCCGCACCTCGTTGGCGCCCTTGGGCGCCGCAATGTCGAAGTCGCCTGGCTTCAGCTTCTTGCCGAGCTTGACGGTGTTCTTCGCCGATTTGGGGTAATCATAGGCCGGGATGTCGATCTCGAGCTTGCCGCCCTTGGCCAGCCTGATACCGCGGCCATAGACCTCGTCGATGGTCATGGCGGCGAGATCGGCGACGATCAGCAGATCGGCCAGCCGTCCCGGCGCGATCGAGCCGATCTCGCGCTCCAGCTTGAAATGCTGGGCGGTATTCAGCGTCGCCATCTGGATCGCCGTCACCGGCTTCAATCCCTGTTGGATGGCGTGGCGCACCACCCGGTCCATATGGCCTTCATGCACCAGCGTGCCGGAATGGCTGTCGTCGGTGCACAGGATGAAGTTGCGCGGGTCGAGCCCGCTCTCGGTCACCGCCTTGATCTGCGAGGCAACATCGTACCAGGCCGAGCCCAGCCGCAGCATTGCCTTCATGCCCTGGCGCACGCGGGCGATCGCGTCCTCGGCGCGCGTGCCTTCATGGTCGTCCTCCGGCCCGCCGGCGACATAGCCATGGAACGGCAGGCCGAGATCGCGCGACGCATAGTGGCCGCCGACCGTCTTGCCCGCTCGCACCGTGGCGGCGATCTCGCCCGACATCACCGGATCGTTGGCCACGACACCGGGAAAATTCATCACTTCGCCGAGCCCGATGATGTTTTCCCAGGTCATCGCTTCCGCGACATCGGCGACCGTCAGTTCGGCCCCGGCATGCTCCAGCCCCGGCGCGGACGGCACGCAGGACGGCATCTGGACATGGACGTTGATCGGCATGGCGACGGCCTCGTCATGCATCAGCCGCACGCCGGGCAGACCCAGCACATTGGCGATCTCGTGCGGATCGATGAACATCGAGGTGGTGCCGTGCGGGATGACGGCGCGGCAGAACTCGGTCACCGTCACCATGCCGCTCTCGACATGCATGTGCGCGTCGCACAGGCCGGGCACGAGATAGCGACCGCCGGCGTCGACCACCTTGGTGCCCTGGCCGATGGCATGGCTGGCATTCGGCCCGCAATAGGCGAAGCGGCCGCCTGATATGGCGATGTCGGTGCCGGCTATGATTTCGCCGGAGTGCACGTTCACCCAGCGGCCGTTGCGAATGACGAGATCGGCAGGCTTGCGCCCCGTCGCGACGTCGACCAGATGCGTCGCCATCTCGGTCCAGGGCTTGGGTTTCGTCGCCGACGGCTGCTTGGCCATGAAAGACTCCTGTTTGCCAGACTGTGCCAAGCCGGCAAGGTTTTGGCCAGCGATCACGGACGAAATCCGCTTGATGAGATTCGTCCGGGCGGATGCGCCGCACCTGCTCACCCCGACGACAGCATCAACGGTGCGGTCATTCAGTTTGGCTTGTGCCGGCACTTATGTTACCATTCTGGCGATGGTGCTGATTTGCGCCGACGACCCGCCGCGAGGCGGGTTTTTGTTATGATGAGGCCGAAACCTCCTGAGGTGAAGTCATGACCCGGTTCCTGAAAGCACTCGCCTTCGTCACCCTGTTCCTGATCTCGGCCGGCTTTGCATCCGCCGAGGAGCGCTGGCTGACGCTGCCCGAACCGGCGGCCATGCCCAAGCCTGAACAGAGCGGATATGCGCCGGTCAACGGCATTCAGATGTACTACGCCGTTTTCGGCGCCGGTGATCCGATTCTCCTGATCCATGGCGGCCTTGGCCATGGCGACATCTGGGCAAGCCAGGTGGCGACGATGTCCAAGACGCACAAGGTGATCATTGCCGACAGCCGCGGCCATGGCCGTTCTACCCGCACCGAGCAAGCTTACGGCTATGACCTCATGGAGTCGGACTATCTTGCGCTGCTCGACTATCTCAAGATCGACAAGACCGCTCTTGTCGGCTGGAGCGACGGGGGCATTATCGGCATCGACATCGCGCTGCATCATCCGGAGCGGCTGACACGGCTCTTTGCGCAGGCCGCCAACGTCACCACCGATGGCGTCGATCCGGGTGTGCTGACCAACAAGACCTTTGCCGCCTATATCGACCGCTCGGGCCGCGACTACAAGAAACTGTCGAAGACTCCCGACCAGTACGATGCCTTCGTGGCGCAGATCAGCCACATGTGGGAGTCGGAGCCGGCCTGGACCAAGGAACAGCTCGGCAAGATAACCACGCCGACCGCGATCGTTGCCGGCGACCATGACGAGGCGATCAAGCGCGAACACACCGAATACATGGCCTCCGTCATTCCGGGCGCCAAGCTCATCATCCTGCCCAACGCCAGTCATTTCGCCATGCTGCAGGCGCCGGACGAATATAGCCAGGCGGCGCTGGACTTCATTGACGCCAAATAGCGCCCCCAGCTAGAGCACCCAGCACAGCAACGGGTGCATTCCGATTGTTGAACAATGGGTTCCGTTTTGCGGCGAATAGGATTACCTTCCGACAAGGCGCCTTCTGAACCGCCTTTTCGGAGAACTCGATGCGCTGTCTGACGATTGCCAGTGCCGGATTTCTGATTGCTCTGGCCGGGCCGGCGTTCGCCGCCGACCCGATGGCGGTGCCGATGACCGAACCAGGCTTCGACTGGACCGGCTACTATGCCGGCCTGCAGGCCGGCTACGGCTGGGGCCAGTCCGACATATCAGTGACGGAAGGCGCGCCGTTTTCCATCTCGCCCGACATTGACGGCGGTTTCGTCGGCGGCCATGTCGCCGGCCTGTGGCAGTTCGATCAGGCGGTGCTCGGCGCCGAGGCGGAGCTCAGTTATTCCGCCATCGACGGTACGGCCGTATCAGGCCTTGGCAGCACATTCCGCACGGACATCAAGTGGTTCGGATCTGTCAACGCCAAAGCGGGCTTCGCCATCGACCGCGTGCTGGTCTACGGCGTCGGCGGCGTCGCCTTTGCCGGCATCGAAACGTCGCAAGTCGCGGGCGCGTCGTTCGCCGGCACACGCACGAATGTCGGCTGGACCTTGGGTGCCGGCGTCGACTATGCGCTGACCGACAAATTCATCGTCGGCGCGCAATATCGCTATTATGATTTCGGCTCCGAGCACTATGACGTGGCGGAACCCTTCAACGATCGAGATCAGGATGTGAAACTGAACGCGGTCGGTATCAATCTCAGCTACAAATTCTGAGCGTTCTCGGCGACTGAGATTTTCGCGACAACCAATTGTTTGAAACACGAACCACCTTTCATGAGTTCGACACTCGGCAAAAGATGCTTGACGGGTTTTCGCTGGCGTCTGAAAAGGGCTGGCCTGCGGACGTGGCGGAATTGGTAGACGCAAGGGACTTAAAATCCCTCGATTTCTGATCGTACGGGTTCGATTCCCGTCGTCCGCACCAATTGAAATGCTTAGGATTCGTTCTGTACGAACTCACTGGCTACCATAGAAAAGGCCGACGCGGGTAGCCGCAGGGGCAGCCGGGATACAAAGCCGGAAACTGCCATGCTGGATTTTCATGACTTGGTCGCTCATAGGGAAGCTCTGCTAAATCAGCAGTTGAGGCCGAGATGCAGGAAAGCCTAAGCCTAGACTTCAAGACACCTGCGGTCGGAAAACAGGGGCCCGCTTTCACACCTCAAGAACAACCAACTAAGGATGGTCGGGCGGCGTTGGCAAAAGCACTGTCAGCCTTCATCAATTCGGCCGGTGGTGTTTTGGTGTTCGGTATTGGCTGCGGTAAGGACATGAGAAATACGCGTCGTCCGGCCTTGACGGGCATTAGATCAGGATTTGGCTGCAGAACGTCTCAAAGACCTTTGCGAGCCGGCCACCTATTGGCCAGGGCAGTCCTCTTCGAGTGTAAGCCGCAACTCACAGACCTTATCATGCCGATGCCACTGGGGCTTGGCTTTGATAAGAGCGCATTGGCAGAGGAGAGGGACAAAACTGAAGAGGTTTAACACTCTTGCTGGAATACCTGCTGCAACACTCCTGTCGGTAGCGACCGACCGCGCAAAGCACTCCCTTGGGAGCCGGCTGGGGCCGCAGCGGCCTCAACCCGGTGGGCATGCCCCGTCGCGATTTTGAGAAGAGTTGCAGCCGTTTCCTGTGGCGTCCAACCTTGCGCTTCTGACGCAGTCACCAAGGCCGCAAACGCGGCTTCTAATGCGACTTCACAGTTCACCTCACGGTCTGGGCTATCCTCTGGCAATATCGGGGGTTCGACGGATTGGGACATCGTGACTTCTTTCAAAGGGGAAAAACCCGCCGCCCCAGCCTTTTGCCACTCAAACATTTCAGCAAAGGATCATTCCAGCTATCAGCAGCGTGATTAGAACTGACAACGGCACGGCCAGAAGACCGACCAACTCAACATTTCTTGTGTTTTGTCGCTTGTCCATCTTCGTCGCCCGCATGTCGTTGGCTTTGGCATCTTGCCGTCAACGTGCAGCTGTTGGAACCAACCACAAGTGCCGCTGATCGGAGATTCAGTCGGTGCTGCATATTAGCAACACATTGTGGAACGATCGGGCGGCATCAGCCAATTGCTTTTGAATGCCCTTGCACTTGCTTCGTACGATTCCGTACAGTTTCCCCCATTGGGGGAGCTGCCGATGGACCATGACGAGGAAGGCTACAGCATTGACGCCTTCGATTTCGATGTGGTGTGCGAGACCTTCAGGAGATCCGTTCGGGAGCTGAACCTGGCTGAAGAGCATTGGGTAGACCACGCGAAGGCGCTCCTACGGGAATTCACCGACAGCGCACCTGACGACGACATGATTAGCCGGATCGTCGGGCGCTAGTGGCCTATACAGCCCTAGTTGGTTAGAATCGTACCCCGGTCCTGCCACGGAAACCTTTTCCAAGGTTTGCCGCGTCATAGAGGCATCACAGAAGCTCTCGGAACAGATTGCCCAGCGCGGAGGCCTATTAACGAAAAAGCTCGCCACCTTGAGGCAACGGGCATCGCCAATGCCCTCAGAGAGCCCTGCCTGGACGTGTGGCGTCCTGTCCGGCCCTCGCCATTGATTTCGTCGGCAAGCTTGTCTTTGGCCTCGTGATAGGTCTTGAAGTTGGCATCGGGATCGCAATCGCCGGCTGCCAAGGATGCCGGGCCGCTGGCCGACCTATCAGTCAGGCGTCCGAAGCCAGAGCGTTATAAAGCAGCAAACACGCCAGGATAGAAACGGCGCTGCCTAGCAGCTGGTCTGCCGTCAGGCCGGAAAAATAGACAAGATGAAACGTCACCATCGCTCTACCAATCACGGTTCGGAACACTGCCGAATTAACCGTTAGCCGACGCTAATGTTCCGCTCTGGACTCACTACCGCTTTGGAAGAATCCTGCCGCAGCGATCAGCGCCCCGCCCGACCTTGATCTCAACGTCGGTGCCACAAGGCTTTCCTTCGTTCGCATGGTTCGCAGAGATTAGCACGATCGCATACTCTCATCTCATCCGGCGTCGTCTCCCTCACAAAGCAGCGCCGGTAAGGCTCGGCGACCTTCTTGTTTGTCCCGTGTGCCAAAGGAGGTCGCCGGGCCTGCCGTTGCTCATCTTTGCTGGTGGTTGCTCCTGATGGCTGCGCTTGACGCCGTCGCCCTACTGCTACCTGCGGGGTAAGGCCGGCGAGCCCTCTTGTCAGGCAGTCCGGCATGTAGGATTATAGTCCTCGTTGCGGCGACCCCTCAATGGAGAGCGCCAATGGCCAGAACCAAACCTTCGGAACAACTTTCCCGGGCTGAAATCGAGCGCTTCCTGGCGGCAGCCGAAGCGCTGCACAAGAGCATCGTCGGGCCGCTCCTGGCGTACCACGGCGAGCACTACCAAGCTCTACGTAAGGTCCATGGACCCCTGTTGAAGTCGATCGAGACCATCACCGGCCAGAAGGCGAAGTTCATCCAGTGGAACGGGACAGGACCGGCACAGCCCCGGGACAAGCCTCCGGGCTAAGTCTCCTCCCGGAAATCCAGCAGCTTGGCATGGCGAAGCTTCTCCTCGCCCTTTAGGAACCGCACGCGGCCGACCAGGCCCGGCTTTAGCCATTCGGCCTTGTCACTCTTGAGCCCTTTCGGCGCCGGCCCGCCAATCTTGCCTTGCACGCGGTCCCATAGGCGCTGGCGCTTGTCCGCCTTGAAGGTGACGAAGGCGCCGCCGGCATAGTGGCCTTTGTCGGCCATCAGCACCATGGCAGGCTTGCCGGCCTCGCGCTGCACGCCGATGATGTCCATCTCCTTTTCGGCATAGCACTTGATCTTGCGCCAGTTCGTCGTCGGACCCGACCGATACTTGCTGCCCTTCCGCTTTGAAACGATACCTTCAAGCCCAGCCTGGTCGACCAGATGAAAGACGGCGTCGCCAGTGCCCGGCATCGCTTCGCTGAACTGGATTCGGCCGCCGTCCGGGATCAACGCCCGGAGGATCTCGCGACGGTCTTCCACCGGCGTGTTCCGCAAGTCATGCCCGTTCAGATGCAAGAGGTCGAATGCTAGCAGATACAGATCGCGCGACGGCTTGCGGCTGGTCGCGGCTGATTGATGCGCATGGAAGTCGGATAGGCCAGCCTCATTGATCGTAATGGTCTCGCCGTCGATGATGAAGTCTTTCGCCTCGATCGCTTCCGCCTCACCGGCAAGTTGGATGTAGCGGCCCGTCCAATCATAACCGTTCTTGGTGATCAGCCGAATCCCGTCATCATCCTTGATGACCTGGGTGCGGTAGCCATCGAATTTGATCTCATGAATCCAATCATCGCCCATCGGCGGCGTGTCGACCAGTTCGGGTTCCATAGGCTTGATGAATTTCAGACGCATGCACTGACTCGCAGAACCACGACTTCAATTAGCTATCGCTAAATTAGTTCCGGAACATTTTAGACGAATTGGATCTTTGAAGGGCTATGAAGATCGAAGCCGACCAATGCCGGGCAGCGCTGACGCTCATCCGGCGCACAATGGAAGAGCACTGTCCTCCTGGCGTGCTGCCGAGCGAAGAGATGGTCAATGGGCTCTATGGTCCGGAACTGATCCATGAGGCGGAAGCCATTGCCGCCGGCATCGTCGCAACCATTGACCAGCTGCAATTGCCCGTGATGAAACCGCCGTCCCCTAGTATCAAATAGAGACCGACACAGGGAAGGTCGCTTGGCCGCGCGATCGTGGGCTCGCAACGACCGGCGAGGCGATGCCGGCCTCACCAAGGGTTACAGCCCCTCGACCAGCAGCGAAGGCGGCTCGCGGCAGTGCAACGCCCGAAGTGTTTCGAGACGACGATGTCCACCGAGCGTAGCCAGCGCGCGTCGTGCTGCACAAGGACCGAGGCAGCGGCACGGCCGCCCGGGTTACTCCAAAGGCGGCTCTTCGCTCTGTGGAGCCAAAACGGTGATATCCATCCTGGCGATTGTCGATGCGGCGCGCCCCTGGGCGCCAGAATCCGTGTCGCCACTTTCTGCCGCCATTGCCTTGGCGCGATGTCCTACGCTGTCTGCGCTTTTGCCTGGCGCAAATCCTTCGCCCGGTTCTGTCTTTGCGGGTTTCGGTCGAGTTTCAGCTGCCTGCCGATGTTGGTTTCCAATCGCCGAGACCATTGATACCTCCCCTTGATGAGGCCGCGACTGTACCTGTCAAGGCTGTAGCGAGGCTGATCACTTAAGTGGTCGGGTTGCGCCCGCTCGTAGTGGCCCTCCGATCACTGGGCTCTCGATGCCTTGGCGCTCGCGGACGTCTGGTCGGGTGGGAAGTTCAAACTCAGCCGCCCTTTGCGGCACCGGCTTCGCCCGACAACTAGGAACGATTTCGGCCGCCATGTGTTACGCAATCATGAATCTCGCGGATCCCGGATCAACAATGGCAACCGATCTTTTCACGATGCAACTCGCTGATGCTCAGCAGCGCATCAAACAGACCGAGTTCGCGCTGGTACTCAGCGAGAAAATGGTGGCTGAGAACCTCGCTTTATCCAGCAGGATACGATCGGCGAGGCGGCGTGTCCTGAAGGCCGGAAGGCCTCTGGCGACAATCGACTCAACAACTGAAAGAGTTCTTCAAATGATCTCGACCCAGTCCGGACGTGGGAGAGCTTGCCGGTAACCTTAGCGGTAATCGGCCGAGTCGCAGCAGGAAGCGCGCTGAAAACTTGCTCGATGAAGACTGCGGCGTCGCTATGAATCTCGCCTTGTGTTGCCGAATCCGATCTGCGCAAAGGCGCGTGGTCGAGACCAGGCAGCGGCTCACGAAGATTGATCCCAGCAGGGCAAATTGACCGCTACGGCTCAGTTGAGGCAGCACTTCGAAATCACGGCTATTGACCTGCTGAGCTATCAGTTTGCCTCGATCTCTAATCGTATGGGTTCTCCGCACCACCCTTCGCTCTTCGAGCTTCGGGTGGCACGCCACCCAAGGCAGCCATCTCAAACGTCGAGATAGCCGGCGGCGACGAGCATCGCCTTGTATCGTTGGGCAAATCGGCTGGGCAAACGACTGAGGTAACCTGACGCGCCAATATCCCAATGCGCGCCCAGTTCGCGGTCGAAGGCAGCCGGGTCGAATTGCAGCAAGCCGCTGCGTGGGTAGACCGTGAATTCTCCGAAGATCGGCTCCCCCTCCTCCTCGTAGAAATCGACACGCACCATGTCGAACTCGCTGCCGAGCGCCTCGGCTGCCTCGATCATCCGCGCCAGGCTCTTGGGAGGGGGAATTTCCAGGCTCGAGTCGATCGCGCCCTGGACGATGTTCAGCGGGCGCCAATCGCGATCCAGGTGGCCGGTATTCTTGGCCGTGGAACGGAAGGCGACGACGACGATGTAGGCGACGCGGCCAGCCAGCACACAGAATTTGTGGTCGACCGGGTCATAATCCTGGTCCTTGCCGACAAGCGCTTCGACGAAAACCCGCCGCTCTATGTGCGCATAGCTGCGCTCCAGCTTGCGGGCGCCATAGGTTTGGCCAAGGTATTCCGTCATCTCGGCAATGATCGTCTCCCGGTCGGCGTTGGCCGGATCGCGAACGATGACATTCATGGCGCAACCGTGGTTGCATTTGACGGCGTATGGGATTTTCAGGTCATCGAAAGGGATCTGGCGCGGATCGTCGCCCTGCCACAGCACCTCCGGGATGGCGAGCCCGGGAAGCCGCTCCCTGACGATTTCCTTGGACTTGAGCTTGTCGAGAAGGCCGGCAAAGCGAGGATCGTCATCGAAAATCTTGCGCCAGTGGATCTTTTCCGTGAACGTCACCGGGGCTGCAAATTCGGCAGATGCCGCATCCGCTCAAGGAAACGCTGGGTCAACCGGCGGTAGCGGACAAGCAGCGCGGCGTTCAGCAACAGGAGAGATGCCCGCGCGCTGTTTCGCTTCAGCCATGCCTTTGCGCCACGCGCCATTCCGGTGTCCTTGCAACTTGCGCAACTTCATCCGCGAAGTGGACGGCCACCCTGCCCGCAGCAGTGAGGCACGTCGAGCTTCGCCGAGCTAGCCCTTCATCGGGTACAGTTTCAAATGCTGGATCAGGATGATCGTCTTGGCATCGATGATGCGGCCGTCTGAAATGCCGGCCAGCGCTTCATCAAGCCGCATTTCCAGAACCTCGATGTCCTCGCCCTCGTCGGCCGCCCCGCCGCCGGCCGAGATGCGGTCGGCGGGTGAATAGCGCGCCACGAAGAACCACAGCCGTTCGGTGACGCTGCCCGGGCTCATATAGGGGGAAAACAGCCGCTCGATGTTCTGTAGGCGATAGCCGAGCTCTTCCTCGGCCTCCTTGAGGATGGCGGTTTCGGGATCGTTTTTGTCGAGCAGGCCGGCGCAGGCCTCGATCAGCGGTTCGCGGTGGCCGGTGACGTAGGCGGGGTAGCGGAACTGCCGCACCAGAAGCACCGTCTGACGCTCGGGATCGAAAGGCAGGATCACCGCGCCGTCGCCACGATCGTAGGTCTGGCGAATCTGCGTCTCCCACTGCCCGTCGCGCCGACGGTAATCGAGAACAGTCTTCTTCAGGACCGCCCAGTCGTCGGACAGGACTTCCTCCGAGCGGATGCGGATACGATCTTCCATGATGAGCTCCAAGCTGTCGGCGCCATGGCGTAACCGCGAACGGTTTTGCGCGCAACCGAAACGGCGAAGCTTTCACCGCCTCGTGTCTGGTGCCGGCAACTGCCATCGCCTAAATAGCTGCAGTCCCTCTCCGGAGTTTTTTGATGACCGCAGCGCTTTTCCAGCCGATCGCTCTCGACGGCCTGACCTTTCCGAACCGTATCGCGGTGGCGCCGATGTGCCAGTATTCCGCCGAAGATGGCTCGGCCAGCGACTGGCATCTCTATCACTGGATGAACTTGGCGATGTCGGGCGCCGGCATGGTCACCGTCGAGATGACCGACGTCGAACGGCGCGGCCGCATCACCCATGGCTGCCTCGGCCTCTATTCCGACGACAACGAGGCGGCCGCCCGGCGCACGCTGGATGCAGCAAGGCGCGTCGCCGCGCCGGAAACGAAATTCGGCATTCAGCTTGCCCATGCCGGCCGCAAGGCCTCCAACCGAAAGCCCTGGGAAGGCGGCGGCCCATTGCAGCCGGGCGAGGATCCCTGGCAGACCGTCTCGGCCTCGGCCATCGCCTATGACACCGGCTGGAATGTGCCGCATGCGCTGGAGGAGGATGAAATCCTGCAGCTTATCGAGCGCTTCACTCAAGCCGCGAAGCGGGCCGAGCGCGCCGGCTTCGACTTCCTCGAGTTGCACGCCGCGCACGGCTATCTGATCTTCCAGTTCCTGTCGCCGCTTTCCAACCAGCGCACCGACCGCTGGGGCGGCTCGCTGGAAAACCGCATGCGCTTCCTCATCGAGATCGCCAAATCGGTGAGGAAGGCAGTTCCAAACCTGATGCTTGGCGCCCGCCTGTCGGTGAAGGACTGGGTCGATGGCGGCTTCGAGGTCGAAGAGGCGATCGAGGTGGCCAAAGCCTTGAAGGCGCTTGATGTTGCCTATATCTGCTGTTCGAGCGGCGGCAATTCGCCGTTGCAGAAGCTGCCGACCGGCGCCGGCTATCAGGTGCATCTGGCCGAAGCGGTGCGCAAGGGCGCCGGCATCCCGACACGGGCTGTCGGCCTGATCGACGATCCCTCGCAGGCAGAGGCGATCGTCGCCGACGGCCGCGCCGACATAGTCGCGCTGGCCCGCGCCTTCCTCGCCGATCCGCGCTGGGGCTGGCGCGCCGCCGCCACCTTCAGCGAGAAAATCCATCCCGCGCCACAGCTCGCCCGCTCGGTGACGACGATGCAGCATTGGACGAAGGGCTGAACAGGCAGCGCCGACGGATGCGCCAAACGCATCTGCTGGACAGATTGCCGCAGCTTCGCGTTAATCCGCCCGCTATAGTCCCTGGGGGCAGGCCGCGCCTTGGCGGCCGGATTGGGAGCAAAGTCCATGGCATCAAGGGCAATCTATCCGGCGGCAGCCGCTCTGGTGGTCGCACTGTCGTTCGCCGCGTCGTCTCCGGTCGGCGCGCAATATTGCGAAGGCACGGTGCACGGCCTGTCCAGGCACTACGATCTGGATACCGGCAGCGGGTTTCTCGCCGTGCGCGTACGGCCGAACTCGTCGTCGCGCATGATCGGGCAATTGTTCAACGGCGACCACACGGAGATTTTCGACCGCCGCGGCAACTGGTACCAGGTCGAAATCGGCGGACGGACCGGCTGGGCCAACGCCCACTGGCTGCGCAACGACTGCGGTTACTGAGACCAACGATTGCGGTTGGTGAGACGTTTGGGCGCAGGCTGACGGCCACTTTTGCAACCATATTGGCTGCTTTGCGTTGCGGCCATCATGGATAACAGACCTTTTGAAACCCCGGTCGTGGTCGAACTCGGCCATGTCGGCAAATATCGCCAGATCCGCAGCACCCAGGAAGCGGCGGAGTGTCTGATGACGGTGTGGCCGCTCAATCGCGGCCCGCGCCATCGTGATGCTCTCGACACTTGCCTCAAAGTGCTGGAAGGTTATCGTTCGACGGCCGATGCACGCAGGGCTTTGATCGAAGCGGCCAAGGAATCGGAAGTGCTGGTTCCCGAAGACCGGCTGCCAGACGCCAAGTTGCATTGAAGCCCAGATTGCAATGAAAAACGGGCCGCATTGAGCGGACGGACGAACCGGAGGATTCCATGGCGAAGCTGACTTACAAGATCGTCGAGCATGACGGGGGCTGGGCCTACAAGGTCGGTTCGACATTCTCGGAGACATTCCCGACCCACCAGGATGCGCTGCGCGCCGCCGAGATCGCCTCGGCCGAACAGCAGATCGCCGGCGCCACGGACGGCATCCAGTATGAGGATGCCGAAGGCAAGTGGCACGACGAACTGGCCGACGGCCGCGACCGGCCGCAGACCGAAGTTTCCGACTGATCCTTGCCCCTCAGCTTTCGCTGCCGGCCATGGATGCTCGCCTAAGCAATTCCCTTGGGAATTGCGTGTCAAAACAAACAGGCGGGACATCCTGCCGGTCAGTCGAAGCCGCGGCTTGATCACTTGCCGCAATATTGATCGTTCACGTTGGGCCTCACATTTCCATAGGGTCCTGACGGGTCGGAGGCGCACGGCCCCGTAGCGCCGCCATAGCCTTGGCTGCCGTCGGCATTGATGCTGCCGGTGGTGCTCTGGTCGACGGTCGATGACTGCTCGTTCCCGAACGGCCACCAGCTGTGATGGTTGGAATACGTGCTGTCCGATGACTGCGCCATCGCCGATGTGGCAAGACCGATCGTCAGCACGGATGCTGCAAAAACTTTCCTGTACATTGAATTACTCCGTATCCGCCGCCTTGGGTGCGACACGGGGTAAAACCGGATATCAGCCGAATGGTTCAGTGAAATTGTTGTGAGGCTGTGGTGAGGTCTTGGCCGGCGAATGTCCGCTCGGCAATGCGCTTGATGAAGGCGATGACGCGGTCCGGCTCGACGAATTGCGGCATGTGGCCGAGGCCTTCGACCGTCTCGAAATCGAGCCCTTCGATCCTGTCCTTCATCGGCTCCCCATGTATGCGCATGGCGATGACGCGATCGGCTGTCCCGAAGAAAATGCCGGCCGGCATGGCGATCTCTTCATAGCGCTCTTCTATGCGGCCAAGATCCTGTTCGACCGCTACGAAATCGGTGGAGGTTGCATGGAAATGGCTTGGCCTCAGCCCGAGCCATCCGCCGCCATCGATCATGTAGTCGGCGGGAACGGCCTGCGGCGCGAAGATGAACTCCAGTGTCTGCCGCGCATATCTGAGGCTTGTCGGTATCGCGACGGTGTAGGCCATGATCCAGCGCCAAAGCCGCGAACGGATATAGAGCAGGCCCGCTTTCTCGCGGGCGCCGGCTTCCAGATGCGTCAGCGGCGCCAGCAAAGCGATGCCGGAAATCGCGCCGGGATGCTCCAAGGCCAGGGTCAGCGCGACGGCGCCCCCCAGCGAGTGCCCGACCACGAGCGGCCTTTCCAGCCCGAGTGTTTCGATGAAGCGCCTGATGATCTCGACCTGTTCAGGCAGACGGCCGGTGGCTCCTCGCGCGCGAACAGAATAGCCCGATCCCGGCCGGTCGAGTGCAATGAGGCGGTAGCCAGGGCCAAAGCGCTCAAACAGCGTGTGGCGAAACTGGTGGAGTTGCGCGCCAAGTCCGTGCACGAACAGGATCGGCCGTCCCTCGCCCGTTTCGACATAATGGATGCGGCTGCCGTCGATCTCGACGAAGTTTCCGCTGGCCGGCACCAGCCTTTCGGCCTTGGCGGCAATCCAGAGCGTAGCGGCCACCAGACAGGCCACGATGACGAGAGCCAGCACGGACAGGCCGGCGACAAGCCAAAGCAGAATCGATACCAGCATGTTTTCACCCGGGAAGCGGACCGGCGCGCACCATCACCCACTGACGAACGCTCGGCAAGGCAGATGGCGGCTTGTGTCGGCATTGCCGCCAGTTCGATGGCGCGCTATCTCAGGCGACCTTCTTTCTGCCTCAGGCGACCTTGTCTGCCAACGGGCCTGTTTGCCGGAGCCTTCCATGCCTGAAATCGTCACTGCCGCCATGCTTGTCATCGGCGACGAGATTCTGTCCGGCCGCACCAAGGATAAAAATATCGGCCACCTCGCCGACATCATGACGGCCATCGGCATCGACCTGAAGGAAGTGCGCATCGTTCCCGACGAGGAGGACGAGATTGTCGCTGCGGTGAATGCCGTACGCGCCCGCTACACCTATGTCTTTACCACCGGTGGCATCGGCCCGACGCATGACGACATCACCGCCGATTCCGTTTCCAAGGCTTTTGGGGTGCCGTGCGAATACGACGCCAAGGCCTATGCCATGCTGGGCGAGAGCTATGCCGCGCGCGGCATCGAATACACCGAGGCCCGCAAGCGCATGGCGCGCATGCCGCGCGGCGCCGACCATATCGACAATCCGGTCTCCGTCGCGCCCGGCTTTCGCATCGGCAACGTCCATGTCATGGCCGGCGTGCCGGCGATTTTCCAGGCCATGCTCGACAATGTCGTGCCGACGCTGAAGGCCGGCACCAAGATGCTGTCGGCCACCGTCCATTGCCCGTTCGGCGAAGGCCTGATCGGCGGTCCCCTGGGCGACATCCAGAAGGCGCATCCCGACACCATCATCGGCTCCTATCCGAAATATGGCGACGGCAAATTCTGGACGGAGCTGGTGGTCCGCGCCCGCAGCCAGGAGGCGCTGGATTCGGCACGCAAGGACGTCGAGGCGATGGTGGCCGGCTTCACCGCCGCCAATTGACCCTGGGTTCGCGGACCATCGCCGGGCCGGAACCAAGCACCGCACTCCCACGTTTTCCCTCGGGCGCAGCACGCGCTGGCAGATTTGAGGGATTTCGCATGCGCTTCAAGACCATCGTCGCCATATTGCAGAACGAACAGGACGCCGAACGCGTGCTCGACTGCGCCATCCCGCTTGCCGACCGGTTCGAGAGCCATCTCATCGGCATCCATGCCGAAGCGCTGCCCGTTCCCTACACCTCGGCAACCGGCTTCCCCGACACTGAGTTCCTGCAGGTCTCCGCCGACATGAACCGCGAGCGCGCCGAGAAATTGCAGGCGCTTTTCGTTGGGCGGATCGAGAATTCCGGCCTTTCCTTCGAATGGCGCAGCCTCGAGAGCTTTTCCGGCGACAGCGCGCTGACGGGTATTTCCAGCGTGCGCGCCGCCGATCTGATTATTGCCGCGCAGCGCGAGACCGGGGGCGACACGAGCGCCGATGTCGACACGCTGGTTTACGATGCCGGCCGGCCAGTGCTGGTGGTGCCGCATGAGGGGCCGTTGGTCACCACATTCAAACATGTGCTGCTGGCCTGGAACGGCAGCAAGGAGGCGGCGCGTGCCGCCTTCGACGCGCTGCCCTTCATCATCGAGGCCGAAAAGACCGACATTCTGGTCATCGATCCGCCGGATACGCTGGATGACAACCCGGAAGCCGCCGGCGCCGAGATCGCCGCGGCACTCTCCAGGCATGGCGCAACGGTCAGCGTGTCGGTGCAGAAATCGGGTAATGCTTCGGTCGATGACGTCATCCAGACCCGGATCGCCGAGACCGGAGCCGACCTTCTGGTGCTCGGCGCCTACAGCCATTCCTGGCTGCGTCAGCTTTTGTTCGGCGGCGTCACGCGCACCGTGTTGCGCAGCGTGCCGGTTGCGGCCTTTTTGTCGCGGTAACTCCACAGACTGGCCCCGCCCTTGCCAATGCCCTGACTTTCCAGTTAATTCCGCGCGCATTCCACAATGTTGCGCGCGGAGTGCAGAATGTCCCTTCCCGAAAAAGCCTTTCCGGTCTCCTGGGACCAGTTCCACCGCGATGCCCGGGCGCTCGCCTGGCGGCTTGCCGGCGCCAACAAGGGTCAGTGGAAGGCCATCGTCTGCATCACCCGTGGGGGCCTGGTTCCCGCTGCCATCATCTCACGCGAACTCGGCATACGCGTCATCGAGACGGTCTGCGTCGCCTCCTATCACGACTACACCAGCCAGGGGCAATTGCAGGTGCTGAAGGAGATCACGCCGGCGCTGCTCGCCGATGATGGCGCGGGCGTGCTGATCATCGACGACCTCACAGACACCGGCAAGACGGCAGGCATCGTGCGCGCCATGATGCCCAAGGCGCATTTCGCCACCGTCTACGCCAAGCCGAAAGGCCGGCCGCTGGTCGACACCTTCATCACCGAAGTCAGCCAGGACACCTGGATCTACTTTCCCTGGGACATGGGTTTCACCTACCAGAAGCCGATCGCCGACGATCACGCCGGCTGATTCGCGCCAGCCCCATTTCTGCCCAGACGGCCAAACCTGCCCCGTCTGCTATGAAAACAGACACTGGAAGGCACATTATTCTGTCGAATCGACGCCTGTTGGCGGATTGGACGGTTGGTGTGATGTTTTTTACTTTTAAGGCTTACACTTGTCGGTAAGATTCATACGGCGGCTAACGATTCTGAGGGCTGGGGTAGCTTTCACTGATGCTGACGACACCGGCGACACACGACCATCTGGCTGAAAGGGTCCGCAAGCTCTTCGGCACTTCGCCTTGTCGCCTGCAGGTTGCCGCTTTGCCATGGCGGAATAACGAAGACGGCGTCGAGATCATGCTGATCACCAGCCGAGACACCGGGCGTTGGGTGCTGCCGAAGGGCTGGCCCGAGGCCAGGGAGCCGCTCTGCGAGGCAGCGGCGCGCGAGGCGGGCGAGGAAGCCGGATTGCGTGGCAAGATTTCGCTTTTCGAGGCCGGTCGTTACTTCTACGCCAAGGCCCTCGCGTCCGGCGAGGAAGTCCCTTGCGAAGTGCTGGTGTTTCCGCTGCAGGTCGAGCACGTTGCCGACCGCTGGAAGGAAAAGCGCGCGCGCACCCGCAAATGGGTCAATGGGGCCGAGGCCGTACGCATGGTCAACGAGCCGGACCTCTGCCAGATCATCGCCCATTTCTGCGCCGATCCCGACAAGTTCGTCGTTAGAGCCTAGCTCACAGCCACCGCTGCATAGTCCTGCGCGCCCGCACCGGTTCTTGCCCCGATTCCGGGCTCGGTGCTTCGCTCCGCGCGCCAGCAATCCGACACTATAAATCCCTCCCCTTCAGGCCAAGCTTAGCCACAGCTTGACATGCAGGTATTTACCTGCATATTGTGTCTTCAAGATGAGTGAGACCGATGGACGCCGACAAGGTTTTCAAAGCGCTGGGCGACCCGACCCGCAGAAGGCTGCTCGATCTTCTGTGTGAGAAGAACGGCCAGACGCTCGGCGAGCTTTGCCAAAACCTCGACATGGCAAGGCAATCCGCGACCCAGCACATCGATCTTCTGGAGGCGGCCAATCTGATCAGCACGGTCAAGCGTGGCCGAGAGAAGCTGCATTTCATCAACCCCGTGCCGCTGCACGAAGTCTACGAGCGGTGGGTGCGAAAATTCGAACGGCAGCGGCTGAGCCTGCTGCACGACCTGAAACAAGAACTCGAAGGAGACGACCAATGACCCGGGAAACCACCAGTTTTGTCTACGTGACCTACATCAGATCGACGCCACAAAAGGTGTTCGAAGCCATCACCAGGCCCGATATCGCCAAGCGCTACTGGGGCCACGAGAACGTCTCCGACTGGAAGCCCGGCTCGAAATGGGAACATATTCGCGCCAATGAGGAGCGCTCTGTCGAACTCGTCGGCAAGGTGGTCGAAATCTCGCCGCCAACCCGCCTGGTCATGAGCTGGGCCAACGCTTCGCAGGCCGACGATCCGACCAAGCATAGCCGGGTGACGTTCGCCATCGAGGAATACGACACCATGGTCAAGCTGACCGTCAGCCATGACGAGCTCGAAGCCGGCAGCGGCATGGCCAAGGGCATCAGCCAGGGCTGGCCGGCCGTGCTGTCCAGCATGAAATCCTTCCTCGAAACCGGCACAGGCATCGACCTGTTCGCCAAGCCGAAATCGGCCTGAAGCAACCGCGGAGAACGACGATGACCAGGCACTTTACCGGCGGCTGCGCCTGCGGCGCGATCCGCTATGAGGCCACCGGCGAGCCGATCTTTCAGAACCACTGCCAATGCCTCGATTGCCAAAAGCGCAGCGGTACTGGCCATTGTTCCTATGTGACCTTCGGCCGGCGCGCTGACGTAAAGATCACCGGCGAGCCGAGCACATGGCGGATGATCGCCGACAGCGGCAATGAAAAAGCCCAGGCCTTTTGCCCGACCTGCGGCACGCCGGTCTACGTAACGTTCGTCGCCATGCCGGAGGTGACGGCGATCCAGGCCACGAGCCTCGACGATCCCGGCCAGTTCGACCCGCAGGCGGTCACCTACACCGTGCGCGGCCACGCCTGGGACACGATCGACCCAGCGCTTCAGCCATTCGAGCGAATGCCTGGATGAATCAGGCAGAGCCCTATCCCTCGGATAGGGCTCTGCGTTCAGCTCAGATCACCAGGCCCTTGGTCAGTTCCAGCGCCTGCCGCTCGAACAGGCGGCGGTAGATGCCGCCCTTCAGCCGGATCAGCTCGTCATGCGAGCCTTCCTCGACGATCTTGCCACGGTCGAACACGAGCAGCCTGTCCAGCGCCCGCACCGTCGACAGACGGTGTGCGATGACCAGCGTCGTGCGGCCGACCATCAGCCGCTCCATCGCCTGCTGGATCAGCACTTCCGATTCCGAATCGAGGCTCGATGTCGCCTCGTCCAGGATCAGGATGCGCGCATCCGCCAGGAAGGCGCGTGCGATCGCCACCCGCTGGCGCTCGCCGCCCGACAGCTTCACGCCGCGTTCACCGACCAGCGTGCCGTAGCCCTTCGGCAGGCTGGTGATGAAGTCGTGCGCGCTGGCGAGCTTGGCGGCATGCTCGATCTCGGCCTGCGTGGCGTCCGGACGGGCGTAGGCGATGTTTTCCGCCAGCGAGCGGTGGAACAGGATGGGCTCCTGCTGGACGATGGCAATCTGCGCGCGGAGCGACGCTTGTGCAACCTGGGAGATGTCTTGGCCATCGATCAGTATCCTGCCGCCGCTGACATCATAGAGACGCTGGATCAGCTTCACGAAGGTCGTCTTGCCCGAGCCGGAATGACCGACCAGTCCGACCCGCTCGCCCGCCGCTATCTCCACCGAAAAGCCGCGGTAGAGCGGCAGGCGATGGCTGCCATAGTGGAAGGTGACGTTATCGAAGGCGATGTGGCCATGAGTGATCCGGATCGGCTTGGCGCCGGGCCGGTCCTCGATGCCGAGCGGTTGCGACTGGAAATCGACCAGTTCCTCCATATCGTTGACCGAACGCTGCAAATTGCGGATATGCGTGCCGATGTCCCTGAGGTAGCCCTGCAGCACGAAGAACGAGGTCAGCACGAAGGCGACATCGCCCGCACTTGCCTGGCCCCAGGCCCACAGCATCAGCGACAGGCCGATCACTGCCGTCCGCAGCACCAGCAGCATGGCGCCTTGCGTCGTGCCGTTGATGGTGCCGCGCACCCAAGTGCGGCTGGTCCGCGCGCGCCATTTGGCGACGACCTTGGCAAGACGCGTTTCCTCGCGCGTCTCGGCGCCGAAACCCTTGACCACGGCATTGCAGCTCACCGCATCGGCAAGCGAGCCGCCAAGCCGCGTATCCCAGCTGTTGGCGAGCCGTGCCGCGGGCGCGACATAGCCGAGCGACAGCAGCGCCGTCACCGTGATGAACAGCACCGAGCCGACTGCCACGACCAGCCCCATCAGCGGCCAGAACCAGCCGAGCAGCAACGTCGAGCCGACCAGCATGGCGACCGATGGCAACAACGCAATCAGGATGGTGTCATTGAGCAGATCGAGAGCCCACATGCCGCGCGTGACCTTGCGCACCGTCGATCCGGCAAAGCTGTTGGCGTGCCAGTCGGTTGAGAAGCGCTGCACGCGATAGAACGCGTCGGCGGCGACGTCGGCCATCATCTTCAGCGTCAGCTCGACAATACCCATGAAAGCCAGGTTGCGCAGCACCACGCCGGTCAGCGCCAAAGCGATGAGCGCGGAGAACGCCGCCATTGCCGCATTCCACGCGACATCGTCAGCCAACGCACTGCTGGCGACGGCGTCGACCAGCCGGCCGGAATAGAGCGGCGTCAAGACGTCGGCCAGGGTCGACAGCAGGAAGCTGCCCATGATCAGCGAAAGCCGCCACGGCTGGCGCCGCCAGTGGCTGAGCGTGAAGCCAAGAACGCTGCGAAAGGCGCTTGCACGCAGATCGATTCGAAAACGAGTCATGATGTCATCCGGGCGCAAATCTGCCCGGTCCCGGTAAGGTCTGAAAATTGAAAACCGCGCTGGGCAATTCGCCCGGGGCTGCGGAGGTTCGGCATAGGTTGCGGCGCGCCCCGGGTTGTCGGGTGGCGACCGGCATCGGCAGAAGCCTGTACTCGACCCGGCATCGGTGCGAAGGGCAAACCTTCGCCGGACGCCAGGTGAGACCTAGGCTTCACGGCCTCGCATTACCATGTGAAATACTGCCATTCAGACCTCCCGCAAGACACTTGCGGAGAGGTCCTTATAGAGACGCCATGAAGGATCGCCAAGGCCGGGCACGTGGCAAAGCGTAACTGGTCCAACCAGTGAGGTTATTTTGCAACAACAGCCGGTCAACCCCCCTCGCTATGCCTCATTCCGGGTTGCGATCGAGGCGCATGTAGCGGCCGTCGATCGATGCCTTGAAGCCCAGCTTCTCATAAAGGCCATGCGCGTCACTGGTCGACAGGCTCCAGTGCGAGACCGTGCTGAGTTCAGGGTGGTCGATGAGCGCCTGCACCAGTTGCAAGCCAATGCCTTGGCCGCGATGCTGCGGCCAGATGATGATGTCGGCGAGATAGGCAAACACCGTACGGTCGGTGATGGCCCGGCCAAAACCGACTTGGTTCCCATCGATATAGGCCGCGGTGCAGAACGAGTTGGCAAAGGCGCGGCGATGAAAGTCATCGCTGCGGCCGGCGCCCCAATAACTCGCCATCAACAGATCGGAGGTCGCCCGGAAATCGATCCGTGACATGTCGAAGCTGATTTCACAGTCGGGCATGGTGCCTCGCAAAGAATGGAGGGCGGCCGAATTCAGTCCGGCCGGTGATTTGGCTGCCCACGTGGCGCGCTTATGGCACCACGAGATAGGCCTTCTGGTCGGCGATCGCGATGGTCACGTGGGTGCCGGAATTGAACTCGACGAAATCGAGCTCCATGCCGTCGCTGAAGATGACGCCGCCCCTGCTCTGCCGCGAAGAAACCACCAGCGGCCGGTCGCGGGTGATGACCCCATGCACAAGCGACACGCCGGTCGTGTTGCTCGGAAACGGTTCGCGCACCGAAAAGAACAGCTGTTCGCCTTCGCGGTCATAGCCTTGAGGCGGCACGGTCTGCACGGAGTTGTCACCATAGGCCGCAGCCAGTCCCGCGGCGCCCGCCATCACCGAGCGTAGCCAGCCGGTAGAGCCGGCGCCCGTGGAGATGATAATGCCGCTCGACGACTGGCGCTCGGTCCTGCCGCCATAGGTCAATTCGTAGCGCGCCGAGACATGCGTCGAGGCGCCAACGAACAGATCGTTGAAGGCGATCAGCCGGCGTCCGTCATTGGAGCGCGCTTCGGCCATCACCACCGCCTGGCGCTTCGCCTTGCCGGCGATCGTCAGGCCGAGGACCTTTTCGGTATCGTCGGCATTCCACGGCAGCAGCACGCCGTCGAAAAGCGCCGGGTTCGGGTTGATGCCGATCAGCGGCTGGTACGGGAGGTACTTCGCGGTGTTGGACACCAGCCCGTCCTGACCGAGCGCGATCACCGCGTCGGAGCCGAATTCGAACTGCGGGACCAGTTCGCGGTCGAGCCGCAACTGTTTGAGGCCTTGGGGAAGCGAACCCATCACCCGGTCGAGCGCCTGGTGATAGACGTCATGCGCCGCCTTGACCAGGTCGAAATTCATGCCGGCCTGCCGGAGATAAAAGCGCGCCTGTCCCTGCGTGTTAAAGCGCGTCGTCAGCTCCTCCAGCTCGGTCTTGCGGGTGACGACGATCACCCGGTCGATCGGCCTGCCGCTCTGGTCGCTTGCCACCCGAGCTTGCCTTTCAGGACCCGGCTTTCGGAGTGGAAAGCTGGCTGAGCGCGCTGGTGAGCATATCAGGCGTGATCGACAGATTGCCGACCGAACCGCCCTTTTCCGCCCAGGCCTTGAAAGCCATCGCCGTCAGCACGTGCGCCGGCGCCGACGAATAGACGGTGAGTTCGAGCTGTTGGGCCTTGGCTTGCGCCTCGGCAAGCGTCAGCTTGTTGCGCGCCTCGGTATCGACCAGCAGCTTGTTGCGTTCGGCAAGCTCGATTTCGGTCGCCAGCTCGCTCTGCTTGATCTCGCGCTCCTTCTCCACGCCCCAGGCACGGCGCCCATAGATCGCGGCATCGGCTTGGCGCTGCAGCGCCTCGCGATATTCGGTCTGGAGCGCCTTGCGGATCTCCGGCGTCGGCTGGACCGAGGTGATGTGAACCTCCTCGATCGACAGGCCGGCGGTCGCGGCAATCGGATCGTTGCGCAGCAGTTCGGCCAGATTGCCGCCGAGCTTGGTCACCTCGGCCAGCGCCTGTTCCAGCGTCATGCTCGAAACCACCGCGCGGGCGCGGCTCTGTATCGCCAGCACCAGGCGTTCGGCGATCTTCTCACGGCCGTCGCCGACGACGTCGGCACGGCTGAGCTTGGCGCTGAAGTCGAAGCCTTCGGCCGCCTTGAGCGGATCGACAATGCGGTAGCTGACGGAACCCTGGATCGCCAGATCCTGGAAATTCGCCGTCGTCTCGGTGAAGATGAAAGGGTTGTCGAGCGACGTCACCGGCACCATGGCGATGGTGGTGCCGAACGTCCCGTACCAGAAGGAGATGCCGCGCCCCTGCTCACGGACCTTGCCGTTCTTGAAGCGCAGGATGTGATACTCAGGCGTTCCCTTGAAATAGCTGATAAACATGCGGCCCCCCAAGGTTCATCAATTTGATCGATGTTTAGCCGCGATCCCTGAAACGGTTGGTGATGGGATAGCGGCGGTCGCGGCCAAAATTCTTCCGGGTGATCTTCACGCCCGGCGCCGCTTGCCGGCGTTTGTATTCGGCAATGTAGAGCAAATGTTCGACGCGCGTCACCGTCGCCCGGTCATGGCCGCGCGCGACGATGTCGTCGACGCCCATCTCGTTCTCGACCAGGCATTCCAGAATGTCGTCCAGCACCGGATAGGGCGGCAGCGAATCCTGGTCGGTCTGGTTCTCGCGCAATTCCGCCGACGGCGCCTTGTCGATGATATTCCTGGGGATCACCTCGCCTGAGGGACCGAGCGCGCCCGGCGGCACATGGCTGTTGCGCCAGCGCGACAGCGCATAGACCTGCATCTTGTAGAGGTCTTTTATCGGGTTGAAGCCGCCATTCATGTCGCCATAAAGCGTGGCGTAGCCCACCGACATCTCGCTCTTGTTGCCCGTGGTGACGACCATCGAGCCGAACTTGTTGGAGATCGCCATCAGGATCGTGCCGCGCGCGCGGCTCTGCAAATTTTCCTCGGTAATGCCTTCCTTGGTGCCCTCGAAAAGCTGCGTCAGCGTATGCAGAAAACCCTCGACCGGTTCGAAGATCGGCACGACGTCATAGCGGCAGCCAAGCGCACGGGCGCAATCCTCGGCATCCTTCAGCGAATCCTCCGAGGTATAGCGGTAGGGCATCATCACCGCCCGCAGCCGCTCCTCGCCGAGCGCATCGACGGCCAATGCGGCGCAGATCGCCGAATCGATGCCGCCGGAGAGACCCAGCACGACGTTCTTGAAGCCGTTCTTGTTGACGTAGTCGCGCAGGCCGAGCATGCAGGCGCGGTAGTCCGCCTCCTCGCGCTCGGGGATTTTCGACATCGGCCCTTCCGAGCAGACCCAGCCGTCGAACTCTTCTGCGTTTTGCGCGCCTGCGGCGACGCGGTTGCGCTTCCAGGTGGTGACGTCGACAGTTTCCTCGAACTGGCTCATCTGGAAGGCGAGCGTCTTGTCGGCGCCGATGGCAAAAGAGGCGCCGTCGAAGATCAGCTCATCCTGGCCGCCGATCTGATTGGCATAGATCATCGGCAAACCGGTCTCGATGACCTGGCGGATAACGACCTGATGGCGCACGTCCATCTTGGCGCGGTAGTAGGGCGAGCCGTTCGGCACCAGCAGGATTTCCGCGCCGCTCTCGGCCAGGGTTTCACAGATGCCGACGTCGCCCCAGATGTCCTCGCAGATCGGAATTCCGATGCGCACACCGCGGAAATTGACGGGTCCCTGAGCCTCGGGGCCGGCCTGAAAGACGCGCTTCTCGTCGAACTCGCCATAGTTTGGCAAATCGAGCTTGTAGCGCTCGGCGAGGATCTTGCCGCCATCGGCGACGATGATCGAATTGTGGGTGCCGCTCTTGCGCTTCAGCGGCGTGCCGATGATGACGCCCGGCCCGCCATCGGAGGTATCCGCGGCGAAATCCTGAGCGGCCTTCTCGCAAACCTTGAGGAAGGCCGGCTTCAGCACCAGGTCCTCCGGCGGATAACCGGCAAGGAAAAGCTCGGTGTAGAGCACGATGTCGGCGCCCTGGCGGGCGGCATCCGCCCTCGCCTCGCGCGCCTTGGCAAGGTTGCCGGCGACATCGCCGACCGTCGGGTTGAGCTGGGCAACGGCGATGCGCAGAATATCGGGTGCGGTCTTCTGGGTCATCTGTGCGGTTTAGCGCGGCAAATTTGCCCGGGCAATGGCGTTCGTTTGGACCAATTCGGTGATCAGTCGTCGCCCATATATTCGCGCAGCGATTGCGGCGAATGGTTCTCTCCGATCGACATCGCCAGAATGCGCGAAATGTGCCGGCGCGGCAGGCCGGTTTCCTTCGCCCATTTGTTGATCTGCGCCTGAATCTTGTCGAGATCCCTCTTCGACGTCGGACTTTCGGCGATGTCGAGGCCGGCGTCGCGCAGTGCCGCCCCCATATAGGCTGAGATGACAAATGCGTCCCAGCCCAGCCAGCGCAGGAAATACTGGCCGGTGTTGCCGCCAAGCCGGCTGCCATGCTTGCCGAGATACGCCATCAGCCCGACCTGGTCGTCGTCAGGCCACTCCGCGAGGAATTTGCCGAAACCGCCATGTTCCTTCGACACACGCTCAACGAAGGCGGCGTTGTCGCGGACGGATTTGATCTTCTGCGGGTTGCGCACAATGCGTTGATCAGCCGTCAGGTCGTGCCAGAAGTCATCAGGTTGAAACAACAGCCGTTTCGGCTCGAAATGGAGAAAGGCTTCCTCGAAGCCCGGCCATTTCTGTTCGATGACGCGCCAGACGAAGCCGGCGGCAAACACCCGCTCGGCCATCGTCGACAGGATGCGATCGTCCGTAATGTCGGCAACAGCAGCATTGTCAGACGCCGGCCCGAGCAGCGACGTCAGCACCGCGTCGCCGCCTTTGCGTTTTGCAGCACGGGCGCGAATCTTCGCGAAATCGGGCATCCTGCATCCTCGCGCCGCGCTTTTGACGAAACGCCATCTTCCTATATGCAAACAAGGCTGCCAAGCCGACGCTTTTCCTATGGAGACATCCATGCACAAGACCGTGCCAGAACTTGCCAACCGCTGGTTGAGGCGAACGCCTGAAACCCTCAGCGAGCTCGAGCGGCGGGTGTTGCAGAGCACTGTCGACCGCAAGCCCATCTCGCAGGATATCGACGACAGCCTCACCGGCCTTCAGGGCGCCGGCGACCGGATCGCCGATGCCATTGCCCGCATCGGCGGCTCGTGGACGTTCATCCTGTCCTTCATTGCTTTCCTGGTGCTGTGGATCGGCGCCAATTGGTGGCTGCTCGGGCGAGACTCGTTCGACCCCTACCCCTTCATCTTCCTCAACCTGGTGCTGTCGATGATCGCCGCCTTGCAGGCGCCGGTGATCATGATGTCGCAGAACCGCCAGGCCGCGCGCGACCGCATCGACGCCGCGCATGACTATGAGGTCAACCTCAAGGCCGAGATCGAGATCATGGCTCTGCATGAAAAGCTGGACGAACTGCGCCACAGCCAGATCATCGGCGTGCGCGAGGACATCGCGCGCCTGGCCGAACAGGTGAACCGCATAGACGAAAAACTGTCGGGCCGGCAAACCTCTCAATGACCGGGATCGTCCATCACCTCATCGAGCAATATGGGTTGATCGCGGTTTTCATGGGCTGTGTCGCCGAAGGCGAAAGTGCGGCCATCCTCGGCGGCTTCTTCGCCCATCAGCATGTCTTCATCCTCTGGAAGGCTTTCCTCACGGCCGCCATTGGCGCCTTCGTCGGCGACACGTTTTTCTTCATTCTCGGCCGCAGCTTTGCCGACCATCCCAGGGTGCTGAAACTGAAGGCGAGGCCCGGCTTCAACCACGCCTACCGTCTCGTCTCGTCCCATCCCAACATATTCGTCCTGTCCAACCGCTACATCTATGGCCTGCGCCTGGTCGGCGGCATCGCGGCCGGTTTCGCCAGCATTTCGGTAGCGCGCTTCGTTATCCTCAACGCGGTGTCGTCGCTGGTCTGGGCGGCTTTGTTCTGCGGCATCGGCTACGTCTTCGGCCTCGGCGCCGAGCAGATGATAGGCAAGGCACTGCTCCATCACGAACGGCTGCTGATCGCGCTTGCCATAGGTCTGGGTGTCGCCATCCTTGCCTGGCTCATCGCCCGCACCGTCGCCGGCAAGGAGCGCGCCAAGGACGCCCGCGACAGCGAAACCACATCGTAAGGTTCAGTCGTCGTCCTCCACCAGAGCCCGGTCGCCGCGATCGAGGATCAGCGGGATGATGAGATCTTCCTCGTCGGCCAGATGCCGCTTCAGCATGGCGATCAGCCGGCTGTTCTCGTCCGCATAGGCGTCGGCGGCGAAGCGCTGCCTGTCCTCGCTCTCCTCGAGCGTGCGGATGAAGGCGTTCGCCGTCTCGGCGTTGCGCTCCAGCCCCTCATGAATGGTGTGATGGTCGGCATCGAGGATTTCGAAGCCGCGCTTCAGGCGCGGCTCCGCCTTGGCGAAAGCCGGGAAATATTGGTAGTCCTCGACATTGTGGTGGCCGTCGAGATTGCCGAGAAAGTGGTTCAGCCGCGGCGCGAACCAGCGCGCGAAATCCGGCGCCGTCAGCCTGCCTTCGCGATAGTCGCCAATGCCGTTGGTGAGCATGCCGCCCAGCTCTCGGAACATGTCGTGCCGCTGCAGCCACATGTTTGCCATGCCGTGGATGTTGGCGTGGCCCTGCCATGTCTCGCGCGGATATTTTTCCGCCAGCCAGCGCAGGTCTTCCGGCAGGCCGGCTCTTTCAAGCAGCAGAAAATTGGCTTCCACGACGTCAGTCTCCTTTGGTGACTAACATATGGGAGCGTTCAGATCAGATCGGTAGTCCCGTGATGCGCTCGATGAGGGCGATTCCCCAGACGCCGGCGACGATAATAACCGAAATCAGCACCGCCAGCGAGCCGCAGTCCTTGGCGAGCTGGATGTCGACGTTGAACTCGCGACTGAAGGCATCGCAGGCTGCCTCGATGCCGGTGTTCAGCACTTCGACCATGATGAGCAGCAGCACCGCGCCGATCAACAGCGCGTAGCCGCGCCACGAGACCGAGACGAACCAGCCGAGCGGCAGCGCCAGCACCAGCAGCATCAGTTCCTGCTGAAATGCCCTTTCGCTGGCGGCGAGCTTGCGAAAGGCTCGCACAGAATTGAAGTAAGCACCGATCAGCCGCTGCATGCCGCATCCCCTTCGAATCACCGGCAGGGGATATCGCAATGGCTGGATCAAGGGAATAAGGCAGCCGCCGCAAAATCACTCCTCCGCAACCTTGATCGTCGGCGTCGACTTCTCGAACTGCGGCAGTCCATCGTCGATCGTATAGTAATCGCCCTTGTCGCCGACAAAGATGTGGCATTGGCCTTCGAGCCCGGTCGGGTTGTCGAACGATCCGGCCAGAACTGAGACATAGGCATCCTGACCCGGCTTCCAGAACAGCACCGAGCCGCAGATCTTGCAAAAGCCGCGCTTGGCAAAGGAAGACGCTTCGTACCAGCTGATGTTGTCGGCGCCGGTTATCGTGATGTCGCCGTCGGCGACGTTGGTCGCGGCGTAAAAATGCCCGCTCTGCTTGCGGCACTGCGAACAGTGGCAATAAATGACGCCGCGCAACGGCCCTCGCGTCTGGAAACGCACGGCTCCACACAGGCAAGATCCGCTGTGGTTGTTGCTCATCCCTACCTCCACCAGCCATCGTCCACGGCTTCGCCGCTGGCCGAGAGGATTTCAGTTTTGCCGCAGCCGGGCACCGGCAAATGCGACATGGGGTGGGCGTGTTCGGACCTGACCTCAGGATCTTTGCAAACCATTTCTGCAGCCTGCGGTAGAACGGACGCGTTACCTGGCGGCACATTAAGGAAACTTTAGCGCCGGCGCATCTATGGTCGTTGCCAAGCGAATGTCGCGATTGGGGACGTGTCTTTCGCAGGATGATCCGAAATACGGCTGGCACTCTCCGGTCGGCGGCATCTCGCACGGTCTGCGATGGTTCCCAGAGGCAGAGTGAACAGAACATGCAGCCGGCAGCCGTCCAGACCGACCGAAACAGCGACATTGCAACAGCCGTTGTGGCGACCATGCGTCAGCTCGGCGTGCTTGGCCTGCCGCGCAATTACGAAATCTTCTACGAAGCACTGAAAGGCACCAATCGCGAACTCGGCCTGGCCGTCGTCGCGCTCGGCAACCAGCCGACGCAGGACGATCTCGACCGCATCGGCCGCGCTTTCTTTGCCCAGCATCACGGTCCCGGCATTGTCGAGCAGGCGCGCGACGTGCTGGCCAGGGAACTCGAGGACATCGCCTTGCTGCTGCGCAGCGAACGTAGCCATATCGAGAAATACGGCAAGATCCTCGATGAGACATCGAGTGGCCTCGCCAACCGCAGCCTGCTTTCGCAGGATCTGCTGCAGAAGGTCGCCAGCGCCATGGCGGCGGCCACCAACTCGACCCTCGACCACGGCAAGCAGGTTGCAACCACGCTGAGCGACAAGACGGCGGAACTGGAGAGCGTCAAGTCGAAGCTTGAGGAGTACAAGCGGCTCGCCGACACCGACCCCTTGACCCATATCTGGAACCGCCGCGCCTTCGACAAGCAAATCACGGCGATTTACACCTCCAACAAGGGGATCCTGTTCAACGCCCTGATCCTTGCCGACATCGACCATTTCAAGGGTGTCAACGATCGCTACGGCCACCCGGTCGGCGACAAGATCATCCAGATCGTCGCTGAAATCTTCCAGACCAGCATCCGTGAAGACATGTTCGTTGCCCGCACCGGCGGGGAGGAATTCGCGTTGATCGTCGAGGGCGCCAGCGAGGATACCACTTACGAGATCGCCGAACGCATCCGCGTGCTGATCGAACAGACGCCGTTCACCAGCAGCCAGACCGGCGCCAATTACGGCACGGTGACCGTTTCCATGGGCATCTGCATGGCTTCCGAAGCGGAAAGCCCGGAGGATCTTTACACCAAGGCGGACCGGGCGCTCTACCGCTCCAAGGTTGGCGGGCGCAACCGCGTCACCCGGCACTCGACAATGGCCGGCCGCACGGGCAAGAACTGGCTGCTATACAAGAAAGACTGACACTTCGGCGTGCAGCCAATTCCCGGGCACAGGCAAATTTATCGGATCCCGCCTCTTTCCATATGAATTTCAGTGGACTATATTTTCCATGGAAAGAGAGAGGCCATGTCTGTTACACAACCCAATGCCGCCCCTGATCTCACCGCGACGGCGGCCGAAAACGCGGTTCTGACCAAGGCCACGCTGCGCGCCGCCGAACTCTTGGATATAACCGCCAGGGTGCTTGCGTCGATCATCGGCGTCTCGGAAGCCACGGTTTCACGCATGCGCAGGCAGGAATTCCTGCTGGAGCGCGGCACCAAGCCGTTCGAACTCGCGGTGCTGTTCGTGCGGCTGTTCCGTTCGCTCGATGCCATTGTCGGCGGTGACGAGACGATAGCCCGGGCATGGCTGAAGAACGCCAACACGGCTTTCGATGGCAGCCCGCTTGAAAAGATCCTCACCATTACCGGGCTTGTCGATGTCATTGCCTATCTGGACTCCCGACGCGCTCTCGTCTGAAGCCGTCCGGCTCGACGGCAAATACTGGCGCATGGTCGAGGCGCAGCACCGCGTCTCGACGCTGAAGATCGTCGACACGCTGGACGAACAGGCGCTGCTCGAGGATCTGATCGAGGAGACCAAGCCGCAAATCCCCATGGAATGCCGGCATCTCCACTACCTCCTGGCGACGCCCTTCCGCTACGGCTCGATCTATCCCTACGGCTCGCGCTTCCGCCGCGCCGGCCGCACTCTGGGGGTCTACTACGCGGCGGAGACGATCATGACGGCGGTCGCCGAAATGGCCTTCTACCGCCTGCTGTTCTTCGCCGATTCGCCCGAGACGCCATGGCCGCACGACGCCGCCGAATACACCGCCTTCGCCGCCGCGATCCGTACCGACAATGCCATCGACCTGACGCGGCCGCCGCTCGACCGCGACCGGGCCCATTGGACGCATCCGACCGGCTATGCCGCCAGCCAGGCGATTGCCGATGTCGCGCGTGAGGCTGGGCTGGAGGCGATCCGTTACCGTTCGGCGCGCGACCCGAAGGGCGTCAATGTGGCGCTGCTGACATGCCGCGGCTTTACCAAGGCCAAGCCGCTGGAGCCGCACACATGGCGCATCCGGCTGGGCTCCCTCGGCGTCCAGGCCATCTCAGAATTTCCGGAGAAGCGGATCGAGTTTTCCAGAACTGCCTTTGCCAACGATCCCCGGCTCAACGGATTGCGCTGGGAACGCGGGCGTTGATCTAAACGAAAAAGCGCCGGATTTCTCCGGCGCTTATCATTTCAGTTTCTGAAAACAGGCTCTCAGCCGTTCACGGCCTGCTTGTGCCGGATCGGATGGGTCTTCTTCAAGAGGTCGGACACCAGGAACGCCAGCTCGATCGCCTGGTCGGCGTTGAGGCGCGGGTCGCAATGGGTGTGGTAGCGATCCTGCAGTTCCTCTGCGGTGATGGCGCGGGCGCCGCCGGTGCATTCGGTGACGTTCTTGCCGGTCATCTCGACATGGATGCCGCCCGGGTGCGTGCCCTCAGCGCGATGCACTTCGAAGAAGGTCTGTACTTCCTTGAGGATGCGGTCGAATGGCCGCGTCTTGTAGCCGGCTGCCTCGATGGTGTTGCCGTGCATCGGGTCGGACGACCACACGACGCTGCGGCCTTCCTTCTGCACCGCGCGCACCAGCTTCGGCAGATGGTCGGCGACCTTGTCGGAGCCGAAGCGGGCGATCAGCGTCAGCCGGCCCGGCTCGTTCTCCGGATTGAGCAGGTCGATGAGCTCCAGCAGGCCGTCAGTCGTCAGCGACGGGCCGCATTTGAGGCCGAGCGGGTTCTTGATGCCGCGGCAATATTCGACATGCGCATGGTCGGGCTGTCGGGTGCGGTCGCCGATCCAGATCATGTGGCCCGACGTGGCGTACCAGTCGCCGGAGGTCGAATCGACGCGGGTCAGCGCCTCTTCATAGCCGAGCAGCAGCGCCTCGTGACTGGTGTAAAAGTCGGTCTCGCGCAGCGCGTAGTTGGTCTCCGAGGTGATGCCGACGGCCTTCATGAAGTCCATCGTCTCGGTGATGCGGTTGGCGAGCATGCCATACTTCTCGCCCTGCGGGCTGTCGGAGACGAAACCCAGCATCCAGCTATGCACGTTCTCTAGGCTGGCATAGCCGCCCTGGGCGAAGGCGCGCAACAGGTTGAGCGTCGCCGCCGACTGGCGGTAAGCCATCTCCTGGCGGGCCGGGTCGGGAATGCGCGACTTCGGGTCGAACTCGATGCCATTGATGATGTCGCCACGGTAGCTCGGCAGCGTCACTTCGCCCTTGGTCTCATTGTCGGACGAGCGCGGCTTGGCGAACTGGCCGGCAACACGGCCGACCTTCACCACCGGCTGTGCGCCGGCAAAGGTCAGCACCACCGACATCTGCAGGAAGACGCGGAAGAAGTCGCGGATGTTGTCCGCGCCATGCTCGGCGAAACTCTCGGCGCAATCGCCGCCCTGCAGAAGGAATGCGTCACCGGCAGCGACAGCTGCAAGTTGCTTCTTCAGCTTGCGCGCCTCACCTGCAAAAACCAGCGGCGGAAAGGTGGCGAGCTGGGCTTCCGTGCTCTTCAGCGCGGCAAGGTCCGGATAGGCAGGAACCTGCTTGATCGGCTTCGCTCTCCAAGAATTCGGCGACCATTTCGTCATCGCTGCACCCAAACGCCTTTTCCAGCAGGCTTTTGCCCGCCATTCCCGCCCCACATGGGGATCGCGGCTCCATACACGAAGCCGATTTCCTATTCTAGACCGGAATTCAAGCGCTGGCGAATGGGTGGCTGGCAGTTCACTCTGCCGTCTGTGACAAAGCGAGATAGAAAAGGCCCAGCCCCAGCAGCAGACATGACGGACTGTAGAACCAGCTGTCGTAGCTGGCAAAACGCGTGGTCCTGACCCGCTTGAACAGCCCGAAATACCGGGACCAGCTCAACGCCCGCGCGCTGAAGATGATCGCCCACAAGATGATGCCGGCCTTCAGCAACGGTTGTGGCAGCGGCAGGCGGACCGCGCCGGTGAAGCCGAGAACCAGCAGCAGCACCACCGCCAGGATCACCCCCACCGCCATCGCCCCAAAGGCCATCTCCTTGATGGCGGGAGTGCCGTCCTCGCGCTGCGGCAGCGCGACGCCGGCGCCAAGGCGCCCACCGAAACCCCAATAGAGATGAAAGCCGGCCCCGAGCAGCAGAATGGCCGAACAGAGAGCGACAACCGCTGTCGCCATGCTATCGGGCGACCTCGTCCAATCGCCTGAGCTGGCGACCGAGCCCACCTGTCAGATCAAGTGCAAGCATGCGCAGCAAGGCGATGGCGCTCCATAACGGCCGATCCGCAAACGGCTTGTTGCTGTTGTGCTCAAGGAAAGGGTGAGTGAGAAAGCCGCGACATAGAAGAACGGAATGATGACCAGGAAAGCCCACCAGACGACGAGAAAGGAGGCCGCGATCCCGGCGAGCGGCGCGAAAAACAGGCCGATATAGTGGACAAACCGAGTCGAAGGTTTTGAATGGCCGGCAAGATAACCGAGCCAGTATTCATCGAAGGTCTGCGGGTTCATGGATTTCCCCGTTCAGCGATGAGTTGCAGGATCCATCTGATCCCTTGGGTCAAACTGATCCCTTGGGCCAAAATACTTCAATGGCTCCAATCGTCGCAGACCCAGAAGCGATCTTTGCTAAGCGAAGTCCCACAACTAGGCGGCCTTCTCCACCAGCCGCGCCAACTGCGTCATGACGACAGCCGAGCCCGCCAGGCGCTTTTCCGCCGTCGGCCAGTCGCGGATGAAGACCACGCTGTGGTCGGCCCTGATCTTGGCCAGCGAGCCCTGTTCGCCGATGTACTTGACCAGCCCGACCGGGTTGGAAAACTCGCGCTTGCGGAAATGGATGACGACGCCCTTGGGGCCGGCATCCAGCTTTTCGACATTGGCCCTGCGGCATAGCGCCTTGATGAAGACAATCTTCAAGAGATGTTTCACTTCCTCCGGCAGCGGACCGAAACGATCGATCAGCTCGGCGCCAAAGGCGTCGATTTCCTCCGTGTTTTCGAGATCGCCAAGGCGGCGGTAAAGCGCCAGCCTGAGCTGCAGGTCCGGCACATAGCTCTCCGGGATCATGACCGCCGTGCCCACCGCGATCTGCGGCGACCAGCCGCCATCCTGCACCTCACCGGAATCCTTCACCTCGGCCACCGCCTCCTCCAGCATCTGCTGGTAGAGCTCAAAGCCGACCTCCTTGATGTGTCCGGATTGTTCTTCGCCGAGTAGATTGCCGGCGCCCCTGATGTCGAGGTCGTGGCTGGCGAGCTGGAAGCCGGCGCCAAGCGTGTCCAGCGATTGCAGCACCTTCAGCCGGCGCTCGGCGGTGTCGGTGAGCTTGCGATTGGCCGGCAGCGTGAACAACGCATATGCCCGCACCTTGGAACGGCCGACGCGGCCGCGCAGCTGGTAGAGCTGCGACAGGCCGAACATATCGGCGCGATGGATGATCAGCGTGTTGGCGGTCGGAATGTCGAGCCCGGATTCGACGATGGTGGTCGACAACAGCACGTCGTACTGGCCGTCATAGAAGGCGTTCATGATGTCGTCGAGTTCGCCCGGCGGCATCTGGCCATGGGCCACCGCCACCTTCAGCTCGGGGACGGATTCGCGCAGGAAATCATGGATTTCGGCGAGATCGCTGATGCGCGGAACGACATAGAAGGAATGGCCGCCGCGGTAGCGTTCGCGCAGCAGCGTCTCGCGGATGACCAGCGGGTCGAAAGGCGAGATGAAGGTGCGCACCGCCATGCGGTCGACCGGCGGCGTGGCGATCAGCGACAGTTCGCGCACGCCGGTCAAGGCAAGCTGCAGCGTGCGCGGGATCGGCGTCGCCGACAGCGTCAGCACGTGGACGTCGGTCTTGAGGTCCTTCAGCCGTTCCTTGTGCTTGACGCCAAAATGCTGCTCCTCGTCGATGATCAGCAGGCCGAGATTCTTGAACGAGATCGCCGACCCGAGCAGTGCATGGGTGCCGATGACGATGTCGACCTGCCCCTCGGCGATGGCTTTCTTGGTTTCCGCCAGTTCCTTGGCGCCGACCAGCCGCGAGGCCTGGCCGACGCGGATCGGCAGGCCGGAGAAGCGCTGCGAAAAAGTCTTGAAATGCTGGCGCGACAACAGCGTCGTCGGCACCACGACCGCGACCTGGAACCCTTCCATCGCCGCGATGAAGGCGGCGCGCAACGCCACTTCGGTCTTGCCGAAGCCGACATCGCCGCAGATCAGCCGGTCCATCGGCTTGCCGGCGCCGAGATCGTCCACGACGGCATCGATCGCGCCCTGCTGGTCGTCGGTCTCCTCATAGGGAAAGCGCGCCGAGAATTCGCCGTAAAGCCCTTCCGCCGGCACCATAGGCGGCGCGGTACGCATCTGGCGCTCGGCGGCAATGCGGATCAACTGTCCGGCCATGTCGAGCAGGCGCTTCTTCAGCCGCGCCTTGCGCGACTGCCAGGCGCCGCCGCCGAGCTTGTCCAGCGTCGCCTCGGCTGTGTCAGAGCCGTAGCGCGACAGAAGCTCGATGTTTTCCACCGGCAGGAACAGCCGGTCGTCGCCGGCATAGTGGATTTCCAGGCAGTCATGCGGCGCGCCGACCGCCTCGATGGTGCGCAGGCCGATGAAGCGGCCAATGCCGTGATCGGCGTGGACGACGATGTCGCCGGCCGACAGCGACGAGGCCTCGGCGATGAAATCCGACGCGCGCTTCTTGCGCTTCGAGCGGCGGATCAGCCGGTCGCCCAGAATGTCCTGCTCGGCGACGACGACCAGCTGTTCGGTCTCGAAGCCGGATTCCAGCGGCAGCACGGCGAGTACCGCCTGCCCCGGCTCGAGCTTTTCCGCCTCGGCCAGCGTCGCCACCGGCACGAGATTGCCGAGATGGTGCTCGGCCAGGATCTGGCCCAACCGGTCGAGCGAGCCTTCGGTCCAGCCGGCGACGATGACCCGGCGGCGCGCCGCGCGCTCGTCAGCGATGTGTTTTACGACGACATCGAAGACGTTGATGTTTGGGTCAGCCCGTTCCTCGGCAAAGCTGCGGCCATGGCGCGAGCCGCCATGGAAGACCTTCTTGGCCCCGACATCGGGCGCGTCGAAGGCGGTGAAGTCGATGGCTTCGCGCGGTCCGAGCGACGCCACGAGGTTTTCCGGTGAGAGATAGAGCAGGTCCGGCGCCACCGGCTTGTAGGGCACGGCGTCCTTCAACGCGGCGTCGGCCTGTTTGCGGCGCGCTTCGTAGTGGTCGAGGATTAGCGTGTGACGCTCAGCCAGCGCTTCGTGCGCCAGATGGTCGAAGATGACAGGCGCATCCGGCAGATAATCAAACACTGTCTCCAGCCGCTCGTAGAACAGCGGCAGCCAGTGCTCCATGCCGGCAAAGCGCCGCCCTTCGCTCACCGCCGCATAAAGGCCGTCGTCGCGCTGCGGCGCGCCAAAGGCTTCGATATAGGAGCGGCGGAAGCGGCTGATGGTTTCGGGGGTCAGCGCCACTTCACTCATCGCCTGCAGCGCCATCGACTTGCGCTGGCCGGTGGTGCGCTGCGTGGCGGCGTCGAAGACGCGGATCGATTCCAGCGTGTCGCCGAAGAAATCGAGCCGCAGTGCTTCCGTCCAGCCGGGTGCGTAGAGGTCGAGGATGCCGCCGCGCACGGCGAATTCGCCGATACCGCGCACCGTCGGCACTCGCTCGAAGCCGGAAATCTCCAGCCGGGACACCAGCGCGTTCATGTCGATTTGGTTGCCGGGCTTTGCGTGGAAAGTCTGCGCTTCGACCAGATCGGCCGGCGGAATGCGCTGCAGCAGCGCATTGGCAGTGGTCAGGATGACCGCGCGATGCGGCTTTTTTGCCAGCGCGATCATTGCCGTCAGGGCGTCGAGCCGCTTGGCGGCGGCATCGGAGCCTGGCGAAACGCGGTCATAGGGCAGGCAATCCCAGGCCGGCAACTCCAGCACCGGCAGGCCGGGGGCGGCAAAGGTCAGCGCCTCGATGATCGACGGCAGGCGCTGGCCGTCGCGCGCCACGAACAGCACCGGTTTGTCAGGCGCAATCTCATGGATCGCCTGCACCAGCGCAAAGGCTTCGTAGCCATCGGCAACGCCGTCGACGATGAACTGGCCGGCACGGCCTTTCGGCAGACCGATTTTGGGAATGAGGCTCATGGTTGCACGTTTAAAATGTCATGGTCCGGCGCGATGCCAGGATCTTTTGCAGGACGGCACAGTCGATATTCCTGGGAACCGGGCGTTCGCCGGTGACCATGGGCAGGAATTCGGTGTCGGGGATGTCGAGGAGCCTTTCATATTGGTCGATTTCATCGCCGGTCAAGGCGCCGATCTCGTTGTCGGCAAACGTACCGAGGATAAGGTCCATCTCGCGCATCCCGCGATGCCAGGAGCGGAACAACAGCTTGCGGCGCCTGATATCCAGCCCCTCGCTTGATCGTTTCGTCCCGGTCATCGTGCCGCATCCTTGCTTGGTGCGGCGCATATAGCGTGGATAGAGGGCGGTGTCAGCCTTGCAACGCACGGGTGGGCGGCTAAACATCCCTGGTGTGAAGAACACTCCTGACAACGCTGGTGCCGGACACCGCCCGCACTTCACCCTCCCCCTTGTGGGGAGGGTCGGCGAGCACGCTTCGCAAAGCGAAGCGAGTGAGACGGGGTGGGGGTGCGGCGCTGACCTACCGACTTCCTCGAAAGTTAGCCGCGCACCTACCCCCATCCCGCTCCGCTTCGAGGATCGACCCTCCCCACAGGGGGGAGAGTGAAGCCATGCGCCCCTCCCTCCTCGACCCTCTCTTCGTCCCGATCACTTCGCTTGCCGGCGTCGGCCCCAAGGTTGGCGCTCTGATCGAGAAGGTGGTGGCGGCCGATCTCGGCGAACGGCCGGCGCGCGCCGGCGACCTGTTGTTCGTTCTGCCGCACACCGTCATAGACCGCCGCAATCGTCCCGGCATCGCGCTTGCGCCGGCCGGCGCCATCGTCACGCTCGACGTGCGCATCGACCGCCACCAGCCGCCGCCGCGCGGCAACCGGTCGGTGCCTTACCGCGTCTATGCCCATGACGACACCGGCGAGATCGGCCTGATCTTCTTCCACGCCCATGCCGCCTATCTCGAAAAGGCGATGCCGGTGGGCGAGCATGTCGTCGTCTCCGGCCGCATGGAGTGGTTCAACGGCCGCCCGACCATGGTCCATCCCGACCATATCGCCCTGGTGAGCGAGGCGGAAACACTGCCGCTGGTCGAACCGGTCTATCCGCTGACCGCCGGCCTGTCGGGCAAGGTGCTGCGCCGCGCCATCGGCCAGGCGCTCGGCCGGCTGCCGGAATTGTCGGAATGGCAGGACGGCGCCTTCATGCGCAAGCAGACTTTCCCCGCCTTCGCCGACGCGCTCGCCCGCATCCACTATCCCGCGGACCCGATCGATGTCGCCATCGAGGGGGTGGCATGGCGCCGCCTTGCCTATGACGAGCTTCTCGCCGGCCAGGTCTCGCTGGCATTGGTGCGGGCAAAAGTGCGCCGCCTGTCGGGCCGGCCGCTCATCGGCGACGGTCGCATCGTTGAGAAACTGCGCGCAGCCCTGCCCTATTCATTGACCGGCAGCCAGGAATTCGCGCTTGCCGAAATCAATGCCGATCTGGCCGACCCCGAGCGCATGCTGCGCCTGCTGCAAGGCGATGTCGGCTCCGGCAAGACGGTGGTGGCGCTGCTGGCCATGGGGCGCGCAGTCGAGGCCGGTGGCCAGGCGGCATTGATGGCGCCGACCGAGATCCTGGCGCGCCAGCATTTGGCGACAATCACGCCGCTGGCCGAACAGGCCGGCCTGCGCGTCGCTATCCTGACCGGCCGCGAAAAGGGCCGCGAACGCACTGAAACGCTATCAGGTCTCGCCAGCGGCGAGATCGCCATCGTCGTCGGCACCCATGCGCTGTTCCAGGAAACGGTGACCTATCACGACCTCGTCTTTGCCGTGGTCGACGAGCAACACCGCTTCGGCGTCCACCAGCGGCTTGCCATCACCGCCAAGGGCGACGCCCCCGACATGCTGGTGATGACGGCGACGCCGATCCCGCGCACTCTGGTGCTGACCGCCTTCGGCGACATGGACGTCTCCAAGCTGACGGAAAAGCCGATCGGCCGCCAGCCGATCCGCACCGTCACGCTGCCGCTGGAACGGCTGGACGAGCTGGTCGGGCGCATGCTTGATGCCGTTGCCGACGGCCAGAAGATCTACTGGATCTGCCCGCTGGTCGAGGAATCCGAAGAGATCAAGCTGATGTCGGCCGAGGACCGTTTTGCCTCGCTGCAGCCCTTGTTCGGCGATCGAATCGGCCTCGTCCATGGCCGCATGAAGGGCGCCGAAAAGGACGAGGCGATGCGCGCGTTCAAGGCCGGCGAAACCCGCATCCTGATCGCCACCACCGTCATCGAGGTCGGCGTCGACGTGCCGGACGCCACCATCATGGTCATCGAGCATGCCGAACGTTTTGGCCTGGCGCAACTGCACCAGTTGCGCGGCCGCGTCGGCCGCGGCGACAAGCCTTCTTCCTGCGTGCTGCTCTACAAGGACCCGCTCGGCGAAACGGCCAAGCGCCGGCTGTCGGTGATGCGCGAGACCGAGGACGGGTTCCTGATCGCCGAAGAGGATCTGAAGCTGCGCGGCGAAGGCGAATTGCTCGGCACCCGCCAGTCCGGCACGCCGGGCTTCCAGGTGGCGCGCATCGAGGTGCACGCCGACTTGCTCGAAGCAGCCCGCGACGATGCAAGGCTGATCCTGTCGCGTGATCCGGAACTACAGTCTGAGCGCGGCGAGGCGCTGCGGCTGCTGCTCTATTTGTTCGGCCGCGACGAGGCCGTGCGGCTCTTGCGTGCCGGCTGAGCCAAAGCACCAAGCGGCGGGTTGGCGAGATCTCCGTCGATCGGCTGGCCGTTCATCGTCACCATCTTCGGCTTGACTTCGGGCGCCACCAGCCCGGCCGAGACGATCAGCCTGGCGCCGTCCTCAATCGTCATGTCGAGCAGCACGATGTCGGATTTCGGCACGTACATCAGGAAACCGGTGGTAGGGTTCGGCGTGCACGGCATGAACACGGCGATCATCGGGTCGCCTGCATGGTCGAGCTTCTGGTTGATCTCGGTTTCCTTTTCACTGGCGACGAACACCAGCGACCAGACGCCTTTTCGCGGATATTCGACCAGCCCGACTTGGCGGAACATATCACCCTTGTTCGAAAGCACCGTCTGGAATATCTGCTTCAGCGAACCGTAGATGCCGCGCACCAGCGGCATACGGCCAAGCAGCCGTTCGCCGAAATTGACGATCGCGCGGCCGACGATGTTGGCGGTCATGAAGCCGATCAGCGTGATCAGCACGAGCGCCACGATCAGGCCGAAGCCGGGCACCGGAAACGGCAAATAGGTGTCGGGGCTGTAGCGCGCCGGAATGTACGGCTTCACCCAGGAATCGACCCAGCCGACGAACGACCAGGCGATATAGGCGGTGATCGCCAGCGGCGCGCAGACGATAAAGCCTGTGAGGAAATAGTTCCTCAGCCGGGTCATGCCGGAAGTTCTGGGAGCATCGGACATGGTTCACCGGGGACGCGGGTTGCAGCGCCACACTAGTGAAGCGAACGGCGCTTTGGAACTGCGAAGTTTTTAAGACCCCCGATGAGCGCCGACTACTCCACCGTCACCGATTTCGCCAGATTGCGCGGCTGGTCGACGTCTGTCCCCATAAAGACGGCGGCGTAGTAGGCCAGCATCTGGATCGGCAGCGCGTAGATGATCGGCGAGATGATTTCCGGCACGTCGGGCAGGATGATCGTCTCCATCGTCTTGACGCTGACCTGCGCCGCGCCCTTGGCGTCGGTGATCAGGATGATCTTGCCGCCGCGCGCCGCCACTTCCTGCATGTTCGACACGGTCTTTTCGAAGATGCGGTCATGCGGCGCGATGACGATGACCGGCATGTTCTCGTCGATCAGCGCGATCGGCCCGTGCTTCAGTTCGCCCGCGGCGTAGCCCTCGGCATGGATGTAGGAGATTTCCTTAAGTTTGAGCGCGCCTTCCATGGCCAGCGGGAAATTGGTGTCGCGGCCGAGATAGAGCACGTCCTTGTAGCGCGAGATTTCGCGCGCGATGCGCTCGATCTGCTCTTCAAGCTTCAGCACCTGGTTAGCGTAGCGCGGCGCCTCCGAAAGCGCGCGCACCAGCGTCTTTTCCTCGTCCTTCGAGATCGTACCGCGCGCCACGCCGGCGCGTACCGCAAGCGACGCCAGCACCGAGAGCTGGCAGGTGAAAGCCTTGGTCGAGGCGACGCCGATCTCCGGCCCGGCCAGTGTCGGCAGCACGACGTCGGATTCGCGCGCCATGGTCGATTCGCGCACGTTGACGATGGCGCCGATCTTCATGCCGGCCTTGCGGCAATAGCGCAGCGAGGCCAGCGTGTCGGCAGTTTCGCCCGACTGCGAGATGAAGAAGGCGGCATCATCCGCCGATAGCGGCATTTCGCGGTAGCGGAATTCCGAGGCGACATCGATGTCGACCGGCAGCCGCGCATAGCGCTCGAACCAGTATTTGCTGATCAGCCCGGCGAGATAGGCAGTGCCGCAGGCCGAGATCGCCAGCCGGCTGATCTTGGCGAAATCGAAAGGCAGGTCCAGCGGCTTCGACACGCCGGAGACGAAATCGACATAGTGCGCCAGCGTGTGCGAGATCACTTCCGGCTGCTCATGGATTTCCTTTTCCATGAAGTGGCGGCGGTTGCCCTTGTCGACCATGAAGCTGGTCGACAGCGATTGCTGGCGCTTGCGCTCGACCTTCTTGCCGTCGATGTCGAAGATGGTGACGCCGTCGCGGCGTACCACCGCCCAGTCACCGTCTTCGAGATAGGTGATCGAGTTGGTGAACGGGGCGAGCGCAATGGCGTCGGAGCCCAGGAACATTTCGCCATCGCCATGGCCGACGGCCAGCGGCGGGCCGTTGCGGGCGCCAACGATGAGATCCTCATCGCCAGTGAACATGATGGCCAGCGCAAAGGCGCCTTCCAGCCGCTTCAGCGCCTGGTGCGCTGCCTCGATCGGCTTCAGTCCTTTGGCGAGTTCCCGCGCCACCAGATGTGCGACAACTTCGGTGTCGGTCTGCGACGAGAAGACATAGCCGTCGCGGATCAGCTCGTCGCGCAATTCGGCGAAATTCTCGATGATGCCGTTGTGGACGATGGCGACGCCGTCGGAGAAATGCGGATGCGCATTGGTCTCGTTGGGCACGCCATGGGTGGCCCAGCGCGTATGGCCGATGCCGATCGTGCCATCGAGCGGCTCGTTTTTCAGCAGGCGTTCGAGGTTGATCAGCTTGCCTTCGGCGCGGCGGCGGCCGAGCGCGCCCTTCTCGACTGTAGCGACGCCGGCCGAGTCATAGCCACGATATTCAAGCCGCTTCAAAGCATCGACAATGAGCGGCGCGACTTGGCTCTGGCCGACAATTCCGACGATACCGCACATGCGCCTGCCCCCGATTCACCTGGAAAACCAGTCCCGATGGAAAACCAGCGCTATCTAGGGATTGCCGGCCCGCCGCGAAAGTCACTTTGCGTTTCGTCTGCTGTAACGGAACGCTTCTCAACCCGATGCACCATGACACACCGCTCTTGCAATCCGGTTACCGCAATTCCTCGGTTGTTCAATTGCTTCGGCGGTTAATGGCCGGTGCCGGCCTTTTTCTTCGCCGCTGCGGCAGACGCGAAGCGCTCGCGCAATTCCTTGCCCTTGCCGGGAATGGTCTTCTGGCGGGCGCGGCCGAAGGCCAGCGCATCGTCCGGCACGCTTTCGGTTATGACGCTACCCGATGCGATGTAGCCGCCCTTGCCGATCGTAACCGGCGCCACCAGCGACGAGTTCGAACCGATGAAGGCGCCCTCGCCGATGTCGGTGAAAAACTTCGAGTAGCCGTCATAGTTGCAGGTAATGGTGCCGGCGCCGATATTGGCCCCCGCGCCCACACGGGCATCGCCGATATAAGTCAGATGATTGACCTTGGCGCCCTCCTCGATGACCGCCTGCTTGACCTCGCAGAAATTGCCGACCTTGGCTTTCTCGCGGAGATCGGCGCCTGGCCTGAGCCGTGCGAACGGACCGACGTCGCAATTGGCAGCGACGGTCGCGCCTTCGATGTGGCTGAAGGCGTGGATCTTGGCGCCGCCGGCGATTTTCACGCCCGGGCCGAACCAGACATTGGGCTCGACGATGGTGTCGGCGCCGATTTCGGTATCGTGCGAGAAATACACGGTGTCCGGCGCAATCAGCGTTACGCCCGACAGCATCGCCTCGTCCCGACGACGCTGTTGCCAGATGCCTTCCGCCTGCGCCAGCTCGGCCCTGTTGTTGATGCCGAGCGCGCTCTCGAAGCTCGTTTCGGTGGCGACGACATCGAGCCCTTTCGCACTGGCGATCTCGACGATGTCGGTGAGATAGTACTCGCCCTTGGCGTTCTTGTTGCCGACCTTGTCGAGCAGTTCGAGCGCATGAGCGCCGGCCACCGCCATCATGCCGGCATTGCAGAAGCCGATCTTCTTTTCCTCGGCGGAGCAGTCCTTCTCCTCGCGGATGGCGGTGAGCTTGCCACCTTTTTCGATCAGCCGGCCATAGCCGGCCGGGCTGGGCGGACGGAAACCGATCACCACGACGGCCGCGCCATCGGCAAGCTTTTGCCGCGCGGTCACCAGGGCTTCAGCATCGATCAGCGGCGTGTCGCCGAACATCACGAGAATGTCGTCATAACCCGTTGATATTGCACCGCGTGCGGCCAGCACCGCATGCGCGGTGCCGAGCCGCTTCTCCTGCACGAACGTCTCGGCCTTGGGCGCGAACTTCGCCGCTGCCTTGCGCATATCCTCGGCGCCATGGCCGATCACCAGCGCCTGGCTGCGGGCGCCGGCGGCCTCTGCCGCCCTCACCACATGGGCGACCATCGGCAGTCCGGCGATCTGGTGCAGCACCTTCGGCGTCGCGCTCTTCATGCGCGTGCCTTCACCGGCGGCGAGGATAACGGACAGGCAGGATCTGGTTTGCATGTTGGGAGTTTCCGAAGACCGAGATTCGTTGCAGTCTTAGCACCGGAGGCATCGCGGTCCAATGCGGCTGAATTTCGGTAGAAACCTAACAAAGACCCTTGGCGGTCGTCAGGTAAGTATGGTCATCCGCAGGAGACAGAAAGTGCTTTGGGGATGAATACCAGATTTCGTTCCCGCGAGCTGTCAGTTGGGCCTTTCGGTCCGATTTCGACAAACGGCGGCGATTTGAGTTGGAGAATTCGCCTGCTTTTGACGAGATTGTAGAGCGAATATGCAAGGAAGCCGCTTCAAGAAAGATAGATGCGTCTGTAAGGCCCGGGAACCGAGCCGAATTATTCGGGTGTCATCGCGCTGGGTTTTGTTTGCGGGTTAAGCCAACGACCTTTGACATTTTCTTTAATAGCCCCACGGGTTTGCGAGCTCAGTATCTAGTTCATCCTGATCTTGGACAGGCGGCAAACTGCGTGTTGATCGCGGCTCTCAGATTGCAGTTGCTTGATGCCTATAAGAAGGAATCGCTACCGATTGCGCATAAAAATTGGTCAATCGACAACTCCATCGACGCAACATCGGCAAGGATATGGCGATACGAGTTGGTCTCTACCGCACCCAAACACGATCTTAACATCCCAGGGTGGGACGGACATGGATCGTCCGCCCCAATGGGAGAATGCTTAGTTGTAAATGGTGCGTGGATCGACTCGGATGGCCAGGAGGTAGTCATTCCGGAGAAGATCGGACGGCGATTTGAAGTGCACAGAAGCGGATATTCCTAGGGTCAAGCCCAGCACCTACCCCAGCCGGCCCAGCACCGGAAAATTCTCTAGCAGCCAGTAGGACACCGTCTGCACGCCGCCGGTGAGAAAGAACACCCCGGCGACGACCAGCAGCGCGCCGATCGCCTTTTCGACGCGACCGAGATGGACGCGGAACCTGCCGAGGAAGCGCATGAAGGCGCCGGAGAACAGGGCAGCGATCAGGAACGGAATGCCGAGGCCAAGCGAATAGGCGGCGAGCAGCAGCGCCCCCTCGCCCACCGTCTCGCGGCCGCCGGCCAAGGTCAGGATCGGCCCCAGCACCGGGCCGATGCACGGCGTCCAGCCAAAGGCGAAGGCCAGCCCCATGACATAGGCGGCGACCATGCTGGCGGGCTTGCCCTGCGACTGGAAGCGCGCCTCGCGCGACAAAAGTGGTATGCGCAGGATGCCGAGGAAATTCAGCCCCATCAGGATGATCAGCACCCCGGCAGCCATCGCCAGCGGCTCCTGCCACACGCGCAGCCAATGGCCGATGGTCGAGGCGCCGGCGCCGAGCGCCACGAATACCGTGGAGAAACCGAGTACGAAGGCGAGCGAGGAATAGATGAGCGCGCCGCGGGCGCCGGCCTTGGCCGCGACGCCGGCACCGCCACCGCGAAAGTCGTCGACCGACACGCCGGCCATGTAGCAGAGATAGGGCGGCACCAGCGGCAGCACGCAAGGCGACAGGAACGAGATCGCCCCCGCTCCGACCGCGCTGACATAGCCGATGTCCAATGGCATTCCAGAACTCCAGATTCCTTGGCGCCGATATAGCGACGCAAAATCGTGTTCGCCAATCACCATCGTGTGGAATTTGGCTACAGATACGATCCGGCCGGACGAATTGTTGTCGGCCAATCCCAAGTTGACCAAGCCGGGGAAGAAATGTCCCTCGCCGAACGTTCACAGAGCGAAGCCGCGGTTTCTGCGCGCTTCGTCGGATCACCAGGGAGATTTCCATGAAAACGATCACCGTCGGCCTGGCCGCCCTTCTGCTCAGCACCGCCGCATCCTTCGCCGCCGAAGCGTGGAAGGAAGCGGAAGTCGCTGGCACCAAGATCTACACCGATGCCAACGGCATGACGCTCTATACCTATGACAAGGACGAGAAGGGCAAGACCAACTGCTATGACAAATGCGCCACCAACTGGCCGCCGCTGAAGGCCGAGGATGGCGCCAAGGCGGACGACGAATGGACCATCGTCGAACGCACCGACGGCACCAAGATGTGGGCCTATGACGGCAAGCCGGTCTACACCTTCATCAAGGACAAGAAGGCCGGTGACATCACCGGCGACGGTGTCGGCGAAGTCTGGCACATCGTCAAGGCCGACTGATCGTCCGAACCTCTATCCCGCACCCCATCGGCGGGACTCGGCTGGCCGCCGGCTCCAAGCGACCCGGCGACCAGTTCGGCATTTACGGGCAGCACGAACTGGTCGCGGCGCCTTTCCCGGTGGCTCGAAACACGAACCCTCCCAGACAAAAATTTTGTGATCTTCTCCATACACTCTAAGAGTGTATTGCGGCACACGCCTCCGCATTTTGGCCGCTTGCCCTTGACCGATCGCAAAAGCGCGGCCATGTGAGCGACCAATTGAATGCGTCACGCAGCGGAATTCTTCTGCCGCCCCACAGCTGATATGAGACCTCATGGACGTCGTCGTCGTCGAATCGCCGGCCAAGGCAAAGACAATCAACAAGTATCTCGGCAAGAACTTCAAGGTTCTGGCCTCGTTCGGCCATGTCCGCGATCTGCCGGCCAAGGATGGTTCGGTGCGTCCCGACGAGGATTTCGCCATGTCCTGGGCGGTCGACACCGCGTCCGGAAAGCGTCTCACCGACATCGCCAACGCGGTCAAGGATGCCGATGGCCTGATCCTCGCCACCGATCCGGATCGCGAGGGCGAAGCCATTTCCTGGCACGTGCTGGAGGTGCTCAAGCAGAAGCGCGTGTTGAAGGACAAGCCGGTCAGCCGCGTCGTCTTCAATGCCATAACCAAGTCGTCGGTGCTGGAAGCGATGGCCAATCCGCGCCAGATCGATGCACCATTGGTCGATGCCTATCTGGCTCGCCGCGCACTCGATTATCTCGTCGGCTTCACGCTGTCGCCGGTGCTGTGGCGCAAATTGCCGGGCGCCCGTTCGGCCGGCCGCGTCCAGTCAGTGGCGCTGCGCCTGGTCTGCGACCGCGAATCCGAGATCGAGCGTTTCATCCGCGAGGAATACTGGCAGATCGCTGCCCTCCTCGGCACGCCACGTAACGACAGCTTCGAGGCGCGGCTGACCGCGTTCGAGCGCAAGAAGCTGCAGAAGCTGGACATCGCCAGCAAGGCGCAGGCCGACGACATCAAGGGCATGCTCGAAGGCGCGACCTTCAAGGCTCTGTCGGTGGAAGCCAAACCGACAAGGCGCAATCCTGGCCCGCCCTTCACCACTTCGACGCTGCAGCAGGCGGCATCGTCGGGCCTCGGCTTTTCGGCGACGCGCACCATGCAGGTGGCGCAGCGCCTCTATGAAGGCATGGAGATCGGCGGCGAGACCACCGGCCTGATCACCTATATGCGAACCGACGGCGTGCAGATGGCGCCGGAGGCGATCGACGCCGCCCGCGACACCATCGCCAAGGAATTCGGCCCACGATACCTCCCGGAAAAGCCGCGCCAGTACACAGCCAAGGCTAAGAATGCCCAGGAAGCGCACGAGGCGGTCCGCCCGACCGATTTCATGCGCACGCCGGCTTCGGTCAGGCAGTATCTCGATTCCGACCAGCTGCGGCTTTACGAATTGATCTGGAAGCGCGCCATCGCCAGCCAGATGCAGTCGGCCGAGATCGAGCGTACCACGGTCGAAATCGAGGCGGTCAATGGCGCTCGCACCGCGGAGCTTCGCGCCGTCGGTTCCGTCGTTCGCTTCGACGGCTTCATCGCCGCCTACACCGACCAGAAGGACGACGACGCCGAAGACGAGGAAAACCGTCGTCTGCCCGAGATCCGTGCCGGCGAGCAGCTGGCCCGTCAGGCGATCAATGCCACCCAGCACACCACCGAGCCGCCGCCGCGCTACTCCGAGGCGTCGCTGATCAAGAAGCTGGAAGAGCTCGGCATCGGCCGTCCGTCGACCTACACCGCGATCCTGAAGACGTTGGAAGACCGTGACTACGTCACCATCGACAAGCGCCGGCTGGTGCCGCAGGCCAAGGGCCGGCTGCTGTCGGCTTTCCTCGAAAGCTTCTTCGAGCGCTATGTCGAATATGACTTCACGGCCTCACTCGAGGAAAAGCTTGACGAGATTTCCGACGGCAAGCTCGCCTGGAAGGACGTGCTGCGCGACTTCTGGAAAGATTTTTCCGGCGCCGTCGCCGACATCAAGGAACTGCGCGTCACCGACGTGCTCGATGCGCTGAACGAGGAACTGGCGCCGCTGGTGTTCCCCGCGCGGGAGGATGGCTCGAATCCCCGCATCTGCCCGAAATGCGGCTCCGGCAATCTGTCGCTGAAACTCGGCAAGTTCGGCGCCTTCGTCGGCTGCTCCAACTATCCGGAATGTTCCTTTACCCGCCAACTCGGCGACGCAGCCAACCCGAATGGCGAGAATGGCGGCGGCGAGGACGGCACCAAGGTGCTCGGCAAGGACCCCTACACGGCAGAGGAAATCACGCTGCGCTCAGGCCGCTTCGGTCCTTATATCCAGCGCGGCGACGGCAAGGAAGCCAAGCGCTCCAGCCTGCCCAAGGGCTGGACGCCTGATTCCATCGACCATGAGAAGGCCTTGGCGCTGCTGTCGCTGCCGCGCGACATCGGCAAGCATCCCGAGTCCGGCAAGATGATCTCCGCCGGGCTTGGCCGCTATGGTCCGTTCGTATTGCACGATGGCACCTACGCCAATGTCGACAGCATCGAGGATGTGTTCTCGATCGGCCTCAACCGCGCGGTCACTGTGATCGCCGAGAAGCAGCTGAAGGGCAAGGGCGGCCGCAATGGCGGCACTGCTGCCGCGCTGAAGGAACTCGGCGACCATCCCGATGGCGGCGGCAAGATCGTCGTGCGCGATGGCAAATACGGGCCCTATGTCAACTACGGCAAGGTCAACGCGACGCTGCCCAAGGGCAAGGATCCGCAGTCGGTGACGGTCGAAGACGCGCTGGCGCTGATCGCCGAGAAGGAAGCCAAGGGCGGCGGCGGCAAGAAGCCGTTCCGCAAGGCGGCAGCCGCCAAGGCCCCCGCAGCCAAGACAACCACTGGCAAGACAACCACTGGCAAGAAAACCACAGCCAAGAAGTCGGCGACCAAGAAGCCGGCGGCGAAGAAAAAGGGATAGCAGCGTGGCGCGCAGGATCACCGGTAGAAGCCACGGCGATCCGCGCACCGCCGACACGAGGGCCAAGGTCAAGGACGACTACAGGCCCTCGCGTGACGAAATCCTGCGCTACATCGCCGAGAACCCCGACCGCGCGGGAAAACGCGACATCGCCAAGGCGTTTGCCTTGCGCGGCGACGACCGCATCTGGCTGAAGGACATTCTGCGCGACCTGCAGGACGAAGGCATCCTGACCAAGGAGCGCAAACGGCTGGCCCGTGTCGGCGCCTTGTCGCATGTCGCCGTACTCGACATTTTTGGCCGCGATGGCGACGGCATCCTGCTGGCGCATCCTGCCGAGCCCGTAGGCACCGGCGAACCGCCCGTCGTCTCGATCCGCGTCTCGCGCGGCGGCAATGGCCCGCAGCCGGGCATCGGCGACCGTGTGCTGGCCAAGACCTTCCCGACCGACGATGCGACCGGGCCCGCCTATACGGGCCGCGTAATGAAGATTTTCGAGAAGCGGACAGATGCCGTGCTGGGCATCTTTCGTATCCTTCAGGACGGCACCTTCCGCATCGAGCCGGTGGAACGTCGCCAGCCCGAACTGATCGTCGACAAGGAATTCCAGAACGGCGCCAGGAACGGCGACCTTGTCGAGGTCGAGCCCGCGCGGGCCTCCCGGTATGGTTTGCCGCGCGCAAAAGTGGTGGCGGTGCTGGGCTCGCTGACCAGCGAAAAGGCGGTCTCGATGATCGCCATCCACGCGCACGACATTCCGCATATCTTCCCGGCCGACGTCATCGCCGAATCCGAGGCGGTAAAACCGGCGACGCTTGCTCACCGCGAGGACTGGCGCGACCTGCCGCTGGTGACCATCGACCCGGCCGACGCCAAGGACCATGACGACGCCGTCTTCGCCACGCCCGACCTCGATGAGAAGAACCCCGGCGGCGTGATCGCCACAGTGGCGATCGCCGATGTTGCGGCCTATGTCCGCTATGGCACCGCACTCGATCGCGAGGCGCTGAAACGCGGCAATTCTGTCTATTTCCCCGACCGCGTCGTGCCGATGCTGCCAGAGCGCATCTCCAACGACCTGTGCTCGCTGCGAGAAGGCCAGGACCGTCCCGCGCTTGCCGTGCGCATGATTTTTGCCGCCGATGGCCGCAAGCTGCGTCACACCTTCCACCGCGTCATGATGAAATCGGCGGCAAAGCTCGCCTATCCGCAGGCCCAGGCCGCGATAGACGGCCTTCCTGACGACAAGACCGGCCCGATCCTCGATACGGTGCTGAAGCCGCTGTGGGACGCCTACGCCATCCTCAAGCGCGGCCGCGATGGCCGCCAGCCGCTCGAGCTTGATCTGCCCGAGCGCAAGATCCTGCTCAAGCCGGACGGCACCGTCGACCGCGTCGTCGTCCCGGAGCGGCTCGACGCCCACAAGCTGATCGAAGAATTCATGATCCAGGCCAATGTCGCCGCCGCCGAAACGCTGGAAGCGAAGAAGCAGGCGCTGGTCTACCGCGTCCACGATGCGCCGTCGCTGGCCAAGCAGGAATCGCTGCGCGAGTTCCTGCAGACGCTCGGCCTGTCGCTGGCGCGTGGCGCGCAGATGCGGCCCGCCCAGTTCAACGGCATTCTCGAGCGCGTGCGTGGCGCCGACAATGAGGGGCTGGTCAACGAAGTGGTGCTGCGCTCGCAGAGTCAGGCCGAATATTCGCCCAAGAACATCGGCCATTTCGGCCTCAACCTGAAGCGCTACGCGCATTTCACCTCGCCGATCCGCCGCTATGCCGATCTGATCGTGCATCGCGGGCTGATTGCCGCACTTGGGCTCGGCCCTGGCGGGCTGACGCAGGACGAAGCGACGCGGCTGGAAGACTTCGCGGTGCTGATCTCCGGCACCGAGCGCCGCGCCATGGCGGCCGAGCGCGACACCGTCGACCGGCTGATCGCTGCCTACCTCGCCGAGCGCATCGACGACCGCTTCGACGCCCGCATTTCGGGCGTCACCAAATCGGGACTATTTGTCCAATTGCCGCAGTTTGGCGCAGATGGCTTCATCCCGGTGTCAAGTCTGGATGGCGATTACTATATATATGACGAAACCGCGCGATCGCTGTTCGGAGAACGCACCGGCAAGGGCTATCAGCTTGCCGACCGCGTCGAGGTTCGCCTGATCGAGGTGGCGCCTATGGCCGGCGCGATGCGTTTCGAGATGCTGACCGACCCGAAGCCCCTGCCCGGCTCCAAACGGTCGTTTCACAAGGCAAAAGGCCGCGCCCGCGCGTCGCAATCGCGCCCGGGGTCGCGCGGCAGGAGACGATAATGGCAAGCGAAATGGGAATCCAGAAGCAGGTTTTCGGCGGCGAACATCATTCGGGCCGAGTCGCCCGCCCGCTGTGGACGGCGATGAAGCGCGGCGCCCTTGGCCGCTGCCCGCATTGCGGCGAAGGCAGGTTGTTCGCCGGCTTCACCAAAAGCGTCGACAAATGCGCCGCGTGCGGTGAGGAGTTCCACCACCACCGCGCCGACGACCTGCCCGCTTATCTCGTCATCGTCATCGTCGGCCACATCGTTCTCGGCGCCTTCATGGGCGTCGAGGCGACGTCGACGCTCTCCATGTGGCAGCACATCGCCATTTGGGTGCCGTTGACCATCGTGCTGTCGGTCGCTCTGCTGCAACCGGTCAAGGGCGCCGTCATCGGACTGCAATGGGCGCTCTATATGCACGGCTTCGGCGGCGAAAAAGACGGCACCGAGCCGCATCCCGGAACCTAGTTTGCGTCAGGGCAATGTCGCCTGGCGCAACATGCCGACCGTGAAAGGCCACTTTCGTTTGCCAGAAGTTTCCGCTAGGTCCTGCGCATGGAAGGTATGACCAAGGCGGAAGTCAGCAGGATGGACCGTGGCGCAGCCGCCCACAGCGGCCTGCCCATACGCCCGCGCGATGCCGCCACCCTGATCCTGCTCGACCGCGAGGGCGACGAGATTCTGGTGCTGATGGGCCGGCGCCATGCAGGCCACGCCTTCATGCCCGGCAAGTTCGTCTTTCCCGGCGGCCGCACCGATTCGGCCGACAGCCGCATTGCCGTTGCCACCCCATTGCTTCCGGAGGAAGAAGCCAGGCTGACCGCCGGCGTCGGCCGCATCAGCCCGTCGCGGGCCCGTGCCATCGCGCTCTCGGCCATCCGCGAGACTTATGAGGAAGCCGGCCTGCTCATCGGCCGCAAAGGCTCGTTCGCAACCGACAAACGCGACTGGCAGGGCTTTGTCGAGCACGGCGTCCAGCCTTCGCTGGCGCCGCTGCGCTTCATTGCCCGCGCCATCACCCCGCCCAATCGCCTGCGTCGTTTCGACACCCGCTTCTTCAGCGCCTGGCGCAGCGATGTCGCCGTGGAACTGCCGGGTGGCGGCCCGACCAATGAGCTGGAAGAACTGGTCTGGCTGCCGCTCGCCAAGGCCAGAGAGGCCGATATCCCCGACATCACCCGAACGATCTTGCAGGAGCTGGAGACGCGGCTTGCCGGCGATCCGCGCCTGCGACCCGGTGGGTCCGTGCCGTTCTACCGGCTTGTCCGCAACCGCTTTGTTCGCGAAATTCTTTAGAGCAATTCCAGGAAAAGTGTGACGCGGTTTTCCGTCCGGAATTACGCAATATCAAACAGACAGAGTATTCAGGCATCACATGACGGTCGATACCCAGCAAGAGGGCGACGAGCGCGTACATTGGCTACCGATGATCGCCGCGATCTCGTCGATCAGCGTCGTCGGCATCGCCATAGGCCTCGGCATGCCGCTGCTCAGCGTTATTCTCGAGAGCCGCGGCCACTCGGCATCGATGATCGGCCTCAACACCGCGGTCGCCGGCCTCGCCTCGATCGCCGGCGCCCCGCTGGCCACGCCGCTGGCGATGCGCTTCGGCGTCGCCTGGACGATGATCGCCATGATCGCCGCCGGCGCGCTCGCCTTTGTCGGCTTCCACTTCGCGCCGGACTTCTGGATGTGGTTCCCACTACGCATCGTGCTGCACATCGCGCTGACGGTGCTGTTCATCCTGTCGGAATTCTGGATCAGCACCTCGGCGCCGCCGCGCCGGCGCGGCCTGGTGCTCGGCATCTACGCCACCGTGCTGTCGCTCGGCTTCGCCGCCGGGCCATGGATCTTCGCCCATATCGGCAGCACCGGCTTCTTGCCGTTCGGCGTCATCATCGTCCTGGTCGCGCTGGCCGCAATCCCGGTGCTGGCCGCACGGGATGAAAGTCCCACAATCGTGGTTGACGGCGAAACCAGCAACTTCCTGCGCTACATCTGGCTGGTGCCGACAGCGACCGCCGCCGTGCTGGTGTTCGGCGCCGTCGAGACCGGCGGCTTTGCGCTGTTCCCCGTCTATGGCAACCGCATCGGCTATTCCGAGGCGGATGCAGCCCTCCTGCTCACCATGATCGGCCTCGGCAACGTGCTGTTGCAGATCCCTATCGGCATGATCAGCGACCGCGTCTCAGACCGCCGCTATCTGCTTTTGGCCTGTGCCACGGTCGGACTTGCCGGCACCATCTTCATGCCGTTCTTCGCCGGCAATTGGCACCTGATGGCGGCGCTTCTGTTTGTCTGGGGCGGCGTGGTGGCCGCCATGTACACGATCGGCCTTGCCCATCTGGGCTCGCAGCTCTCCGGCCATGAACTGGCCTCGGCCAATGCCGCCTTCGTGCTCTGCTACGGCGTCGGCATGGTGCTTGGCCCGCAGGCGATCGGCATCGGCATGGATGCCTTCGGGCCCTCCGGCTTCGGCTGGTCGCTCGGCCTGTTCTTTGCCGCCTATATCGCCTTGGTCAGCGCCAGGCTGGTCCGCAAGATCTGGTAGCCTGTCCGTCGCCAGCCTGCGCAATCCTGACGGGATGTCGCCGCTGCTGACAGAACCGTGTCAGGAGACCTCAGCTAAAAGGGTGTCCCAAAAAACCCGAGTTTGAGGATACGGCGATGATCGACAGCGGCTTTGAAACCACATCTCTGCGCATGACGCTTCTGCTGCTTGTCAGCTTCCAGGCCCCGGCAGCCGATGTCGACCGCATCATGGACGCCGTGGTCGCGATCGCGCCGCTGGCAACGGGCAAATACGACCGCAACGCCTATCAAACGGCGCACGGCATCGAACGCTACCGACCGCTGGAAGGTGCAGCCGCCGGCGTCGAAACCGAACTGCGCCGCCGCCCCGGCACCGTCGAGGTCTCGTTCGAGTTGCCCGACGACCAGGTGCTCGCCGCCCGCGTCGTCGAGGCGATTTTCCAGGCGCATTCCTACCAGGAGCCGGTGATCCGCATCCAGCCGATCCTCGCCAGCCGCTCCAAGGGCCTGGACGACCGCGCCAATCCGAATCGCTGGTGGAACACCACCGGGGACTGGAAGAAAGCGCTTCCAGTTAAGGAAGAAGCCTAGAAATCCGGCCCCGCTGAGGGGAAGCAGCGACCTTACCTTCTCCCGTTGTGAGGTGAGAAGCGGTCCGTAGCGGACGAAAAGCCAATTGCTTGCTTTTTCGAGATTCGAACGCCCTGAGCCTGCGAAGAGTTGTTCGGGGTGACCAATCCACCCTGCCGAACCCCGCCGCTTCGCAGCGTCCCGACATTCGCCGGCCTATAGCCATGCTGTCCGTCTCATCCTCAGCCTCCATCGGGCCGATGATAAAACCGGACAACTCATGTGCTACCTAATCCGGACAACTCATGTGCTTACGACAGAGGCAAGGCGTCGGGCTTGACTTTCCGGGCACGTTCTTTATGTGTCGCGCCAAGTTTCCCGCGTCCGGGTGTTTTCCCCCGCTCCAGCGGCCAGAACCCCACGAACATAACGGACTGATACAATGGCCAAAGCCGCAAACATCAAGATCAAGCTTCTGTCGACCGCCGACACCGGTTTCTTCTACGTGACCAGCAAGAACAGCCGTACCAAGACCGACAAGCTGTCGTTCCGCAAATACGACCCGGTCGCCAAGAAGCATGTCGAGTTCAAGGAAACCAAGATCAAGTAATCTGGTTTTCATACGCTCTGTCAAAAGCGCCGCCCCTTCGGGCGGCGTTTTTGATTCAAGGCCCCGAAAGCCAGAACCCTCCGCTGTTTGGCGCGAAGTGCTCATCTCATTTTTTGGCAAAAAAGGGGGCCGGTCGGCGTATGGCAGCGGTACGAGGAGGCCACTATGTGCCATCGCCGGCCGGCCGACCCCACGGACCCAGGAGATGCGGCGGACCTGAGCATCATGGGGTATTCGGCGAAGCGATGCGGCTGTCTACCCTCGTGCCCGCATCGCCCTTGTTCTTGCACCGCACATTTGCGCAACAATGTTTGAAAATCAATAGTTTCTTAACCAAGCCTGCCGAATCGCTTGGATTAAGGTAAATTCCTAACCCTGTCCGATTGACTGCATAATCGGTGGTCTAGCCTACGCTGCCTTGGCGACGACCCGGTTGCGGCCGCCACTTTTGGCTTCGTAGAGCGCCACGTCGGCACGTTTCATCAACGCCGCTACCGTGTCCGCGCCCTTCAGAACCGATGACACGCCGACGCTGACCGTGACTTCGATCGCCTTGCCTTCAGGGCCGATGGCAAACGGCAGCTGGGCGATTTCGGCGCGAATGCGCTCGGCAACCTTCTCCGCCACCGCGCCGTCCGTGTCCGGCATCACAACGACGAATTCCTCGCCGCCGAAGCGGCAGGCAAGGTCGATGCCCCTGACGTTCTTGCGCAGCCGCCTTGCGAACTCGCGCAGCACATCGTCGCCGCCATCATGGCCATGCGAGTCATTGACGGTCTTGAAGCGGTCGAGATCGGTGATCATCACCGACAGAGGCCGCCGCCGCGCCACGGCGCGGTCGAACAGCGTCTGCAGATGACTGTCGAGGTAGCGGCGGTTGTGCAGCCCGGTCAATGCGTCGGTCACCGCCATCTCGATGGTCTGGGCGACGCTGGCGCGCAGCTGATCGTTATAGCGCTTGCGCCGCACCTGCGTACGCAGCCGCGCCGTCAGCTCCTGCTGGTCGATCGGCCGCATCAGATAGTCGTTGATGCCGAGTTCGAGGCCTCTGATGATGCGGCCCTCCTCGCCTTCGTCGGCAATCAGGATGATCGGCAGGAAGCGGGTGCGGTCGAGCGAACGCAATTGCGAACACAACCGCAGCGGATCGAAATCGGTAAAACCGGTCGAGATCAGCACGCACTCATAGGGCGCCTCGGCGGCCTGGAAGAAGCCGGCATGCGGATCGGCGGCAATGTCGAGCTCGGCGCTGCCGCGCAGCATGTTCTGGATGCGCTCAACCGACGATTTGCGCTCGTCGATCAACAGCACCTTCGGCGTGGCGTCCTCCGACGCGAAGCTGCGGCTCAACAGCGCCTCGATGCCGATGTTGCGGGTGGTCGATGCGCGCAGCCGCAGCTCGTCGGTCAGCGACTTCAGCCTGACCAGGCTCTTCACCCGCGTCATCAGTTGCAGATCGTTGACCGGCTTGGTGAGAAAGTCGTCGGCGCCTGCCTCGAGGCCGCGCACCCGGTCGGCAACATGGCCCAGCGCGGTCACCATGACCACCGGTATATGCGCGGTCGCCGGATCGCTTTTCAGCCGCTTGCAGACCTCGAACCCGTCCATGCCGGGCATCATCACGTCGAGCAGCACGACATCGACCTTGCCGTTTTCACAGGTCTCGATCGCATCCGGCCCGTTGGAGGCCGTCAGCACCTCGAAATATTCGGCCAGCAGCCGAACCTCGAGAAGTTTGACATTGGCAGGGATGTCGTCGACGACGAGGATCCGCGCGGTCATGTCACAAGGCTCCGGCTGGAATGGGTGAAGGCATCAGGCATCACCGAGATAAGATTTGATCGTCTCGATGAAACGCGGCACCGAGATCGGCTTGGAGATGTAGGCCTCGCAACCGCCCTGGCGAATGCGTTCCTCGTCGCCCTTCATTGCGAAGGCGGTGACGGCGATGACCGGAATGGAATGGAGGTCGTCGTCCTCCTTCAGCCATTTCGTCACTTCCAGCCCCGACACTTCGGGCAGCTGGATGTCCATCAGGATCAGGTCGGGCCTGTGCTGGCGCGCCAGATCGAGCGCCTCGAGCCCGTTGCGCGTGCGAACCGTCTCGTAACCGCTGGCTTCGATGAGGTCGCGAAAGAGCTTCATATTGAGCTCGTTGTCCTCGACGATCATGACCTTCTTAGGCATCGATTTCCCGTCCCGGCCAGGCTTCTGCCCGAAGCCCTGCCGCCATGCGCCCTTGTCGAAGCACACCAAACCCTCGCCCACTCTTAAGGCAATATGATTGACGAAACGGAAACCCGAAGCGGCAAAAGCCATTCGGATTCCACCTCGAAAACCACATTGGATCGGGGCTGTGGCTTGCCGCAGGCGACGCTTGCGATTACTGCGGAAAAGAGACTCATTTCCGCAACGAGAAGGTAGTGATGGCAAACGCAGCGTCAATGCGCGAGGAAGCGGAAACCATTGCCGTGAAGGCACTGGGCTTCGTCGCCGCCGACCCCGAACTCCTGCCGCGCTTCCTGGCCATCACCGGCATCGAGGCGTCCGCCATCCGCCGCGCCGCGGCCGAACCGGGATTCCTTGCCGGCGTGCTGCAGTTCATCCTCGCCCACGAGCCGACCTTGCTGCGCTTTGCCGAGGAAACCGGCACCCCGCCTGCCTCAGTCGGCAAGGCGTTGCGCGCGCTGCCTCTTGGCGGCGACGACCATGAGCATTCGATATGAGCGACGATCCCGAGACGGCACGCCAGATCGCCGAACTTGCAGCCGACGACCGGCCTCTGCTGATCCTCGATGTCGACGATGTCGTGCTCGAATTCATCCGGCCGTTTCCGCATTTCCTGAAATCGCGCGGCTTCGGCCTGACCCTGGCCTCCTTCCGTCTCACCGGCAACATTGCCGAAACGGCGAGCGGCCGGCTGATCGAACAGCCGGAGGTGACGGCACTTCTCGGAGATTTCTTCGATACGCAGGCCGACTGGCAGAGCGTTACCGACGGTGCCGAACAAGCGCTTGCCAGCCTTGGCGACCGCGCCGAGATCGTCCTTTTGACCGCCATGCCGCACCGGCATCGCGCCGCCCGCCGCGCCCATCTCGATGCGCTCGGTCTGCCCTATCCGCTGTTGACCACCGAAATGGCCAAGGGACCGGCGGTGGCGAAACTGCGCGGCAAGAACGGCCGGCCGGTAGCCTTTGTCGACGACCAGCCCGCCAACCTCATCTCGGCACGCAACTCGGTTGCCGACGCCCATCTCTTCCACCTGATGGCCGACAATTCGCTGCGCGCCTTCCTGCCGCCGGTGCCGGACGACATCATCTCCGTCGAGGACTGGCACGAGGCCGCGCCGAAGATCGCGAGCGCGCTCGGGCTCTAAGCCCAAGCGCCTCCAAGCTTGGCGATTAAGGCTGCAGCTTCGCCCCTGCTCCGCCATTGTTGCCCTCGCCAGGGATCGCATTCTGATCGGTGTTGTCTTCCACGACCGGATCCGGCCCCTTCAGCATGGCGCCGTTGACCGTCACCGACCCATCGTGCCTGGCGTTGATCACCCATTCGATACGGCCATCCGGCAGCGTCTTGGCAAATCCCTTGATGGCCAAGGCGCCGGTAAAAGCCTGTGAGGCCTGCGGGTAGGTCTTCGCCGCCTCCTGCAGGCTTGCCACGATCTTGTCGTAGCCGGTCACGTCGATCGTCACGTTGGCATCGGGCTTCTCGCCATCGGGAAACGTCATATCGCCCTCCAGCCCGATTTCGGCACCGCCGCCCTTGACCGTGCTGTGGCCGATGAGGATCTTGGGGCCGTTCGCCAGAAAATCTTTCTTCACGCCGTCGCCGAAATCCGCCGAAAGCGGCGGGTTGTTGTTGAGATCGAAGGCCTCGATAGCCTTCTTGGCCATTGTGTCGAGATCGATGTTGGCCCCACCGAAATTGAGGTCGATGTCGGTGGGCAACAGCGCGACGCTCCAGGCTGGAACAAGATTTTGCGGTATCGAGAGCCCAGACGCTTTGATCCCGTAGCTGATCGTCCCGTTGCGCGAGACACCGTCCATGCCGAAGGCGATGCCGAGTGTTGCTGCGCCGAAACTGCCGATCGGGCTGCCGACGCTGAAATCCTTGAGACTGTAAGCCCCATCAATCCGCTCCCATATCGGCAGCGCGGTCAGAAGATGCGACTTGAGCTCCGCCTGATTGGCTTTCAGTTTCGCCTCGTCCTCATTGGCCACGGCGAAAGCCAACAGGTCCAGAATAGGCTTCGTGCGCAGCCCCTTGCCTTTCGCGTCGACCGAAAATTCGGGCGACTTGACCGTCAGCGGGATTTTCTGCCCGCTGTTGGGGTTGTCGATCGTGATGACCTCTGCAAAATCGGCAATCGTCTGAACCATGCTAAAATCGACACCGCCATTTGCGCCCTTGGTAGCGCTCATTGTGGCGGTTCCAGCACCAGAACTCATCTCCGTGCGCTGCCTGGCGTCCTGCGACGTCATATTCATGCCTTCAAGTGACGACGTGGCGCTGCTGAAAGCCGCCAACTCGGGATCGTAGACACCAACGAACTTCCCGCCCTTGATAGACATCTTCATGCTTTGCGGCCCCTGAGGGCCGTTGAACTCCATCGACCCTTCCGGCGCCAGATTGCCTGAGACATCCCACGCGCCATCGCTGCGTGGTTTGGTCAACAGCGTATAAGGGGTGAGATCGAGCTTCAGGCCATCCTGTTTTGCCAAGAGTTCCACGACGGGCTTGAAATCGAATGCGAGCTTGTAGGCGTCGCCTTCGACCGAGACCTTCAGAAATCCGATCTCGAACGGCTTCTTGCTGAAATAGCGCGCCAGATTGTCGGTAAGCTGCTTGGCGCCCTCGCTGTCGACCGTCTGCCCAAGCGCCGGCGCACTGCAGGCTAGAAGCAAAGCGAATGGCAAAACGCGCTTCATATCGATCCTCCCTTTATTGCAGTCGTCAAAACCGCTTCTACCACTGGTAGGAAAATACCATCACAGCCGCAAGACAAGACCTATGGATTGCTGCCGCCTACAGCACAAGCCGCATCAGCGGCCGGCCGGCCTTGCGTTCGAGGAGCCGCTCGAAGCCGGCCTTTTCGAACACACGCGACGAGCCGACGAACAGCCCGATCGAACGCGAATCGCGCGACACGTCGATCGGACACGCCTCGACCAGCCGCGCCTTGTTCTGGCGGGCAAAAGCGATGCCGCCCTCGACCAGGCGGTGGCTGACGCCTCGGCCGCGCGCGCTGGCGCGGATGAAGAAGCAGGAGATGGCCCAGACGCCGGGATCTACGGCGTCGGTTGGATCGACCGGCGCCGAGCCCCTGCCCCGATTGTTCCATTCGGGCACGTCGGCGCGCGGGCCGATCTGCATCCAGCCGACCACTATGCCGTCCTCGAAAGCCAAAAGCCCCGGCGGCGGCCCTGCGTCGATGCGCGCCTTGATATGATCCTTGTTGCGCTGTTTGTCGCTGGCCCGCCGGACCGCCGGCGCCATCCGGAAATGCGTGCACCAGCACCCGTAACAGGCGCCCTGCTTGCCGAAAAGATCCTCGAAATCCGCCCATAGGTCAGGCGCCAGCGGCGCTATGGTGGTGCTCATGAGTTCTCTCCCGGCTAACCGCTTGTGGCGGCTTCCGTCCTGACGTACCATTGCATCTGTTCTCTTTATGTTCGCAGCGATGGCGGCCCCTGTCAACAATCCCGAGCACGGTTTTTGCCGCGACTGCCTGACCTTTCAGCGCAGCGATACCAGGCGCTGTGAGCGTTGCGGCAGCCCTCGACTCACCCGCCATCCCGAGCTCTACCAGCTGCATCTAGCGCATATCGATTGCGACGCCTTCTATGCGGCGATCGAAAAGCGCGACAATCCGGCGCTGAAGGACAAGCCGCTGATCATCGGCGGCGGCAAGCGCGGCGTCGTCTCCACCGCCTGCTACATCGCCCGCATCAAGGGGGTGCGCTCGGCAATGCCGATGTTCAAGGCGCTCGAAGCCTGTCCGGAAGCGGTCGTCATCCCGCCCAATATGGAGAAATACGTCCGCGTCGGCCGCGATGTCCGCGCCTTGATGCAGGCGCTCACGCCGCTGGTCGAACCGCTCTCCATCGATGAGGCGTTTCTCGACCTTGCCGGCACCGAGCGCCTGCACGGCATGCCGCCGGCGGTGGTGCTGGCGCGCTTTGCGCAGACCGTCGAAAAGGAAATCGGCATCACCGTTTCGGCCGGCCTTTCCTACTGCAAGTTCCTGGCCAAGGTTGCCTCCGATTTCCGCAAGCCGCGCGGCTTTTCGGTGATCGGCGAAGCCGAGGCGCTGGGTTTCCTGGCCGAACAGCCGGTGACGCTGATCTGGGGCGTCGGCAAGGCTTTTGCCGCAACGCTCGAACGCGACGGCATCCGCAGCATCGCCCAGTTGCAGCGCATGGAGCGCGCCGATCTTATGCGCCGCTATGGCGTGATGGGCACCCGGCTCTACCATCTCTCGCGCGGCCAGGACGACCGTCGTGTCGATCCCGACCAGGATGCGAAAAGTGTGTCGGCCGAAACCACTTTCGACACCGACATAGCTGAAATGGGCGAACTGGTTCCAGTGCTGAGGGGATTGTCGGAAAAGGTCTCGGCGCGGCTGAAGAAGTCAGGCATTGCCGGGCGCACCGTGGTGCTGAAGCTGAAGACGCAGGATTTCAAGCTGCGTACCCGCAACCGCCAGCTCGGCGACCCGACCCGGCTGGCCGACCGCATTTTCCAGACCGGGCTCGAGCTGTTGCGCAAGGAGGCGGACGGGACAAAGTACCGGCTGCTTGGCATCGGTGTCAGCGATCTCTCGGATGACGAGAAGGCCGATCCGCCCGATCTCGTCGACGTCGGCTCGCGCAAGCGCGCCATGGCCGAAAGCGCCATCGATACGCTGCGCGACAAGTTCGGCAAGAAGGCGGTGGAAACCGGCTACACCTTCGGCAAAGGCCGCAACGCCAACCCGCCGGAGCCGATCGAGGAGTGAGACGGCTTAGATACGCTTGAGATCGATGCGGCTCGTCACCACGTTGTTGCCGGTTTTCGGATCGACGTCGGTAACGGTCAACCGCATTCCGTCGCCGCTGGTTTTCTCGACCGTCAACCGCGCCTTACGATCGCCATTGACCTCCGCCGCCCAGCGAATGCCGAGCCTGATCGCGTTGCCAGAACGGCTGCCGGCGAGCTGTGCCGGCCCGGTGCGCGACCCGACATAGACGCCTGTATACTTCGCCCCGCGGGCCTTCAGATTGGCGCTGATGGCGCGCGTCACCACGACAAGACCACGGCAATTGCCGTCAAGCGACAATGAGCTCGAGGTCGCGTCGGAATTGAAGGTGCAGGACACATTCACCGTCGGTGCGTCGGTGGTGACCTTGACTGTCCCCTTGCCGGAGAAATTCCCTTGCAAGGAGCTGAGAAAATTCGCCTCGTCGGCATGGGCCGCGGCGCTTGCAGTTAGCAGGCAGCCGGCTAGCAGAAACCGCGCGAATGATTTCATCGGAATCTCTCCCCCGTTGATGTTTAAGAAACGATGCGTCCAGCAATTGGCCAATACCGGGAACCAACGCCTGCCGTTGCGTCAGGTTCCACTTCCAGCATGGCTGTTTTGCAACGGGTCTGGCCCAGTCGAATGCGTCGCCTAGCGGTTGCGATGGAAGCCCCGGCTTGCGACATAGCGCCTATGGCACCTTCCCCATCGATCCCCAAAGCCGCGTTCTGGATGGCGCTGTCGATCGCCTCGTTCCTGGCGATGTCGGTCGCCGGCCGCGCCACGACCGCGGAGCTCAACGTGTTCCAGGTGCTGGAACTGCGCTCGGTGATCGGCTTTTTCATCCTGCTGCCGCTGGTGATTGTGAGCGGCGGCTTTGCGGCGATGCGCACGCAGCGCCCCGTCGCCCATCTCGCCCGCAATGTCATCCACTATACCGGCCAGGCGGCATGGCTTTACGCATTGACACTGATCCCGCTGGCCGTGCTGATTTCGATCGAATTCACGACGCCGATCTGGACGGCCCTGCTGGCGGTGGCCTTCCTCGGCGAAAGGCTCTCCCGACCCAAGCTGGCGGCGATCGCGCTGGGGCTGATCGGCGTGGTGATCATCGTGCGGCCCGGCGTTGGCGCCGTCGATCCGGGGCACCTGATCGTGCTCGGCGCCGCTGTCTGCTTCGGCATTTCGGTGGTCATGGTCAAGTCGCTGACACGCACCGACAGCGTCGTGCGCATCATCTTCTGGATGCTGATCATCCAGTCAGTGGTCGGCCTGATCCCGGCGCTTTATGAATGGCGCAACCCACCGCTCGAACTCTGGCCATGGATCCTGCTGATTGCCTTCACCGGCATGTCTTCGCATTTCTGCATGGCCCGCGCACTCGCCTATGCCGACGCGACCGTCATCTCGCCGATGGACTTCTTGCGCGTGCCTTTATCGGCGCTGATCGGCTGGCTGCTCTATAGCGAGCAGATCGACGCCTTCACCGCCGGCGGCGCCCTGCTGATCCTGCTGGGCAACCTGCTCAACCTGCAGCGCAAGGCGCCGCAACCAGCGGAAGTGGCTACGTCATAGCACCGCCGCCAATCAGCTTCCTTCGTCGGGGATGTTGAGGAGATGCCCGCAGGCCTTGCAATGCACGGCGTCCGGTTCGTGCCGCTGCAGGCCGCATTGTGGACAGGGAAAGAGCACCTTGGCCGGTCGGAAGATCGCTGTCGCCAGCCTGACGAACAGCGAGATGCCGATGATCATGGTGACGATTGCGGTCAGCTTGCCGGCAATTCCCGGCAGCACGATGTCGCCGAAACCGGTCGTCGTCACCGTGGCAACGGTGAAATAAAGCGCATCGACATAGTTTTCGAGGCCGGCGCCGGAGCGGAAGAAGAAGGTGTAGACGAAACCGGTGATGACGAAGAGAAACGTCAAAAGGTTGATGACCGCCTGGCTCGCCTCGCGCCATGGCCTTAGCCCGCGCATCTCGAAATGCCGCCACAGCGAGCCGCTGCGCGACAGCGACCACAGCCGCAGGATGCGCAGGAACGCCAGATTTGCCAGCGCCGTCGGCATCAGCAGCGTCAAAAGGATGAAGACATCGACCCAGGATGTCGGCTGTTTCATCAGCCGCAACATGTCGTTGGAGGCTAACAGTCGGGCAATCAGGTCGGCGGCGACCAGCGCCGCGACGGTATAGTCGAGCCACAGGAATGACGGCTTGTCCTGGAGCACCGGCGTGGCAACGAAGAAGGCGATGATGGCGAGGTCGATGATGACCGCCACCAGCTGAAACCGGAACGCCGCCGGCGTGCGTCCGTGATAGAGCTTGCGCAGCCTGTCACGCAGCCGCGCGATGGCAGAGCTTTGCTGCGATCCGTCCTTCTCGGCTGCTTTCATCACCAAGTGCGTAACGGTCCCAGGCGGGGCCGTCTAGTGCATGATCCCAAAAAGTGGGTGCCGGTTTTTGGAAAAGATCATGCTCCAACAAAGGGTTAGATCATGATGAGATTTCAACCAAATCTCATCATGATCTAGTGGCCCCGGTGACCGTCAGCCCTCCACCACCTTGCCGTCCGGCCCGACGAGGCGCCAGGCCGAGGCGGTGTCGTAGACGAACCGCTCCTCCGCAATCCGGTCACCACGCCAGCGCTGCAGGGCCACCTCTTCCAGCCGGCGCACGGTGCCGGCCTTGTCGACACGGTCGAAGGTCCAGCGGATGGCGACATTGTCGCCATCGACCAGGAATGTCTGGACAGGATGGGTGTGCATCTTCTCGATCCGGTCGAGTGCTGCCTGCTCATGCGCCATCAGTGTTTCCTTGCCGCGCCGCGGGACGCCGAGATTTTCCTGCATGGTGGCATCGTCATGGTAGAAGTCGGCGATCGCCTTGACGTGGCTGCCTTCGACCACCTCCTTGAGGAAGGCTTCGACGCGTTCGCGGCTGGGCATGATTGTGCGTTCCTTTGAAGTTTCTGCTCAACGCATGTGGTTCAAAGGAAGGTCAGGTCAACCACGCCCCGCCCGCTGGCCCTATCGGCTGCAATGTCAGGCCCAGAGCATCTTTATGCCGTCATGCACTGGCCGACGTCGATGCGATTGCCGTGTATATCAGCGCAGCCTAGACGAGCTCGACTTCGACCACACCCGGCACCGCGCGCATGGCCGACGCGATCTGCGGCGAGATGCGGTAGCGGTTGGGCAATTCGATCTCGATCTCGCCTTGCCCGGCTTCCTTGATCAGCACGAAGCTGACCTGGCCCTCGCCCTTTACCGCCAGTTGGCCGGCCAGCATGCCGATCGGAGCCGCATCGCGCACGAAGATGCGCAGCGCCTTCTGGATGCGGCTGGCCTCATCCTCCAGCGACTGCACCGTCTGGATGCGCAGATTGACCCCTTCGGGCCTATCCTCGGCCGAAACGGTGATCACCACCGAACGTCCAGGCTCGAGCAGATCGCGATACTGCGCCAACCCTTCCGAAAACAGCACGGCTTCATACTGGCCAGAAGTGTCGGAAAAGGCGATGACGCCCATCTTGTTGCCGGTTCGGGTCTTGCGCTCCTGCTTGGTGGTGACGGTGCCGGCGAGCCGGCCCGCGGCGGCACCGCGTTTGACCGCAGCCGAGAACTCGCCCCAGTTCTGCACGCGCATCTTCTGCAGGGCCGCCTTGTACTCGTCGAGCGGATGCGCCGAAAGATAGAAGCCGACGACCTGGAATTCACGGTGCAGCCGGTCGGCGGCAAGCCACGGATCGGTCTGCGGCAAATTGAGCGCCTGCTGCTGCGCGCCGAGCGACGCGCCGAAAATGTCGTGCTGGCCCGAAATGGCATTCTGCTGCGCCAGCGAAGCCAGCCCCATCATCCGTTCGACGCCGGCCATCATCTGGGCGCGGTCGTGGCCGAAGCAGTCGAGCGCGCCGGCCATGATCAAGCTTTCGAAGACGCGCTTGCCGACGATCTTGGGATCGACCCTTTCACAGAAATCGGCGAGATTCTTGAACGGCTTTTCGCCGCGCATGGCGACGATGTGCTCGACCGCAGCGTCGCCGACGCCCTTCAGGGCCGCCAGCGAATAGTAAATGCGGTTCTCGCCGACCTCGAAATTGCGGAAGCTGGTCATCACCGACGGCGCCACCACCTCGATGCCGAGACGCAGCGCATCCTGGCGGAAATCGGCGAGTTTGTCGGTGTTGCCCATGTCGAGCGTCATCGACGCCGCCAGGAACTCGACGGGGTAGTGCGCCTTGAGATAGGCGGTCTGGTAGGACACGACGGCGTAGGCGGCCGCGTGCGATTTGTTGAAGCCGTAGTCGGCGAACTTGGCCAGAAGGTCGAAGATGAAGTCGGCCTGCGGCTTGCCGACACCGCGTTCGACCGCACCGGTGACGAAGCGCTCGCGCTGCTTGTCCATTTCGGCGCGGATCTTCTTGCCCATGGCGCGGCGCAGCAGGTCGGCTTCGCCGAGCGAATAGCCCGACAGCTCCTGCGCGATTTGCATCACCTGTTCCTGGTAGACGATGACGCCTTGCGTCTCCTTCACCAGATGGTCGATCTTGGGATGGATCGAGGCCATCTCCTCCTCGCCATGTTTTCTGGCATTGTAGGTCGGGATGTTCTCCATCGGGCCGGGACGGTAGAGCGCCACCAGCGCGATGATGTCCTCGATGCAGTCGGGCCGCATGCCGATCAGCGCCTTGCGCATGCCGGCACTTTCCACCTGGAACACACCGACCACTTCGCCGCGCGACAGCATGGCGTAGGTTTCAGGATCGTCGAGCGGGATCGTCGCCAGGTCGATCTCGATGCCGCGCCGGCGGATCAGCTTCACCGCCGTCTCCAGCACCGTCAGCGTCTTCAGGCCGAGGAAGTCGAATTTTACCAGCCCGGCCTGCTCGACATATTTCATGTTGAACTGGGTGACCGGCGTGTCGGAGCGCGGATCGCGGTACATCGGCACCAGTTCCGACAAGGGCCGGTCGCCGATCACGATGCCGGCGGCGTGCGTCGAAGCGTGGCGGTAGAGCCCTTCCAGCTTTTGCGCCATATCGAGCAGCGTCTGCACGATCGGCTCCTTCTCGGCCTCCTCGGCAAAGCGCGGCTCGTTGGCGATGGCATCCGCCAGCTTGACCGGATTGGCCGGGTTCTGCGGCACCATTTTGGAGAGCTTGTCGACTTGGCCATAAGGCATTTGCAGCACGCGGCCGACGTCGCGCAGCACCGCGCGCGCCTGCAGCGTACCGAAGGTGATGATTTGTCCCACCTGGTCGCGGCCATATTTCTGCTGGACGTAGCGGATGACCTCTTCGCGCCGATCCTGGCAGAAGTCGATGTCGAAGTCGGGCATCGACACGCGGTCCGGATTGAGGAAGCGCTCGAACAGCAGCGAGAAGCGCAGCGGATCGATATCGGTGATGGTGGTGGAATAAGCGACCAGCGATCCGGCGCCCGAACCACGGCCCGGCCCGACCGGAATGCCTTGCGCCTTCGCCCATTTGATGAAGTCGGCCACGATCAGGAAGTAACCGGGAAATTTCATCTTCTCGATGATGGAGAGCTCGAAATCGAGCCGCTCGCGGTATTGTTCGACCGTGTAGCCGGCGGTGGGTCCATGCGCCGCCAGCCGGGCGTCGAGACCTTCATGGGCCTGCCGGCGCAGTTCATCGGCCTCGGCCTTCAGCGCCACCTCATTGTCGGCCACATCGCCGCCGGTAAAGCGCGGCAGGATCGGGTTGCGGGTCTTGGGATAATAGGAGCAGCGCAGGGCGATCTCGACGGTGTTGTCGATCGCCTCAGGCAGGTCGGCAAACAGCCTTGCCATATCGGCCTGGCTGCGCAGGAAATTGTCCGATGTCAGGCGGCGGCGGTTGTCGGCGGCAACCACCGACCCTTCGGCAATGGCGATCAGCGCATCATGCGCGTCATAGTCGTCGCGGGCGGCGAAGAACGCCTCATTCGTGGCGACCAGCGGCAGATCATGGATATAGGCAAGGTCGACCGATGATTTCTCGATAGCGCGGTCATAACCGGAAACACGGTCCAGTTCGACATAGAGCCGGTCGCCGAACAGCGCCTTGAGGGCCAGAAGCCGCGTCTCGGCAAGATCTCGGCGATCCTCCTTCAGCGCCCGGCCGATCGGGCCGCGCGGCCCGCCGCTGAGGCAGATCAGGCCATCGCTATGGCCTTCCAGCATTGCTGACGTCAGATGCACGGGCTCGCCCGGCGGCGTCTCCAGATAGACCTGGCTGACCAGCCTGACGAGGTTGCTGTAGCCAACCTCGGTGGCGGCGAGCAGCACCACGGCGTTCATCTCCGGCCCGTGGCGGCGGCGGTCGCGCTGTGCGTCACTGGTCTCGCCGGAAAAGGCGAGATCGATCTGGCAGCCGATGATCGGCTGGATGCCTTCCTTCACTGCCTTCTGGGCAAATTCCAGCGCGCCGAACAGATTGTTGGTGTCGGTGACGGCGATTGCCGGGCACTCGTCCTTGACGGCATGGCCGACGACAGCGGCGACCTGCAAGGCGCCCTCGAGCAGCGAATACGCCGAATGCACGCGCAGATGGATGAACCGCCGCGCCGGCGCCTCCGGGCGCGCGGCAGCGAGCGCTGCTTCGCGCTTCAGGGGATCGCGTGGAAGTTTGTCATCCGCCATGGTGTTTCAAATTGCTCGAAAGGCTTTGAGTCGATGGAGATGTATTGTCCCGGACCGGGCGATGCCAGTCCAGCACAAATGACCGCCGACCACAGGCTTCCGTACCCCGCCGCACGGCTCAGAGATTGTTTCGAAATTCGCTCTGGCGAGTCATATGATGGCGGTTCGAGAACCGGAGCGCAGCGGCCATTGGTCCGTGAGCACGGGAAGCGCAGAAACCACCTTCAGATGGCCGCCGGAGTAGAATTCCAAACAATCTCTAGGCGAACTCCATGATCACCGCATCCACAGCCAGGCTGTCACCCGGCTTGGCGTTGAGCTTCGACACGACAAGATCGCGGTCGGCGCGCAGCACGTTTTCCATCTTCATCGCCTCGACCACGGCCAGCGTCTCGCCGGCCTTGACCTCCTGCCCCTCGGCAACCGCGATCGACACGACCAGGCCCGGCATCGGGCAAAGCAGCATCTTGGACGTGTCCGGCGCCACCTTCTCCGGCATCAGCCTTTCCAGTTCAGCCGTGCGCGGCAGCATGGCGCGCGCCGTCACCGACATGCCTTTCCAGGCAATGCGCAGGCCGTTCGGCGCCGGCCTGATCTGCGCCGTGACCTTGCGGGCACCGACAGTGCCGCGCCAGATGAGGTCGCCCGGCCGCCAGTCGGACGCCACGGTCAGCGCTTTGCCGCCATCGACCGACAGATCGATTTCCATCGGAATGGAGATCATGCCCTCGATGATCGAAGCCTGGAGATAGTCGTCGCCGAGCTTCACCACCCAATCGCGCTTGAGTGCGCCCGAATGCGGCGCCAGCCGCCCGCCCAGCCGGTCAAGCCGATCGCGGCGCAGAAGCTCGACCGCGGTGGCGATCGCCGCCAGCACTGCCTTTTCATCGCCATTGGGCACGATCGGCGCGAAGCCGTCAGGATATTCCTCGGCGATGAAGCCCGTCGATATCCGCCCCTCGCGCCAGCGCGGATGCTGCATCAGCGCCGCCAGGAACGGGATGTTGTGCTCGATGCCGTCGACGACGAAACTGTCCAGCGCTTCCGACATGGCATCGATGGCCTCGATACGCGTGGGCGCCCAGGTGCAGAGTTTTGCCACCATCGGATCATAGAACATCGAAATCTCGGAGCCTTCGGTGACGCCGGTGTCGTTGCGGATGAAGACATCGCCGAACTTGCCCTCCTCCGGCGGCCGGTAGCGCGTCAACCGGCCGATCGAGGGCAGGAAATTGCGATAGGGATCCTCGGCATAGAGCCGGCTTTCCACCGCCCAGCCGTTCAGCTTGACGTCGCTCTGCTCGATCGCCAGCTTCTCGCCGGCGGCGACACGGATCATCTGCTCGACCAGGTCGATGCCGGTAACAAGCTCCGTCACCGGATGCTCGACCTGCAATCGTGTATTCATTTCAAGGAAATAGAAGTTCTTTTCAGCATCGACGATGAACTCGACGGTGCCGGCGCTCTGGTAGTCGACCGCCTTGGCCAGCGCCACGGCCTGCTCGCCCATGGCCTTGCGCGTCCTGGCATCGAGGAATGGCGACGGCGCCTCTTCCGCAACCTTCTGGTTCCGGCGCTGGATCGAGCATTCGCGCTCGCCGAGATAGAGGGCGGTGCCATGCGCGTCGGCCAGCACCTGGATTTCGATATGACGCGGATCGACGACGAACTTTTCGATGAAGACTCGGTCGTCGCCGAACGAGCTTTTCGCCTCCGAGCGCGCCCGGTCGAAGCCGTCGCGCACTTCCGACTGGCTCCAGGCAATGCGCATGCCTTTACCGCCGCCGCCGGCCGAGGCCTTGATCATCACGGGATAACCGATCTCGCCGGCGATCTTTTCGGCATGGTCGGCATTTTCGATGACACCAAGCCAGCCGGGAACCGTCGACACCTCAGCGGCCTTGGCGAACTTCTTCGATTCGATCTTGTCGCCCATCGCCTTGATAGCCTTGGGTTTCGGACCGATGAAGACAATGCCCTCAGCCTCAAGCGCTTCGCAGAAGGCGGCCCGCTCCGACAGAAAACCGTAGCCGGGATGCACGGCCTGCGCGCCCGTCTCCTTGCAGGCAGCGATGATCTTTTCAGGCAGAAGATAGCTTTGCGCGGCAGGCGATGGCCCGATATGCACGGCTTCGTCGGCCATTTCGACGTGCACGGCGTCGCGATCGGCGTCGGAATACACCGCTACGGTGGCAATCCCCATCCTGCGCGCCGTCTTGATGACGCGGCAAGCAATCTCGCCGCGATTGGCGATCAGGATTTTCGTGAACATCGAAGGCGTTTCCTCGGTCTTTCGTCCTTCTTATGGGCTTCGGCAGCCGGGCTCAAGCACCGCCGGCAGCGCACCCATCAAGACACTCCCTGCCCGCCAGGGCCGTGCCGAGGGGCGAAGGTTGGGCTCGCCGACGACTGGGCCAAGATTTGCGCCATATTTGGTCGCCAAATCGGGTTGAAACAGTATAAAAACCCTGAAAGCCTGAAGACCAATCGCCTTGGGAGGAATTGCCTAATGAAAACCCGCGCCGCTGTCGCTGTCGCCGCCGGAAAGCCGTTGGAAATCATGGAGGTCGACCTCGACGGACCGCGCGAAGGCGAGGTGCTGGTCGAGATCAAGGCGACCGGCATCTGCCACACCGACGAGTTCACCCTGTCGGGCGCCGATCCCGAAGGCCTGTTTCCGGCAATCCTCGGCCATGAAGGCGCTGGCGTTGTCGTCGATGTCGGCAAGGGCGTCACCTCGGTCAAGAAGGGCGACCACGTCATCCCGCTCTACACGCCGGAATGCCGGCAGTGCCCATCCTGCCTGTCGCGCAAGACCAATTTGTGCACCGCCATCCGCGCCACGCAGGGCCAAGGCTTGATGCCCGATGGCTCCTCGCGCTTCTCGATCGGCAAGGACAAGATCTTCCACTATATGGGCTGCTCGACCTTCTCCAATTTCACCGTTTTGCCCGAGATCGCCGTCGCCAAGGTCAACCCGGACGCGCCCTTCGACAAAATCTGCTACATTGGTTGCGGCGTCACCACCGGCATCGGCGCGGTCATCAACACCGCGAAGGTCGAGCAAGGCGCGACTGCTGTCGTCTTTGGTCTCGGTGGCATCGGCCTCAACGTCATCCAGGGCCTGAAGCTCGCCGGCGCTGACATGATCATCGGTGTCGACCTCAACAACGACAAGAAGGCATGGGGCGAGCGCTTCGGCATGACGCATTTCGTCAATCCGAAGGAGATCGACGGCGACATCGTTCCTCACCTCGTTAACTTGACCAAGCGCGGCGCCGACCAGATCGGCGGCGCCGACTACACATTCGACTGCACCGGCAACACCAAGGTGATGCGCCAGGCGCTGGAAGCCTCGCATCGCGGCTGGGGCAAGTCGGTCGTCATCGGCGTGGCCGGCGCCGGCCAGGAGATTTCGACCCGGCCGTTCCAGCTGGTCACCGGCCGCACCTGGATGGGCACCGCCTTCGGCGGCGCACGCGGCCGCACCGACGTGCCAAAAATCGTCGACTGGTACATGGACGGCAAGATCCAGATCGACCCGATGATCACCCATTTGCTGAAGCTGGAAGACATCAACAAGGGCTTCGACCTTATGCATGAGGGCAAGTCGATCAGGAGCGTCGTCGTTTATTGAGGAGAAGAAGCCGCCGACCGAAGGGCCAGCGACTGTAGTTGCATGGGTTCAACAAGGGAGGAAGATAATGCCTGAGAAACTGCATCCGAAAATCGACAATGGCCTGCCGAAGGAAAGCGCAAGCTTTGCCGGCGGCACGCTGGTCTGTGCCTGCACCAGCAAGCCGGTGAAGGTGAAGGTCAAGGGCCAGATCGCCCACAACCATGCCTGTGGCTGCACCAAATGCTGGAAGCCTGACGGCGCGGTGTTCTCGGTCGTGGCCGTAGCCGGCACCGGCGATGTCACAGTCACCGAAAACGGCGACAAGCTGAAAGTGGTCGACCCCTCGGCACTTATCCAGCGTCACGCCTGCACCGGCTGCGGTGTCCATATGCACGGACCGGTCGAGCGCGACCATCCGTTCAAGGGTCTGTCCTTCATCCATCCCGAGCGCTTCCAGGAAGACGGCTGGTCACCGCCGGGCTTCACCGCTTTCGTTTCGTCGATCATCGAATCCGGTGTCGACCCCAAGCGCATGGACGGCATCCGCGGCCAGTTGAAGTCGATCGGCCTCGAGCCCTATGACTGTCTCAATCCCGGCCTGATGGATTACATAGCCACCTGGACGGCGAAGAAGTCGGGCGCGCTGCCGGCCTGACAGTACGAGATTTCTGGCATGGGGCCGGGTAACATGCCGGCCCCATGTCCGTTTTGGAGAGATAATGCCGGCACCCGCCATCTACGTCGACGCCGACGCCTGCCCGGTGAAAGCCGAGGTCGAGAAGGTCGCCGAGCGCCATGGCGTGGTCGTCACCTACGTCTCCAATGGCGGGCTGCGTCCGTCGCGCGATCCGATGATTCGCAACGTCGTCGTCTCTAAAAGCGCCGATGCCGCTGACGATTGGATCGTCGAGAACGCAAAACCCAACGACATCGTGATCACCGCCGACATCCCGCTTGCCGCTCGCACCGTGGCGCTCGGCGCGCATGTGCTTGGGCCAACCGGCCGGCCGTTCACGCCGGAGACCATCGGCATGGCGGTTGCAATGCGCGATTTAAAGCAGCATCTGCGCGAAACCGGCGAGAGCAAGGGCTACAATGCCAGCTTTGCGCCACAGGATCGCTCGCGTTTCCTGGGTGAGCTCGACCGTATCTTGCGGCGGGCTCTGAAATCCGTCACACCCGACCAGACGTGAAGCATCATCCGAGGTCGGGCTATGGCCGACACATCGCCGAATAACCCCTTGCAGCGGCACAAGCAGTTCTTTGTGTCGCTAGCCGTCGGTCTGGTCGTATTTGCCGCAGTATTGCCTTTGATTGGATCGCTCCCCGTCTCCACGCGGCTTGCCTATTCGATCTCGATTGCCGCCGATTCCTTCTTCGTCGTCTTCATCGCGCTCGTCATCGCCAAGATGCCGCTGCTGTCCGGCCGCTATCTCAGCAAGAACGCGCGCGAACTGGACCTCCCAGTGCTGGGCATCTTTGCCATCACGCTCGGCATCGTCGCCATGGCCATTGTCCTGCTGTTCCTTTTGATCAATCACAAGGATCGCGACCCCATCGAACTCGGCTTCGCCATGCTGTCGATCCCGCTTGGCTGGTTCACCATCCATGCCATGGCCGCCCTCCACTATGCGCATGTCTACTGGATGGACGGCGACGCGATCGATGCCGAAACCAAGAAGAAGATACCGGTCGGCGGCCTCGATTTTCCCGGCAGCAAACGGCCGGACGGTTGGGACTTTCTCTATTTCGCGACGGTGATCGGCATGACCGCGCAGACCGCCGACACCGCGATCACGACCTCGCATATGCGCCGCGTGGTGCTTGTCCATTCGATCCTGTCGTTCTTCTTCAACGCCGTCATCGTCGCCGCCGTCGTCAATCTCGCGGTGAGCCTCGGCAATTGAGTATCCGTGCCCGCGATAAACCCGTGCCCGTAATAAAAACGTGATCGCATGAAACATCGGTTTCGATAGCGACGTATTGGGAGGACAAGGACGAGCGTGGCCATCCCAGGATCGCGCAGCCGGAAGGCGAGGAAAAGATGGAAACCATTGCCATGAGTCAGCCCGGCGCAGGCGCCAATGCCGCCTCACCGAAGGATACGACGCTGATCTACCGGCAATCGCGCTGGACCCGCCTGACGCACTGGCTGTGGGCGATCTCGCTGTTCTTCATGCTTTTGTCCGGCCTGCAGATCTTCAATGCCCGGCCGCAGCTCTACGTCGGCAAACAGTCCGGCTTCGAATACAACAACACCGTCTTTGCCATCGGCGCCGAAAACACCGCCACCGGCCCGCGCGGCTATACCGAAATCTTCGGCCATCGCTTCGACACCACAGGCGTGCTCGGCTGGTCGGGCCCGGCCGGGCAGCAGACGTCGCGTGCCTTCCCGTCCTGGGCGACGATCCCGTCCTATTACGATCTCGGCACCGCCCGCGTCGTGCATTTCTTCTTCGCCTGGATACTGACAACCACCTTGGTCGTCTGGCTGGTCGCCAGCCTGGTCAACGGCCATCTGCGCCGCGATCTGGCGCCGCGCCTTGACGATCTCAAGCGGCTGCCGCAGGACATCATCGAGCACGCCAAGCTCAGGTTCCACCACACACGCGAATACAACACGCTGCAGAAAATGGCCTATGGCGGCGTACTGTTCGTGCTGTTGCCACTCATGATCATCACCGGCCTTGCCATGTCGCCGAGCATGAACTCGGTGCTGCCCTGGCTCAACGAACTGCTCGGCGGAAGGCAGACGGCGCGCACCATCCATTTCACGGTGATGGTGCTGCTGGTCGGCTTTTTCATCGTCCATATAATGATGATCCTCGCCGCCGGCCCGATCAACGAACTGCGCTCGATCATCACCGGCTGGTACCGCACCGATCCGCCAAGGCATGGCGACACCGAGAGGAGTGCGTGAGATGGCCAAATTCCAGATCAGCCGCCGAAAGTTCCTGACGGGCGCCGGCCTCGGCGTTTCCGGAATCATGTTGTCGGGCTGCGATGCCTTCGACAGCCAGCTCGGCATGGGCGATGGCCTGCGCAGTTTCCTCGAAAACGCCAATGGCCTGACCTACCGCGCGCAACGCTGGCTTGCCGGCCGCGATGCTCTGGCGCCGGAATTCACCGAGGCCGACATCCGCCAGCCGCAGCGGCCGAACGGCGTCACCGCGCCCGAGGATGACACCTACAAGGGCCTGCTCGCCAACAATTTCGCCGACTGGCGGCTGGAGTTAACGGGCCTGGTCGAAAAGCCGCTGTCGCTCAGCCGCGAGCAGTTGGAGAACATGCCGAGCCGCACGCAGATCACCCGCCACGACTGTGTCGAAGGCTGGAGCTGCATCGCCAAATGGACCGGCACCCCGCTGTCGCTGGTGCTCGACCAGGCTGTGGTCAAGCCGCAGGCCCGCTATGTCATGTTCCACTGCCTCGACACGATCGATCGTAGCCTCTCCGGGGAAATCAAATATTATGGCACCATCGACCTGATCGATGCCCGCCACCCGCAGACGATCCTCGCCTACGGCCTCAACGGCAAGCCGCTGCCGGTCGAAAACGGCGCGCCGCTGCGCGTGCGCGTCGAACGACAGCTCGGCTACAAGATGCCGAAGTATCTCTACAAGATCGAGCTCGTCGACAGTTTTGGCAATACCGGCGGCGGCCGCGGCGGCTATTGGGAAGACAATGGCTATGACTGGTATGGCGGGATTTGATAGGCCTCGCATTCTGACCGAGCACGATCTGACTCCGACCGAACCGAGCTTGCCTGAGGAAGCCGGTTTCGAGCGCGTGGCCGAACTTGGCGATTGGCCTGAAGACACTCCAATATCGTCCTCTGCAAAACGGTCGCAGAAAACGGCGCGGCTTAAGCAACCTTGTCGAGCAGCGGCTTGAGCGCCGGATGTATCTCGGGCGAGGCGAGTTTGATCAGCGTCAGCAGCGCGCGTTCATTGTCACGCAGCGGGCGGTCGGTGCCGATGCGATCGGCCAGCCATTTCGCCTCGCTGGCGTCGATCGTCTCGGCGCGGCGCGCGAGTGCCTCGGCGGCACGGTTCTTCGACTCCCATTCGGCCTCGATATCGCCGGGCGAACGATAGGCTTCCATGATGCCGGCCAGTCCGCCCGATACCATGCGGCTGAAGAAGCCACCAATTTCGGGCTCGGCCTGGTCCAAGAAACTGTCACGACGCAGCGCCACATCGCGCGTCGGCGCTTCGTAGCCGGCCGAACACATGACGAAATTGGCGAGCGCCTTGACGAACAGGTCGTTCCAGGACGGGTCGTTGTGGGCCGCTGCGGTCTGCTCGTTGATCTGGAACAGCACCTCGGCCTCAACCCGTGTGATGGCAATGTTACCGTCGCCGCCATAGGCATGGAGAATGCGGCGCAACAGATCGACCTCTGCCTTGGCGACCAGCCCGGGAACCAGCGCGCCGCCGAGCATCAGTGGTCCCTTGCCGTCGACCACCGCGTTGGCGACCTGCTCGAGCGCATAGGCGGAGAGCCGGCCGGGCGATGATTTCGCCCTTTCCAGCACATGCACCAGCAGCTCCAGTTCGGTCACACTGTCGACCATTCCGTCGCGCGAGATGGTCTGGATCAGCCAACCGGCATTGTCTTCAGAGATATAGCCTGCCGGCTTTTCCTGGTGGACGATGTAGTCGGTAACGGCCTCGACGAAGAATTCAGGCCATTGCGGGCATTTGTCCGTCGCTGTCGCATCGAGCGCGAACAGTGCTTCAGCCTCGCCGCGCGTCACCACGCCGTCAGCGAACACTTCGCGACGCAGCATGACGACATCTTCCGCCGTGATGCGGTCCTTCGAGGCCAGCCCCGCCACCGGCGCGCTCCCGATCCGTTCGCCCATCTGTCAATCCCCATCCGTCGTGCCCAACGCAATTGCCGGCCAAACCGTCAGCCCAGAATATCGCCATTGTCTTGAAAAACCGGCAAACGGCGTGGTTAGCGAAGACTGTAAAGACGACGCGCTTTACGTGTCGCTGGCAGGTGACAAGGTGTCGCCGACAAGCTATGGATGGCGCGTCGAGGGCTTAAGTTTTGAGTCCTACCTGTTTGCGGGAGAGAGCAGCGCGAGCTGCCGCCGAAGGGGAAATCGCCCGAAATCTCTCAGGCAAAAGAACCGTAGACGGGAAAGACACTCTGGAAAGTCGGGGCTTGCCCCCGCGCCGAAGGTGTAAGCGTCGCCGACAGAGTTCCGGTTGCGCGAGTCTCTCAGGCTTCAGACAGAGGGGCACGGACTGGTCGCCAGCAGCGGCCGATTGCGTGCGACTCTGGAGATGACATGACGGGCGACGACACCAAACACCTTCCTCTCGAAGATCTGCACACCGCCGCCGGCGCACGCTTTGGCGCCTTTGCGGGCTGGTCGATGCCGCTGACCTATCCGGCCGGCGTGATGAAGGAGCACCTTCACACCCGCGAACATGCCGGCCTGTTCGACATTTCGCATATGAAGCTGTTCGCTGTCAGCGGACCGGGCGCTGCGGCACTGCTCAACCGCGCCAGTCCGCTCGATGCCGGCGCGCTTGAGATTTCACAGTCCAAATATAGTTTCTTCCTCAACGAGGCCGCCGGGATCATCGACGATCTGATCGTCACCCGGCTCGGCGCCGAGCGCTTCATGGTGGTCGCCAACGCCGGGAATGCGGTCGAGGACGAGAAGCATTTGCGTGCGCTGGCCGCGGACTTCGACGTCAAAGTCGATGCGCTCGACCGCGTCTTCCTGGCGATCCAGGGGCCGGAAGCCTGGGCTGCCTTGTCCCGCGCCGGCATCGAGACCGGCTCACTCTTGTTCATGCATGGCATCGAGCCGAAGCAAAACTGGTTCATGAGCCGCTCCGGCTACACCGGCGAGGACGGCTTCGAGATCGGCCTGCCGGAGGCGGATGCGCGCGCTCTGGTCACGAAACTGCTCGAGGACGAGCGTGTGTTGTGGATCGGCCTTGCTGCCCGCGACTCGCTGCGGTTGGAGGCTGGCCTGTGCCTGCACGGCCAGGACATCACGCCGGAGATCGATCCGGCCAGTGCCGGCCTGATGTGGGCGATCCCCAAAGATCTCCGCGCCGGCGGATCCTTCATCGGCGCCGATGCGCTGCGGTCCATCTTGGAGCGAGGACCGTCGCAAAAGCGCGTCGGCCTGAAGCCGGACGGCCGCCAGCCGGTGCGCGCCGGCGCTGCCGTGTTCCACGCCGACGGCAATCCGGCCGGCCACGTCACTTCAGGCGGCTTCGGCCCATCGGCCGGCCATCCCGTCGCCATGGGCTATGTGTCAACGGCCTTGGCCAACCCGGGCACGAAACTGTTCGCCGACGTTCGCGGGACGAAAATCCCGGTCGATATCAGTTCCTTGCCCTTCACTCCTCATCGCTACCGCAAAGGATAATTCCGATGGTAAAAACCTATTTCACACAAGATCACGAATGGCTGAGCGTCGAGGGAGGCATCGCCACCGTCGGGATAACCGACTATGCGCAGGAACAGCTTGGCGATCTCGTCTTCGTCGAACTGCCTCAAATCGGCACGAAGCTCAGCAAGGGTGATACCGCCGTGGTCGTCGAGTCCGTCAAGGCGGCATCCGACGTCTATGCCCCGGTGGACGGCGAGATTACCGACGCCAACGGCGCGCTGTCCTCGGACCCGTCACTGGTCAACTCCGCGGCGACCGGCGGCGGCTGGCTGTGGAAGATGAAGCTGGCCGATGAAGGCCAACTCGCAGGCCTCATGGATGAGGCCGCCTACAAAGCCCATATCGGTTGATATCAGGACCTATTGCCATGAGCGCAGCACTCACCCCCTTCTCGGCCCGCCACATCGGTCCTGATGTAAACGATGTCAGAGCCATGCTTGCCGTGATCGGCGTTCCCTCCGTCGAGACGCTGATCAGCCAGGCCGTACCGCAGTCGATCCGCCTCGATCTGCCGCTGACCCTGCCCGCGCCGGCCAGCGAAGCCGAAGCGTTGGCCGAATTGGCTGCGACCATGGCAAAAAACACGGTGCTGAAGAGCTTCATCGGCGCCGGCTATCACGGCGTCCATGTGCCGCCGGTCATCCAGCGCAACCTGTTCGAGAACCCGGCCTGGTACACCGCCTATACGCCCTACCAGGCCGAGATCAGCCAGGGCCGCCTGGAAATGCTGTTCAACTTCCAGACCCTGGTCACCGAATTGACCGGCCTGCCGGTGGCCTCGGCCTCGCTGCTCGACGAAGCGACGGCGGTGGCCGAAGCGGTCGGCATCGCGCTGCGCCATCACCGCGACAAGCGCACCAAGGTGGCGCTGGCCGGCACGCCGCATCCGCAGACGCTGGACGTTGTGCGCACCCGCGCCGAGCCGCTTGGCATCGAGATCGATGGCGAGATCATCGACGACAACACCGCCGCACTGCTGGTCTCCTGGCCGGACACGTTTGGCGTCTATGGCGACCACAAGGCTGCCATCGAGAAGGCCCGCGCCACCGGCGCCGTGGTCGTCTTCATCGCCGATCCGCTTGCGCTCACGCTGACCGAAGCGCCGGCCAGGCTTGGCGCCGACATCGCCGTCGGCCCGATGCAGCGCTTTGGCGTGCCGATGGGCTTTGGCGGCCCGCACGCCGCCTATTGCGCCGTCTCCGACAAGCTGACCCGGCTGATGCCCGGCCGCCTCGTCGGCCAGTCGACCGACAGCAAAGGCCGTCCCGGCTATCGCCTCGCTTTGCAGACGCGCGAACAGCACATCCGCCGCGACAAGGCGACCTCCAACATCTGCACCGCGCAGGCTCTGCTTGCCAACATGGCGACCGCATACGCGATCTGGCACGGCCCCACTGGTTTGCAGGCGATCGCAGCGCGCATCCATGAGCTCGCCAACCGCCTCGCAGCAGGCCTGAAAACCGCTGGTGTTTCCGTGCTCGGCTCAAGCCGTTTCGACACGGTAACGGCCGAGGCGAAGGGCAAGGCAGCTTCGATCGCCGCTGCCGCTGAAAAAGGTGGCCGGTTGCTGCGCGTCATCGATGCCGACCGCATCAGCATCGCCTTCGACGAAACCTCGACCGAGGCGGATCTCGAGGCGATCGCCGCCCTGTTCGGCGCCAAGTCCGGCGCTACTGAGGCCGGCGCGATGCCCGGCAAGCCGCGCGGCAAGGAGTTTCTGACCCAGCCGGTTTTCCGCGAAAACCATTCCGAGACCGACATGATGCGCCTGCTGCGCCGTCTCGCCGACAAGGACCTGGCGCTCGACCGCACCATGATCCCGTTGGGCTCCTGCACCATGAAGCTGAACGCGGCGGCCGAAATGATGCCGGTGAGCTGGCCTGATGTCGCCAATTTGCATCCCTTCGCGCCGGCCAGCCATTCGGCCGGCTATCGCGCCATGGTCGGCGAACTGGAAGGTTGGCTGGCGGAGATCACCGGCTTCGATGCCGTCAGCCTGCAGCCCAATGCCGGCAGCCAGGGCGAATATGCCGGCCTGCTCGCCATCCGCGCCTATCACCGATCGCGCGGTGAGAGCCATCGCACCATCTGCCTGATCCCCTCCTCCGCTCATGGCACCAATCCCGCGAGTGCGGCGATGGCCGGCATGAGCGTCGTCGTCGTGCGTTGCCTGGAGGACGGCAATATCGACATGGACGATATGCGAGCCAAGGCCAACGAACATTCGAAGAACCTTGCGGCGCTGATGTTCACCTATCCCTCGACGCACGGCGTCTACGAAGAAGGCGCGCGCCACCTGTGCGCGCTCATCCACGAGCATGGCGGCCAGGTCTATTTCGATGGCGCCAACCTCAACGCGCTGGTCGCGCTGGCGCGGCCCGCCGACATCGGCGCCGATGTCTGCCACATGAACCTGCACAAGACCTTCTGCATCCCGCATGGCGGCGGCGGTCCGGGCGTCGGTCCGATCGGCGTCAGGGCGCATCTGAAACCCTATCTGCCGGGTCATGTCACCGAAGATTCGGCGCATGCCGTGTCCGCTGCCCCGTTCGGCAGCGCTTCCATCCTGCCGATCACCTGGATGTACATCCGCATGATGGGCGCCGCCGGCCTGAAGCAGGCGACGGAGACGGCGATCATCTCGGCCAATTATGTGGCGACGCGGCTCGCGCCGCACTTCCCGCTTCTCTACAAAGGCAGGCACGATCGCATCGCGCATGAATGCATCCTCGACACGCGCGTGCTCAAGGAGAGCGCTGGCATCAGCGTCGACGATATCGCCAAGCGGCTGATCGATTACGGTTTTCACGCGCCGACCATGTCGTTCCCTGTCGCCGGCACGCTGATGGTCGAGCCGACCGAATCCGAGCCCAAGCGCGAACTCGACCGGTTCTGCGAGGCGATGATCGCCATTGCCGGCGAGGCAGCGAAAGTGGCGAAGGGTGAATGGCCGCTCGAGGACAACCCGCTGGTCAATGCCCCGCACACGGCGGCCGAAACCCTTGCCGGCCAGTGGACCCACCCCTATTCGCGGCTGGAAGCGGCCTACCCCGCCGGCGATGTCGATACAGCGGCCAAATACTGGCCGCCGGTCTCGCGCATCGACAATGTCGCCGGCGACCGCAACCTCGTCTGCTCCTGCCCGCCGCTGTCGGAATATCTCGGCGCCGCCGAATAACACTCTGGCCTGTCAGGCTGAGCGCAGGGCCGGTCCGTCGGCTTTGCCGTTGAGGACAAGCACGCGATTTCGCCCGGCGTTCTTGGCCGCGTAGAGCGCCCGGTCGGCCTCGGCCAGCACTTCATCCAGGCTGCTGCCGTCTTCCTTGCCAAAGCCAATGCCGCCGCTGACGCTGCTGCGCAACGGCCCGCGCGGCGTCGGCACCACTTCCGTGCCGAAGGCGACGCCGATCCTGCTGGCGAAATCGTAGGCCTTGTCTTCGGTCATCCGAGACATGACCAACGCGAACTCCTCGCCGCCCAGCCGGAAGGCGTCGACGCCAACCCTGTCATACTTCTTGATGACTGGGGCGAAACGGCAGAGCACCCGATGCCGACGGGATGGCCATAGACATCGTTGGTTCGCTTGAAGTGGTCGAGGTCGAACATGGCGACCGACATGAACGGGCCGAAGACGCGCTCGCGATAGAGCGAGTTCAAAGCCCGCCGGTTCATCAGACCGGTCAACGGGTCGGTCAGGGTCTCGGCCTTCAGTTCGATCTGTGCCTGCAGATGATGCAGCGACAGCGTCAGCGCGCCGAGAGCCGTCATGCAGGCGACCGCCACGACCGAATTCAACCGCTCGGCCCAATTGTCGGGTGCGACGCCGAGCACCCACTGGCCCTTGACCAGAAGCACGGCGCCGCAGAGCCCGAAGGATACGCCGCAGACGCCGCTTAGCGCCGAAAAGACCAGCAGAATGCCGCGATCCTGACCGCCCTTGATCCAGAACATCACCCCGATCGAGGCGAGCAGCACTGTTACCGTCGTATAGGTGAGGATGAAGCCGACACCATCGAAACCGAGATAGGTCACGCCGGCGCAGACAGCGATCGCGAGCATGGCCGGCAGGACAGCGCGGCTGTAATTGCGCACACCAAGATATTGCATGGCCGAAAGTGAAAGCGCCAGGAAACCGAGGCTGAGCAGCGCCAACGCTGCCTGACAAAGCAACGGACTGGGCTCCCTCGTGTAGCGCCAGAAGACGATGACGTGGGCGACAAGGACGAGAATGCCGCACGCCACCGTCAGCACGAAGCGTCCACGCGGCGCCGTGAACCAGATCACAAACATGGTGACGCTCAGGCATGTGCCCGACAGCGCAGCCGCCAGCAATAGCGAACTGAAATCCAGCATGGATGAGCGGCAACCTTTGGGATCATCGATTTGTGGCGCATCATAGGCATGCAACCGGCCGGAGATACCGTTTTCGGCCGGTTTTCAAAGCAAGCTGCCGACAGGGTTTACAAAGCGTCGACTGCCGTCCCGCGAAGCTCGGCACGCGAGTGTCCCTAGTCTCAGCCCTTGTTGAGCAGCGCCAGATTGGCGTTGATCACGCTCGGGTCGGCCATTCCGGCCCTTGCTTCCATGAGCAGCGCCCTCGCCTTCTTCTTGTTGCCGCGCAGCAGCTGCGAATAGCCCATATTGTTGACAATCTGCGGCTTGCGCCCGGCAACCTTCAAAAGCTGGTCGTAGGCGCGGTCGGCGAAGTCGAAGCGGCCGAGTTCGTCATAGGAGGCGGCAAGCCCCATCCATCCCTCGGCACTGTCGGCCTTCAGTTCCACGGCCTTGCGGAAATGCTGTTCGGCAAGGCCGTAATTGGCCTCGCGGAACTGCGCCTTGCCTTGCGCAAGGTCGGAGGTGCTGACGTCTTTTGCCACCGGTTGGATCGATGTGGTCTTGGTCTTGTCGACGTTGTCGGTCGTGCAGCCGCCGACCATCAAGACCGCCGCTAGCGCGGCCATTGCCGTGAAACTTCTGTGACGCATGCCCCTGGCCCCAATCGCCCGATTTACCGGGTCGTTCTCTGAGGAAGCAGACTACAACAGGGCGATTAAACTTCAGTGCGGAAACGCGCCTAAAATTTGGTTTCGGGCACAGAAGCCATTAACCAACCGAAGCCTATTCCGGCTCCAGCGCCTTGAGCCCCGCCGGAAACTGATAGCGCCTGCCGTCGTAGCGCAGCCGGTAGGTTCGTTTCATGGACCTGCCGGGATGGGACTGGCACTCGCCATTCTTGTCGACAGACGGATTGTCGGTGTCCAACCGCTCGAACACTGTGATGTCGTGATAGCCGTGATGTCTCGCCGGGCTCATCGCCAGGCTGACCCGGCTGGATTGAAAGGATCCTGCGCAATTGGTGTCGCCTTCGCCGCCAAAGCCGGCCACGATGATGCCGTCGAGCACCAGGCGCAGAGCACCGCCGTCAAGGGCATAGAGCCGCAGGTCGGTTTCACTGAAAGGATTCGGCTGCGAATGGTTTGCCATGTCGATGCGCAGGCCGAAGGCGCCGACATCGGGCGCCAATCTGTAGCGCCCGGTATCGAAGTCGATCCCGCGGATGCCGACGGCATCATCGGTCATCAGCCCGGGTTGGAGCAGGCGCTGGCGCACCTGCCGGGTCTTCCTGTCGACGACCAGAAGCTCGACATCGCCGACATGCCCGTCGTCGCTGGATTGGGAGCTGTCGATCAGCGGCACGGCGACCAACAACAGGTCGTCATGGGCGGGCCAGATCTTGCAGACCACGCCGAATGGCGCATCGCCATCCCAAAGCGTCTGGGCGATGCTGGTATGAGGTTCGAGCGTGAAGGAGGCGCCATCGGCACTCTTTTGGGCCTTGGGATATGCCTGCTGCACCAGAGCGGCAGCGTCGCCGCAATCGTCGGCCGCGGCCGAGGCCGGCGACAGACTGGCCGCGGCGAGGCCGAGGAAGGCGGTGCACAAGACTATTCGCATGGACGGCTCACTCATTTTGCTTTTTTCGGATTTTGCCGAAGGAGAGCGGCCAAACCGGCCGGATATGACATCCAGGCGAAGCGTAGTTGAAGTGAGTAACCGCAGAAAGCCGCCGGGCGGCCACTTGGTATCTACTGCCTTGGTATCTACTGAACCGCCGTCATTTTGACGATGATCGGGATGACGGCGATCATCAGCACCACCGGCAGGATGCACACCACCACCGGCACCGACATCTTGGCCGGCAAGGCATGTGCCTTCTCCTCGGCCAACGACATGCGCTTGTGGCGCATTTCGTCAGAGAACACGCGCAGCGCCCCGGCGAGGCTGGTGCCGAGTTCCTTCGACTGCTGCAAGAGCGTGGCGAAGGAGCGCACCTCGTCCAGGCTGAGGCGGTCGGCGAGCGCCTTCAATGCATCGTCGAGGCTGCGGCCGGCCCTGAGTTCCAGCGACACCAGCTGCAGATTCTGGCTCAGCGACGGATAGGTCTTGGCCAGTTCCTTCGAGACGCGCTCGATGCCGGCCTCCATGCTCATGCCGGCATCGGAGCAGACGATCATCAAATCCATGAAGTCGGGAAAGCCGTTGCGGTATTCGCGCATCTTTTCCCGCACCTTCTGGCTGAGCACCAGGCCGGGCACGAAATAGCCGGCGGCTCCCGACAGGATGATGAAGGTCCAGCGGCTGGTCGCGGTGGAATCGGCGCTGCCCATCCAATGGTTGACCAGGAACGCGCCGATCGCTGCGCCCACCAGGCAGGCGAAGCGGATCAGGAAGAATGTGCCGACCGCGCGCGGCTCCATATAGCCCGCCTGGATCAGCTTCATACGCAGCCGGGCGACATTTTCCGGATCGCTCTTGGCGTAGAATTCCTGCGCCCGCTTCACCGCCTTCTCGCGCACGACGCTCTGGTTCTTCTTCGGCGCCACCTCGGCCTGTTGGGGAGTCTTGCTGTCGTCGATCTTGAGCCGGCGCTTGAGATCGTTGCGGTCGCCTTTGGCCACCACCAGCGGCCATGCCACCGCGCTGCCGCCCAACGCCAGCAGCATCGCGGCTACCGGCATCAGCGACGTCGGCGCCAGCGAGGCAAGAAACTGGATCACCTGCTCCATCTCAGAACCGGAAGTTCGACATCTTGAACATGATGATGTTGCCCAGCATCAGCCATGTCACCGAACCGCCCAGCAGATACCAGGTCTTCGGCACATCCCAGACGCTTTGATAAAATTGCGGCATCATCACCATGATGGCGGCGAACAGCAGCGCCGGCACCGCCGTCAGGATATAGGCCGACATACGACCCTCGGTCGAAATGGCGCGCACCTTGCGGCGCAGCTTGCCGCGTTCGCGGATCGTCGTCGACAGCCCGTCGAGGATCTCGCGCAGATTGCCGCCCGAACTCGTCTGGATGGAAACCGCGGTGACGAACAGCGGCAGATCCTCCTGGCCGACGCGATCAAACAGTGAATTCAACGCCGAAACCAGGTCGGAACCATAAGTCACCTCGTCGGAGATAACGCCGAATTCGGTGCCGATCGGATCGGGCATCTCGCGCGACACCATGGAGATCGCCACCGGAACCGGATGCCCGGCCTTCAAGCCGCGCGTGATCAATTCCAGCGCCTCCGGCAACTGCACGCCGAAACGCTTCACCCGCCGGGCACGCTTGGAACGCAGCACAATTACCGGCAGCAGCGCTGTCAGCACCACAAACAGCAAAATGGCGAGCAACAGCGGCAGGCCGTACCAGAGCGCGACGAGCATCATCGCCAGCGCCACGCCCGTCGTCATCGTCAGGAATTTCGGCAAGGGCATCACCATGCCAGACTGCGTGCGCAGCGCGCGAAAACGGTCGGGCGAGAAGAATGACGTGCCGGAATCGAGGCCGCGTTCCTTGCGCAGCTGGATCAGCACCTGTTCCTGGCTGATCTTGTTTTCCTGCAGCTTCATGCGCCGGTTGATAGCCAGGCGCTTGTCGCTGCGGCCGGCATAGAGCAGATAGCAGCCTTCGGCGATCATGATGCCGGTCAGCGCTGCCGCGGCATAGACGACATAGATCGGGCTGAAATTCTCGAACACCCGGCTACTCCTGCGGCCGGCCGGGTTCGAAATATTTGCCGGGGAATTCAATGCCCATATTGCGCAGGTCCTCGAGGAAACGCGGGCGAATGCCGGTCGCCTCGTAGTGACCGAGGATCTTGCCGTCGGCTTCCATGCCGGTGCGCACGAAGCGGAATATCTCCTGCATCTGGATGACGTCGCCTTCCATGCCGGTCACCTCGGCGACGCTGGTCACCTTGCGCTTGCCGTCCGACAGTCGCGTCAGCTGGACGATAAGGTCGAGCGCGCTGGCGATCTGGCTGCGGATCGACTGCACCGTCATCGGCATGCCGGTCATGCCCAGCATCTGCTCGAGGCGCGAAATGGCGTCGCGCGGCGTGTTGGCGTGGATGGTCGCCATCGAGCCTTCATGGCCGGTGTTCATCGCCTGCAGCATGTCGAAGGCCTCCTCGCCGCGGCACTCGCCGAGGATGACGCGGTCAGGGCGCATGCGCAGCGCGTTCTTGACCAGGTCGCGCTGCTTCAGCTCGCCATGACCTTCGATGTTGGCGGGGCGCGTTTCCATGCGCGCGACATGCGGCTGCTGCAGCTGCAGTTCGGCCGCGTCCTCGATGGTGATCAACCGTTCGTCTTCCGGAATAAAGGCTGACAATGCGTTGAGCATTGTCGTCTTGCCGGTGCCGGTACCGCCCGAGATGATGGTCGTTTTGCGGGCGTGGACTGCAGCCGCCAGCACCTCGGCCATGTTCTGGGTGATGGCGCCGAACTCGACCAGCTTGTGCAGGCCGAGCTTGTTCTTTGAAAACTTGCGGATCGACACCAGCGGCCCGTCGACGGCGACCGGGCGAATGGCGGCGTTGAAGCGCGAGCCGTCGAGCATGCGGGCATCGACCATCGGCTGCGATTCGTCGACCCGGCGGCCGACGGCGGCGACGATCTTGTTGACGATGCGCAACAGGTGCGCCTCGTCCTTGAACGGGATATGGACCTGCTGCAGCTTGCCCCGTTTTTCGACGAAGCAGTTCTGGTGGCCGTTGATCAGGATGTCGTTGATGTCGGGGTCCTTGAGCAGCGGTTCCAGCGGGCCGAGGCCGACCATCTCATCGACGATGTCATCGACCAGCGCTTCAAGTTCGACGGTGTTGATCGCCATACGCTCCTGGCGGGTCTTTTCCGACACGAACTCCTGCACCTGCCGGCGCATCTCATCCTTGGGCAGGCGCTCCAGCGCGACCAGGTTGATTTCCTCGAGCAGCAGCCGGTGGATGCGCACGCGGGCATCGAGCACCTTGTTGGCGCTTTTTCCCGGTGTTGTCTCCGGCTTCGGCGGCAAGGCCTTGCGGTTCGTCGGGATGACCACGGCGTGATGCGCGACCGGCGCCGCCTCGGCCGGCTTCAGCGCGCGGACGTCACGGTTCTGCAGGGTCGAGAAGCGGCTGGTCATCCGGCTTTCCTCTTCAGGAGGCCCCTGCCGATGCCGAACAGCGAGCGCGATTTCTCCGGCGTCACCACGGCTTCTTCCGGCAGGATGATCCTCTTCAGATCGTTGACGACATTGGCGTTCGGGTCGATCTCATGCAGCGGCACGCCGCGGTCGACCGCTTCACGCACAAGCCGGTAATTGTTGGAGATGCCGCCGACGAAATGCTCGCCGAGGATTTCCTGGACATCCGCCTGCTTTATGCCGTTGTCGAACATCTTCTGCTCGAAACGGTTGACGATCACGTTCGGCTTCACTTCCTTGCCTGCCGTCTCGTAGACCGCCTGGATCAGCCGCTGCGTATGGCGCAGGCACGGCACCGTCATTTCGGCGACGATGTAAAGCTTGTTGGAGCCGAGCAGCACCGTTTCCGTCCACGGAAACCAGGTGCGCGGCATGTCGATGACGACGTTGTCGAAATAGGCCGAAACGAGATCGAGCATGCGCACCACGACATCGGTCTTGAACGAGCGCATTTCCGACGGATGCGTTGGCGCCGCCAGCACGCAGAGCCCGCTCGCATGCTTGGACAGCATCACATCCAGCAGCTGACGGTCGAGGCGCTCGGGCTGGTTCTCGATTTCGGTGATGTCGAAGCGCGGCTCGAGGTCGAGATATTCGGCGCAGGCGCCTTGCTGGAAATTGAGGTCGACCACGCAGGTCGACGCGCCGCGCGTCACCGAATGATGCAGCTGGAAGGCGGTCTGCAGCGCCAGCGTCGTGGTGCCGACGCCGCCGGCGGCCGGCATGAAGGTATAGATCTGCGACTCGGTGTTTTCCTCGCGCCCCGGCCCTTGCAGCGCGCGCACGACCGACCGCACCAGATCGGCGGTGGTGATCGGCTTGACCAGGAAATCGGCGACCTGGAGCTGCACCAGGATACGCACTGCGGCTGCGTTGAATTCCTGGGTGACGACGACCACCGGAACGCGGCCTTCAAGCCGGCGCATGATGCGCTGCAGCGACTCGATCTCTTCCAGCTTTGCCGCATCCATGTCGACGATGAGCGCGCCGAAATCGGCTTCCTGGACCTCGCCGCGCAGTTCGGTAATGTTCTTCTCGACGGTCGAAAGCTGGATCACCTCCGAGGCCGCGAACGCGGTGCGCGTATCCTGCGCAAAGGTCCGGTCGCTGGACACCAGCAGGATCTTCTTGGTCTTGATGCCGCTTGCCATTTTGTCAGCCTGTCAGGTCATTCCCGGTCAAATCACCGGGCAAATCAATCGGTTGTTGCTGTCGGTTGCACGGCCTTGGCAGCAGCAGCCTGGTCGGCGGCGTTGACTGCCGCCTCACTGCGCTGCGCCGGCACCAGCAGCCTGGTGTTCTGGACGCCGTATTTCCAGGGATCGACCATCTGCATGGCCGTATTGGCGGCCTGTGCGTTGCCGGCGGCAATCGTCGGTCCCTCGGAGCGGACATAGTCGTCGCTGGTGCAGCCGCCGGCGAGGCCGGCGATCAGCAGGGCGATGCATGATTCCACGCGCATGGCTTCAATCCTTCGGCAGGTCGAGGAAATGCCCGACGGTGGTGACCGCGGCCGGCTGTGCCGTACTGCCGCTGGCCATTGCCACTGCACGATTGGCTTCGGACGATTTCACTTCCTCGGTGTTGTTGAGGAAATAGTCGACATTGCTGGCCGGCTGCGTGCCGTCGGTCGGCTCGAGCAGCTTCTTCGACGGATCGACCGGCTTGACCAGATAGGGGGTGACGATGATCACCAGATCGGTCTCGCGCCGCTGATAGGATTTGGAGGAGAACAGCGAGCCGAGCACCGGCAGCTTGCCGAGTCCGGGAAGACGCGATGTGGTAATGTCGTTCTGTGACTGCAGCAGGCCGGCGATCATGAAGCTCTGGCCATTCTTCAGGTCGACGGATGTTTTGGCGCGGCGCACGATAAAGCCCGGGACCGAGATATTGCCGATATTGTAGGAGGCCGAAGCGTCGATCGAGGACACTTCCGGCGCGATGTCGAGGCTCACCAGCCCGTCCTTGAGAACCGTCGGCGTGAAGTCGAGGCTGACGCCGTATTTCTTGTAGCTGACGGAAATCTTGCCATTGTCCTCGGAGACCGGGATCGGGAACTCGCCGCCGGCGAGGAAGCTTGCCGTCTGGCCCGAGCGGGCGATCAGGTTCGGCTCGGCCAGCCGCCTGGCGAGACCACGTTCCTCCAGCGCCTTGATGGCGACGTCGATCGACAGGCCGTTGGACAGCAGCCGGCCGATGATCTCGCCATTGCCGGCTCCCGGCACCGTGCCAGGATCGAGGGTGACGTCGCGCCCGCCAATGCCGTAAGCGAAATTGGCGCTGTATTTGGCGCCGAGATCCTGTCCGGCCTGGCGATTGATCTCGACGAAGCGGACGTTGAGCTGAACCTGCTGCGAGGACGAGATGTTGACCGAATTGATCACTTCCTCATTGCCGGAGAAGCGGCTGGCGATCTTGCTTGCCTTCTCGGCGGCGACCGCGTCATCGGCCTCGCCCGACAGCACGACGCGGCCATTGGCCGAGCCGACCTTGATCTTGGCGTCCGGCACGCTGGCGCGAATGGTGCTGGCCAGCTGGTCGGTGTCCAGCGTCACCTCGATATCTACGGTGCCGACCAGCTGCTTGTTCTCGTCGAACAGCGCGATGCCGGTGGTGCCGAGATTGTTGCCCAGCACATAGAAGGATTTGTCGGTCAGCGGATTGACGTTGGCGATCTCCGGATCGCCGATCACGATCTGGTAGAAGGCGGCATTGGTCATGACCGTCTTCGGCTTGCCCTTGGCCACCTTGATCGACGCATTCGTTGTCGACGAGACATGGACGATATCGTTGTCGGCCTTGGCTGGCGCGCTGAGGCCGAGCATTACGGCCGCGGCAAGGCAAGCCCCCACCGCAAGCGCCCGCATTGGGCGCAGCCCTTTCGTCGTCTGAAATGCATGAAGTCCCGACATCTGTCCCGTCCCTCGCCCGGTCCCCACCGGCAGTTATTGCTGGTCCCGCGCAGGAACCTGGTATTCTTCGACCTGCGTGCCGCGCGTCACGATGATCGTCTTGAATTTCGGCTTCTCAGGCTCCTTGGTCGCGGCAGTGAACAGCGCGCCGGCAGCGGCCTGGACGCCGGAGGCGACCGATCCGCCGAAGGACGAGATGGTGGTGACGCCGTCCTTGGCGGCCCCTCCGTCTGCGGCCGAGCGGAGCGACAGCGACAAGGTGCCGACGGTGCGGGCAAGCGCCACTTTCTGCGCGCCTTCGGTCGTCACCTCGATGGTGACGGAATTGGCGATCTGCGGTGTGGTCTGGCGCTCGTCGGCGCCCTGCCCCACCGTCAGCACCTTGGCGTCGGAGACGACAATCTCGGAGGTAACGGTCGATCCGGCAGCGCCCTGCGCGTTCTTGGCCACTTCCTGGATTTCGCCCGCATCGCGTGTCAGCACCACGTCGACCCGGTCGCCCGGCATGACGAAGCCGCCGACACCGGCGATCTCGTCGGTGCGGATTGTCACCGCCCGCATGCCGGGCGTCATCATGTTTGATAGCGTCGCGCGGCCGTTCGGCCCCGACAATTTGCTGATCAGCACCGGCTCGTTGACCTCGATCGGCGACAATACCACGCGGCTGCCTTCGGCGAGCAATGCATTGACTGTGGTGAATGCGCCCTGCGGCACCGAATCCTCGGACCATGGGATTTCGCTGAGCTGCGCCCGGTCAAGCTCCATGCCGTAACGCAGCGGCGCGTTGGCCACCACGATGGTCTTGAAGACGACCTTGGGGACGGCGGGCGCCGGGATCGACGCCGTTTTCTCTTCGGCATCGGCCTTGGCCTGGCTTTTCACCCAGAAATCCGCGGCAAAGATTGAAATCGCGCCGAAGACGGCAGCGATGCCAATCATCGTTATGGCCTTGCCCCTCACAACCAACCCCTGACATTCGTGGTCTTTTGTTTTGTTGAGGCGACGCTAGGCCGCTTTGTTAAAGATTCAGGAATCGCGCCCGCTCCGCACGGACCTATTTCCGCCGGCTTGGTTATCGAAAGGTTTTAGGATAAGAAGGGTTTAATCCCCGAACGTAACAGGAACTTCCGTCGCTTGGCGCCGAAAAGCGTGGCAGTATCGACGGGTGATTCGCGGCACCGGATTCTATGGCAGGCATGGACGACAACAACGATCTTTTCGGCAATCTGGAAAAGCAGCCCCAATCGGCTCGGACACCGGCGCGGCCGGCCGACCCGCTGCTGCAGGCCACGAAACGTTCCGTTGCGACCAAGGACGGCAGCGAGGGCTATAGTGCCGCCGACATCGAGGTGCTGGAGGGGCTGGAGCCGGTGCGGCGCCGTCCCGGCATGTATATTGGCGGCACCGACGACAAGGCGATGCACCATCTGTTTGCCGAGGTCATCGATAATTCGATGGACGAGGCGGTCGCCGGCCATGCCACCTTCATCGATGTCGAGCTGTCGGCCGACGGGTTTCTGACCGTCACCGACAATGGCCGCGGCATTCCGGTCGATCCGCATCCGAAATTCAAGAAACCGGCGCTCGAAGTCATCATGACGACGCTGCATTCGGGCGGCAAGTTCGATAGCAAGGTCTATGAGACCTCCGGCGGTCTGCACGGTGTCGGCGTCTCGGTCGTCAATGCGCTGTCGGACCATCTCGAAGTCGAGGTCGCGCGCGGTCGCCAGCTTTACCGCCAAAGGTTCTCGCGCGGCGTTCCGGTGAGCGGGCTGGAGCAGCTCGGCGAAGTGCACAACCGGCGCGGCACCAAAATCCGCTTCCATCCCGACGAGCAGATTTTCGGCAAGGGCGCCGCCTTCGAGCCGGCGCGGCTCTATCGCATGACCCGCTCGAAAGCCTATCTGTTCGGCGGCGTCGAGATCCGCTGGAGCTGCGACCCATCGCTGATCAAGGAAAAGGACCAGACGCCGGCCAAGGCGGAGTTCCATTTCCCCGGCGGCTTGAAGGACTATCTCAAGGCATCGCTCGGCGATGATTTCCAGGTGACCCGCGAAATCTTCGCCGGCAAGAGCGAGAAGCAGGGCGGCCACGGTTCGCTGGAATGGGCGGTGACCTGGTTCGGCGGTGACGGCTTCGTCAACTCCTACTGCAACACAATCCCGACCGGCGAAGGCGGCACGCATGAGGCCGGCTTTCGCAATGTGCTGACGCGCGGGCTTCGGGCCTATGCCGACCTGGTCGGCAACAAGCGCGCCTCGATCGTCACCTCCGAAGACGTGATGATCTCGGCGGCAGGCATGCTATCGGTGTTTATTCGCGAGCCGGAATTCGTCGGCCAGACCAAGGACAGGCTGGCAACGATCGAAGCCATTCGCATTGTCGAGACCGCCATCCGCGATCCCTTCGACCACTGGCTGGCCGACAATCCGCAGGAAGCCTCCAAGCTGCTGGAATGGGTGATTGCGCGCGCCGACGAGCGGGTGCGCCGGCGCCAGGAAAAGGAAGTGTCGCGCAAGAGCGCGGTGCGCAAGCTGCGCCTTCCCGGCAAGCTCGCCGACTGCACGCAGAATGCCGCCGCGGGCGCCGAACTGTTCATCGTCGAAGGCGACTCGGCCGGCGGCTCGGCCAAGCAGGCGCGCGACCGCGCCAGCCAGGCGGTGCTGCCGCTGCGCGGAAAAATCCTCAACGTCGCCAGCGCCGGCAACGACAAGCTAGCCGCCAACCAGCAGATTTCGGACCTGATTCAGGCGCTCGGCTGCGGCACGCGCTCGAAATACCGCGACGAGGATTTGCGCTATGACCGCGTGATCATCATGACCGACGCCGACGTCGACGGCGCTCACATAGCCTCGCTGCTGATCACCTTCTTCTACCAGGAAATGCCGAACCTGGTGAATGGCGGCCATCTGTATCTGGCGGTGCCGCCGCTCTATTCGATCCGGCAAGGCGGCAAGGTTGCCTATGCCAGGGACGATGCGCACAAGGACGAGCTGTTGCGCACCGAATTCACCGGCCGCGCCAAGGTCGAGATCGGCCGTTTCAAGGGCCTGGGCGAAATGATGGCCGCGCAGCTGAAGGAAACCACCATGGACCCGAGGAAGCGCACGCTGCTCAGGGTCGATGTCATCGACGCCGTGGCGGCAACCAAGGATGCTGTCGACGCGCTGATGGGCACCAAGCCGGAAGCCCGCTTCCGCTTCATCCAGGAACGCGCCGAATTCGCCGCAACGGAAGTGCTGGATATCTGAGCGCCGGCCGACTCTTTGTTTTGACGCAGTTCCGGGCGGAAAACCGTTTCACACTTTTCCTCGAATTGCTCTAGCCTGCGCTTCCGATACGGAGACCAGCTTGTGATCTGGGCGCGGCTGAAGAGCTACTTCGAAACCAGTTTGGCGGGCCTGACGCAGCCGACGCGCTCGGATTGGATTTTCGCCCTGCGCACGGTTTCGGCCGGTCTGATCGCGCTTCTCGCTGCTTACGCGCTAAAACTCGACCACCCGCAATGGGCGATGATGACGGTCTTCATCGTCGCCCAGCCGGTCGCCGGCATGGTGCTGGCGAAAGGTTTTTACCGGCTGCTCGGCACGCTGGCCGGTGGACTTGCGGCGATCGGCATCACCTCGGTTTTCGGCACCAATCCCTGGCTGCTGGTCACGGCGCTGTCCGTCTGGATTGGGCTGTGCACGCTGGTTTCGTCGCTGCTGCGCAATCCGGAAGCCTATGGCGCCGCACTTGCCGGCTATACCGCGATGATCATTGGGCTGCCGGCTTTCGGCCAGCCGCACGTGGTCGTCGATCTCGCTGTCGCGCGCTGCGCCGAGATCGTGCTCGGCATCGTCTGCGCCGGCCTGACCAGCCGGCTGATCCTGCCCAAGCTGGCCGCTGACGCCATCATCTCCAGGCTGAAGCGCAGCATCCTCGACCTTGCAACCTATGCAGGCGGCGCTTTTTCCGGTGGCGACCCGGCGACGCTGGCCGGCCTGCACCGCAAGCTGATCACCGACGCCCAGATGCTGGCCGAGATGCGCGCCTATGCCCGGCTCGAAGCACCGAGCTTCGCCACCCGCGCCCATCCGGTCCGCCTAACCATCGGTCAGCTTCTCTCGGCGCTGTCGGCGGCACGCGCGCTGCATTCGCATGCCGCGCCGAAAAGCGCAGCCCTCATTCCGGTGCGCTCCGAACTGCAGTCGCTGGTCAGCGAGCTGGCAGCCACGCCGGAGGCGCTGGACGACACGTCGCCCTGGGTGACGCGGCTCGACGCGATTGCCGGCAAGGCCCGGCAAATGCCCGACGCCTCGACCGATCAGGGCGACGACAGGGTCGGCACCATCACGCGCCTCACCATCGCCGCCGATTTCGCCGAAGCCTTCAAGCAGGTGCTGCGCGGCCTCGACGCCCTGCGCGCACCGGTGACGCGCCCGAGCCGGAGCAACAGGCAGCTGCCCGCGCTGGTGGTGCATCGCGATTATCCCGGGGCTTCGCGCAATGCCATACGCGCCGCCCTTGCCACGCTGGCGGTCGCCGCCTTCTGGCTGACGACGAAATGGTCCGATGCGGCCGGCACCGTCATCCTCGTTGCCGTCGTCTCCAGTCTTTTCGCCGCGCGGCCTGACCCGGTGCGGGTGTCCTGGGGCTTCTTCAAGGGAACGCTGCTGGCTTTGCCCTTTGCCTTCCTTGTCGGCCAGGTCGCGCTGCCTGCTTTGCCCGGCTTCGGCTGGTTCACGCTGTTTGTCGTGCCGATCCTGGTACCGACGGCGCTGGGAATGGCCAATCCGCGCACCGTCGGCGTGGCAACGGCCTTTGCCATCAATTTCCTCGCCTTCCTCAGCCCGCATCAGGCGATGACTTATGCCCCAGGCCCGTTCTTCGCCGGCTCGGCGTCGGTGCTGGTCGGGATCCTGCTGGCTATCTGCGTCTTCATCGTGGTGCTGCCGGTGGATCCATGGCGCGCGGCCAACCGCATCGTTCGCGCCATGCGCGAGGATCTGGCCCGGCTGTGCCTGCATGAGCGGGTACCGCGGCGTTCGGCCTTCGAGAGTCTGGCCTATGACCGCATCAACCAGCTGATGCCGCTCTTGCAAAATGCCGGCAGGAAAGGCGATGCGATCCTGGGCGGCGGGGTCGCCGCCGTTACCGTCGGCCTCGAAATCCTGCGCCTGCGCGCCGCGCAGCAGAGCCCGTCCACTCCTGCCGACACCGCGCTCTCGATCGCCAATTTCCTGCGCGGCCTCGCGCGTGAACTGCTCTTTCGCGCAACCGGCGATCCACAGACAGCAACTGTCACTGTGGCCCGGCAATATGCAGCCAGCCTTTCAGAGCGCAGCGGCGGTGCGGATATGCTGCAGATCGCAGCCTCGCTGCGCATCATCGCCGCCGCGATCGAGGATTTCCCGGATTTCTTCACCAGGGACCGTGGCTAGGGCGTCAGGCCGCGGCTATCGCCAGCGCATGCCCGCGCGCGTTTTCCCGCAGCGCGTCGAGATGGATCGACTTGACCAGGCCGGCGAGATCGCCCTCAGTGGATTGACCTCCGAGTTCCTTCAGCATCAGCCAGCTGACTTCCTGCACGCCGGCGAGGCGCTTGCCGTTGGCGACTTCGCGCCAGATCTTGAGCGCGCGCAGGATGATGCCATGGGTGGAAGCGGCAAGGCCGGCGCTGCGGAACAGCGCCTGCAACGCAACGTCCTGGCCGCCGGCGAGCAAGGCCCGCACCCGCTGCTCCGACTGCTGGCTGAGCGCGACCAGGGCCGAGCCGAAAAAGTCGACCTTGCCGTGGGCAATGGTGCGGATGATGAAACTTGCGGTCAGGTCGCCGCGCAGGCGCAGATGTTCGATGAGTGCCGCATGTTCCTCCGCGCGCGTGCCTTCGACCAGCCGCACCGAAGCCTTGACGCAAGCATCGCGCGTGACGCGCTCGGCTCTGGCCGCCCCCATCAGCGCCATCACCAGCGGCGAAGCCTTCAGCGTTTCGCCGAGCTTGACCAGTAGCATGTGCCGGCAGTCGGCCGGCAGCCGCACATCCGTGACCATTGCCTCGCGCAAATGAGCGATATGGCCATGCCGTTCGGCGATGCGGCGGAAGGAGAGCGAGGCTATGTCGGCGCCGTCATTGGCGAGCAACGCCGCACACGCTTCCGGTTCGCCGATCTCGGCGATCGCCGCGGCAACCGCCATCGAAACGACCGGCCGGTCGGCGATCAGTTTTTGCGTCGCCTTGTGCCCGGCCGCGACGCGGTCGATCAGGTCGGCGTCCGTCAGCAGCGGGGAGCGCGCCAGCACCAGGGCTGCCACTTCCGGCTGATCGGAGGCAAGCGCGCTGATGATCTGCAGCGGCGCGTGATGGCTCATCGACAGCGCTTCGGCCATAGCCAGCCGCACCTTCGACGAGGCGTCGTCGAGCAGCAGCGTCAGCGCCGCTTCGGCCGCGCAACGGTCTTCGAAAGGCAGGTCGGAATTGACGTAGGCGCGGGCCAGCGCGCTCGCCGCCGCGGCGCGCTCCGAAACTCTCGCGGTGTAGATCCATTTGAGAAAATGCGAGACAACCATACTGCCTGCTACGCCCCTTGCCGGAAAGCTTCCGGCCCCAGGAATGACCCTAGGCAGAAATGGTTTACGAACGGTTCACCATGTTTATTAACTGGCTTGCGGGTGGCATGGGCAGCGCCTATCAACCGTCAGGCAGCGGAGGAGAAAAACGATGCCCGGGCTTTATCTCGAAGAGTTCGTCGTCGGACATGTCTTTCGGCACACGCTGCGCAAGACCGTCACCGAAAGCGATAACATGCTGTTCTCGGTGATGACGCTGAACCCGCAGCCGCTGCACATCGACTTCGACTTCGCCGCCAAGAGCGAATGGGGCAGACCGCTGGTCAATTCGCTGTTCACGCTCGGCCTGATGATCGGCATTTCCGTCAATGACATCACCGTCGGCACCACAATTGCCAATCTCGGCATGAAGGAGACGGTGTTTCCGCACCCGGTCTTCCACGGCGACACCATCCGTGTCGAAACGACGGTGCTCTCAGTCAGGGACTCGAAATCGAAGCCGGACCGCGGCATCGTCGAGTTCGAGCATCACGCCTACAATCAGAACGATGTGCTCGTTGCCAAATGCACGCGCCAGGCGATGATGATGAAAAAGGCGGCCTGATGCGCTCGCTGCTGTTTGTGCCCGGGGATTCCAAAAAGAAACTGGAGAAGGGTTTTGGCGCCGGCGCCGACGTGGTCATCGTCGACCTTGAGGATTCCGTGGCGCCACAAAACAAGCCGTCGGCACGCGACATCGCAGCACGCTTTATTGCCGGCAACAGGCAGCAGACAAGCTCCGCCATCTATATCAGAGTCAACGACCTATCGACCGGGTTGACCGACGATGATCTGGCCGTCCTGGTTCCGGTCAAACCCGACGGCATCATGCTGCCGAAGTCGAACAGCGGCCAGGATGTCCAGCAGCTATCCGTAAAGCTCCGCGTACATGAGGCCGAAAACGGATTGCCGGATGGCGCGATCAAGATCCTGCCGATCATTACCGAGACCGCTGCTGGGTTGCTGGCCGCCGCGACCTATGCCGGGGCAAGCGCCAGGCTTGCCGGCCTCACCTGGGGTGCCGAAGATCTGTCGGCGGCGATCGGCGCGCAGGCTGCGCGCGACGACAACGGCCGCTACACCGATGTCTTCCGCCTTGCCCGCACCATGACCATCCTTGCCGCCGGCGCAGCTGAAGTCGCGGCGATCGACACGGTTTTCCCCGCCTTTCGCGACATGGCCGCCTTCGAAGCCGAATGCACGGAGGCCGAGCGTGACGGCTTTACCGGCAAGATGGCGATCCATCCGGCGCAAGTGCCGGTCATCAACGCCGCCTTCACGCCATCGGCGGAGGCAGTGCAACGCTCGCAGGCCATCGTCGCGGCCTTTGAGGCGGCCGGAAATCCCGGCGTGGTCGGCATTGACGGCAAGATGTATGACCGGCCGCATCTCAGGCTCGCCGAACGGCTTCTGGCTCGCGCCAAGGCAGTCGGGGTTTAGTCCCGCGCCAGCACGATGACCCGGTCCTCCGGCAGGTAGGCCAGCGCTTGCGACTTCAAAGGGTTGACGGTGACGCCGCCCAGAGCCCGCTCATCATTCTGCGCAGCGCGAACGCGCCTATGCCCGATGGCGATCTCGCCGCGCAGACGCGCCGATTCCGCGATCGTCCAGAACGTCACCGGATGGTCGATGGCGACATAGTCGCCGACCGGACGCATGTAGATTTCGGAGCCCTCCTCGTCGAGCAGGTCATCGAAGATCGCGGCGAGATGCTGGTTCTCGGATGCCTGCGCCAGCATCAGGCTGACCAGCCTGTTGCTGACGACGAAATCATCGGCCTTGGTCACCGCCGCCAACTCGCGGTTGCGCACGTCGATCATTTCGCTGACAATCGAGATATGCGTGCCGGCATCGTCTGCGATTTTGCGCAAATGCAGCAGCGTCACCAGCGTGCGCGTATCGGCGGGCTGCGCTGCCATGGTCTCGCTGTAGCCGAGGACGAGCACGTGGTCGTAAGAAGGCACGTCCAGACTTGCCAGTGCTGTTCTGCTCGACGTGTCGGTGATGCGGCAGGAAACCGCCAGATTGTCGCCGACGACCGGCAGTCCGGCAACTTCCTGCTCGAGGCCAGGCGTATCGGCGGCGATGGTCAGGATTGACCCAGGTGCGACGTAGCGCGACAGTTCATAGGTGATGATCGGACCGCGCCGGTTCCAGCCAAGGATCAGCGTGCGCTCCGGCTTCGCCTCGACAGGCTGATGGCGAAGGATTGCCGCGGCTTCGATCTTGGCCCCGGCGCTTCCCAGCTTGATGGCGGCATCGTCCTCGGCAATGATGATGGCGCGCATGTCCTTGCCGATTACCAGCTCCGACGGCGGGTTGAGATTGACGCGCCCCTGCTGGTCGCAGAGCCCGATCAGCGTGCAATGCTCATACGCCATCACTGCCTCGCCGAAGGTCTTGCCGGTGAGATCAGGCTGCTCGGTCGTGTAGATTTCGCAGCCGTCGAAATCGAGCAGCTCCGAATAGACGCCGCTGAGACCCGACTGCCGGCTCGAATGCACGACGATGCGCGAGATCAGCTGGTCGGCCAGGACAAGCTGTACCTCGGCCCCGCCGACGACGCGGGCAACCTCGGCGTTCTTTCCGTCGCGGATCTCGGCGGCGATGTTATAGGGCGCCGTGCGCCGGTTCGGGTCGTTGGCCAGCGCCAGCACCGTCTTGATCACCTGCGAATCCGGGTCGTCGCCGTCCGGCGACAGCACGATGATCGAGCGCGAGGTCTGCGGGTTGACGATGGCCAGATCGTAGAGGTCGGTCGGGTCGCCGCTGCGGCAGATGATGCGTGTATTGCCCAGTCTGCCGACTTTGGCGGCGATCTCGTCCTCCATCGCCACCTTGTCCATATTGGCCATGACGACAATGCGCGGATGGCGGCGGCTGGCATTGGCAATGACGAGTTCGGAGATGACGTCGAAGATCGACGGCGACCAGTTGAGGATGATGGTGTGGTCGCTCTCCAGCACCCGCGAACGGCCCTTGCGCAATTCATCGAGCTTGCTGTCGACGCCGGCGCTGAGCACGCCGATGAGGGCCGACACGACGAAGATGCCGGCGAGCGTGACAAAGAGCATGACGAGACGAAAGGCCCAGCCGGTGTCGCCGCCCATCGTGCCGGAATCGAGCGTGCGCATCAGCGATTCCCAGAATGCTTCGAAGAAGTTCAGTGGTTCGCCGCCCTCCGGCGCGATGCGGGTCACCGCAAGAAAAGCCGCGGCGGCGATGATGATCAGCAGCGAAGCGACGGCGAGCCAGCCGATCAGCGCGATCGGCCCGGCCGCCATGCTCTTGTCAAACCCATAGCGCAGCCGGGTTCGCAGCAAGTCTCGTTTCTTCATGTCGCCGGCGACCCCCAAAAAAATCCCCATGGTCGATGCGCCAACCCCCAACGCATCGCCGAAGCCGCTGTCTTAGCCTGTGTTTAAATAAAGGGGAATCGCTTTCGGGTGTCAGCCGTTCCACGGCCCCGCATAATCGGCATAGAGCTTTGCCGGATCGGGCCGCGGCCGTTCCGGCGCCGGTCCCTGATAGCAGCCGATATGGACGAAGCCGACAACACGTTCCTGTGGCGCCACTCCCAGCAGCGCCCTGCCCTCCGCCACGTCGGAATACCAGTTGCTGATCATGTTGGTGCCGTAGCCCAGCGCATTGGCTGCGATCATCAGGTTCATCGCCGCCATGCCGCCGGACAGGAACATTTCCCATTGCGGGATTTTTGGATTGTCCTTCGGGCTCGAGACCACGCCGATCACCAGCGGCGCACGCGAAAACCGAGCCAGTTCCTGGTTGCGGCGGTTTTCCGGCAGCGGTCCTTCGCGCTGTTCGGCGAGCGCCGCCAGCTTCCTGCCGATCTCGACGCGCGCCTCGCCGCGATAAAGGATGAAGCGCCACGGCTCCAGCCGGCCGTGATCGGGCACCCGGCTTGCAGCCGCGATCATGGTCGCGATATCGCCATCGCTGGGCGCCGGTTCCTTCAATTCAGGAATCGGTGCGGAGTTTCGGGTCAGCAGGAAGTCGATGATCGGCGACGCCATGGGGGCCAGGTCTCCTAAAGCACTCGATTTTGAGCTGAAGCGCGCCATTGCGGATCGGGGCGGCTCCGGCATTGGCGCGGGCGCGCCGGACGAAAGAACCTGTTGCCAAGGCGGTCGGACTCTTAAGCCTTGAAATTGCCACCGCCTTGGGCTTCAACGCAAGGCATGTTTGAGGGGACATCGCGCCTTTTCCTGATTTGGCTCGCCGTAGCGCTGTTTGCGCCGGCCTCGATGGCCATGGCGCAGAATGCCGACGGCATCGGCAATCTGAAACTCCCCGATATTTCGAGCTATGCACCGCCCAAGGGCGAGACGCCGCTGGCACTCGGTGGCGGCGGCGCCATAACGCTGTCGGCGCAGTTGACCGACAAGGGCGCCGACATCACGCGCGGCATCGTCTGGCGCGTCTTCAAGCCCGAGGCCGCCGGCGACGGCAAGCTGCCGATGGTGGCTTCCGCGCATGGCGGCAGCGCCGTGTTCCAGCTCGAACCCGGCAGCTATCTGGTCCACGCCTCATACGGACGCGCCGGCGCCACCAAGCGCATCACCGTCGGCAAGGACGCCAAGCGCGAAAGCCTGGTGCTCGATGCCGGCGGCCTCAAGCTCGACGCGGTGCTGTCGGGCGGCGTGCGTATTCCGCCGAAAAAACTGCGCTTCTCCATTTATGAGGGCACCGCCGAGGCCAATGGCGACCGCGCTTTGATCATTCCCGATGTCGAGCCGAACAGCGTCGTGCGGCTCAACGCCGGCGTTTATCATGTCGTCTCCACCTATGGCGCGGTCAATGCCGTCATTCGCTCCGACATCCGCGTCGAAGCCGGCAAGCTGACCGAAGCCACCGTCGAGCATCGCGCGGCGGAGGAGACCATGAAGCTGGTGCGCGAGACCGGCGGCGAGGCCATCGCCGATACATCCTGGTCGCTGCTCAACGAATCCGGCGACCCGATCAAGGAGGCCGTCGGCGCCTTCGCCTCGATGGTCTTGGCCGAAGGCCAATACACCATCATCGCCAAGAACCGCGACCGCATCTACCAGAAGGATTTCACCGTCGTTGCCGGACAGAACCAGGAGATCGAGGTCCTGGCCACCGAGGCGTCGGCCATCGATCCCGAGGAAGGCGCCGACTGACCGGCGCGCCCATTGGCCTCGGTTTGGCCCTCAGTTGAAGTGGTAGTTCAGGGCTACGTCAGGCGGCCTTGCGCAGGCGGCGCTGCAGGAAGTGGACCCGGCCGCGCGGCGCGTCGGGCGCCAGATCGAAGACGCCGCGATGAAGACGCTCAAGCAGCGCCTTGCGATCGCGCAGCGATTCCAGCTCGGCCCAGCTCAACAGGTTGCCGACGCGCACGTCGATCGTCTTGCCGGACAGCCGCGCGAATTCGCGGATGAGCATTGAAAGGCGCAACGTCAGCGACGCCTTGCCGACGAATTTCGCCACCCTTCCTTCGCGCTCCGCCATGTTCATCGGGCCGCTGACCAGATGGAACAGCCGGCCGTTCTGCCCGGAAAAATGCATCGGCACCACCGACGCCTTGGCGTCCTGCACGAGGCGCGCCGGAAACATCTTCCACGGCAGGTCGCGCGCCCGGCCAAAGCCTTTCGGCGCGGTGGCGACGCCGCCGGCCGGAAATACGACGATGGTGACGCCCTCTTTCAACAGCCGCACTGCCTCGTGGCGCACCGCCATGTTGTTCTTCACCGCGTCCTTGGTCTCGGAAAAGTCGACCGGCAGCGAGTACGGTTCCATCTCGCGGATCTTCAGCAGATCCTTGTGGATCATGACGCGGAACGGACGCCCGAGCTGCTCGACGAGCGACAGCACGGCAATGCCGTCGCCAATGCCGAACGGGTGGTTGGCAACGATCACCAGCGGCGTGTCGGGCAGCCCCGCCGGCGGCCACTGATCGGTGCTGCGCACCTTGACGTCGATCAGCTGCAGCATGCGGCTGAACACCCGCTCGCCGGTCGGCGCCACCTGGCGGCGCCAGAAATCATAGAGCGCGGCATACCGGTCGCGCCCCGACAGACCTTCAATGGAATGGATGAACCAGCGCGTCAGCGCCGGCTGGCTCGCATTGGCGTAGGAGAGTTCGGGAAACGGTCTTTCCCGTATCTTCAGCTTGAGCATGGGGGCTCGTTACAAGGTTGGCGTGACAGGCATGTGAAAATGGCGGTGGATCGCTCCACCGCCATTTCTACGAAACATTGTTTGCTCAGGCCGCGCTGCGCCTTCGGTCGGCTGAAACAGCCTCGTCGGAAAGCAGCTTCAGCGCGTCGGCCAGCTTGAGCGATTCCTGATCGCGCGAGCCGAGCCGGCGCATGTTGACGGTCTCCTCTTCCGCCTCGCGCTTGCCGCAGACGAGGATCACAGGAACCTTGGCCAGCGAATGCTCACGCACCTTGTAGTTGATCTTCTCGTTGCGCAGATCCGGTTCGGCCAAAAGTCCTGCCGCCTTCAACTGTGCGACAACCTTTCGCGCATAGTCGTCAGCATCCGAGGTGATCGTCGCCACAACCACCTGCAGCGGCGCGAACCACAGCGGGAAATGGCCGGAATAATGCTCGATCAGGATGCCGAGAAAGCGTTCCATCGAACCGCAGATGGCGCGATGCACCATCACCGGCTGCTTCTTTTCCGAATCCGAACCGATGTAGAAGGCGCCAAAGCGTTCCGGCAGATTGAAGTCGACCTGCGTGGTGCCGCACTGCCATTCGCGGCCGATCGCGTCCTTCAGCACATATTCGAATTTCGGCCCGTAGAAAGCGCCCTCGCCCGGATTGATCGAGGTCTTGATGCGGTTTCCCGAGCGCGTCCTGATTGTATCCAGCACGTTGCCCATGATCGCCTCGGCATGATCCCAGGCCTCGTCGGTGCCGACGCGCTTATCCGGCCGCGTCGACAGCTTCACGCTGACATCGTCGAAGCCGAAATCGGCGTAGGTCGACAGGATCAGATCGTTGATGCGCAGGCACTCCGCGGCCAGCTGCTCCTCGGTGCAGAAGATGTGCGCATCGTCCTGCGTGAAGCCGCGCACGCGCATCAGCCCGTGCAAGGCGCCGGACGGTTCGTAACGATGCACATTGCCGAATTCCGCAAGCTTTACGGGCAGATCGCGATAGGATTTCAACCCATGCTTGAATATCTGCACGTGGCCCGGACAATTCATCGGCTTTAGCGCGAACACGCGGTCGTCGTCGGTGTCGTCGCCGGCCACCGTCACCTTGAACATGGCATCGCGATACCAGCCCCAGTGGCCCGACGTCTCCCACAGGCTCTTGTCGAGAACCTGCGGTGCGTTGACCTCCTGGTAGCCTTGCTCGTCGAGGCGGCGGCGCATGTAGTTGACCAGATTCTGGAACATCTTCCAGCCCTTGGCGTGCCAGAAGACGACGCCCGGCCCCTCTTCCTGGAAATGGAACAGGTCCATCTCGCGGCCGAGTTTGCGGTGGTCACGCTTCTCTGCCTCTTCCAGCATCGTCTGGTAGGCATCGAGTTCAGCCTGCTCGGCCCATGCCGTGCCGTAGATGCGGGTCAGCATCGGGTTGTTCGAATCGCCGCGCCAATAGGCGCCGGCCACCTTCATCAGCTTGAAGGCGTTGCCGATCTGGCCGGTCGAGGCCATGTGCGGGCCGCGGCAGAGGTCGAACCATTCGCCCTGGGAATAGATCTTGAGATCCTGGTCTTCGGGAATGGTGTCGATCAGCTCGAGCTTGTAGCGCTCGCCCTTCTCGGCAAAGACCTTTTTCGCCTTGTCGCGCGACCAGACTTCCTTGGTGAACGGCTTGTTGCGCGCAATGATCTCGCGCATCTTCTTTTCGATCACCGGGAAATCGTCAGGCGTGAACGGCTCGTTGCGGGCGAAGTCGTAATAGAATCCGTTCTCGATCACCGGCCCGATGGTCACTTGCGTTCCCGGCCACAGTTCCTGCACGGCCTCCGCCAGCACGTGTGCTGCATCGTGACGGATGAGCTCCAGCGCGCGCGGATCGGTGCGGGTGATGATCTCGACCTTGCCGGACTTGCCAAGCGGGTCGGAAAGATCGCGAACGGTGCCGTCGATGGCATAGGCGACGGCTTTCTTGGCCAGCGACTTCGAGATCGATTCGGCGAGGCCTGCACCGGTCATCGCCGCGTCATAGTCGCGAACGGAGCCATCGGGAAATGTCAGGGAAACGGAATTCAGCATTTGTATCTCCTATCCAGTCCCGCAAACGAGCGCGGGTGGTCGTGGTGTGAAGCCGGAGGCATCCGGCAGCGGGCGGGTTTTAGAGGCCACGCGGCATCAGGTAAAGAGCCGTCGTTGGCGCAGCTGTCAGGAAATGGCGCGACAGATGTCGCAGGCCAGTCGCACAGGCTTGCGAATTTCCCCGACACGAGGTTGGAATCCCCGGCATGGAAGACGCAAAACCCAGCCGAACCGCCTTGGGCGTCGCGCGCATGCGGGCCCTCCACCAGTTCTCGCAGCAGGCGGCGCTGTTTCGCGACCCATATGCGAGTGCGATACTGGGCGATGCCGCACCGACGGTGCAGGAGCTCGAGCAGGAGGTGAGCGCAGCCGGCGCATGCGCCTGTTCGTGGCAGCGCGCGCCCGCCTCGCCGAGGACTGGCTGGCTGCGGCGGTGCGCCGGGGCGTCCAGCAAGTGGTGGTGCTCGGCGCCGGCCTCGACACTTTCTCGCTGCGCAATCCGTACCCTGATGTCGCGGTGTTCGAAGTCGATCACCCGGCGACACAGGCCTGGAAACGGAAATGCATCGCCGATGCTGGTCTTGCCGAACCGCGGGCCACCATGTTCGCGCCGGTCAACTGCGAGCGCCAGCGCCCCGCGGATGAACTGGCATCGGCCGGTTTGCGGCAGACCGAGCCCAGTTTCTTCATCTGGCTGGGTGTCGTTCCGTATCTGAGCCAGGACGCAATCTTCAGCACCCTGTCCTGGATTGCCGGCATGCCCGGTTCGGAGGTCGTCTTCGACTACAGCGAGCCCGCCGAGAACCGCGATGCGGCTGGACAGGCTGCCCTCTCTTTCCATGCGGCGCGCGTCGCCGCTGCCGGAGAGCCCTGGATCAGCTTCTTCGTGCCCGCGGCACTGGCGCAATCGCTGCGCGAGCTCGGCTTCGATGAGATCGAAGATCTGGAAAGCAGCGACATCGCCGCCCGCTTCTCCAGGACGCCAAAGGCGGAGACAAGGAATTCCGGCGGCCACATCCTTCGTGCCCGCCGGAGCACTTGAAGCTAAAGCAAGTTCACTTCACCAGTTGCGGCAACTCCCTCAGTAACGCCGCGCGTGTCGCCGGGCCCTTCGGCATGTCGATCGGTTTGGTATCGACGACCACCCGGGCAAAGACGATCCGGCGGCCGCCCTTTTCGGCCCAGCCGACGAACCAGCCCAGCGAGCGCTTGTCCTTGCTGTTGCCGAGCCTGGTGCTGCCGGTCTTGCCCTGCACTGTCCAGTCGCCGGCCTGGAAAGTCGGCAGGATGGCCCTGGCCATCTCGTGCGCCTTGGCAGAAACAGGCATCTTGCCGGCAAGCAGCCGGCGCAGGAAGGCCGTCTGTTCGACCGGCGATATCTCAAGCGAGGAATTTATCCAGGATTGCGTGAGCCCGTTATCCTTGCCGGCATCGCCCGAGACATCCATGTTGCCGTAGTCGAACTTCGAGACATAGAAGGCAAACTTCTCGCTCCCAAGCCGGCGTGTGATCTCGCGCGAATACCACACGACCGAGTCGCGCTCCCAGATTACCGGATCGACGGTCTTGTGGTCGCGCTTCACCGCCTTGAACTCGGGCTTGTAATCCCAGCTGGGCGTGTGTTCGTCGCTGAGGATTCCGCTGTCGTACCCGATCAGCGCCAGCGGCACCTTGAAGGTCGACGCCGGGCTGACGCGTTGGTCGCAGACGCCGCTTTGATAGAGCGTCTCGCCGCTCGCCGCGTCCTGGATAAGCGTGCATTGGACATCGCCCAGCGGCGCCGATTGCGCCCGCATCGGAAATCCCAAAAACCAGGCCAGCAGGAACAGGACCGCGGCGATAATGAAGGGATGGGTTTCGATCCGGCGCATGCGAGCTCTCTCCTGGGGAATGACCAGGAGCCGCTTAGCGAAGTGTCTTGGCTCGATTTTGACTCAAATGCGCAGTGTTTGTGCAGCCCGTTGTTAACCCTACCGGATTGTAAAGAAATGCCGCGCTGGCGATCTGGATCAGGGACCAGCGCACCCGCCGTCGGCCTCGCCGCGCTTCCTGCCGATCTGCCAATAACGCCATGGCGTGAACCAGACGTAGCGCGGGGCGAGCACCTCCGGCACGCGGTCGATGCCGTGCGTTCCGAACGGCCCGCAGCGCAGCACGCGGAACAGCCCCATGAAGCCGCCGGCCCACAGGCCATGGCGGGCGATTGCCTCATGCGCGTATTCGGAACAGGTCGGCAGATGCCGGCAGGAATTGCCGACAAATCCGGACAGCGTCAGTTGATAGAGGCGCACCAGCGACGTGCCGAAAATGCGGCCGGGTGTTTTGCGCCAGGGACCGGGCCAGTTGCGTCCGCGCTGGGTCTGTCCGGCGGCATGCACATGCCGATGTTGGTCGCCCACCGCGGTCTCTTTCTGAACGTGATCCCCAACCCGGTTTCGGGATCAGCTTGCGTTTCCAAGCCGATAGATGTGAGCTTCGGCAGGCAAACGCAATCCCATTCACGCACTCGCCTCTATGTCGGCTTCAGGGTCTCGAGCGGCGAAACGGATGCCGGTCACCCGACGTCGACCAGCGACCGGGGCTCGCCGGCCCTTCTTCAATGCACGAGGTATGATGCCGCTTCTCGCCACGCCATTGAAACGTCGCGATCCGCATCACATCGCAAAAGATCTTCAGCAACTGGATCATGGCGCATCTCCTTTGAGGCGGATTAGACGCCCGCTGGCCTTCGCCTTCAAACGAGCATAATTTCCGGTTCGGATAACTTCGGGTTATGCGAAATGAAGCGCGGACGGTTGCCCCTGACGGCGTTGCGAAGTTTCGAGGCAGCTGGCCGGCAATTGAGCTTTAGCCGGGCCGCCGAGGAGCTGTTCGTCTCGCAGGCCGCCATCAGCCGGCAGATCAGGGAACTCGAGCAGTTCCTGCGCCAGCCCTTGTTCCACCGTCATCACCGCCGCGTCGAGCTGACCGAGGCCGGCCAGCGCCTGCTCGATCAGCTGGTCAGGAGTTTCGACGACATCGACAGGCTGCTTTCGGACCTTGTGGCGGCCCCGGCACAGTCGGTGGTTCGCGTCAGCGTCGAGCCGTCGCTGGCCTCTGTATGGCTGTTGCCGCGGCTCAACCGCTTCAGCCAGTTGCGGCCCGATATCGACGTTTCCCTCGAAGTCGACCCAAGGCCGATCGAGTTCCGCAGCGATCAGCCCGAACTCGCCTTGCGCTTCAGCGCGCGCGCCACCTCATGGCCGCGCAGCGAGGCCGAATGGCTAGCCTCGACCGTCGATTCACCGGTCCTGTCGCCGGCCTTGCTGGCATCGGGCCCTGCCCTCGAAAAGCCGCTCGACCTTGCCCGCTACACGCTGTTGCACGAGGAAAATCGTCAGGGCTGGGCGCGCTGGTTCGAGGCAGCCGGCGTCGCCGCGGACGCCATTCCGGCGCGCGGCCCTATGCTGGCGGATGTGTCGCTGTCGAAGCAGGCGGCCCTGCTCGGCCACGGCGTGGCGCTGGGCGATCTCTTGCAGATCGGCGAGGAGATAGCATCCGGCGCGCTGATCAAGCCGTTCGACATCGACGTCGCATCGGGCGCCTACTGGCTGGTCGCCAGGAGCTTGAAGGACCTGCCGGAGCCGGCCAAGGCCTTCGCCGACTGGGTGAGAAGCGAATTTGCCGAAAGCAGACGGGCGCAGCAAACCAAGGCATGAGCCCGCTTACGTGAGAAGCTCCTCGACGTGTTCAGCGCCCAATTTTGACAATTCACCGGCTGTTGGAGGAGCCGTTATGTACCAACATCACGCCGCTTGTTCGGCGCGTTTCTTCTCGATCTGACCGATGGCATCGACGACCGCATCGAAGGTCAGCATGGTCGAGGCATGGCGCGCCTTGTAGTCGCGCACCGGCTCCAGATATCTCAGATCGGCAAAGCGGCCTTGCGGCGGCGCGCCGTTTTCCTTGAGCATCTTCAGCATGGTGTCGCGCACCGCCCGCAATTCGTCGGCGCTGGCGCCGATGACATGTTGAGCCATGATCGAGGACGAGGCCTGGCCGAGGGCGCAGGCCTTCACGTCATGCGCGAAATCGGTGACGACGCCATTGTCCATCTTGAGGTCGATGGTCACCGTCGAGCCGCACAATTTGGAATGGGCCTTGGCCGTCGCATCCGGATGATCGAGCCGGCCGATGCGGGCGATGTTTCCGGCAAAACCCAGAATTTTCGCATTGTAGACGTCGTCAATCATATTTTTCCAATCCGTCGCCGCCAAGCGAACAGCGATTGCCGTTGTAGCGTCTTTCATTCGCTGCGTACGACCATATATAATGGTGGCAGTCGGGTATCGACAAGGCAACGCAAAGCCATCGTCCTTGCCCATTTCGTTCACGCCGCTTGCGGGCTGGAAACCGGGCGAGTTTTCAGCACCCGAAAGGTCGTGGTCCGTTCAACTCGTTCCTCCTGAGAGAGGAACTACGGGAGACGCCTTTATGGATGCCGTCATCAAGAAAATAATGCCCCCTTCCGACTATCTGGACAAGCCGGTCACCGACAGGCCGAGCGAAGCCGAGGTCGAGGCCGCCGTGCGCACGCTGTTGCGCTGGACCGGCGACAATCCGGACCGCGAGGGCCTGATCGACACGCCCAAGCGCGTCACCAAGGCCTTTCTCGAAATGTTCAACGGCTATGACATGTGCCCGGCCGAAGAGCTCGGCCGCACCTTCGAGGAAGTCGCCGGCTATGATGATCTCGTCATCGTCAGGGACATCCAGTTCCACTCGCATTGCGAGCACCACATGGTGCCGATCATCGGCAAGGCGCATGTCGGCTACCTCCCGGATGGCAAGGTCGTCGGCCTGTCCAAGATTGCCCGTGTGGTCGATATCTTCGCCCATCGCCTGCAGACTCAGGAGGCCATGACCGCACAGATCGCCGGCGTCATCCAGGACGTGCTCAATCCGCGCGGTGTCGCCGTCATGATCGAGGCTGAGCATATGTGCATGGCCATGCGCGGCATCCGCAAGCAGGGCTCCACTACGCTGACCTCGACCTTCACCGGCGTGTTCAAGGACACGCCCGAGGAACAGGTCCGTTTCGTCACCATGGTGCGCGGCCTCGGGGCGTAAGCCCCGCACCGGCATCGCTAGATCAAGGACCGGCGATGTCGGCACTAACATTTCCCAAGGCTCCATCTGACAAGAAGGCTCTCGAAGAAGGCGCGGTGTTTTCCCCGCGCTTCGATGCTGCCGGGCTGGTCACCGTCGTCGTCACCGACGCCGCTGACGGTATGCTGCTGATGGTCGCGCATATGAATGCCGAGGCGCTGGCGCTGACGCTCGAAACCGGCATCGCGCACTACTGGTCGCGCTCGCGCAAGGCGCTGTGGAAGAAGGGCGAAACATCAGGCAATTTTCAGACCGTCGTCGAGATGCTCACGGATTGTGACCAGGACGCCATATGGTTGCGCGTCAAAGTGTTGGGCCACGACGCAACTTGTCACACCGGCCGGCGTTCATGTTTTTATCGGACGGTGGGGCTAATCGGCGGCAAGGCAACGCTTGCCGACGATGGCAGCACGCCGCTGTTCGATGCGGAAAAAACGTATCGGAAGCCCGCGTGAACCATTCAACAGTCGCAAACCACTCATATTCACTATTCTCAAACGTCCTTCCTGTAGAACGGACGCGGGACAAGGGAGATCATGATGCTCGAGTGGGCGTCATTGCGTAGCAGACCGGACGTGCGGGAGGCCAATGGCCCCTCATCGTCCGGCGGCGTGCCTGACCCGCAACCCGCGGGCAAGACAGGCATTTCGCTCGCGCTGGGCGGCGGCTGCGCACGCGGCTGGGCGCACATTGGCGTGCTGCGCGCGCTCGACGAAGCCGGCATCGAAGTCTCGATGATCGCCGGCACCTCGATCGGCGCGCTGGTTGGCGGCTGCTATCTCGCCGGCAAGCTGGACGAACTCGAGGAGTTCGCCCGCAGCCTGACCAAGCGGCGCATCTTCGGCCTGCTCGATCTCAATCTGCGCGGCAGCGGCCTGTTCGGCGGCATGAAACTGGACGTCAGGCTGCGCGAGCACATGGCAGGCATCCGCTTCGAGGATCTGACGAAACCCTTCGTCGCCGTTGGCGCGGAAATTCGCACCGGCCATGAGATCTGGCTGTCCAGCGGTTCGCTGATCACCGCGATGCGGGCTTCCTATGCGCTGCCCGGCGTGTTCGAACCGGTGAATTGCAACGGCCGCATTCTGGTCGACGGCGCGCTGGTCAACCCGGTTCCGGTTTCGGTCTGCCGCGCCTACGAGCAGCCGCTGGTCGTCGCGGTCAACCTTCACTACGATCTGTTCGGCCGCGCCGCCGTCATCAAGCACAGCGCCGGCGAACTGCTCATCGAGAAGGACGCGCCCCGGCCAGGCCAGGCCAGCCCCGACCACCAGCCGCACCAGAGCCGTCTCGGCATCACCGGCGTCATGGTCGAAGCCTTCAACATCATCCAGGACCGGATTTCACGCGCAAGGCTGGCGGGCGATCCGCCCGACATGTCGCTGCAACCGAAACTCAGCCATATCGGCTTGACCGAATTCCACCGCGCGGATGAGGCGATCAGCGTCGGTTACCAGGCGACGATGGCGCAGATCAGCGAGTTGAAGCGGCTGCAGACGGTTCTCGCTTAAACCATTCGGCAATGTCAGGCTTTGGCCGCATCGGTGATGCGGAACTGCACCGTGCGGTTGCCGTTCCAATAATTCCCCGACAGCGAGCCGGCTACATGGATCGTGTTGCCCCTGTTCTTGAACAGGAATTCGCCCAGCGTGGTATCGACGGATCGAAAGGCGATGCCCTGGATGCGGCCGCCGCTTTCCGACTGCAGATCAGCCCGGATGTGGTTGGTGCCGACGGCCCGCGCGTCGGCCAGCCGATGGCGCGGCAGCGCGAACACCGGCGCGACATGGCCGGCGCCGAAAGGCCCGGCCTTTTCCAGTGCATCGAGCAAAGCAATCGTCGCGCCCTCGGCGGCGAGCGCGCCGTCGACGGCCAGACTTTCTTCGTCCTGCAGCCGGAACACTTCGGTCGCCGCGCGCTCCTCGAAGAAAGCACGGAGTTCGCCGAGCTTGGCGCGTTCCACCGTGATGCCGGCGGCCATGCCGTGGCCGCCGCCCTTGACGATCAGCCCGGCATCGGCGGCTGCGCGCACCAGCCGTCCGAGATCGAAGCCCGACACCGAACGGCCAGAGCCGGTGCCGATGCCATTGGCGTTGAAGGCGATGGCGAAGGCCGGCCGCCGCGCATGGTCCTTCAGCCGCGAGGCGATCAAGCCGACAATGCCGGGATGCCAATTGGTGCTGGCGGTGACGATGATGGCCGGCCCGTTGCCGCCGGCAAGTTCGGCGTCAGCCTCGGCGCGCGCCGCTGCCAGCATCTCCAGCTCCATCTGCTGGCGTTCCTGGTTGAGCCGGTCGAGTGTCTCGGCAATGGTCCTGGCCTCAACCGGATCGTCGGTGGCGAGCAGCCGGCTGCCAAGTGCTGCATCGCCGATGCGGCCGCCGGCATTGATGCGCGGCCCAATCAGATAGGCGAGATGAAAGGTGCTTATCGGCTCACCGATGCGGGACACCCGCGCCAGTGCGGCGAGCCCCTCATTCTTCTGCTGCCGCGCCATCTGTAGTCCCTTGACGACGAAAGCGCGGTTCACGCCGATGAGCGGCACCACATCGCAAACCGTGGCCAGCGCCGCCAGGTCGAGCAACGACAACAGGTCCGGTGGCGCTGCGTCGGGCAATCGGCTGCGCAGGACCCTCGCCGTCTGCACCAGAGTGAGGAAGACGACACCGGCGGCGCACAGATGGCCTTGCCCGGAAAGGTCGTCCTCGCGATTGGGATTGACGACCGCGGTCGCCTCCGGCAGCGGGCCGCCGACCTGATGGTGGTCGAGCACCACCACATCGGCGCCTGCGGCCTTGGCGGCATCGATGGAGACAGCGCTGTTGGTGCCGCAATCGACGGTGACGATCAGCGTCGCGCCGCGCGAGACCAGTTCGCGCATAGCCTCCGGATTGGGGCCGTAGCCCTCGAAGATGCGGTCGGGAATGTAGATCTCCGAAGGCACCGAGAAATGCGTCAGGAAGCGCTTGAGCAACGCCGAAGAGGCGGCGCCGTCGACATCGTAGTCGCCGAAGATTGCCACCTTCTCCTTGGCCATGACCGCCTCGGCGATGCGGGTCGCAGCCTTGCCCATGTCGGTCAGCGAAGCCGGATCCGGCAACAGATTGCGAATCGTCGGATCGAGGAAGCGCTCGGCCTGGTCGGCGGTGACGCCTCGCCCGGCGAGCACGCGAGCCACAATGTCGGGCACGCCGTGGCCCTGCGCTATGGCAAGCGCGGTCATGTCCTGCCGCTCGCTCAACCGGTGTTCCCAGGAAACACCGGTCGCCGACTGCCTGATATCGAGGAAGAGGCGTTTGTCGCCCGTCATAGGAGGCGTAATCTATAGATTGTCATTTCCGGCAATATGCGACGGCTAAACAGGAAAGTCTCAAAACTTTTCCACATCCTGGTGACGCACCTTGATCTCGCGGCTCACGCCTCCGCCAGAGCCCGATGATGATTGGTGGGTTCGACCTGAAATCTCAATCCGGCTCCAAATCAAAGAGATAGAGCACTATGGCGTCTGAACCACTTTTCAGCAGGAATATCAAATCGGTTAAGGAGAAAAATGACTTGGCCTAGCCAGCGCGCTCAATGCGGATAACCTGCGGCTTGTCTGTGAGGTGGCCGTCCTTGGTGATGCCGTCGACAGCCTTGCGCACCGCTGCTTCCGTCGTCTCGTGGGTGACCAGGATCACCGTCTTTTGCGCGTCCGTCTCGCCGCTGACGGCATGCTGGACGATCGATTCCAGCGAAATGTCGTTGTCCGCCATGCGCTTGGCGATCGCGGCGAAGACGCCGATGCGGTCGTGCACGGTCAGCCGGATGAAATAGCCGCCGGCATGGCTGCGCATCTGCGCCTTCTTGTAGGGGCGCAGTTCCTTGGCCGGCAGGCCGAACACCGGACCGTGCTGGAAGCCCGGCCGGCTCTTTGCGATGTCGGCGATATCGCCGACCACGGCGGACGCGGTGGCGTTGCCGCCGGCGCCCGGGCCGGAGAGCAGCAGTTCGCCCAAAATGTCGGTTTCGATGGCCACCGCATTGGTAACGCCATGCACCTGTGCGATCACCGACGCGGTCGGCACCATGGTCGGGTGCACGCGCTGCTCGATGCCGCTGTCGGTGCGTTGGGCGACGCCGAGCAATTTTATCCGGTAGCCAAGGTCGCCCGCGGCGCGGATATCGGCCTGGCTGATATTGGAAATGCCTTCCATGTAGATGTCATTGGCGGCGATCCTGGTGCCGAAGGCCAGGCTGGTCAGGATCGACAATTTATGCGCCGTGTCATGGCCCTCGATATCGAAAGTCGGATCGGCTTCGGCGTAGCCCAGCCGTTGCGCGTCCTTCAGGCACTCGTCGAAGGAGATGCCCTCGGCCTCCATGCGGGTCAGGATGTAGTTGCAGGTGCCGTTCAGGATGCCGAAGACGCGGGTGACCGAATTGCCGGCCATCGCCTCGCGCATCGTCTTGATGACCGGGATGCCGCCGGCAACTGCCGCCTCGTAGTTGAGCAGCACGCCCTTCTTCTCGGCGATTTCGGCAAGCGCCACGCCGTGCTTGGCCAACAGCGCCTTGTTGGCGGTGACGACATGACGTCCGGCTTCAAGTGCTGCCTTGACCGACGCGCGCGCTGCCCCTTCGTCGCCGCCGATCAGTTCGACGAAGACGTCGATATCGGCGGCCTGCGCCATCTTGATCGGATCGTCGAACCATTTGGCGGCGCTGAGGTCGACGCCACGGTCGCGCTTGGGATCGCGCGCGGAAACGGCCGTGACGATGACATCGCGTCCGCACTGGCGCGTCAGCTCCGCTGCCTTGTCGCGCAGCACGCGCGCCACCGAGGCGCCAACCGTACCCAGACCCGCAATTCCAACACGCAACGCTTCAGCCATGCCCGGCGACGCCCCTCAAAAAATCTGCTCGAATAAGATGTGCGGCGACTTTAGCGATGCGCGGCGAGCGGCACCACATTGTTCGGCTGCTTGGCGCTGGACGCCAGGAAGCGCTTGATGTTGCGCGCCGCCTGCCGGATCCGGTGCTCGTTCTCGACCAGCGCGATGCGGACATGATCGTCGCCATGCTCGCCAAAGCCGATGCCCGGCGCCACCGCCACGTCGGCGTGCTCGATCAGGAGCTTGGAAAACTCAAGCGAGCCGAGATGCTTGAACGGCTCCGGGATCGGCGCCCAGGCGAACATCGAGGCAGCCGGTGCCGGAATGGTCCAGCCGGCGCGGCTGAAGGCGTCGACCATGACGTCGCGGCGCTTCAAATAGACCTCGCGCACTTCGGCGATGTCGGCGCCGTCGCCATTCAGCGCATGCGCCGCCGCAACCTGGATCGGCGTGAAGGCGCCGTAGTCGAGATAGGACTTCACCCGCGTCAACGCCGAGATCAGCCGCTCATTGCCGACGGCAAAGCCCATGCGCCAGCCGGGCATGGAGAAGGTCTTCGACATCGAGGTGAACTCGACGCAGACATCGATGGCGCCCGGCACTTGCAGCACCGAAGGCGGCGGATTGCCGTCGAAATAGATCTCCGAATAGGCAAGGTCCGACAGGATGATGATGTCGTTCTTCTTGGCGAAGGCGACCACGTCCTTGTAGAAATCGAGCGAGGCGACCAGCGCCGTCGGGTTCGACGGATAGTTGAGGATCAATGCCAGTGGCTTCGGGATCGAATGACGGACACCGCGCTCGAGCGCCGGGATGAAGCCGTCATCCGGCTCGACCTGCAGCGAACGGATGACGCCGCCCGACATGATGAAGCCGAAAGCATGGATCGGATAGGTCGGGTTGGGGCACAGGATCACGTCGCCCGGCGCGGTGATCGCCTGCGCCATATTGGCGAAGCCTTCCTTCGAACCGAGCGTCGCCACCACCTGCGTGTCGGGATTGAGCTTCACGCCGAAACGGCGCTGATAATAGGCGGCCTGGGCGCGGCGCAGACCTGGGATGCCGCGCGAGGAGGAATAGCGATGCGTGCGCGGATCGCGCACCACTTCGCACAATTTGTCGACGATCGCCTTCGGCGTGGGCAGGTCCGGGTTGCCCATGCCAAGGTCGATAATGTCGGCGCCGCGCGAACGGGCGCTGGCCTTCAGCCGGTTGACCTGCTCGAACACGTAGGGCGGAAGCCGGCGGACCTTGTGAAATTCTTCCATGTCAGTTCCAGACGATTTAAGATTGGCTTTAGCACAGTTGGCTTGGCTAGGCGCCTTTGGCAAAGACCGCTTTCGGCGCGCGATATAGCCTTATTTGCAGGTAGGGTCGAGGGCGGGATCGCATTTGGCTTCGATCTGCTTCAGCGTGTCCTTGCCATGGTTCTTCGCCAGCGAATTCAGCGCCGCCGGGCTGGTGGACGGGGCACCGCCGCCGCCCTTGGCCGCTTGCCCCTGCTGTTCGCCCTTCAACTGGGCAAGCTTGGCCTGCGTCTCCTCAGGGGTGAGTTGCTTTGCCGCCACCTGCGGTGGAATGTTGAGATTGGGATAGGAGCCGGTGTCCTGCGCGCCCTGGGTCAGGCCGACATTCATCCCGTTGCCGGTGTTGGCGCTCGTGCAGCCACTTGCCGCCAGCAGCCCTGGCGCCAGACAGGCGATTGCAACCGCGATGCGGCAAAAGCGGCCTGCCCCCGAAAAAATGGTCTCGCCGGTGTTAATCGTCATATTGTTTTCCTGGCAGCCGGGGTACAGCGCATTGGACCCGGTCAGATGTCCCATGATAATATGTCAAGAAAACGCCTCGGGAGGAACCCCGCGAGCCATGTCCAAAACACCTGATTCGAGCAAAGCGGACGATGATCAATCTTCGACCGTCGAGCAATATCTGGTGAAAGACCCGGAACGCTTCGCGTTGAACATGGCGCGCATGGTCGAACAGGCCGGCAAAGCCGCCTCGGCCTGGGCCGAGCCGCGCGAAAAAGGCGAGGTGCGCGATCATGTCGCCGAACCCGTGGTCGACATGGTCAAAACCTTTTCCAAGCTCAGCGAATATTGGCTGGCCGACCCGCAACGCGCGCTGGAAGCGCAGACGCGACTGTTCGCCGGCTACATGACGGTCTGGGGCAACGCCATCCAGAAGGTTAGCCCTAATGCCGAAGCGCCGGACGATGCGGTCAAGCCCGAGCGCGGCGACAAGCGTTTTCAAGACCCCGAATGGGGTCGCAACGCTTTCTTCGATTTCCTCAAACAGGCCTATCTCGTCACCTCGCGCTGGGCGGCCGACCTGGTCGAGCACGCCGAAGGCCTCGACGACCACACCCGCCACAAGGCGAGCTTCTACGTCAAGCAGGTGTCCAATGCCATCTCGCCGTCGAACTTCATCCTGACCAATCCGGAGCTGTTTCGAGAAACCGTCGCCTCGAATGGCGAAAACCTGGTGCGCGGCATGAAGATGCTGGCCGAAGACATCGCCGCCGGCAAGGGCGACCTGAAGCTGAGACAAGCTGACTATTCGCCCTTCGAGATCGGCAAGAACGTCGCGACATCTCCCGGCAAGGTGGTCGGCCGCAGCGATGTCGCCGAAATCATCCAGTACGATCCGACGACGGAGACGGTGCTCAAGCGCCCGCTGCTGATCTGCCCGCCCTGGATCAACAAGTTCTACATCCTCGATCTCAACCCGCAAAAGTCCTTCATCCGCTGGGCGATCGAGCAAGGCCATACCGTGTTCGTCATCTCCTGGATCAATCCCGACGAGCGGCACGGCGCCAAGGGCTGGGAAGCTTACATACGGGAGGGCCTGCAATACGGCCTCGACACGATCGAGAAGGCGACCGGCGAGAAAGAGGTCAACGCCATCGGCTATTGCGTCGGCGGCACGCTGCTGGCGGCCGCACTCGCACTGCTGGCACAGGAAGGCGACAACCGCATCAAATCGGCGACCTTCTTCACCACGCAGGTCGACTTCACCCATGCCGGCGACCTGAAAGTCTTCGTCGACGAGGACCAGGTGGCAGCGGTCGAGAAATCGATGAACGAAAAGGGCTACCTCGACGGCACCAAGATGGCGACCGCCTTCAACATGCTGCGCTCGGGCGACCTGATCTGGCCTTATGTCATCAACAATTACATGCGCGGCAAGGATCCCCTTCCCTTCGACCTGCTCTACTGGAACGCCGATTCCACCCGCATGGCGGCCGCCAACCACTCCTTCTACCTGCGCAACTGTTATCTCGAGAACAATCTGACGCGTGGCGTGATGGAACTCGCCGGCCGCACTTTGTCGCTGGCCGACGTCACCATCCCGGTTTACAACCTGGCGTCGAAGGAAGATCACATCGCGCCGGCCCTTTCCGTGTTTCTCGGCTCGCGATATTTCGGCGGTGACGTCGAGTTTGTGATGGCTGGTTCCGGCCACATTGCCGGTGTCGTCAACCCGCCGGCAGCCAAGAAATACCAGTACTGGACCGGCGGCAAGCCGACAGGCGATTTTGACCAGTGGCTCGCCTCCGCGGTGGAGCATCCCGGCTCCTGGTGGACGCATTGGCAGCACTGGATCGAGACCCAGGACGACACCCTCGTTCCGGCCCGCAAACCCGGCAAGCACATGAAAACCCTGGGTGATGCCCCCGGCACCTATGTGAAGGTGCGTGTGTAACGGCCGGCACCTTTTGCAGGTGCCTGTGTGTAACGGAATGTAATGTCTGGTGAGTTGACGAGCCGGCAAAACGGGGCGAAATGGTGTCGTCAACCTTCAAGAAGCCTCAATTGGCCTCCAACGAGCAAATAATTCAGAGGCTTGCAGAATTGACACAAGTCTCGTTTCCGGTTTGGGAACACAAGGTTATTGGATGTGAACGTTTCGACGCCGCACCAATAGCAGGCCGACCGGACACCGAGGGGGAATTTAGTTTTGAAATCAGTAGGATCGCGTCTCGCGGGGAGAGAAGGTCGCACTATAGCGGCAGCGCTTTTCTCCGTGCTTCTGGCGTCCTGCACCTCCGCTGGCGACCCCACAATGTCCGTCGGCATGCCTGGCTACAACGCGACCGCTTCTGACATCTCCGCGGCTTCCGGCGCCAGCCCTGCGGCGCCGGGCGATTCGACCGTGCAGGTCACATCCACCGGGCCGCAGATGATGATGACGGCAGCGGGCGATGCGACACTGCCCGAGCAGGTCGCCTATGTGCCGGTGGCCAAGCCCGGCACCGGCTTCCCGGTCAATGTTCCCGCCGGCTCCGAAACCATTGTCGGCCAGACGCCGCAGTCGCTGCAGCAGTCAGCACAGACCGCGGCCGCAACGGACGCCGTGGCGCAGAAGATCGCCGCCGCCGATGCCGGCGTGACCGCACCGAAAGCGACGGCAGCGGCACCCGCGACCAACGAGGTCTACGTGACCGCCGCGCCCCAGCAGATCGACACGCCGAAGAAGGGCTTCCTGGCCTCACTGTTCAGCACCACGCCAACCTCGGCGGCACCTGCTCCGCTGGTCAACTCGCGCTCGGGCGAACAGCCTGCGGTTGCTGCCCAGAAGGCCGCCCCGGCAAAGCCGATCATCACGTTGGCCTCAGCCAGTTCGGCCGACAAGCCCTTGCAGCTTGCCTCGTTTGGCAACGAGAGCAACCACATCACCGGCAGCGATGCGCTGCCCGGCGTGCGCCAGACGGCGCTGTTCGAGATCAAGCGCAAATCCGGCCTCGACGATGAAAGCGACGTCGACCTGAACGAGGACGAGGGTTCGGGCGGCGCCTATCAGGTGGCTTCCGCCGCCGGCCTCGCCCGGCTGGCGCCCAACGGCCTGTTGAAGCAAAACGAGAGCGTCGACGTCGCCTGCCTGAAGCCGTCGCTGGTGCGGGTGCTGAAGACCATCGAAGGCCATTACGGCCGCAAGATGATGGTCACATCAGGCTACCGCGACCCGGCCCGCAACCGCCGCGCCAACGGCGCCAAGAATTCGCTGCACATGTATTGCGCCGCCGCCGACATCCAGGTTCCCGGCGTCTCCAAATGGGAACTGGCGAGCTACATCCGAACCATGCCCGGCCGCGGCGGCGTCGGCACCTACTGCCATACCGAATCCGTTCACGTCGACGTCGGCCCCGAGCGCGACTGGAATTGGCGCTGCCGCCGGCGGGGGTAGCATCCCCATTCGGCAAACGGGCCGAGGGGCTGTTAGCAGCCCGCCGTTTTTTCCGATTAGCTATCAGCGACGTTCGAGATTAGCCGAGGCACCCGCGACTTCGTCATCCTATGGCGAAGCAAGGAGCGCAGCGCAGACGCGAGGATGACGACTGCGCGGCGCGTTCGTCCAAAGATGTGCAATGACGCGAGGGCAGAAAACCTGGGCTGGCTCACCAAACTGGCCGTTTTCGCCCCTCTTGAAAAAAGTTTCCGCATCTGGCGGCTGATGGGTTGCCGGTTGGCAACAACGCAATTATAAGCCGCTTCGTCTGAGCGCGCCCATCGTCTAGCGGTTAGGACACCGCCCTTTCACGGCGGTAACAGGGGTTCGATTCCCCTTGGGCGTACCAGATCTTTGAGGAAAACAAGAAGCCTCGCGGCAGCCGCCGAACTAGCGGCGGCTGGAACGGTGGCGCGGCGAATCGCTTGAAACGGCGAACAGCGGCTGTTTCCCTCGGCGCCTGCTCGCGGCAATCTCCGGCCACTCACCCCTGGTCGTGCGCTACCTGCGGCCAGCGCTGTAACGCCGCGTGGCCACCCTCGGTCAGCGCGTAGACGCCGCGCTCGGCCCTGGCGAACCAGCCATAGACATTGTCCAAGAGGATGCTGGCCGCGCGCGGCGAAATCGCTTTCAGATCGCGCGGGCGTTTCGGCCCGTCGGTCATGGCTGCGGCGCAGGCCAGCGCATCCTGCCGGTAGGCGGTCATGATCGGCGCGCGCGAACCGCCGCCGACCACCGGATCGCCGCGCCGGCGCCGGTGTTCCTCCATCAGCCGCGAGCGCCGCTTTGGATCGCGACGCGGCGGCAAAGCGGCCGGGCTGAGCAGCAATTCGACCTCCCCCTTGCCGCTGACAGCCAGAAGCCCGAAGCCGAGCCGCCGGCACAGCGCGCGAAAACGGCGGTCGTGCTCGCGGCCTTTGCCACGCGCCGACATGCGCGCGGCCAGCCACACTTCGTCGCATGCCGCGGCGCGATCGACACCTTGCAGCACCAGTTCGAGGTTGAACTGCAATTTCAGTTCGCAGATGACCAGCACAGGCGGCTCGCCGTCGCGCACCGCCACGATATCGCAGTGCCCGACTTCGCCCTTGACCGTGAATTCCAGGCTCTCGAGAAACCGCTTCACCGGGATGTAGAGAGACGTTTCCTGCATCGCGCAGGCATAGCCGATTCGGATCGGGTCGGCACAGGGATCGCCGAGAGGCCGACGCCTTGCGCTAAGCCGCCTTGAAACCCACTGTTTGCAAAGGCGGCCGTCAGGCAGGTCTCCGGCGTGATGGTCCCGCCATAGCGCTCGACGATTTCCTTGGCGATGACCGACGTCGCCAGGGCCGAGCGCGACCAGTATTTCATCGCCTGTCTCGCGTTCAACAAGGCGCTCGCCGTGGCTGGGACGGCACAATCGACAGCGTAGGACCCGAGATCCGTCGACGCCAAGACCGGTCCACGGTTGGCCACACAATGATGAGCGCGTGTGTTTTGAGGCTAGGGGCGGGTGCGCGTCCGGCGCTGCCCTGGTGCGGCATCGTCCGCCTTGAAATTCATCTCGTCCTGGACCGCGGCAAAAAACCGGCGGACATCGTTGGCCGCCGAAGCTGCATCGCTGCCGACTGCGACCGCCTTGTCGAGGAGTTCGCGCGCCGTGGCCTTCCAGAACGACGTGGCCGTGTCGCCGTGCAGTCTGCCCAGCCTTGCGGCGACCTCGCGCACCAGCACGGTCTGCCGATCTAGCGGGAAGGTACGCACATTGGCTGAAGACATGTTCTGCACCATGAAACCGACGCAACGAATCAGACGCTGCTCTATGGCTCATGCCTAGCTGTGAAGTCGGAAACGGAACCTTAACGCCGCGGAGTCCGCGCCGATTGGAACGAGTCGGTTGGCCGGCCTCCAGGCCAAGCAGAACTCTAGACCCTCAGGCCCCTCGCTTCGCCGGCGCGCTTGGCCGTAACCATCATATCCCTGGCCAGCAGGCCACTGACCCGGCAAAACGCCATGAAGGCGCGCCAGGCGTCCTCAGTCTTGACCACATCCACCGTGGCCCCGAAGCAGGCATTGAACGCCGCTTCATAGACCTTGCCCTGTCGCTTCTTTGGCCAGTCATGCAGGATATCCAGCGCCTGTTCGACGCTGTATATTTCCTCTACCGGCAGCCCGGGCGCGGGCGCGATGCGCACCGGCACCTCGAATTGCAATCTGTCCATTCTATATCTCCCGAACTGGCGTCGACCACAGCAACGCCGTTCGTCGTCAAAAGTTGCTTTGGCTGCTTTTGCGCGCGAAAATGTGTCGTCAGTGCGATCTCGGCATTCGGAGGAGATCGCGCACCTGGATGTCATCTGAGCGGCCGCGCAAGCCAGGAATATCGCCAGTATCAGTCCATTGCCGGCAGTTCTTCCTTGAACCTTGCGGCTTGCAGTGCCAAATCTGAGGAAATTTTCTAACGGGCTGATATGCGCCGCCCGCTTACAGGCAAACGGACACTATGGTCACCTATCTCGACGCCGCCACGGCACCCCTCAGGAATACCGGCCAGATCCGCCTCTACGGCGAAAAAGGATTTGCCGGCATGCGCAAGGCCTGCGATCTCACCGCGCGCTGCCTTGATGAACTGGTGCCGATGGTCCAGCCGGGTGTCACCACCGAGACCATCGACCGTTTCGTCTTCGAATTCGGCATGGACCAAGGCGCGCTACCGGCGACGCTCAACTACCGCGGCTACACCAAATCGTCCTGCACCTCGATCAACCACGTCGTTTGCCACGGCATTCCAGACAGCAAGCCGTTGAAGGACGGGGATATCGTCAACATCGACGTCACCTACATCCTCGACGGCTGGCACGGCGATTCCTCGCGCATGTATCCCGTCGGCACCATCAAGCGCGCCGCCGAACGCCTGCTTGAAGTCACTCATGAGTGCCTGATGCGCGGAATCGCGGCGGTCCGGCCCGGCGCCCGCACCGGCGCCATCGGCGCCGCCATCCAGACCTATGCCGAGGCAGAGCGCTGCTCGGTGGTGCGCGATTTCTGCGGCCACGGCGTTGGCCAGTTGTTCCACGACGCACCCAACATCCTGCACTATGGCACCGCCTCGGAAGGCGTCGAGATGCGGCCGGGCATGATCTTCACCATCGAGCCCATGATCAATCTTGGCCGGCCGCATGTGAAAGTGCTGTCGGACGGCTGGACGGCGGTGACGCGCGACCGCTCGCTGTCGGCGCAGTACGAACACACGATAGGCGTCACCGAAACTGGCTGCGAGATTTTCACCCTGTCGCCAAACAAGCTCGACCGCCCCGGCCTGCCGGCGGTCAGCTGAAAACAAGATCGCCTCAAGCCGCGGCTTTGAGGCGCCGTCGCCGAAAAAACTCGACCGCGCGCTGCTTACCGCTCTAATCTGCCGTCGAAGCCTTCGGGGAGTGTGTGGGGTCGATGGGGAAGAGTGGCGACGACGAACGGGGGTTCTTCTCCGAGCGGTGGCTTGAACCACCGGCGAAGGACAAGGCACCAAGAGACAAATCGACGGAGAAGCCACACTATCACGGCCATCGCGACCGTTTGCGCGAGCGCTTCGTTGCCGGCGGCGCAGACGTCCTGCCCGACTACGAACTTCTCGAACTGCTGCTGTTTCGCCTGATCCCGCGCGTCGACACCAAGCCGATCGCCAAGGCGCTCTTGGCGCGCTTCGGCACTTTTGGCGAAGTGCTTGGCGCACCGGTGGCGCTGCTGCAGGAGGTGAAGGGCATCGGCCCCGCCGTGGCGGTCGACCTGAAGGTGATTGCCGCTGCCGCGCAGCGCATGGCGCGGACCGAGGTTCGCGACCGCGAGGTGCTGTCCAACTGGACGCAGCTTCTTGCGTACTGCCGCTCGGCGATGGCGTTCGAGAACCGCGAACATTTCCGCATCCTGTTCCTCGACAAGAAGAACGTGCTGATCGCCGACGAGGTACAGCAGGTCGGCACCGTGGACCACACGCCGGTCTATCCGCGCGAAGTGATCAAGCGCGCGCTCGAACTGTCGGCCAGCGCCGTCATCCTGGTGCATAATCACCCATCAGGTGATCCGACACCATCGCGTGCGGACATCGAAATGACCAAGCAGATCATCGACAGCGCCAAGCCGCTCGGCATCGCCGTCCACGACCACATCATCATCGGCAAGAAAGGCAACGCCTCGATGAAGGGCCTGCTGCTGATCTGAGCCTGATGGGCGCCGGTGCCGTCATCCCAAACGCCACCGCTCGCGAGCCAATCAGCAACATTCCGGCTTGGCTCAAACGCCCACGCTTGCGGTGTAGAAGTGATATTGCGACGGAAGCGCCCGCTTCGGCGACAATGTCGTAGACTCGCGAATACGAAGCAGCCAGTTCCCGTCAGCCATTGCAGGAGATCTATTCAATGACGCTCGAATGCATAAATCCAAATGATCTGCCGATTCCGGAAATGTACTCCCAGGTCGTCGTTGCGACAGGAAGCAAGCTGGTGTTCGTCTCGGGCCAGCAGCCAGAAGACATACACGGCAAGCTCGTTGGCCATGGTGATTTCGCAGTCCAGGCGCGCCTGGCGTTCGGGAATCTCGGCCGAGCGCTTGCTGCCGCCGGCGCTCGGCCCGAGCAAGTCTGCAAGATCACGATCTACATCGTCGATTACAAACGCGACGAACACGTGCCGATCATCGAAGCGGCCCAGATCGAGCTGTTCGGCGATCACAAGCCAGCAAACGTGGTGGTCGGGATAGCGGTGATGTCTCCCGGCTACCTGATAGAGATCGATGCGATCGCGGTCATCGACCCGTAGGCCAAGCGAGGACGCGTCAAGTCGCCCAAACCAATCCCGGAGCTCGCTGCGAGATTGCCACGACCTTGATCTCTCCATCCATCCACGATCACATCGTCATCGGCAGGAATTGCGATGTCTCGATGAAGAGCCTGCTGCTCACCTGATCAACGTCGGAAACAGGAAACACGCAATGCCCCAGCCCGGCGACGAACCATGGCCGTTCGACAAGCAACGCGCAGCCCTCCTGGTCATCGACATGCAAAGCGACTTTGTCGATGAGGGCGCCGTCATGGAAGTGGCCATGGCCCGCCATCGCATTCCGGCGATGCGGCAGGTGGTCGAGCTTTGCCGCGCGCAAGGCGTCCCGGTTATCTACACCCAGCATGTGCTCAGCGACCATTTCGATATCTCGCCGCTGGAAACCGGCTATCAGCCGAAGCTGAAAACCAAAGGAATGCGGGAAGGCAGCGCCGGCGCCGAAATCGTCGCCTCGCTTGCGCCCTTGCCTGGGGATGTCGTCATCAAGAAGCACCGCTACGATGCCTTCCACAACACGCAGCTCGAGACCGTGTTGCGCAACATCCGTGGCGCAGGCCGGGTCGACACGGTGATCATCATCGGCACCGTGACCAGCATCTGCTGCGAATCCACCGCGCGGAGCGCCTTCATGCGCGACTACAAGGTGGCTTTCATCAGCGACGCCAATGGCGGACTGGACGAGGCATCGCACAATGCAACCCTCGACATCATAGGCAAGGTGTTCGGGCGCGTGATGACGGTTGCCGAGCTTGGGAACCTGTTGCGGAGTTGAACCCCAGCGTCAGCTGGCGTGCGTCTCAAGCTCCGGCGCCGAGCCTGCCCTCAAGAAGGTCGCGCCGCTGCTGCAATTCGCCGGAGACGAATTTGGTGAAGGCGTGGACGCGCGCCGTGCGGCGCAAATCGTCGTGCACCAGCACCCACAGCGCCGAGCCGATCTCCTCGATCAGCCCTCCGACCCTTACAAGCCCGGGCAGGCTGTCGCCGAGATAACAGGGCAGCGCCGCAACCCCGATTCCGGCGCCCGCCGCATGCGACATCGTCACCAGGGAATCGGCGCGTATGGCGATCTCGACATCGGGCAGCGACGACCGCATCCAGCGGGCGACGCCGGTGTTGGCCAGGCTGTCGTCGGGCGCGATCCAGCGCAGCGCACCCAGTCTCGGCTCCGGGGGTAGCGTTTCGGCATAGGAACGTGTCGCGTAGGCGGCGAAGGCGACGCCCGAAATGCGCCGGCCGACCAGGATTTCCTGCGGTTGCGACACCGGCCTGATCGCCACGTCTGCATCCCTTTGCGTCAGGTTGGCGATGGAATTCTGCGTCATCGCCTCGACCCGTATGCCGGGATGGAGCTTATGAAACGCCGCCAGGATCGGCGGCAGCACCGATGCCATCAGCGTATCGGTGGTGGTGACCCGCAACCTGCCTTCGAACCTGAGATCCTGCCCCGACAGTTTGCGCGCCAGTTCATTGACCGTCTCGGCCATTGTGCGTGCCGCGCCCAGCAGTTCCTCGCCGCCCGCGGTGAGGGCATAGCCAGTCGGCAGCCGATCGAAAAGGCGGATACCCAGCCGCGCCTCGAAGGCGTTGACGCGCCGCAGCACAGTCGTGTGGTTCACGCCTAGGATCCGAGCCGCCGCCGCCAGCGAAGCGCCATCGGCGACGGCCAGCACCATGCGCAGATCTTCCCAGTCGATATCGCGTGAGCTGTGCATTCTTGCAGAAAGATAAAAGAAAGCGCTGCGCTCTGCGAGTCAAAATGACGCTTCGCTGTGCAAAAACGCAGAGCAAGCGGGCGAATCGGCATGTCGATCTGCGCATGCACGCACGCCATATGGAGTCCGACGACAAAAGAAACAGTCGCGGAGAAGAGCCATGACGCCGATAGAACTCTACACCTGCCAGACACCCAACGGGCACAAGGCCTCGATCATGCTGGAAGAGGTCGGCCTGCCCTACTCGGTCCGCTTGGTCGACATCGAAAGGGGCGACCAGACCAAGCCTGATTTCCTGGCGCTCAATCCCAACAACAAGATCCCGGTGATCGTCGACCGGGACGCCGGCCGCACGGTCTTCGAATCCGGCGCCATCCTACACTACCTGGCGCGACGGTCGGGCAAGCTTCAGCCGGTGGGCGCGCAGGAGGCGGACGATACGCTGACCTGGACCTTGTTCCAGGCGGCCCATGTCGGCCCGACGCTTGGCCAATTGTGGAATTACAAAATCTTCGCGCCGGAAAAAATCCCTTATGTGATCGAGCGTTTTGAGCGCGAAACCGGACGCGTCTTCCGAGTGCTCAATAGCCGGCTCAAGAACTATGAGCACATCGTCGGCAAAAGCTACGGCATCGCCGATGTGATGACATGGCCATGGATCAACGCGGCCGTCACCAGGCTCGGCCTCAGCCTCGATGACGCGCCAGACCTGGCGCGTTGGTATGCCGCCATAGGCCGACGCTCCGCAGTTGTCAGAGGCATTGCCGTTCCCGCCCTGCCCGAAGCATCGGCTGCCGCTTAGATCATGATGAGATTTGGTTGAAATCTCATCATGACCTAACCCTTTGTTGGAGCATGATCTTTTCCAAAAAACCGGCACCCACTTTTTGGGATCATGCCCTAGCCGCCGCACCCCGCATTCAAGGAATACGATCGTGGAAATCCTCTTCGTCCCTCTGGCGCTTGTCGCCGGTGGCCTGCTTGCGGTGCAAGCCGGCGCCAATGCCCAACTTTCAAAGGCGGTCGGCTCACCCTTTGCCGCGACCACGCTTCAGCTCGCGGTCGGCGCCATCGTGCTGTTGTCGATCACGGCCCTCACCGGAACGACACCGGCTCTGCTTGCCGTTCGGCAAGCCGAATGGTGGCATGCGATCGGCGGCATGGCTTCGGCCTTCTACGTTGTTTCGACCATTCTTCTGTTCCCTCGCCTTGGCGCCGTCGTGTCCGTCGGGCTCTTCATCGCTGGGCAGATGCTTGCATCCTTCGCCCTCGACACGTTCGGCTGGCTCGGGATCCCCGAAGCCGGACTGCGAGCCGGGCCTGCCTTCGGCATGCTCGTCTTGCTTGCCGGGGCTGCCCTCATCGTTCTGGGACAGAAGGGCGCGGCCGACAATACCGCATCCTCAAGACCAGGGTGGATCGGACTGGCGCTGCTGGCAGGCGCCGTGCTTCCGGTGCAAGGCGCTGTAAACGCCTTGCTTCGGCACGACCTTGGCGGCGCGCCGTTTGCGGTCGGCACCATCTCGTTCCTGGTGGCGATGCTGGCCATGGCCGCGGTGCTTCTGATCGCGCTTGCCCTGACGAAGACGCCCCGCCCTCGCCTCGCCGGCTTGTCGTCGATGCCCTGGTGGGGCTGGCTCGGAGGTTTTGCCGGCGCCACCTATGTCACGACCGTGTTCACCGCCATCCCCGTCATCGGAGCGGCAGCTGCCGTCAGCCTGACGGTGGCCGGCCAGCAGGTCGCCGGCATCTTCGTCGACACCTTCGGCTGGTTCCGCCTGCCGCAGCGGCTTGTCTCCGGCATGCGGCTCGCCGGCGTCGTGCTGCTTTTGGCCGGCTGCATCATCATCAAGGCGCTTTGATCCCGCTGGAACAAGGCAAGCCGAATCAAACCAGCCCCTGCCCTCCCTGATTTGGGGGGTCAGGTGTCGCTCCGGCGTCACCAACGAAGCAAGGTCCGGGCGCCGCAGAAGCAATTTTTCGCTCCTTCCACAACCGGCTCTAGAATTTCGATCGCAAATCACGCATGATGCACTTGGTATTTTCCCGGGACGGCTTCGCGCCCCCTGAAATACCGGGAGGAACGGGACATGCCCATAGTGGTTGTACTCGTTTTGATCGTCGTGGGCTCGGTGTTGTTCCACTTCCTGAGCCCATGGTGGTGGACTCCGATTGCCTCGAATTGGGACTATATCGACAACACCATCATCATCACCTTTTGGATTACCGGCGTCGTCTTCGCCGCAGTCGTCCTATTCATGGCCTATTGCGTTTTCCGCTTCCGTCACCGCGAAGGCAACCAGGCGGCCTACGAACCGGAGAACAAGCGGCTCGAATGGTGGCTGACGATCGTCACCGGAGTGGGTGTTACCGCCATGCTGGTTCCCGGCCTGTTTGTCTGGAGCCGGTTCGTCAACGTTCCAAGCGACGCAACCGTGGTCGAAGTCGTCGGCCAGCAATGGCAGTGGAGCTTCCGCTTGCCCGGCAAGGACGGCAAACTCGGCACATCCGACACCCGCGACGTCACCGCTGAAAATCCGCTGGGCGTGATCGCCAAGGATCCCAGCGGCCAGGACGACGTCGTGGTCGAAGCGGCCGACCTGCATCTGCCGGTCGGCAAGCCGGTCAAGATGCTGCTGCGCTCGATCGATGTGTTGCACGATTTCTACGTTCCGGAATTCCGCGCCAAGATGGACATGATACCGGGCTCGGTCACCTATTTCTGGTTCACCCCCACCAAGACCGGGACCTTCCAGGTTCTGTGCGCCGAACTGTGCGGCCAGGGGCACCCGATGATGCATGGCATCGTCATGGTCGATACCGAGCAGGACTATGTGGCCTGGCTCGACCAGCAGCAGACGTTCGCGCAGTTGTCGGCGCCGCAGCAGACGGGCTCGGTGGAACAGGCGCCGGGCAACGCGACGGCGTCAGCTCTAGAAGTTGCGGCAAAACTCGAAACTGTCGGGTCCCGCTGAAGGGCACGGAGGTGCTCCGCCTATGGTCGATATCACGCCTGCAGATGCCGTCCCGCCCGCCGAAGTCGCGGAAATGGAGCTTTACCATCCGCACAGCTGGTGGACGAAGTATGTCTTCTCGCAGGACGCCAAGGTCATCGCCATCCAGTATTCGGCGACCGCAACGGCCATCGGCCTGGTCGCGCTGGTGCTGTCCTGGCTGATGCGGCTGCAGCTCGGCTTCCCCGGCACGTTCGATTTCATCACCCCCGAGGCCTACTACCAGTTCATCACCATGCACGGCATGATCATGGTGATCTACCTGCTCACGGCACTCTTCCTCGGCGGCTTCGGCAACTACCTGATCCCGCTGATGGTCGGAGCCCGCGACATGGTCTTTCCCTATGTCAACATGCTGAGCTACTGGATCTACCTCCTTGCCGTGCTGGTGCTGGTGTCGAGCTTCTTTGCGCCCGGCGGACCGACCGGCGCCGGGTGGACGCTCTATCCGCCGCAAGCCATCATGACCGGCACACCTGGCGGCCAGGAATGGGGCATCATCCTGATGCTCGTCTCGCTGATCCTGTTCATCATCGGCTTCACCATGGGCGGTCTGAACTATGTCGTGACGGTGCTGCAGGCCCGCACGCGCGGCATGACGATGATGCGCCTGCCGCTGACCGTCTGGGGCATCTTCACCGCCACCGTCATGGCGCTGCTCGCCTTTCCGGCGCTGTTCGTCGCCTGCGTGATGATGCTGCTTGACCGCGCGCTTGGAACCTCCTTTTTCATGCCCGCGGTCGTCGAGATGGGGGAACAGCTACAGCACAATGGCGGCAGCCCGATCCTGTTCCAGCATCTGTTCTGGTTCTTCGGCCACCCGGAAGTCTACATCGTGGCGCTGCCGGCCTTCGGCATCGTCTCCGATCTGATCAGCACGCATGCGCGCAAGAACATTTTTGGCTACCGGATGATGGTCTGGGCCATCGTTGGCATCGGCGCGCTGAGCTTCGTGGTCTGGGCGCACCACATGTATGTCAGCGGCATGCACCCCTATTTCGGCTTCTTCTTCGCCACCACGACACTGATCATCGCCATCCCGACGGCGATCAAGGTCTACAATTGGGTGCTGACGCTGTGGCGGGGCGACATCCATCTCACCATACCGATGCTGTTTGCCATGGCTTTCATCGTCACCTTCGTCAATGGCGGGTTGACCGGGCTGTTTCTCGGCAACGTCGTCGTCGACGTCCCGCTGTCGGACACGATGTTCGTCGTCGCTCACTTCCATATGGTCATGGGTGTTGCTCCGATCGTCGTCATCTTCGGCGCGATCTACCACTGGTACCCGAAGGTCACCGGCCGGATGCTGAACGAGACGCTCGGCCGGTTCCATTTCTGGGTCACATTTCTCGGCGCCTACCTGATCTTCTTTCCCATGCATTACATCGGCCTGATGGGCGTGCCGCGGCGCTATGCCGAACTGACCGACGTGACGGTCATGACGGAGTCGGCGCATCACCTGAACTCGTTCATCAGCATCATGGCGTTTATCGTCGGCTTCGCCCAGATCGTTTTCCTGTTCAATCTTATCTGGAGCATCCGCCATGGGCGCGAGGCCGGTGGCAATCCATGGCGAGCCACGACACTCGAATGGCAAACGCCGCAGACGCCACCGGCGCATGGCAATTTCGGCAAGGATCTGCCGATCGTCTATCGCTGGGCCTATGACTACAGCGTGCCGGGCGCCAAGGAGGACTTCATTCCGCAAAACATGCCGGGCACGTTCGGCCCCTCCAGGGAGCCGGCATGAGCGTCATCCTGGTCTTCCTTCTCGTGATCGCCGGCTTTGCCGGCTGGTGGCTCTCGCATCAGCGGCTGATGGCGAAACCATGGCTCGAGCAAGGTGTGGCAGGAGATTTTGTCGCCTTCGACCGATCGAGCCTGCCGACCGCCAAGATTGGCCTCGGTGTCTTCCTCGCCGTGGTCGGCTGCCTGTTTGCGCTGTTCACCAGCGCCTACTTCATGCGTATGGCGCTGTCGGACTGGCAGCCGCTGCCCATCCCACGCCTGCTCTGGCTCAACACCGGCATGCTGGTGCTGAGCAGCGTTGCGCTGCAATGCGCCTCGATCGCGGCGCGCAAGCGCCAGATGGACACGGTCAGGCTCGGCCTTGCCGCGGCTGGGCTCACCGCGATCGCCTTCCTCATCGGGCAGTTCATGGCATGGCGGGACCTGACCGCCGATGGCTATTTTCTGGCCTCCAATCCGGCCAACAGTTTTTTCTACCTGATAACCGGGATACACGGCCTGCATATAGTGGGAGGGCTGGTGGGCCTGGGCAGGACAACCGCCGGCGCCTGGAACGGGGCACGGCCGGAACGGCTTCGCCTCAGCGTCGAATTATGCGCCATGTACTGGCATTTCCTGCTTTTCGTCTGGCTCGCCATCTTCGCTCTTTTAGCCGGCTGGGCCGCGACGTTCATCGATATTTGCCGGCAGTTGCTGACCTAGGAGGTCGAGGAGCATGGCAGAAACGACACTGACGCATACCGGCCAAACGGAGACGCGGCCCGCAGGCTGGCAAGGCATCGCCGCCGATTGGTCCTCGGATCAGCGCGCGTTCAAGAACGTGTCCTGGGGCAAGGCCATGATGTGGATCTTCCTGCTCAGCGACACCTTCATCTTCGGCTGCTTCCTGCTCTCCTACATGACCGCGCGCGTCTCCACACGTGTGCCGTGGCCCAATCCGAGCGAGGTCTTTGCGCTTCGCATCGGCGGTTCGGACATTCCACTGATCCTGATTGCCATCATGACCTTCGTGCTGATATCGAGCAGCGGAACGATGGCCATGGCGGTCAATTTTGGCTATCGCCGCGACCGCCGCAAAACCGCAATCCTCATGCTTCTGACGGCAGCGCTAGGAGCCACCTTCGTCGGCATGCAAGCCTTCGAATGGACCAAGTTGATCACCGAAGGGGTACGGCCGTGGGGCAATCCCTGGGGCGCGGCACAATTCGGCTCGACTTTCTTCATGATCACCGGCTTCCACGGCACGCATGTGACGATCGGGGTGATCTTCCTCATCATCGTGGCGCGAAAGGTCTGGCGTGGAGACTACGACGTCGGTCGTCCCGGCTTCTTCACCAGCCGCAGGGGTCGCTACGAGAACGTCGAAATCATGGGGCTCTACTGGCATTTCGTCGACCTGGTCTGGGTGTTCATTTTCGCATTCTTCTATCTTTGGTGAGAGGCTGACATGGCTGAAGCAACCGCAAACGGCCTCGGGCAACACGCGCTGCACTCTGATCATGCGCATGAAGGGCCATCGACCGGCGTCGCGGAGGTTCATCAGGAACATCCGATCAAGCTCTATCTGGTGGTCTGGGCATGGCTGTTCATCCTCAGCGCCTGCTCCTACATGGTCGATTATCTCGGCATCCACGGCTATCTCAGATGGTCTCTGATCCTGATCTTCATGATCCTCAAGGCCGGGCTGATCGTCGCCGTGTTCATGCACATGGCCTGGGAGCGGCTGGCGCTGACCTATGCGATCATCCTGCCGCCGCTTCTGATATTGGTGTTCGTGGCGATGATGCTCTTCGAAGCGGACTACACGCTTCTCACCCGGTTGTCCTTCTTCGGACCGGGGCCCTGACGCACAGTCTTCATCTCCGGTCAAAGACCGGAGATGAAGCTTCCCATCAGCTGATCTGCGGGGTCAGAGGCCGACCCGCGTCGGGGACGATGGCGGCTCCACAACCTTGCGGTAGACATGCCAGGTGGCGTGACCCAGGATCGGCAGCACGACCGCCAGCCCGGCAAACACCGGCAGCGAGCCTATGATCAGGGCGACGGCGACAATCAGTCCCCAGACAGCCATGGGGATCGGGTTCGCCAGCACCGCTCGCACCGACGTGTGGATGGCTTCGTAGGCGCCGACGTCGCGGTCGAGCAGCAATGGGAAGGCGACAACCGTCGTGCACAACACCACCGCGGCGAAGACGAAGCCGATGGCGTGCCCCAGGACAATCAGAGACCAGCCGCGTCCGGTGGCAAATATTTCATTGATGAAGCCCGAAATCGATGCAGGCGGAGCCGGGCCGAAGAGATATTCGTAGAACACCTGCGCCGCCAAAAGCCAGGCGATGAAGATTGCAACCAGCATGATCCCGACTGCGGCGATGGCTGGCAGGGCCGGAGAATTCCTGACCTCGAAAGCGTGCGTCCAGGAGGTGTCGAGCCCGGCTTCTCGTCTGCGGCTGATCTCATAGAGGCCGATCGCCGCGAATGGACCTATCAGCGCAAAGCCGGACACCAGCGGAAACAACATCGGCAACGCATTGGCGCCCGAAGTCCAGGCAGCGAGCACCACGCCGACAAGCGGATAGATCAGGCAGAGAAAGACGATGTGCGACGGTTTGACCATAAAATCGTCAACACCGCGCTTGAGCGCATCGAATAGATCGGAAACACTGATTTTTCGGATTTTGGTGTGTTCCAGCGTTTCGCTGGCGCCTGCAATCACGTGAAAACTTGTCATGCCCGTTCCTCCAGACCAGGTCCGGCAAGGTCGCGGTTTCACGGTGCTGCCGTTCTGCATGACTGGCCACGCGAACCGCGACCTGCACCGCAATCAATATACTCCATTGACTGGAGCTTGTCGCCCGTTCTTACAAAAGGCTCCCGGAAGGCGAGGTTTCCGAACACAGCGTCATGCCGTCATCCTCCGGCTGACATGAACGCGCGTATCGCGATGGTATCGGCAAGCAGCACGGCAAAGATCGCGAAAAGATAGAAGATCGAATAGGCAAACAGCGCCTTGGCCGGCTTCATCTCCTTGTCGAGGATGACCAGGGCGTTCCAGGCATGCCAGATGAAACCCGCGCCCAATGCAGCCGAAACAATCCCATAGACCCCGCTCGTAAATCCGAACGCCCAGGGCAGCACTCCGATCGGTGCCAGGAGCAGTGAATAGGCGAAGATCTGCCTTCTGGTCGAGGCCTGGCCGGCCACGTTCGGCATCATCGGGATGCCGGCAGCGGCATAGTCGCCGGCCTTGAACAGTGCGAGCGCCCAGAAATGCGGCGGCGTCCACAGGAAAATGATCAGGAACAGGATGAGGCTTTCAATGCCGATGGCGCCGGTGGCCGCCGCCCAGCCGATCATCGGAGGAAGGGCACCCGCCGCGCCGCCGATGACGATGTTCTGCGGTGTCGAGCGCTTCAGCCACATCGTATAGATGACGACGTAGAAAAAGATGGTGAAGGCCAGCAGTGACGCGGCAAGCCAGCCCACCAGCACGCCGAGCGTCATGACCGAAAGTGCGGAAAGCACCAAGCCGAAGCCGAGCGCTTCGCCGGCCGTGACGCGGCCCGACGGAACCGGCCGCTTTGACGTGCGCGACATCAGCGCGTCGATGTCGGCGTCGTACCACATGTTGAGCGCGCCGGCCGCTCCCGCTCCAACCGCAATCGCACCTATGGCGATCACGGCGATGACCGGGTTCATCGCGCCGGGCGCCACCATCAGACCGACGAAGGCGGTAAACACGGCAAGGGCCATGACCCGAGGCTTCAAGAGCGCAAAGAAATCACTGGCCGTCGCTTCCGAGAGGCGGACGCCGGTATCCTTGAGGCTTTCCTTGACCGACATTTGAGACGACCATCGATGGAAACCGGGCAGCCTAGAGCAATTCCAGGAAAGTGTATGGGGTTTTCCGCCCGGAATTGCGTAAGAACAAAGAGATCGAGCGGATCGCAGTTTCCGTGAAACGGTGAAACGCTCTGGCCGGCCGAAGAGCCAGGTTACGGGGAAAATTGCTTCAGATAGGCGATGACGTTGGCGACGTCCTCGTCCTTCTTGAGGCCGGGAAACGCCATCTTCGTCCCTTTGACCATTGCCTTGGGGTCGTGAAGATACGTCGTCAGTGTCGGCTCATCCCATTTGACGCCGGATGTGCCGGCCGCGATCATGGCTTCGGAATATTTAAAATCCGGATGCGTGCCGGCCGTCCGGCCGATAACGCCATGCAACGAAGGGCCTATCTTGTTGGTGTCTTGGTCTGCGACGTGGCAGACCTTGCATTTGGTGAAGACCTTCTCGCCCGCCGCGGCGTCCTGTGCCCGCGATGGATTGGCGATGAAAGTTGCAACGGAAACGACGGCGAAAAACGCAACCAAGCGCATGGCATTCCTCCCTGATCGTCAAATTTTCCTCAGACGGTCTGCACATGCCGGTAGCACCAGCATGCGCCCTGCACGGCAGAATAGATTCTCCGCTCCTCCCCAGATGGAATTGCGCTACTTGTGTACCACAGAATCTGGCCGGTAGGTAGAACAGGTCGACCGTACAAAGGTTCAGGTGGGCTGCGGTGGCTCAAGGCACATCCGCCACAACGAAAAAGGCCGCCTCGAGGGCGGCCTTTTCTGATCTTGTCGTCAGGCGCTTATTCGGCGTCCTTGGCGGCCTTCTTCTTCGGGGCTGCCTTCTTCTTCGGCTCTTCCGCGTCGTCGGCCTTTTCAGCCTTGTCGGCCTTCTTGGCAGCGGCCTTCTTCGCCGGCTTGGCCTTGGCGGTATCGCCCTCTTCGTCGTCAGCCATCAGCTCTTCCTTGCTGACCTTGACGTCGGTGACCGAGATCTGGCTGAGCAGATGGTCGACGACCTTCTCCTCGAACATCGGCGCGCGCAGCGTGTTCAGGGCTTCCGGATTGCTGCGATAGAACTCGAAGGCTTCCTGCTGCTGGTTGGCCGGGTAGCGGCGCACCTGCTCGAACAGGCCGCGCTGCAGTTCCTCGTCGGAAACGGTGACGCCGGCCTTCTCGCCGATCTCGGCCAAAACCAGGCCGAGACGCACGCGGCGCTCGGCAAGCCGCAGATATTCGGCGCGTGCCTCTTCTTCCGTCGTCTCCTCGTCGGCGAAGGTACGGCCGGCGGCTTCGAGATCGCGGTTGACCTGGGTCCAGATGTTGTTGAACTCGGCATCGACGAGCTTCGACGGCGCCTCGAACGAATAGGCCGCGTCAAGCTGGTCGAGCAGCTGGCGCTTGACCTTCTGGCGGGTCATCGAACCGAACTGGTTCTCGATCTGGCCGCGCACCACGTCGCGCAGGCGCTCCAGCGATTCCAAGCCGAGGTTCTTGGCCATCTCGTCGTTGATTTCCAGCGCGCCGGGCTTGGACACTTCCTTGACGGTGACGTCGAAGGTGGCTTCCTTGCCGGCCAGATGCGCTGCCTGGTAGTTTTCCGGGAAAGTGACGGTGACCTGCTTCTCGTCGCCGGCCTTGGCGCCGATCAGTTGGTCCTCGAAGCCCGGAATGAATTCCTTGGACCCCAGAACCAGCGGCTGGTCGGTGCCGGCGCCGCCGGAAAAGGCCTCGCCGTCGATCTTGCCGACATAGTCGATCGAAACGCGATCGCCTTCGGCGGCCTTGCCGGTCTTCGGCTCGAAGCTTCGCGCCGATTCGGCAACGCGCTGGACCTGCTCGTCGATCTCGCTGTCCGGCACTTCGAATACCTGGCGCGTCACCTTGATGTCGGAGAAATCCTTGATCTCGATCGCCGGGATGACCTCGTAGTTGAGGCGGAATTCGAAGTCGGCGCCGCCGGCCAGGATCTTCTCGGCCTCTTTCTCGTCTTCCGTCATGATCACTTCAGGCTGCATGGCGGCCTTTTCGCCGCGCCCCGTGATGATCGAACGGGTCGAATCGTTGAGGATTTCGTTGACCACTTCGGCCATGAACGACTTGCCGTAGACCTTGCGCAAATGCTGCACAGGCACCTTGCCGGGACGGAAGCCGTTGATGCGGACCTTGTTCCTGGCGTCGGACAGCCGCGCCATCAGCTTGGCTTCCATATCACCGGCCGGCACGGTGATCTTGATCTCGCGCTTGAGACCGGAGTTGAGCGTTTCGGTGACCTGCATCGTAAAACCTTTATCTTCACCAAAGAGGCTGCCACGGCGTCTTGCCGTTCACAGCCTGCCGGTACAATCTTGCCGGGAATGGCTTTTGGTACGGAACCTGGCGATTTGACCGAAATTACGGCTCAAATTGTTCCAAACTGCGTTCCAAGATGTGAATAAGTTCTTGTTTTTCCTACTTCTTATCACATTCTGCAGAAGCGGATCGGCGCGTCCCGTCACATTTGACACGCCTTTTGTCACAGGCGAGGCCAATTTTCAACCATCTTCGCGTTGCAGCGAATGACCGCCCCAACGGCAGACATTTTCGCCCCGACATTGACAGAATGATGGCTACATGGGATTGCCGACAAATGCGGATGTGGCGGAACTGGTAGACGCCCTGGATTTAGGTTCCAGTGCCGAAAGGCGTGGGGGTTCGAGTCCCTTCATCCGCACCACCCTTCGCTCTATCGAGCTTCGGGTGGCAGGCCACCCAGGAGCTTGATAAAGCGAAGGGTGTCCTCCGAAGCCGTGGCGTAGGAGGACTGGCGGCGACGGCCTACACTTCAAACACTTGACCGGTAAACCACTCCGCCAATTTCGCCAGCTCCGGCCCCAGCACCCGGTCGGCGTCGACCGGCGGCACGATCTTCCTGATATCCGCGACAAAATCCTGCAATGCCGGCGGCGCGGCGCGTTCAGTCACGTACAGGGCCTGCGAGGCGATCATGGCCAGCATCGCCATTACCGCATCGAGGCAGCGGCCGGCCGTCGCTTCCTTGGTCCAGGCGAAGAATGCGGTGGTGGCGACGTCGTCCTGGCCGGCGCCGGCCGATTCGGTGCCCGGAATGAAGGTGCGCTGCGCCGCGAGCTTGGCCTGTTCGAGATAGCCGGTGATCGCCATCGGGACATAGCCGACATTGCCATGGCCATCGCTGTCGGCCCAATGCCGCCCGGTCATCAACAGATCGGGCAGCAGCGACACCTTGCCGTTCAGCAGCTTTGAGGCGTGGCGGTCGCAAAGCAGGCAGAGATCGGCCCAGATCGCCGCCAGATCGTCCAATGCCGGTGTCGCCATGGCATTGTGGTAGCCGCCGGTGGAGATGCAGCGTCCCAGCGGATGCGCATCGTCGGGCGGGATATAGACCGGATTGTCCGAGATCGAGGCCAGCGACACGGTCGCCGCCTGCTCGGCGCCCGCCAGCGCCCGATGCGCATGGCCGAGCACGCGCGGCACGATGCGGTAGCTGACCGGCGCCTGATAGTTGCGCCGGCCGTCGCCGGCGCCAACCAGGTATTGCCGCAACCCTTGCAAGGCGGCCGCTTCGTGCGCGTCGCCCCACAGCCCGTCGAGCGCGGCATCATAATGCTCGAGCGGCGCACGAAAGGCTTCGATCGACAGCGCAAACACCTTGTGCGCCATCGCGACGCGACGGCGTGCGGCAAGTGCTGCGTCCGCCACAAGGGCGGCAGCGCAGGGCGAGCCGTTGATCAGCGAGCCCCGCTCCTTCACTTCGAGCTCCAGGCCAGCGGTAAGCGCGGCAAACAGCGGATAGAGCGCCAGGATCTCGCCGGCGCCGCCCTGCCCCTGCGACGACACCACCGGCATCGGTCCACCGTCGAGCATCGCCGCAACGGCTAGCGCGATGCGCGGCGTGGTGGCGGCATTGCCTTCGATGAAATTGGTCAGCCGTGCCAGCACGATCGCCCTGACCACGCGCTCGGGCAACGGCTCCCCGAAGGATGTGGCGGCGGCAAAAGCCTTGATGCGCGCATGGCGGTCGCGCTCGTCAAGTTCGAGCTTGCGGCTTGCCAGCTCGCCCATGGCGGTGGTGACGCCGTAGATGACCGGCGGCGGATCGGACTCAATGAGTTTCAGGAACGAGGCGCGGCATTCGGCAATACGTTGCAAGGCCTTGTCGCCGATTTCGACCGTGTCGTTTCTCCAGGCGACGCGCAAAACGGCATGGAGATTGATATCTTCGCGCGTCGTCACCGTAATCGGCATTGTCTTCGCCCGTCTGGTTTGCATGAGGGCGGAGCGATCGATCGTTGCCGAAATCCATGCCCTGGGTAATGTCTTCTAGTAGAGCGGTTCCTCAAACAATGTCTTGTCGCCGTCCATCAGCCCCTTGATCTGCGCCTCGCCACTGGCGGCGAGCGCGATGCGCACGCCGAATGGCCGCACCCGCATGTCGTTCTGGATCGCCATGCCCTGGCCCTCAGGTAGGTAGAAGCGGTCGATGCCGTATTGCGGTGCGATCGTGGATTCAGGATCAAGCGTCCAGCCCGGCGCGACCTGGCCGACAATATCGGCTTCGTCGGCGGTCGCTGGCGTCGGAGACTTGCCGAACCAGGCCGTGGTCGCATGCCAATAGCCGTCGGCACCCGGCTTCAGCCGGACCACGATCGGCGTGTTCTCGCTCACGAGCTGGCCGGCCGGGATGTTGGCGATCAGCTTCACCGGCAAGCGCGATATTTCATAGTCGAGGATAATATAGTCGCCGCGCAGCAGATCGCGCGGATCGACCGGCTCGACTTTCAGCAAGACCTCCTTGCCGTTGCGCAGGATCGCCGCGCGGCCGGCGATGATCCAGCTCAGGAAGCCGATCTGGACGAGCGCCAGGACCAGCGCCGAGATGACAAGTTTCTTTCCCGACATCATGCTGCCGCTCCTTCCGGGGCCTTCATGCGTTTTTCCACACGGATGATGACGAGAGCCAGGATGCCGAAAAGCACCGCGGCAGCCAGGAAGAAGCCGGCCCTGCCGAGCATCGTCTGCAAGGTCACGACGTAGATAATGGCGAGCTCGAAGGCAAAGCCGGCATAAGCAACCCAGCGCAGCCCCCTGCTCTCGCGCCCGCCCAGCATGATCGCCGCGGCAATGCCGGCCAGTGCGATGACCGACGCAATGGCAAAGCCGTTGCTGAAGGCGTTGTCATCGCCCAGTTCGATCTGCATCATCGCCAGCCCGGTGAGAAAGCCGATCAAGGCGTGCAAAGGCAGCCGCCCGCCGAGCTGCAAGGTCCGGTCGGCCGGCCCGGCGGCGAAGATCGAAACCGCAAACAGCAGCGCCGACACCACGACGAGAGGAATAGCCAGGGCGAGCGTGTTCTGGTCCAGGCCGCGCACCGCGATATAGAAAATGACCGAGAGAATGATCAGGTGGCGTGCCGGCTGGCTGCGCGTCCACAACGAGACGACAAAAAGCACCGGCGCCATGATAACGAAGAAATCCGGAAATACGGGGCGGTCATAAAAGTCGAATGCGCGCACGAACAGCCAGGCAACGGATATGCCGACGGCAGCGACCGTCAGCGGGTTCGAGCGCAACGCCACCGCGGCAAATGCCGTGCCGATGCCCCAGGTGACGATGGCCGAGGCTTCGTCACCCGTGAGATGGTACATCTGGCCGATCAGCGCGATCGATCCGCCGAAGGCCGCGGCGGCCACGATCCACAGCGCCTCGCCGATCGCCGCATGGTCGCGCATCTTCAACACCGCGCCGCCGACATAGCCGGCGAGAATGACGGCAAACAGTGCCGCAACCCGCACCAGCCGCGGGATGGCGTCCCAGTTGGCGGCGACGAAGAGCAGGATCGCGGCGCCGAACAGCAGCGCCGCCATCATGGCCAATATAGTGCCGAAGCTCAGCGATTTGCGCTCGTTTGAGTCGATGTCGCGCTTAAGCGCATCGGCCGTCTTCGCGTCGATCAGGCCAGCCTGCAGCCACCGCCCGATATCGGCCCTCGCCCGCGACGAATAGCTCGCCATGCCGCTTCTCCCCCAGATTGGTCTTTCTGACAGCCGATCCGCTCAAATCGTTGACGCAACGTCATTTTCCGATTCGGGTTTCTTCATGACGAAGCGTGAATGCGCGTTAATGTTGCATTGCACAATTTGCATTGCTGCCATGCGCCAACAGCACTTTTAAATCGATATAACCCAGCCTATTTACTGTTCGTACACAAACGGAATGATCCGAAGAAAGACGAAACGAGCACTACCATGAACCTGATCCGCAACTACCGCAACTGGCGCCGCTACCGGGACACCGTCTCCGAGCTGAGCCGCCTGTCGAACCGTGAACTGACCGACCTCGGCATCAGCCGCAGCGACATCCACTACGTCGCCCGCAAGGCGGTCTAATCCTCTTCGGATCGCAAATGGTCCGAACCAGTTTTGAAAAAGAGAACGACAATGAACCTGATCCGCAACTATCGTAACTGGCGCGTTTACCGCGACACCGTTACCGAGCTGGGTCGCCTTTCGAACCGTCAGCTCCATGATCTCGGCATCGTCCGTGACGAGATCAAGATCATCGCCCGCAGGGCGACGATCTAACCAGAATTTCGCCAGGGTCGACCTCCTCCCCGACCCTGACGGATACGGTCAGCCTTCACCTCCTCCCGAGGGTTGACCACCAAAACGGCGCCCGCCGCACCTCCTCCCGCGGCGGGCGCTGTTTCCAAAGCGAACGCAGTTCGTCTTTCCGAAGCGAACGCTAGTTCGTCTTCAAAGTGAACGCAGTTCGTCTTCCAGGGATTTCGCCTCCCTCGATCCGGCGAAAAGAATTTCGTCAAAGCCGACCTCCTCCCCGGCGATGGCGAATACGGCCGATCCCCACCTCCTCCCGAGGATCGGCCCCAAAAACGACACCCGCCGCACCTCCTCCCGCGGCGGGTGTTGTTGTTTTTGGGCAGGCTTTTCAATTGCGCATGCAGTCGATCGAGGCGCTTTACGCCGCCATCAGACCGTCGCTGCGCACGACAATGACCCACGCTCGCACCGGCCAATTGCAAACGGCGCGCCAAGCGATTATTCCGGCGCTCATGAGCAAAAATCCTATCCACATCGTCGGCGGCGGCCTCGCCGGCTCCGAAGCCGCATGGCAGGCAGCACAAGCCGGCGTTCCCGTCATTTTGCATGAGATGCGCCCGGTGCGCGGCACCGATGCGCACAAGACCGATGGGCTGGCCGAACTCGTCTGTTCCAATTCCTTCCGCTCCGACGATGCCGAGAACAATGCCGTCGGCCTGCTGCATGCCGAAATGCGACTGGCCGGCTCGCTGATCATGAGCGCCGGCGACGCCAACCAGGTGCCGGCCGGCGGCGCGCTGGCCGTCGATCGCGACGGCTTCTCCGACGCGGTGACGAAAAGGCTCGAAGCGCACCCGCTGATCACCATCGAGCGCGAGGAAGTGCCGGGCCTGCCGCCACCGGAATGGGACCAGGCGATCATCGCCACCGGCCCGCTGACCGCACCTTCGCTCGCCCAGTCGATCGCCGAGGCGACCGGCGCCGACGCACTGGCCTTCTTCGACGCGATTGCCCCGATCATCCATTTCGACACGATCGACATGGACACCTGCTGGTTCCAGTCGCGCTACGACAAGGTTGGGCCCGGCGGCACCGGCAAGGATTACATCAACTGCCCGATGGACAAGGACCAGTATCTCGCCTTCGTACAGGCGCTGGTCGACGGCCACAAGACCGAATTCAAGCAGTGGGAAGGCACGCCCTATTTCGACGGCTGCCTGCCGATCGAGATCATGGCCGAGCGCGGTGTCGAGACGCTTCGCTACGGACCGATGAAGCCGATGGGGCTGACCAATGAGCACAACCCGACGGTCAAAGCCTATGCCGTGGTGCAACTGCGTCAGGACAATGCGCTGGGCACGCTCTACAACATGGTCGGTTTCCAGACCAAGCTGAAGCATGCCGAGCAGGTGCGCGTGTTCCGCACCATTCCGGGCCTGGAAAACGCCGACTTCGCGCGCCTCGGCGGCCTGCACCGCAACACCTACATCAACTCGCCGACCTTGCTCGACGCTTCCCTGCAGCTGAAGTCGCGGCCCGGCCTGCGCTTTGCCGGCCAGATCACCGGCTGCGAGGGCTATGTCGAGAGCGCGGCGATCGGCCTGCTCGCCGGCCGCTTCGCCGCCGCCGAGCGTCTCGGCCACGCGCCGTCGCTGCCGCCGCTCACCACCGCCTTCGGCGCCCTGCTCAACCACATCACCGGCGGCCACATCGTCTCAGACGACGAGCCGGGCAAACGCTCGTTCCAGCCGATGAACGTCAATTTCGGCCTTTTCCCGCCGGTGGAAGCACCGAAGACCGAAGGCAAACGCCTGCGCGGCAAGGACAAGACGGTGGCCAAGCGCCACGCGATCACCTCACGCGCGCGGGCAGATTGTCGGGAGTGGCTAGGGCTGCCGGCGCAAACAGCGGAAGCTGCTGAATAGCCAAGTCTCAGAGTCCTAACGCGATTGACGTCTACGTTAACTCGCTGTCCATCCCCGCGTTGCGCGCCTGAGCAACAGCCAATGCCGACGCAGAGCCGAAAGCCGGGCTGCGCCGCCAAGCGGCGAGCGACGACCACTCGCCATCTTGCCGAGATAGGCGCTGGTCAGCGCCAGCGGCAGGAACGCCGGACGCAGCGTTTGCGGAAGTGCGGACGCCCCTTGCTCGAAAGCGCGGAGATGCTCCTGCGCCAATGCAATCATCGCAGCCACCGCGCGCTGAGCGCCGGGGCCGCCGTCGCCGCTGACGAACTCCTCCGGCGACGAGCCGGCCGCTGCAAGGATATCCGCCGGCACGAAGCATTGCCCGCGTCGGCGATGCAGCGGCAACAGCAGCAACAGGCCGGTCATCGCCTGGGCGCAGCCGGCCCTGCCCGCCAGTTCGGCAAAGCGCGGCGCCTGATTGGGATCGAGCACCATCGCCGCCAGCTGGATCAGCGCGGCCGCCGTCTCGCCGCAATATCCCTCGAGATCGGTGCGCGACGGCATCGGATCGTCATAGAGGTCGAAGATGCGGGCCTCGAGCATGTTGTCGAAGGCAGTTTTGGGCAGGCCATGGGCAGAAATCGTCGCCTTCAGCGCATCGGCGAGCGGGTTGCCTGTGGCTGCGGCTTCAGCAGCGATGACATCGCGCCACCATTGCAGCCTCACTTCGCCCGGCAATGCCTCGTGGATGCGGTCTCGGACAGACGCAATCTCGGCATTGAAGGCGTAAAGCGAAAACAGCGCCGCGCGCTTGTTGGCCGGTGCATAGAGTGCGCTGACATAGCGGTCATGGTCGCCGGCGCGCACCGTCTCCATGACGATGTCAGCTGTATCGGTCACGTCAGTCGACGGCGATCAGCGCCGCGGCCACGGCGCGGTCTTCGGCAAGCAGAACATTGTAGGTCCGCACCGCTGCCCCCGTCGACATCGGGTCGGAGCCAATGCCAGCCGCTTTCAGCTCCGCCCGAAGTGCTGTCGGCAAGGGCCGCAAATCCTTGCCTGTGCCGACCAGCAGGATCTCGACCTTGCCGGCCTCAGCCAGCAGCAGGTCGAAATCCGCCGCCGTCAGGGCCAGCGGATCGGCCGGCTCCCAGCCATGGATGCCGGAGGGCAGGCAAAGAAGCGAGCCGCGATGCGACATGTCGGCGAAGCGGAAGCCGCCATTGCCGTAGGCTTCGATCGGCGCCCGTCCGGGGAAATGCGCCTCGCGGATGACGATGCCTTTTGCCACCAGCGCAGCCGTCAGGTCGCCATGGCCTTGCCGCCACCAACCGGCTTCTCCTCATCGGCGCTCGCTCCCTGCGGCCTGAGCCTGAACAGGATCAGCAAGGGCGCTGCGATGAAGATCGACGAATAGGTGCCGAAGACGACGCCGAACAGCATCGCCATGGTGAACGAGCGGATCACCTCGCCGCCGAACAACACGAGCGCCAGCAGCGCCAGGATGGTCGTCACCGAAGTCAGCGTCGTTCTCGACAGCGTCTCGTTGATGGCGTTGTTCAACAATTGTGGGAGCGGCATTCGTTTGTATTTTCGCAAATCTTCTCGAACACGGTCATAGACGACGATCGTGTCGTTGAGCGAATAGCCGATAATGGTCAGGATCGCCGCTAGCGAAGACTGATTGAATTCGAGCCCGGTGATGACGAAGAAGCCCAGCGTCATCACCACATCGTGCACCGTCGCGACGATCGCGCCGACCGCGAACTGCCATTCGAAGCGGAACCAGACATAGACCAGGATGCCGATCAGCGCGATGATCATGGCAATCGTGCCTTGCTTGGCCAGCTCGCCCGAAACCGTCGGGCCCACCACCTCGACGCGGCGGAAATCGTAATTGTCCTGGAGCTCGCCGCGCACCTTGTCGATGACGGTCTGCTCGGCGTTCTCGCCGCCATCCTGGGTGCCGACGCGGATCAGCACGTCGTTCGGCGCGCCGAATTGCTGGACCTGCACTTCACCGATGTTTAGCTCCGACAGCCGGCTTCTGATATCGCCAATATCGGCGTCGCCTTGCTTGGACTGCACCTCGATGATCGAGCCGCCCTTGAAGTCGATGCCGTAGTTGATGTCGATGGTCAGGAATCCGATAACCGACGCGATCGACAGCAGGCTGGACAGTGCGAAGGTCCAGCGGCGGATGCCCATGAACGGGATTTTCGTGCCGGCCGGAACGAAGGTCACCGGCGCACGCGGCAATTCCTTCGGACGCGCGCGGCGCAGCCAGATCGACACCAGCAGACGGGTGAAGGTGAAGGCGGTGAACACCGTGGTCAGGATGCCGATGGCATAGGTGATGGCGAAGCCCTTGACCGGTCCGGTGCCGAGATAGAACAGCACGACCGTGGCAATCAGCGACGTCACGTTGGAATCCACGATGGTCGCCAACGCCTTGGTGAAACCTGTGTCGATCGATTGGATGACCGAACGGCCGGCCCGTCGCTCCTCGCGGATGCGCTCATAGATCAGCACGTTGGAATCGACCGCCATGCCGATGGTCAGCACGATACCGGCAATGCCGGGCAAGGTCAGCGTCGCGCCAAGCAGCGACAAGACCCCGACGATCATCGCCACGTGCACGGCGAGCGCAATGTTGGCGAGGAAGCCGAGAAGTCCGTAGGCGACGAACATGAAGGCGACGACGAGAATGGAGCCGATGATGCCGGCGACCTTGCCGGCATGGATCGAATCCTGGCCGAGGCCCGGGCCGACGGTGCGTTCTTCGATCACGGTCAGCTTTGCCGGCAGCGCGCCGGCGCGCAGCAGCACGGCGAGGTCGTTGGCGCTTTCGGCGGTGAAATTGCCTGAGATCTGGCCGCTGCCGCCGAGGATCGGTTCGCGGATCACCGGCGCCGAAATCACCTGATTGTCGAGGATGATGGCGAACGGCTTGCCGACATTCTGCTGCGTCGCCTGGCCGAATCGTGTCGCACCGCGCGAGTTGAAGACGAACGAAACCACCGGCTCGTTGTTTCGGGAATCATAGGTTGCCGTCGCCTTGGCAAGATCTTCACCGGACACGATGACGCGATTTTCCACCAGATACGGAACCGGCGGATCGTCCTGCGAATAAAGCACCGAGGAGCCTGCCGGCGGGCGGCCGTTCAGCGCATCCTGCACCGACATCGAGGTATCGACCATCTGGAAGGTCATCTTGGCGGTCTGGCCGATGATCTCCTTCAGCCTTTGCGGATCCTGCAGGCCCGGCACCTGGACGAGTACACGGTCGTCGCCCTGCCGCTGCACGATCGGCTCGGTGGTGCCGAGTTCGTTGACGCGACGCTCGACGACTTCGATCGACTGCGCCAATGCGGCCGAGGTGCGGTATTTGATGCCGGCGTCGGTGACGGTGAATTTGAGCAGCCCGGCTTCGGAATCATCCAGGGACATCTCCTGGATGGAGCCACCGGTGAACAGGCCGGCGGCGACCGGATCGGTCAGCGGCTTAAGCGCCGCCTTGGCGGCATCGATCTGGGTTGGATCGGTGATGCGCACTTGTACGGTCCTGCCGGTGCCGCCAAGGCCGGTATAGCCCACCTTGGCATCGCGCAGCAGCGTGCGGATCTCGTCGCGCGTCGTTTCCAGCTGCGCCTTGACCAGGTCGTTCTGGTCCATCTGCAAGAGGATGTGCGAACCGCCCTGCAGATCGAGACCAAGCGTCATCTGCCGCTTCGGCACCCAGTTGGGCAATTGCGCCAATGTGCTGGCCGGGAAGAGATTTGGCGCGGCAAGGATGAATGTGACGGCCACGGCGATCCAGATCAGGATCATCTTCAGGCGCGAAAAATACAGCATATGGCGTTGTCCGTCAGGGCGTACTGGCGGATCGTTCCGCCGACAATTCGGTTATTTCTTGGCGTTCTTATTTGCCACCGGCTCGCCCTTAACCCGCACTTCGCCGATTGTCGAGCGCGCTGAGGTCAATTTGGCGCTGCCGCCGGCAGCGGTTTCGGCGTCAATCGCCTCTGTCGGTTCCCATTCTAATTCTGATCACCGCCGGGCGCTATCGTGCGCTACTCGACTATTTTCAATTGTGCAGGCATCGGTCCGGAACGCAAAAGCAAGGCCAGATCATCGGCGTTCTCCTTTGTAAGGTTGCCCGATATCTGGCCGCGGCCGTTAAGAATTGGCTCGCGGACGACTGGCACCGAAAGCACTTGGTTGTCGAGGATCATCGCAAATAGCTTGCCGACATTCTGCGAGGTCGCCTGCGCAACGCGTGCCGTTGCCCTGGAATCGAAGGTGAACGAAACCGCCGGCTCATTTGTGACGGAGTTGGGAGTCGCCTGAGCATTGACAATGTCGTCACTGGAAACGATCGTTCGGCTCTCAACCAGATAGGGAACCGGTGGATCGTCCTTCGAATAAACCACCACCGAGCCAGCGGGCGTCCGGCCATTGATCGCATCAGCGACCGGCATCGACTCATCAACCCACTGAAAAGTCAGCATTCCGGTTCGGGTGAGAATTCTCCTCAGCCTTTGCAAATCCGCAACGCCCGAGGTCCGGACCAGCATACCGTCTTCGCCCTCTGGCCGCACTACTGGGTCGGCTACACCAAGATCACGCAGGCGATTCTTAATGACCACGATCGACTGCGCAAGCGCGATCGACATCCGATACTTGATACCTGTGTCTGTTACCGTGAACTTGAGCAACGCTGCTCCGGTATCATCCAGGATCACTTCCTGGACCGGACCAGCGCTGCCAAGGACAGGATCAGTCACCGCCTCCAATGCCATCTTGGCCGCGCCGACCTGAGCGGCGTCGGTGATATGCACCTGAACGGCCCGACCCGACTTAGCAAGACCAGTATAGCCGATCCTTGCATCGCGCAGCAGCGTCCTGATTTCGTCACGCGTCGCCTCCAACCGGCGATCGATCACATCGGTCGCGTCCAATCGAAGCAGCACGTCCGCGCCGGCAGCGTGAAGACTGGGCGCGTCGACGAGCATTGTGGCCATAGCAAGCCAGATCAGGATCATTTTCAGGCGCGAAAAATGGACCATACGCCGTCTTTTGTCAGAGCTCTGCCCGCGGATCGCTCCGCTTGGGAAACTGGCTTACTTCTTGGCGTTCTGGTTGGCCACCGGCTCGCCCTTGACCCGAACATCGGCGATCGTCGAGCGCAGCGCCGTCACCTTGGTGCCGCCGCCAAGGTCGATCTCAAGCTCATTGTCGTCGATCACCTTGGTCACCTTGCCGACGAAGCCGCCGCCGGTGATGACCGTGTCGCCACGGCGCACGGCCGAGATCATCTCCTGGCGCTTCTTCAACTGGGCGCGCTGCGGCCGGATGATGAGGAAATACATGATCACGAAGATCAGAACGAACGGGAGTATCATGCCGATATCCCCGAACGGACCAAGCGGAGTTCCGGTAGCTTGGGCGTATGCCGGTGTGACGAACATCAAGAACTCCTGGTTACGAAGAAGGCCGTAGGGCGGCCTCGCCAAATTTGGCCGGAATATAGTGGGTAAAGTTACCAATGCAACTGCGCGGCCGGGCTTTCAGCTGCTTTTCCGGCCGGTTGACCCGTGTTAGAGCATGCTCCCGGAATACGGGCGTGGTTTTCGCAAAAGATCATGCCCAAACAAAAGCTTGGAACCAGTTTCTATCTCGCCCGGATCAAGACGATTTCGGCCCCTACGCACGTTCGTGCGGAAACATAAAAGACGAGACATGACCGACAGCACCATCGAGGCCCTGAACCAAAAGCTCGACCGCCTGATCGAGGCGGTCACCCGCCTCGCCCCGCCGCCGGTGCCGCAAACCGATCTTGCCGTGGCCGATTGCTTTGTTTGGCAGGCCGATCCCGGCTATCTCGAGCCGGTGCGCAAGGTCAACCGCGTCGACATCGGCCTGATCCGCGGCGTCGACCGCGTGCGCGACATTCTGGTCGACAACACGGAACGCTTCGCCGCCGGCCATGCCGCCAACAATGTGTTGTTGTGGGGCGCGCGCGGCATGGGCAAATCCTCCCTGGTCAAGGCCGTGCATGCGCAGATCAACGCCAGGGCAAAATCCGACCCGCCGCTCAAGCTGATCGAGATCCATCGCGAGGATATCGACACGCTGCCCAGGCTGATGGGCCTGCTGAAGGCGGCGCCGTTTCGCTTCATCCTGTTTTGCGACGACCTCTCCTTCGACCATGACGACACCTCCTACAAGTCGCTTAAGGCAGCCCTTGAAGGCGGCGTCGAGGGCCGCCCGGCCAACGTCATCTTCTACGCCACGTCGAACCGCCGGCACCTGTTGCCGCGCGACATGATCGACAATGAGCGCTCGACCGCCATCAACCCGTCCGAGGCGGTCGAGGAAAAGGTTTCACTGTCCGATCGTTTCGGCCTGTGGCTCGGCTTCCACAAGTGCTCGCAGGACGAATATCTCGACATGGTCAACAGCTATGCCAGCCATCACGGGCTTACCATCGACCCGGAGCAGCTGCGCGCCGACGCCCTGGAATGGGCAACGACACGCGGCAGCCGCTCGGGCCGCGTCGCATGGCAGTTCACCCAGGATCTGGCCGGCCGGCTCGGCAAGCCGCTGAACGACTGATTGATTTGCGTCAGGTCACTGAAAAAGCCCGCCCCTTGCGGAGCGGGCTGAGCCGGCGGGCCGGACTGGAGGTCAGACGGCCTGCAAAACGTTTATTGTTCTATTCGAGATAGCCAGAGGGGTCGACCGGGGCCGAGTTCTTGCGCACTTCGAAGTGCAGTTTCGGCGAGTCGGTGGTCCCGCTCATGCCCGACAGCGCGATTTCCTGGCCGCGCTTGACCTTCTGGCCGCGCTGCACCTCGATCGACCTGGCGTGACCATAGACGGTGACCAGCCCGTTTTCGTGGCGCACCAGAACCGTATTGCCGAATTCCTTGAGGCCGTCGCCGGCATAGATGACCACGCCGTTTTCGGCCGCCTTGACCGGCGTCCCCTCAGGCACGGCGATGTCGACACCATCCTTGCCGCCACCAAAATTGGAGATGACGCGGCCACGCACCGGCCAACGCATCTTGCCGATGCCGGTGGCATCGGGCGCAACAGCATCGTCGTCCTCGGCCTGCTGGATAACCTTGGCGTCCTTCTTCGGCGGCGTGTAGGTGGCGAGTGTCTCCGTCGGCTTTGCCGCCGGTTGGGTGGTCGCGGTCGTCACCGGATCAACTTTGGCCGGCTTGGCGCTGGCGACCGTTGCGGTGCCACCTGCCGGAACCTTCAGCGTCTGGCCGATCTTGAGCAGGCCGTCCTGCATGCCGTTCGCCTGCTTCAGCGCCACGACGCCAACGCCGGTCTTCCTGGCGATGGAGGACATGGTGTCGCCCGACTGGACCGTGTAGGTGCCCGCGCCGGCCTTTGGCGCGGCCGAGGCCGTCTGCGCCGGCTTGTCGGTCTTCGGCTTGTTCGCTGCCGAAGCGTCAACCTGCGCGGCGGACTTGCCGTCCTTGAGTTTCGGCTGCTGCGGCAGCACGGCGACCTTTTCCGGCGCTGGCGCCTTGGGGCTGTTTGCCGGCTTGCCGTCGGCAAGTTTCGGCTCTGCCCCCTTGCTTGAATAGGCATAGGCCGGGATGACCAGTTTCTGACCGGTCTTCAGCCCCTTGGTGGCGCTCAAGCCGTTGACCTTCATGATCACGTCGGCGGGCACATGATAGCGATGAGCGATGCCGGAAATGGTCTCGCCGTCGCTGACCACGATCTCGGTCGCATGCGGCGTACCAGCCGCAACTGGTTTCGGATCGGAGTCACCGGCATTCTTGAACGGCCTCGCCGGCTGGACGGTGCCGGTAGTCGTTCTGTCGACATGCGGTGCCGGTGCAAGCGCCGGCGCGGAAGCGGTACGCATCGGAGCAGCTTTGGGCGCGCTCGGCGGCGGCAGCTGCTGGACGGTGACCGGCTCCAGGCTGGAGCGGCTGACCGACTGGTTATGGCTGCCATCGACAGGTGCCGCAGCGATCGGCTCGGGCGCCACATCGCCCGGATAGGGCTGCGCGGTGCTCTGCTTGTCGATGATGGCGCGCTGATTGTTGGTCGAGGAGGTGAAGACGTCGTCGACACCGTTGAACCGCGAGACCTGGGAGCTACACCCCGCTGCCATTCCGGCCAGCATGAGGACAGCGCAGCCCCGCGACAGAGTACGCCCGTTTGCCTTCATAACACTGAATTGCATCGCACTAACCCGCAGACCCGGTACACACTGGTCATGATTAAAGCGCGTTAATGTTACTGGCGGGTTAACCCCATAGAATCGGACGCAAATTTTCTTAAAACATTTTGTAAGGCGCCTTCACCAACGTCGTCATCCCTGGGCGAAGCAGGCGCGAAGCGCCGTCGCGGAGACCCTGGGATCCATTCCGTGACATTGGCCGAAGAATGCAGCAGAGCAGAATTCTGCGCCGTAGCTACGCCTTGATGGCGCGGCATGGATCCTCGGGTCTGCGCTGCGTCGCTACGCTCCTTGCTTCGCCCGTGGATGACGAAACGATCGGCTTCGGCTTACCTTCGAAGCGCGTGACAGGCAGAATTCAGATAACCGCCGCGACGCTGCGCAGGATCGGCTGCAGGCGCACGGTGCCGATATCCTCGCGCTCGAAGCGGCTGCCGACCTTGGTCAGCTTGGCCAGCACCTGCTCGCCCTCCTCCGGCCCGATCGGGGCAATGACGATGCCGCCGCTCGACAATTGGTCGAGCAGGAAGCGCGGCAGGCTGTCGAAAGCCGCCCAGGCTACGATGCGGTCGAACGGCGCTTCGTTGGCAAGCCCGTTGGAACCGTCGGCCTGGCGCACGATGACATTGCCGATGCCGAGCGCCTCGAAGCGTTGCCTGGCCTGCTCGGCCAGCGTTTTGTAGCGGTCGACGCTGACGATGCGCGCCGCGAGCCGCGACATCACCGCTGCCGTGTAGCCCGAGCCGGTGCCGATCTCCAGCACCCGGTTGCCGGGCTCTATTGCCAGGGCCGCAATCACCGCCGCCTGCAGATCGGCGCCCTCGATCGCCTCGCCGCATTCGATCGGCAGCATGCCGTCCGACCAGGCGATGGAATGGAACTGGCCGTTGAGGAAGCCGCGCCGCGGCGTCGCCTCGAAGGCTGCGATCAGCGCCTTCGGCACCGCGCCTTGGCCGCGCAGGCGCAGCAGGAAAGCGGCAAAACCCTCGCGATCGTCGAGCGGCAAGTTCATGCCAGAACCTTCTTCATGCGAACACCTTATTCAGACAGCGCCTTGGTCAGTTGGTCACGGATTTCATGCGCGGTGAGGTCAAGCTGCAGCGGCGTCACAGACACGAGCCGGTTGCGCAGAGCATGGAGATCGGTGCCCTGCTTGCCCTCGACCGGCTCGCGGCCGAAGCGCAGCCAGTAATAAGGCAGGCCGCGCCCGTCGCGGCGCTCGTCGACCCAAAGGCTGTGCACCAGCTTGCCCTGCGACGTCACGACGGTGCCGGCAACCTCGTCAGGGAGGCAGTTGGGAAAGTTGACGTTGAGCAGCACGCCGTCCGGCAGCGGCATGGCGACGAGCTTTTTCAGCAACGCCGGCGCCAGCGCCTCGGTGGTCTCATAGGGAACGACGCGGTCCTCGCCGACATAGGAATAACCCTGGCTGAGTGCGATCGAGCGGATGCCGAGCAGCGCGCCTTCCATGGCGCCGGCGACGGTGCCGGAATAGGTGACGTCGTCAGCGATGTTGGCGCCGGAATTGACACCGGACAGGATCAGGTCCGGCGCGCCAGGCAGGATCTTCTTGACGCCCATGATGACGCAGTCGGTCGGCGTGCCGCGCACGGCGTAGTGTTTCTCGCCGATCTTGCGCAGCCGGAGCGGCTCCGAGATCGACAGCGAGTGCGCGTAGCCGGACTGGTCCTGCTCCGGCGCCACGACCCAGACATCGTCCGACAGCGTGCGGGCGATGCGTTCGAGCGACGCCAGGCCCTCGGCATGAATGCCGTCATCATTGGTCAGAAGGATGCGCATTACTTCGATTCGATCTTCGCCAGACCGCCCATATAAGGCCGCAGCACTTCAGGAATGGTTACGCTGCCATCCTCATTCTGGTAGTTTTCGATGACGGCAATCAGCGCACGGCCGACAGCGGTGCCCGAACCGTTCAGCGTGTGCACAAAGCGGTTGCCGTTGCCGTCCCTGTCCTTGTAGCGGGCATCCATGCGCCTGGCCTGGAAGTCGCCGCACACTGAACAGGACGAGATCTCGCGATAGGCGTTCTGTCCAGGCAGCCAGACCTCGATGTCGTAGGTCTTGCGCGCGCCAAACCCCATGTCGCCCGTGCACAGGACCATGGTGCGGAACGGCAGCTCCAGTCGCTTCAGCACCTCTTCGGCGCACTGCGTCATCCGCTCGTGCTCGGCGAGCGAAGACTCCTGGTCGGTGACCGAGACCAGCTCGACCTTGTAGAACTGGTGCTGGCGCAACATGCCGCGCGTGTCGCGGCCGGCGGAGCCCGCTTCCGAGCGGAAGCACGGCGTCAGCGCCGTATAGCGCAGCGGCAGCTTTTCATGGGCCGTGATTTCTTCGCGCACCAGGTTGGTGAGCGGGACCTCGGCGGTTGGAATCAACCCGAGCCGGCCATCGCCATGCTGCACGAAGAACAGGTCGTCCTCGAATTTCGGCAGCTGGTTGGTCCCGAAAAGCACTTCGTCGCGCACCATCAGTGGCGGGATGACTTCTTCATAGCCATGCTCGGTCGTGTGCAGATCGAGCATGAACTGGCCGATGGCGCGCTCCATCCGCGCCAGCCCGCTCTTCAGCACGGTGAAGCGTGATCCCGACAGCTTTGCCGCCCGCTCGAAATCCATCATGCCAAGCGCTTCGCCGATCTCGAAATGCTCCTTCACCCAGTTCGGCCGGGTCGGCACCTCGCCGACGATATGCTTGACGACATTGTCGTGCTCGTCCTTGCCGACCGGCACGTCGTCGAGCGGCACATTCGGCAGCACCGCCAGCGCATCGTTCAGCGTCTTGTCGAGCTCGCGCTCGCGCGCCTCGCCATTCTGGATGAAGGTCTTGATATCGCCGACTTCGGCCTTGAGCTTTTCGGCAAGTGCCGTGTCGCCCGAACGCATGGCGTTGCCGATCTCCTTCGAGGCGGCGTTGCGGCGTTCCTGCTTGGTCTGCAGCTCGGTGACGTGCTCGCGCCGCGCTTCGTCCTTCTTGATCAGCTCATCGACCGTGGACTGCGCCTCGTCAGCCGACCACGAGCGCTTGGCCAGCGCTTCGACAAGGGCCTTCGGGTTGTCGCGAATCCATTTGATATCAAGCATGGTTGGTCGTCCTCGAGCTAAGGCCTGAGGGCGTAAACCGCATCCTTCATCGATGCAAGATGGCGGCTGTCGCGTTTTTCCGCTAACGCGGATACCCGAACGCGACGGCCTATGAAGGAGCCTGCTTTGAGGACGCGTCCGCCGCCTTTTCGGCCACGGCTTCGGCGGCTTCCTGCTTCTCGCGCGCCAGCTTCTGCTTGACCTGGTCGCGCTCGATCAGCCGGGCCGCCCAGATCGACACCTCGTAGAGCAGGATGGTCGGGATGGCCAAACCGATCTGGCTCATCGGATCAGGCGGCGTCAGGACCGCCGCGACGACGAAGGCGATGACGATCGCCCATTTGCGCTTCTCGGCCAGCGCCTTCGACGACAGCATGCCGACGCGCGTCATCAGGCTGGTCACCACCGGCAGCTGGAACACCAGGCCGAAGGAGAAGATCAGCGTCATGATCAGGCTGAGATATTCCGACACTTTCGGCAGCAGCGAAATCTGCACCTGGTCGTCGGTGCCGGCCTGCTGCATGGCGAGGAAGAACCACATCACCATCGGCGTGAAGAAGAAATAGACCAGCGACGCGCCCATCAGGAACAGGATCGGCGATGCGATCAGGAACGGCAGGAAGGCGTTGCGCTCGTTCTTGTAGAGGCCAGGCGCAATGAATTTGTAGATCTGCGTGGCGATCAGCGGAAAGGCGATGACCATGCCGCCGAACATGGCGAGCTTGACCTGGGTGAAGAAGAATTCCTGCGGCGCCGTATAGATCAGCTCGACCTTGTGCGGATCGAGCCCGGCCCATTGCGTGGCCCATTTGAACGGAACGACCAAAAGATTGAACAGCTTCTTGGCAAAGAAGAAGCAGACGAGGAAGGCGACGAAGAAACCGCCGATCGACCAGATCAGCCGGCGGCGCAGTTCGATCAGATGCTCCATCAGCGGAGCCGACGACTTCTCGATCTCGTCCTTTTCGCTGTCCGTAATGCTCACTTGGCGGCCCCCGCCGTCTTCTTGGGCGCGGGATTCTTGGCCGGCGCAGGCTTCGGCTCAGCCTTTGTGACTGCCTTCGGTGCAGCAGCGGGCTTGGTGGCGGCTTGTCCAGGTGCAGCCTTGGCGGGCGCCGCTGACGGCTTGGCCGCAACCTTCGCCGCAGGCGCCGGCTTTGCCGGTGCTGCCTTGGCTGCCGCTGTTTTGGTTGCCGGGGCCTTTGATGCCGCGGCCTTCTTGGCGCGCGCGTTTCGTGGCGCTGCTGTTGCTGCAGCCGGTGTCACCACCGCCTGATCGGTCATCGCCGGAAGGATCGGCGCCGCCGGCGCTGTTTCCGGTCCGTTGAGACCCGGCATCACCGTCGCGCCGTTCTTGAGCGGCTCGGCCGGCTGTGGTGTTTCTGCCGCGGGCGTTGAGGGGTCGACGGCGGGCTTCGGCTTCATCACCGCATCGACGCCGGAGCGAACCTCGGCTGCCGCCTGTTCGAACGGATTGAGCTGCTTGCGGATTTCGGCCGCCGGATTGAGGCCGCGCAGCGTATCGACAGACTTCTTGACGTCGTCGAGCTCGGCTTCCTTCAACGCCTCGTTGAACTGCTTCTGGAAGTCGGAGGCCATGGCACGCAGCTTCGCCGTCGTGCGGCCGAAGGTGCGCAGCATATTGGGCAAATCCTTGGGTCCGACGACCACGATCATGACGATCGCGATCACCAGCATTTCGGTCCAGCCGACTTCAAACATGGCAATCAGTTCCGACTAGTGCTTGTCGCCCAAAAGTGCGAAGCGGTTTTGGGACAACGACTTGCACAAAAGCAACAACCTTCGGCTCAGCTCTTGCTGGCCTTTTCCTTCACTGCCGAAACGGTCTCGTCCGGGCGGTGCTCGACGGTGCGCTTGTCTTCGGCGGTATCGTCGTCGGCCATGCCCTTCTTGAAGCTCTTGATGCCCTTGGCCATGTCGCCCATCAGCTCGGGTATCTTGCCGCGGCCGAACACCAGCAGCACGATCACCAGCACGATCATCCAGTGCCAAATCGAAAATGAACCCATTGTAACTCTCTCTCGAATGTTTTCCCTGGCGATGATCTATGCGTTTTCGCGTTGGGATTCAAACACAACAGCGACAAAGTTTATGAAGGCGCGGCTTATGTCACGCATTTTCGGCAAAGCTGCCCGCTACCAATCGGCGCATCTACCGCAGCAATGCAGCTTTTTGACAGCGGCTTGCGGTCAATCTTCCGTGACGCGCGGCGTCAGCAGGCCGAGTTCCTCGAGATCGATGTCGGTCAACGCATCCTCGTCCTCGCTCAGCGCGTCCGGATCGGCCGGCGGCAACGGGATGGCGAAATTCGACGGCATGCGGCCGGAGAGCAGCCCTGCCCCCTTCAGTTCGTCCATCCCGGGAAGATCGCGGATCTCCTCCAGTGCGAAATGGTCGAGGAAAGTGTCTGTCGTGCCGTAGGTGACGGGACGGCCGGGCGTGCGGCGGCGGCCGCGCATGCGCACCCATTCCGTTTCGAGCAGCGTATCCAGCGTGCCCTTCGAGGTCTCGACGCCTCTGATGTCCTCGATCTCGGCGCGCGTCACCGGCTGGTGGTAGGCGATGATCGCCAGCACTTCGAGCGCGGCGCGCGACAGCTTGCGCTGCTGCACCGTGTCGCGGCTCATCAGGAAGGCGAGATCGCCGGCGGTACGGAACGCCCAGGCATCGCCGACCCGAACCAGATTGACGCCGCGCCGCGCATAAATCTGCTGCAGCTCAGCCATGGCAGCGGCAATGCTGATGCCATCGGGCAATCTGGCTGCGAGCTGCTTTTCGCTGACCGGCTCGGCGCTGGCGAACACGATCGCCTCGGCCATGCGTATGGCTTCGGCCATATGCAGCCGTTCGCCAGGATTCAGAAGCAGGGTATCAGTCGGGTCCTGGGCGATAGTGCCCTCCTCGGTCTCTTCTTCGACCTTGAACGGAATGACCGAAGCGTTGGCGCGTTCGCTCATGATGCCACCTCGACTGCCTTGATTGGTTGCGCGCGGCCGCGCAGATAGAGCGGCGCGAACACCTGGTCCTGTCGCATCTCGATGCTGCCTTCGCGCACCAGTTCCAGCGACGCCGCGAACGAGCTGGCAATCGCGGTACGCCGTTCGTCCGGGCTGGTCAGGTAATTGATCAGATAGCTGTCCAGCGCCGTCCAGTCGCGCAGCGAGCCGATCAGCCGGGTCAGGATATCGCGCGCATCCTTGAGCGACCACACGCCACGCCGGGCAATTGTCACATTGGTGATCGCCTGTTTCTGGCGCTGCTGCGCATAGGCGGTGAGCAAATCGTAGAGCGAGGCCGAATAGGCGTTACGCTTCTCGACGATGACCATTTCAGGCATGCCGCGTGCAAACACGTCGCGGCCGAGCCGGTTGCGGTTGACCAGCCTTGCCGAGGCGTCGCGCATGGCCTCCAGACGCTTCAGCCGGAACTGCAGCACCGCGGCCAGTTCCTCGCCGCTTTCGCCTTCCTCGCCGGGCTGCTTGGGGATGAGGAGCTTCGACTTGAGGAAGGCCAGCCACGCCGCCATCACCAGGTAGTCGGCGGCAAGCTCAAGCCTCAGCGCCCTCGCCGTCTCGACGAAGGTCAGATATTGCTCGACCAGCGCCAAGATGGAAATCCGCGACAGATCGACCTTTTGGTTGCGGGCGAGATGCAGCAAGAGGTCGAGCGGACCTTCGAACCCGGCGACGTCGACGACAAGCGACGGGTCGCCGGTGACCCGTGAATCGTCGTTCTCGGCCCACAGACGGTCCATCGGTGCGGCCTTCGCAGCCTTGCTGTCCAATGTCTCCGCCACTTGTTCCTTTACCTCTGGTTAGAGCATGATGCCGAAAAGTGTGAAGCGGTTTTCGGACGACATCATGCTCTCTCTATCTAATTTAGAGACGGATTCAGATTTCAGGTCGAACAGACCTGAAATCATCCGTCTCTAGGCCACCGCATCGAAATAGGTGGCAAACTCGGCGCGTATCTCGGTTTCGTCGGCCCGGTCGCGATCCCCTATATAGGTCAGCGCCCGCTTGGCGCGCTCCAGCGACGTCCCTTCAAGTCCCGTGGTTCGCGATGCGATGCCTGCCATCTCCTCGAAAACGCCATTGCAGTGAAGGACCAGATCGCAGCCCGCCGCAAGGATCGAGGCCGCCTTTGTCGGGAAATCCCCAGAAAGTGCCTTCATCGAGGTGTCGTCGCTCATCAACAGCCCGTCGAAGCCGATCTCGCGGCGGATGATCTCGTCGATGACCTTGCCTGAGGTGGTCGCTGGGTTGTTCGGATCGATGGCGCTGTAGACGACATGCGCCGTCATCGCCATCGGCAGATGGCTAAGCTCGCGGAAAGGGGCGAAATCATGCCGCTGCAGGTCGCTCAGCGAGGCGTCGACCACAGGCAGCTCGAAATGCGTGTCGGCGAAGGCGCGTCCATGGCCCGGAATATGCTTCATGACCGGCAACACGCCGCCGGACATCAGCCCTTCCGCGGCGGCGCGGCCAAGTTCGATGACCGGGCGCGGCTCCTTGCCATAGGCGCGCGCGCCGATGACGTCGCTGGCGCCCTCGATCGGCACGTCCAGCACCGGCAGGCAATCGGCCGAGATACCGAAGCGCAACAGGTCGAAGGCGTGCAGCCGCGCCATCAGCCAGGCAGCGCGGGTGCCGGCATCATGGTCCTTGCGCCACAATGCACCGAGCGCGCCGCCGGCGGGATAGTTCGGCGCCAGCGGCGGCCGCAGGCGCTGCACCCGGCCACCTTCCTGATCGATGAACACCAGCGCATCGGGGCGCCCGATACAGTCGCGCATTTCGGCGACCAGATCGCGGATCTGCTCCGTTTCGCCGATATTGCGCGCAAACAGGATGAAGCCCCACGGGCATTCATTGCGATAGAAACGGATTTCTTCGCGGGTCAGCGATTTCCCGGCACAGCCGAGGATCATGGATTTTGATTCGGTCATTCCACCAGTTTAGGGCTTCGCGCCGCCAAAGGGAATCTCCCCGGACGGCAAGCGCCTCAACCTCTCGCCCATCCACATGAAAAAGCCGGCGCGACCCTTGGGAACGCGCCGGCTCTGATAATTGGATCCGGCCTTACCGCGACACGAAGCAGTTGCCGCCGGCAGCCTTGTAGCTGGTGCACAGATTGATCGCATCGTTGCGCGATTGCGCAGGCACCCGGACACGGTAGAAGGTGCCCTTGCCGGCGATCTCCGCCTTGACGATGTTGGCGGTGCGACCGGCGAGCACATTTCCATAGCGGCGCTGCAGGTCGGCGTAGTTGGCCTGGGCGCTTTCGACCGTCGGCTGCGAAGCGATCTGCATCGACCACGAACCGCCCGATGTCGAAGCCGTCGCCGGGATGGAGGCAACCTGGTCGGGCTTGACCTCGCCGACCACGTCGACCGGCTGGTCGGACGGGCGCTGCGGCGCCACGGCAACCGTCTGCGGCGTGTTGGCGGACTGGGTCTCAGCCTTCGGCGTGGCCGCCGGCTTCACCGGCTTGACCGGCTTGGCGGTCTCGGCACTTGCCTGGTCGCTATTTGCCTGATCGGCAGGCGCCACGGTGCCGGTCTGCTCGGCATCGGCCGAAGGGGCGACGTGCTGCGGCGCCGGGTCAAGCGGCTCAGTCGCCGCAACCTGCGGCGCGGCCGGCGTCGAGTCCTCGCGGGCCACCAACGAGCCGTCGGGCTTGACCACCATGGTCCGCACCTTGCGCGGGGCAACGGCGACCGTATCGGGGTTCTTCTCGGCTTCCTGCAGCACCTGCGCAATGCGGTCCTCGGATTTTGGCGCCGGCGCGACAGCCGCGTCGGGGTTGCCGGCAGCGTCGGGGTTGACGGCAGCTTCGGGGTTGCCGGCAGCGTCGGGGCCTGGGGCAGTATCGTCGGGCGACAGATCGACGACGCGGCTTTCAGGCTCCTGCGCCTTCACATCGACCGGCTCTTCGGTGTTGGTGACCAGCTTCTCCTGAACCGGCTCGGCCGGCTTGGTGCCCTTGGCGACCGCATCATAAACCTTGTTGTCCTGGTTCGGCACCACGGCGCCGCCCGGATTTTCGGGCTTGACCTTGATCGGCCTGTTGTCGGCTTTGACAATGACCGGCGCATCGCTGCCGCCCTTGCCGCCGAACGACAAGGCGAAGGCGCCAAGGCCGCCGGCAATCGCAACCGCAGCAACGACCCCCGCGACCAGCAGCCCGCTCCTGCGCGGCCGTGCGGCTTCCTGCTCGGCGAGGCCCGGCACCGCCATTGCCTCGTCCAGATCCGGATCGTAGTCGAGTTCGTCGACCGCGAAATCGTCGGCCTGCGAAACCGGCTGGCTGCCGGGCAGATCGTCCATGTCGAAGCCGCCGGCGGCATCGGCGTGGTGAGCTTGCGTGGCTGCAAGCACTTCGGCTGGCCGCGCCGCATAGGCGCGCTGGTCGAGCTCGTGGCCCGAACTGAAGCTGGAACTGTAGGAATCGTCATCATAGCCGGCACTGCGTGCGGCAGTGGGCGGCGCCACTTCCACCGCGTTCATGTCGTTGAGCATGCCGGCGAATTCGGCGTCGATGTCGTCATAGGCGGCCGGCTCGTCTTGCTCGAAGCTGAGTTCTGGAATGTCGAGGTCGTCGGCAATCGCCACCACACGCTCCGGCACATCGACCGTCTCGACATCCGGCATCTCGTCATAGGCCTGAGGCGGCGCCTGGCGCGATGGCGTCGGCGCCACATAGGCAGCAGCGGCAACCGGCTGGTCGCGATAGCTTGGCGCTGCCGCCGGCGGCATGGACGGCTTTTCTGCAAAAGAAGCTTGCGGCTGCGCTGCAAAAGAAGGTTGCGGCTGCGCTGCAAAGGAAGGCTGGGCCGGGGTGGGAGTCACGCGGCTCCACGAACGCGCCGGCTCCGGCGGCGTCGAGCGCCAATCGCCAGCGACCGGTGCTGCCGTATCGTCATGACCGAGATCGATGCCCTTGGCCAGCGCCGCGTCGAAGGCGTGATCATCGAACTCGATCTCGGGCACATGGCCTTCAAGTTCGCCGGCAAGCAGATCGTCGAAATCGGCATCGTCCGCCTGGGCCTCCTGAGGAGCAGGCGCGTGTTCGTCCAGGTCCCAGTCGAGATTATCGACCGGAGCGACCGGCGTCGCGACGGACCGCTGCACCGGGGCAACCGGCTCATAAGTCCTGGTGGGCTCGATGGCGGCAGCCCTGGTGGGCTCGGTGACCACCGGAATCGGGGCGACTGGCGCCGGGCGTGGTGTGGTCATGGCGCCAAGCAGCGCGTTGAGTTCATCTTCCAACGTCCGTTCGTCAGCGACCGGAGCGGCCGGGGTCGCCATATTGGTAGGCGCCACATAGGCTGGTGCGACCGGAGTTGGCTGAACCGGAGCGGGTGCGGTCTCGGCCACCGGCTCGTGATCGGCAAGCGCATCATCGATGCTCAGATCGAAATCGTCGAATGCTTCGTGCGCAGTCTCATGAGAGGGGCTGGCCTCCACGGTCCAGGCCGGCGTCTCGTCCACTTCCGGCGCATCCATCTCAACCGGCGCGCTGGCCTGCAGATCGCTGACATCCAGATCGCGCTCTTCCGGATCCTCGGCCTCAACAGGCTGAGCCTCGAAAGCCTGAGGCTCGAAATGCTCGGCCGCAAAATCCTGGGCTGCAAAATCCTGGGCTGCAAAATCCTGGGCCGCAAAGTCCATGTCGACATCTGCCATCGCGTCATCGAAATGACCCGCAAAATCCTCGTCGGCAACAGCGTGGTCGGCGGAGCCGACGGCGTCGAAGGTATGGATCGGCGCCTCGGCTACTGGCGCGGCATACTGGTCCTGCGCCGGCGCAGGACCGTCCAGCGTCAGCTCGTCTTCCAGCGACATCGAGACGGCATTGTCGAAATCATCGTCGAACGCGAGATCGTCGGCAGGCGCAGCAGCAACCTGCGCGACATCTGCGGCATGGGCGACGGTCGCATCGTCATCGAGCAGCAACCCCTGCTCGAGCGAAGCGGCAAGGTCGTCGTCCATCGGCAGGTCGTCTTCGAGCGGCGATACGTTTTCCAGCGAGCTGGCCACGGCATTGTCGAAATCATCATCGAATGCAGCTTCGTCGAATGCGGGCTCGGCAAACCAAGGTTCGGCAACCGAGGGTTCAACGGGAGCAGCCGCAGCCTGCGGGGCAGCGCCGAAATCCAGATCGGCGGCATCGTCGAAGACGAAATCATATTCCAGCGAAGCAGCCAGCGCATCGTCCATCGCGGCATCGGTGGTTTCGAAAGCCGGCTCGCGAATCTCGGCAGCAGGTTCGTAGGGCTCAGCGGCAGGCTGGAGAACCTCGGGAGCTGGCTGGCTGGCCTCCATGGAACCGACTTCATCGCCGAATTCGCCCATCAACTCCTTCTCGAGGTCGATGTCGAAATCGCCCTCGTCCGCAGCCGTCTCGACGGCTGGCGCCTGCGGCTTGACCGGCTGGCGCGGATCGAAACCCATGATCCTGGTCAGTTCAGCGAACGGATCATCTTCGGCGATGTCGTTGTTGTCGGCTACTCTCAGCTGGGTTCTGTCTGCCATTATTGTTCCCGAACTCGCACTCATTCGGACGCCATGGACGTCGCGTAGGGTTGGCCCTTACCAGCGCAATGTGGGCAAATGGTGACAGGTGTTTTAGTTAAACCTAACGCATCTCAGTGGGCGCATCAGCCCCAATCAGCGTCAGGCCGGAGGTCAAAACATCCGAAACAGCCTGCACCAGCCCTAGTCTGGCATGAGTCAATTGTCGGTCGTTAACCTTAACAAAACGTAAGTCGGGATTCTCGGTGCCCCGATTCCAGTGTCCATGGAAGGTGGAAGCCAGATCGTAGAGGTAGAATGCCAGCCGGTGCGGCTCCAGCGCAAGGGCCGCGGATTCGATCAGCCTTGGATATTCAGCCAGCTTCCGGATCAGGCCGATCTCGCCCTCGTCGGTGAGCGACGCCGAGGCCGCGGCCAGGCTGTTGCGGTCGAAATTGGCCTCGCCCAGTTGCTCGCTCGCCTGCCGGAACACCGAATGACAGCGCGCCGACGCGTACTGCACGTAGAACACGGGATTGTCCTTGGACTGTTCGGTGACCTTGGCGAAATCGAAGTCGAGCGGCGCGTCGCTCTTGCGGTAGAGCATCATGAAGCGGATCGCATCGCGGCCCACCTCCTCCACCGCTTCGCGCAACGTCACGAAGTCGCCCGACCGCTTCGACATCCGAACCGGTTCGCCATCGCGAAACAGCTTCACCAGATTGCACAGCAGCACCGTGAGTTGCAGCTTCAGATCATCGCCTGCAATCGCCCGCGCCAGCGCTTCCAGCCGCTTGACGTAGCCGCCATGGTCGGCGCCCAGCACATAGATCAGGCCGACGAAACCGCGGTCGACCTTGTCCTTGAGATAGGCGACGTCGGCGGCGAAATAGGTGAACGAGCCGTCGGACTTGACCAGCGCCCGGTCCATGTCGTCGCCGACCGCCGTCGAGCGGAACAGCGTCTGCTCGCGGTCTTCCCAGTCGTCCGGCTTCTCGCCCTTGGGCGGCGGCAGCTTGCCCTTGTAGATATGGCCCTTCAGCGTCAGATCGTTGATCGCCGAGCGGATTTTTTTGGCATTGTCGGCATGCAGCATGCGCTCGGAGAAGAAAACGTCGTGATGCACATTGAGCAACGCCAGATCCTCGCGGATCATCACCATCATGGCGTCGATCGTGCGGTCCTTGACGATTGCCAGCGACTCATCGTCGGGCATCTGCAAGAGCTTGCGACCGAATTCGGCAACCAGCGCCTCGCCGACCGGCACCAGATAGTCGCCGGGATAGAGACCGGCCGGTATTTCGCCAATGTCGTCTCCCAGCGCTTCGCGGTAGCGCAGGAAGGCCGAACGCCCGAGCACGTCGATCTGCGCGCCGGCGTCGTTGATGATGTATTCCTTGGTGACGTCATAGCCGGCGAAGGCCATCAGATTTGCAAGCGTGTCGCCGACAACCGCGCCCCGGCAATGGCCGACATGCATCGGCCCGGTCGGATTGGCCGAGACATATTCGACATTGGTCTTCTTGCCGCCACCAATGGTCGAGCGGCCGTAGTTTTGCCCCTCGCCGAGCACCGCGGTCAGATGTGCCTGCCAGAAAGCGTCCTTGAGCCGGAGATTGACGAAGCCGGGACCGGCGACGTCGGCTTCGGCAACATCGGCGTCGCTGCGCAGCACTTCCACCAGCCGCTCGGCCAGCGCCCGCGGGTTGTGCCCTGTCGGCTTGGCCAGTACCATCGCCACATTGGTGGCGAGATCGCCATGGCTGGCGTCGCGCGGCGGCTCGACGGCGATGCGCGACAGGTCGGGCGAAACGCCATTACTGTCTTTCAAATCAAGCGCTTCGACGGCTTTTGTGATTCGCGCGCTGAAATCGGCGAAGATGTTCATGGGTCTTGCTCTGGCGGACTGTGCAGGGGAACCGGCTCATTGGCCGGCAAATCGCGCCCGCCCTAGCTTAAATCGGGCGTATGGTCAAACAGACGGCGGTGTTCCTTCAAGGCGTAGGTATCCGTCATCCCCGCCAGGAAATCGGCGACGCTGCGCGCCTTGATGCGGTCCTCCGCCCGGTCGAGCCCCTCCCGCCAGCCGTCCGGCATGGCGCGCGGATCGGCGAAATAGACATCGAACAGGTCGCGCACGATCTGCTCGGCCTCAGTGCGAACGCGCATCACCTCGTCATGCCGGTAGAGATGCTTGTAAAGAAAGGTCTTCAAATCCTTCTCGGTCGCCGCCATGTCTGCGGAAAAGGTCACCATCGTCTCGCCCGCCGCCCGCACCGCTTCGGCGCTGTCAGGCTTGATGCGCTCCAGATTGGCGGTGGTGGAAACAATGACGTCCTCGACCATCATCGTGATCTGCCGGCGCATCAGCTCATGGCCGGTGCGCACATCGTCCAGGCCCGGATAGCGCGCGCGCACGCTTGCCAGGATCGATCCCGGCAGCGCCACCGTTTCCAGCATGTCCAAGGTCAGGAAGCCGGAGCGCAGGCCGTCGTCGATGTCATGGGTGTTGTAGGCGATATCGTCGGCGATCGCAGCACATTGCGCCTCGATGCCGGCGAAATGGTCGAGTTCGAGGTCGTGCAACTCGGAATAGTCGCGGATCGCCTGCGGCACCGGGCCTTTGAGCCCTTTTCCCTTGGCATCTGTCAGCGGCCCATTGTGCTTGACCAGCCCTTCCAGCGTTTCCCAGGTCAGGTTTAGCCCGTCGAACTCGGCATAGCGCCGCTCCAGCCGCGTCACCACGCGCAGCGACTGCGCATTGTGGTCGAAGCCGCCCCATTGGGCCATCCGCTCGTTCAGCGCGTCCTCGCCGGTATGGCCGAACGGCGTGTGACCGAAATCGTGCACCAAGGCGACCGCCTCGGCCAGATCCTCGTCGCCGCGCAGCGCTCGCGCCAGAGCCCGCGCAATCTGCGCGACCTCGATCGAATGCGTCAGCCGGGTGCGATAGTGGTCGCCTTCATGGGCGACGAACACCTGCGTCTTGTGCTTCAGGCGGCGGAAGGCAGTCGAATGAATGATACGGTCGCGGTCGCGCTGGAATGGCGTGCGAGTCGGGCTCTCGACCTCGTCATAGAGCCGCCCGCGCGACCTGGCTGGGTCGCTGGCATAGGCCGCGCGCGGCCGATAGCCGAACCCAATGTCGCCAAGCTCATTTGTCATGGCTGATGCCGCCGCAGTTGACTTGCCCCTTCCCGCTTCATACCTATCATGTGAAACCGAAAGCAAGGTGACGCCCATGGGCGCTGATGCCAAGACTGCCATGAAAGTCGAGATGACCGGCGCCGCCGCCAGGCGGATCGCGAAAATTGTCTCTGGCGAGGCCGGCAAGACGGCGCTGCGCGTCTCCGTAGAGGGCGGCGGCTGCTCCGGCTTTTCCTACAAGTTCGACCTGGTCGATACGCGCAATGACGACGACGTCGCCATCGAAAAGGACGGCGCCACCGTGCTGATCGACGATTTGTCGCTGGTCTATATGGGCGGCTCGGTGATCGACTTCGTCGACGATCTGATGGGCCAATCGTTCCAGATCCGCAACCCCAATGCAGTCGCCTCCTGCGGCTGCGGCACCAGTTTCTCCATCTAGGCAGATGTCCGGCGTCGGCCCGGTCCGTCAGGTCGCACTGTCGGCCGGGCGCGATCTCGACGTGACGCTGGCCTTCTGGCGCGATGTGCTCGGCCTCAACGTTCACGCCCGCTACGATCCGCCGGGCATCGCCTTCATCATGGCCGGCGATATCAGGTTGCTGTTGACCGATGGCGTTCCGGCCGGCACCGTCTATCTCGATATAGCCGGGCTCGAAGCCTTCCACGCCGAGGCGAAAGCGTCCGGCGTTCCCTTCACCGCACCGCCGGCGCTCGTCCACAACGACACCGAAGGCACGTTCGGAACGGCGGGGGAAAGCGAGTGGATGGCCTTTCTAAAGGACCCGGCAGGCAATACGATCGGGCTTGTCGAACGTCTTTCGCCCGAACATCCCTGAGGCCGCCCATGAAAATCGTCACCTGGAACATAAACGGCATTCGCGCCCGCATCGGCAACCTCACCCACTGGCTGAGCGAAAGCCAGCCAGACATCGTCTGCCTGCAGGAGATGAAGTCGGTCGACGAGCAGTTCCCGCGCGCCGAGATCGAGGCGCTTGGCTACAACGTGGAAACCCATGGCCAGAATGGCTTTAACGGCGTCGCCCTGCTGTCGAAGCTTCCCTTCGACGAGGTTATCCGAGGCCTGCCCGGTGATGACACCGACGAGCAGGCGCGCTTCATCGAGGGCGTGTTCTCGACCGACCAGGGCGCGCTGCGCGTCGCCTCGCTCTATCTGCCCAACGGCAATCCCATCGATGACGAGAAGAAATTTCCCTACAAGCTGGCCTGGATGGAGCGGCTGCATCGCTGGGCCGAGCAGCGGCTGCTTCTGGAGGAGGCGCTGGTGCTGGCCGGCGACTACAATGTCATCCCCGAGCCGGTCGATGCGCGCTTCCCCGAGAACTGGCTTGGCGATGCGCTGTTCCAGCCGCAGACCCGGCAAGCCTTCCGGCGACTGAAGAATCTCGGCTTTACCGAGGCGGTGCGCGCCGTCACCGATGCGGCCGACGTCTACACCTTCTGGGACTACCAGGCCGGCGCCTGGCAGAAGAACAACGGCATCCGCATCGACCATCTGCTGTTGTCGCCCGAAGCAGCCAACCGCTTTTCCTCGGCCTCGATCGAAAAGCATGTGCGCGCCTGGGAAAAGCCTTCCGATCATGTGCCGGTGGCGATCGATCTGGCGCTGCTGCCGGCCTGATATCAGCCGAAACCCTGATATCGCCACAATCGCGCCATTCAGTCAGAGATCAGCATGGCGGCTGGGGTTCCATGGCACTACGATTCCTCCTTTGCCCGATCGGCCTAGCATTTGCCATGGCCTCCCCTGCAGCGGCACTTGCCGACCAGCAGTGCCTGGCCAATGGCAAGTCCTACCAGGTCGGCCAGGTCACCTGCCTGACGGTTTCAGACAAGAGCCATATGGCCCGCTGCGACCTGGTGCTCAACAACACCTCATGGACCAAGATCGGCGATACCTGTCCCGACAGCACGATTAAGCCGCATCTGCACGTCACGCCGATCTCGATGCCGGTGCACAGAGCGGTGCCGGCGGAACTCACCGAGAACTGATGGATGTGAGCTAATTTCCCCCTTGAGGGGGAGATGGCCGGCAAGCCAGAGGGGGGCGCGAAGAACGCGACCTTTCGGTCAAACAAGCTCACCCTCTCAGTCCAACCCGGGCAAACTTTAGTCAACTGAAATGCCAGCGGCACAGCGCCCCCCTCTGCCCTGCCGGGCATCCCCCTCAAGGGGGGAGATTGGCAATTTCACTGGTCGCCGCCGCCCTTGGTGAGAATATCGTCGGCAAGCGAAATCGCAGTGCGGCGGTCGGCTTCGCCGGCGGCGGCAAATGCCTCTTCCTGCATGCCGCGGATCCACGGCTGGTCGCTCGGCGAGGCGCGTTCGAGCGCGGCGGTCATCATGGCCAGCCCGCGCACGATCTTGCCGCTCTGGAACAGAAGATTGCCAAGCGTCGCCTGGGCGCCGGCATGGCCTTTTTCGGCGGCGAGCTGGAACCAGCGGCCGGCCTGCTTGACGCTGGCCTTGACGCCGCCCTCGCCCTTCAGGAACATCTGGCCCATCTCGAACTGGGCGTTCGGGTTGCGGTAATTGGCGGCCGCACGCATGTAATATTCCTGCGCCGCGACCTCGTTTTCCTCGACCGGGCTGCCGGGGATGCCTGTCCGGAGATAGTCGCCCAGCGCCACCAGCGCGTCGGAGACATAGCTTTCCTCCGGCGAACCCGGCTCGACATCCTGATCGACGATCTCGGAGAAGAATTTGAACGCCGCGTAGTCGTCGCGCGTCACGCCGTCGCCTTCGGCATACATGCGGGCGAGCTTCCAGGTGGCGCCGATCTGGCCGTTTTCGGCGGCGTATTTATAGGCCTCGACCGCCTGTTCCTTGTGGCCGCTCTTGTAAGCGGAGAAGCCGAACTGGAACACGGCCCACGGGCTCGATTGCGGCTTCACGCCGGTCTTGTCGTCGAACACCTTGTCGTCGAAGGCCATGGCCTGGCTCACGGCGCCAAAGATCGCAACAGCGACCAGTGCCGGAAGGACAGACGACCTCAACAACTCAGATATCCGCATAGCAATGTGTTTCTTTGGCACCGCCGGGATGGGTGACCGCGCCGTCGCGGGCAGGCCCTACCGTCTGTGCATATTTCCAGATCGCGCCCGACTGGTAGTCGGTCGTGCGCGCCTTCCAGGCCTTCGCCCTCGTTGCCAGTTCAGCCTCGGACAGGTCGACCTCGATCGTGCCTTTGGTCGCGTCGATCGAGATCACGTCGCCGTCTTTCAAGAGCCCGATCGGGCCGCCAACGGCTGCTTCGGGCCCGACATGGCCGATGCAGAACCCGCGTGTCGCGCCCGAAAAACGGCCGTCGGTGATGAGGGCCACCTTGCCGCCCATGCCCTGGCCGTAGAGCGCCGCCGTCGTCGACAGCATCTCGCGCATGCCCGGACCGCCGCGCGGACCCTCGTAGCGGATGACGAGAACTTCGCCTTCCCTGTAGTTGCGGTGCGTGACCGCCTCGAAACATTCCTCTTCCGAATCGAAACAGCGTGCCGGGCCTGAGAATTTCAGCTCCGTCATGCCCGCGACCTTCACGATCGCGCCTTCGGGGGCAAGGTTGCCCTTCAAGCCCACGACACCGCCGGTTTGGGTGATTGGTCGGTTGGCGGGACGGACCACATCCTGGCTATCATTCCAGGCAACATGCTCCATGTTTTCGGCCAAAGTACGGCCAGTCACGGTCATGCAGTCGCCATGCAGATAGCCATGGTCGAGCAGCGTCTTCATCAACAGCGGAATGCCGCCGGCCTCGAACATGTCCTTGGCGACATATTTGCCGCCCGGCTTGAGGTCGGCGATGTAAGGCGTCTTCTCGAAAATCGCGGCAACGTCGAACAGGTCGAACTTGATGCCTGCCTCATGCGCGATCGCCGGCAGGTGCAAAGCCGCATTGGTCGAGCCGCCGGTGGCCGAAACCACGGTCGCCGCATTCTCCAGCGCCTTCAGCGTGACGACGTCGCGCGGCCGGATGTTCTTGGCGATCAGCTCCATGATCTTTTCGCCGGAGGCGAAATTGAAGCGGTCGCGCATCTCGTAAGGCGCCGGCGCGCCGCAGGAGTACGGCAGCGCCAGGCCGATCGCCTCGGCGACGGTGGCCATGGTGTTGGCTGTGAACTGGGCCCCGCAGGAGCCGGCAGACGGACACGCCGCCTGCTCGATCTCGAGCAGTTCGGCATCGCTGACCGTGCCGACCGAATGCTGGCCGACTGCTTCGAACACGTCCTGCACAGTGATCTGGCGGCCGCGATAGGAGCCCGGCAGGATCGAGCCGCCATAGATGAAGATCGACGGCACGTTGAGCCGCACCATGGCCATCATCATGCCGGGCAGCGACTTGTCGCAGCCGGCAAGGCCGACCAGCGCATCGTAGCAATGGCCCCGCATGGTGAGTTCGACCGAATCGGCAATGACATCGCGCGACACCAGCGACGACTTCATGCCCTGGTGCCCCATGGCGATGCCGTCGGTGACGGTGATGGTGCAGAATTCGCGCGGCGTGCCGTTTGCGGCCGCCACACCTTTCTTGACCACCTGCGCCTGGCGCATCAGCGAGATGTTGCAAGGCGCCGCCTCGTTCCAGCAGGAGGCAACGCCGACCAGCGGCTGCGCGATCTCGGCCGCAGACAGGCCCATGGCATAGAGATACGAACGGTGCGGCGCACGCGCCGGACCGACGGTCACATGGCGGCTAGGGAGCTTGGCCTTGGAGATGACTTTGGCGTCCATTCTCTTCCTTGCCGCAGGCGGTGCGGCCTGCCCCATCGCCGAGCCTTCTGGCGCGTGTCCCGAGACAAATTCGAGGTGCGCCGGGTTTATGGCGGGAAATGGGCAATTTGGTCGAGCGGGACCGTAGCGCGGGGGTTGGTCCGGAACTGTTGCCAAAACGTCACAATTACGGAGGCGACATAGGTGCGGCGGATTTTGAACGCCGGCGCTTGACGGCACGGCTCGACGCTGTGCCGCAAACTGAAAAAGGCCGGGCACTGCCCGGCCTTTTCTCTTTTAATTTGAAAAGCTTACCACTTCACCTTGAATGAAGTCGAAACGGCTGAAACCAGATCGTTGCCGAAATCGGCGGTGTAGTCCGTACCATATGTGACGCCATCCTTGCCTACGACGGGATGGATCGATCCGCTTGTGAGCACACCCAACGCGCCGCCAAGACGAAGCTCGACGTTCGCGGTCGGGGTGTAGGATACACCACCGCTGACCGTCCATGTATCGGTCTGGGCGCTGAGGCCCGTGCTGGTTCCACGATCCCAGGTCAGACCCGCGGCGCCGCTCCACTGGTCATTGAACTTGTGGCCAATGCCGCCGGAAACCGTCCAGCCATCACGATAGAGCAGATCAAGTGACGTGGCCCGGTAATCGCTGGTAGTCGAGCACTCTGGAGAGCCCACCGGGCAAAACGGAATGCTCTGCAGGACGCTCCAGTTGACCCACTTGACGGATCCAAAAGCCAGCCATCCTGGCGCGATGCCGGACTGCAGTTTCAGTTCCAAAGAGTCGGGCACCTGAGAAGATCCGGAGACGTCCGTTACCTTGCCCAAAAGCGGGTTGCCGGGAAGGGGAACCTCGGTCAGATCAAGTGTTCCGTCCAAGTTGTTGAGCTTGACCGCCGAATTGTAGACCAAGCTTGCGCGCAGCGCGATATCAGGGATTTCATAGGCAACACCGGCGCGCCATCCCCAACCATCACCTTCGAGATCGAGACGGCCTATGCCGGTACCAACCCCAAGCAACCCTGGAATTGTCGACACCAACTGCTCCTTGAAGCCTGAAACCTCCTCGTGGAACACGCCCCCGATGAAACGAAACTGTCCTTTGCCGAGATCCATCTTGTACGAGCAGGTTCCGCCTACGGCTTCACTCTTGACTTTGGTGACGATATTGCCGTTCGCGCCGGCCCAATTGGCGCCGGGATTGCTGTACGCACCGATCGGTTGGCCGTAGTCGATAAGGCAATCGACGGGGCCTACACCAGCCTTGAAGCCGACGCTCGGTACCCAATAGCTTTCGGTATCGCGGGCACTGGTCGAGTATCCCGGAGCGTTAAGATCACCGCCACCCTCAATGAGTCTTGTATCCGCGTCCACCACGTTCTTCAGGTCGCGTTGCGGCATCACATAGGTACCGGTTACCTCGCCTGTGACCTGCGCCGGATCGAACAGCAGATCGATGTCATAGCCGCCGCGCTCCAGACCGCCGGCATGTACGGAACCAATCAAACCCAGCGAAAAACACCCCGCCCCCAGCAGTGTTTTCAAACGCAAATTGTTCATGGATGTCCTCCCCGAAATTCCAGTGCGTCAAGCTAGAACCAATTCGGGTTAACGGTGCAACAATGAATTGATATAACGTACATGTACGCACTTGCGGAACGCATTTCGGACAAAGTGGCGCGCCGCGCAAGCATGCCGGAAAATGGCCATTTGAGCGGCAATCGGCGCAAAAAATCATGAAAAACCGCTCTAAACAGTATAAAACGCGGATGTTTTACCGGCATTAGGCCCCATTGTTACATTAAGGCAACAATGGGGCGCAAACTTTCCGTTTACGTCAACATTAACGTTACGGAATGCCTGTTTTTCGGGCACAAGACTGCCTTGACGCCGTTCCCAGGCATCGCGAATCCAGCGCTCAACCAGCGTCGCGCACCCTGGTCAACGCGACCGAAAGCTTCTCCTGCTGATCGCGGTATTCGTCGAGTTTTTCGCGCTCGGCCGCGACGATCTCTTCCGGCGCGCTGGCGACGAACCGCTCATTCGACAGCTTCTTGTGCAACCGCGCGATTTCCTCGGTCACCTTGGCCAGTTCTTTCTGCAGCCGCGCCGCCTCGGCGGAGAGATCGATCAGGCTGCCGAGCGGCAGGCAGATCGTCGCCTCGTTGACCACGATCTGGGCCGAGCCCTTGGGTGCCGCGTCCTGCAGCGAGATGTCTCCGACCCGCGCCAGCCGCTTGATGGCGGACGCATGGCGGTCGAGCCTCTGCCGGGTCTCGACGCTGGCGCCAACCACCACCAACGGTGCGATCGCCGCCGGCGGCACGTTCATTTCGGAGCGCACTGAGCGGATGCCGGACACCAGATCGACCAGCCAGTTGATGTCGGCGGCCGCGTCCGCGTCCTCGAAGTCCGGCGACGGCCAGGCGGCGTGGCAAAGCAGCGTTGCGCGCGTCCGGCCCTCGCCCGCCGTCTGCGCCCACAACTCCTCGGTCATGAACGGCATCATCGGGTGAAGCAGCTTGTAGATCTCGTCGAGCACGAAGGCGACGCAGGCGCGGCTTTCGGCTTTGGCCGCCTCGTCAGTGCCCATGAACACCGGCTTGAGCAGTTCGAGATACCAGTCGCAAAACAGGTTCCAGACGAAGCGGTAGGCAGCCCCTGCCGCCTCGTTGAAGCGGTATGAGGTGATGCCCTCGGTGATCGCGTGCGACGCCCGGGTCAATTCGGTCAGGATCCAGCGGTTGACCGGCAACTTGGCGTCGTTCAGCCAAAAATCGTCATTGCGCGCGACCTCGTTCATCTCGGCAAAGCGTGTCGCGTTCCACAGCTTGGTGCCGAAATTGCGGTAGCCGGCGATGCGCGCCGGATCGAGTTTCACGTCGCGCCCCTGCGCCGCCATCACCGTCAGCGTGAAGCGCAGTGCATCGGCGCCAAACTCGTCGATGAGGTCGAGCGGATCGATGACGTTGCCTTTCGACTTCGACATCTTCTGCCCGTTCTTGTCGCGCACCAGCGCATGCACATAAACGGTGTGGAACGGCTCCTCGTGCATGAAATGCAGGCCCATCATCATCATCCGGGCGACCCAGAAGAAGATGATGTCGAAACCGGTCACCAGCACGTCGGTCTGGTAATAGGTCTTCAGCTCCGGCGTATGATCCGGCCAGCCCAGTGTCGAGAACGGCCACAGTGCGGACGAGAACCAGGTGTCGAGCACATCCTCGTCGCGGCTCAGGATTTCGCCCGGCTTGAAGGTCTCGAGCTTGTCCTCGACCCAGGCCTTCCATGGACCTTCCAGCGCCAGATAATATTCGATCGCGGCGCCCAGCGCCTCTTCCTCGGTCTTCTCGACGAAGACCCGGCCGTCCGGCCCGTACCAGGCCGGGATCTGGTGACCCCACCATAGCTGGCGTGAAATACACCAGGGCTGGATGTTCTCCATCCAGTCGAAATAGGTCTTTTCCCAGTTCTTCGGCACGAAGTTGGTACGGCCTTCACGCACCGATGCGATCGCCGGCTTGGCCAGCTCGGCGGCGTTTGCATACCACTGCTCGGTCAGAAACGGCTCGATCGGCACGCCGCCGCGGTCGCCATGCGGCACGGCGTGGCGGTGCGGCTCGATCTTGTCGAGGAAGCCGCCGGTCTCCATCAGCTCGACGATTTTCTTGCGCGCGACGAAACGGTCGAGACCGTCGAGCTCGTCCCAGACGGCCTGACGCTCCGGCGTCACGTCGAGCCCGGCGAGAAAATCCTCATTATCCCTGAGCGTTATTGCCGCCTCGATGGTCAGGATGTTGATCGCCGGCAGCTTGTGGCGCTTGCCGACCTCGAAATCGTTGAAGTCGTGCGCCGGCGTGATCTTGACCGCGCCGGAACCCTTTTCCGGGTCGGAATACTCGTCAGCCACAACCGGGATTTTCCGGCCGACGATCGGCAGCACGACATTTTTCCCGACCAGATGCCGGTAGCGCTCGTCGTCCGGGTGCACGGCGACCGCCGTATCGCCAAGCATCGTCTCGGGCCGTGTCGTCGCCACGGTAATGAAGGTCGCCGAATTTTCCGGATCGAAAGTCTCGCCTTCGATCGGATAGCGGAAGTGCCAGAGATTGCCGTTGATCTCCTGGGGCTCGACCTCCAGGTCGGAGATCGCCGTCAACAGCTTCGGGTCCCAGTTCACAAGGCGCTTGTCCTTGTAGATCAGCCCTTCCTTGTAGAGGCTGACGAATACTTCGAGCACGGCCTTGGACAGGCCTTCATCCATGGTAAAACGTTCGCGCGACCAGTCCGCCGAGGCGCCGAGCCGCTTCAGCTGGTTGAAGATGGCGCCGCCGGACTCGGCCTTCCACTCCCAGACCTTCTCGATGAACTCCTCGCGGGTGAGATCGCGGCGATGGATCTGTTTCTCCATCAGCTGGCGCTCGACCACCATCTGCGTGGCGATGCCGGCATGGTCCATGCCCGGCTGCCACAGCACGTTCTTGCCGCGCATGCGCTCAAAGCGCACGAGTATATCCTGCAGCGTGTTGTTGAGTGCGTGGCCCATATGCAGCGAGCCGGTGACGTTGGGCGGCGGGATGACGATGGTAAAGGCCTCGGCCCCCTCTTCCGCACCTGCGCCGGCGCGAAATGCGTCCGCCTCTTCCCAGATTTTGGCGATCTTGGGTTCGACGGTCTTGGCGTCGTAGGTCTTTTCAAGCATGGGAAAGTGGTCCGCGCGGTCGGGAGTTTTGCTGACCCGGTGTAAATCGGAAGGTTTTGGCCAAGTCAACCGCGAGGGCTGCCTCAGTCCTTCAACGCAAATAGGCGGGGCCCTGGTCATTTCAACGGGAAGGCCATGCCCGCACCTTCATCGTCAGCGATCCCGACGGGAAGCTGATCGCATTCGCGACATCAGCCGGACGCTGGCCTGCAGCGAGAAAGCGCCGCCCGAAGGCGGCGCTTTAATCCGGAACGGGCTGTGGTGATGCCTATTGCGCGCCGCGCGCGACGCGCTCGATTTCTTCGCGTACCAGGCGCTCGACCAGCGTCGGCAGGTTGTTGTCCAGCCAGTCCTGCAGCATCGGCCGCAGCATCTCCTCGGCCATCTCGTCGAAGGTCTTCTTGCTGCGGCTGGCGAAGGCGTCGGAGAGCTCGCCGAAGGCGGCTGCGACCTGCCGTCCCGTATGTTCCGAAACGATCGCCGGACGGGCCGGGGTTGTATCGGCCGGGCGCGCGTGCTCGCTGCGCGAAGGACGAGGCTCGAAAGCCGGCTCGGCAGCGAGATCGTCTTCGAAAGCCTCGACCTCCGCGATTGCTGCCTGCCGATTTTCAGTCTCCGGCTGCCTGATCTCGGGCCGCCGTACTGTGTCAGCCGGTTTTTCCTGATTGCCAACGGCCGCGATTTCGCGGCGCCAATCCGTGACGATCGAGTCGGTGGTTTCCGTCTTTGCCCGCACTGCAGCTTCTGCCCCGACGGCGGGGACAGGTTCACTGGCTATCCTGGCGCTCACTTCCGCCAGGGTCATCGGAGCATGCGCGGGTGGCGCGGCGGTCGTGGCATTTGCCGCAATGGCCGGCTTCACTGGCGACGGCTCGGAGCGCGGCTCCAGCCGCGCAACCACCGGCTCGGCCAGTTGGGCCTGCACCTCGGCCAGCGTCACCGGCTTCTTGCTTTCGGTCGAGCTGTGCAATTCGCTGCGGAAGGCCTCGACATCCGAAACAGGCCCGGCGGCCGGCACAAGGTCCTGGCGCAACTCATCGGCGTCGCCCGGCAGCTTGCGGCCGGTGTCGCTGTCTTCGATGATCCTCCTGATGGAAGCCAGTATTTCTTCCATGGAAGGTTCGCGCTGTGCGCTGCTTGCCGTCGCCATCGTCACACCCGCCGCCCCCGCGCATGATCCCGAAAATCGATCTTCGATTTTCGAAGAGGATCAGGCGCAAAATCAAAGTTCTACAGCCTCCTTTGCGCATCCATCGGACGCGTGGCGCTGTAGTGACCCGTTCCTGGATTCCTGTCCGGCAAAGCCGGATACGAATCATGGCGACAGCGTAGCCGACGGATCGCCATCCGAGAATCCCCAATCTCGGAAGACGCCGGATTTCAACAATTTAGGCTACAAAAGACAAACGCCGCGCATCCTTGGGAAGCGCGGCGCTACGATACTTTCAATCTTGGCGGGATTTGAACCGCTCAGTCGCGATCAACGACCGTCCGGCGTACGCAGCCCGATCCATTTGTCCTTGACGGCTCTGTAGTGCTCTTCAGGCTTGTACTTCACCACATTCAACGCCAGGCGATCGGCCGACAGGCGGCCCATGGCCGACAGGATGGCGTAGCTCGCTACAACCACATCGCGCTCGGAGCTGGCGAGGTCGATCTTTGCCGAGATGACGGCGTTCTGGGCATTCAACACGTCGAGCGTGGTGCGCTGTCCGACATTGCGCTCCTCGATGACGCCGTTGAGCGCCAACTGTGCGGCCGCGATCACCTGCCGATTAGCGTCGACGCTTTCACGCGCTGCGATGTATTGCGTCCATGCCGAGGTCACGGCCTGGCGAACCGAGTCACGGCTGACATCCACCTCGATGCGAGCCTGGCTGAGCGATTCCTTCGACTGACGAACGAGTGCGGAGGTACGGCCGCCCGAATAGATCGGAACGGTCAGCGTCGCGCCGACGGTGGCGGCATTGGAATCGCCGTCCGAATCCCCCGCGCCAGGTACGGTATTTTGATAGGCATGGGAAAGGCCGGCACTGGCAGTCAACTGCGGCAGCAACGCACCCTCCTGCGTCTTTACATCAAATCCGGCTGCATCGACGGAATGTAGGGCGGCCAGGATGGCCGGATGCTCGTTCGATGCAATGCCGATCGCCGCCTCGAGACTCCTCGGCAACAGCTTCGCCAACGGCGACGCGGCCTTGAGCTTGCCCGGCTCGTCACCGACGATCTGATGATAGGTTGCCGCACTGGCCAGAGCCTGCGCACGGGCGGCACTCAATTGCGCCACCGCGGCCGAACGCGACGCGTCGGCCTGCGCTACATCGGTGCGCGTGCCCTCGCCGACCTCGAAGCGCGAGCGTGCCGCGCGCGCCTGCTCGGTCAGGAACTGCAGATTCTGTTCGGTCAGCACCGCCACCTGGCGGTCGCGAATCACGTCCATATAGGCGCTCGCCGCGTTGAACAGCGTGTTCTCTTCGGTGTTGCGCAGGCCCTCGACCGAGGCCCTCACCTGTGCAGCGGCCGACGCGACCCTGTTCTTGGTCTGGAAGCCGTCGAACAGCGTCTGATCAATCCGAACGCCGAAGCTGCCGGTGGTCAATGCCAGGCTCGCGTTCCTGCCGTTTAGGTGCCTGGAGGTGTAATCGATATCAGCCGAACCAGTGATCACCGGGCGATAGCCCGACTTGGCGATCGCCACGCCCTCATCGGTGACGCGCACGCCGGCACGGGCCGAATTCAGCGAGGAATTGTTCTGGTAGGCCTTGGAAAGCGCGCCGAGAATGGTTTCCGCCGAGGCGGCTATCGGCGAAAGCGCTGTCGCGGAAATGAGGACAGTAACAAACAAACTCTTGGCTAAGGACGGCACTTTATATCCCTCATTCGTTTTGCACGGGAACCACGCCACGCCAGCCCATCCCTAGGGATCGGCCAGCGCCGCGTCGATGTATCGTTCCCCCGCTGACAGCCTCCCGAAACCCCGGTTAACCAATCAGCAACGATTGTTCAATCGCAAGCCAACATGACAGAGTCTTTGCTGCAAGGCAAAATCACTTAGAACTCGAAGGCATGAATGCGTTCAAATCCGGGTAGTGGCTTAATTGCCGCATTAAATGCCCGTCTTCCGGTTACAACCCCCCCTGCATTGAAAAAGAGCCGGGCTACGCCCGCATTGCCCTCCCCTTCCACAGCCACCAGCCGGCCGCCTTCGGCAAGCTGGTCAAGCAGCGCCGCAGGCACTTTCTCGACGCTGCCGCCGATGAGAATCACATTGTAGGGCGCCTTGGCGGCATGACCTAGCGGCAGTGGGCCGGTGACCACGGTGACGTTATCGCAGCCCTGCGCCGAAAGCGCCGCTTTGGCTGCTTCCGCCAGTGTGGTATCGCTTTCCAGCGCCACGACGGATTTGGCCAGCCTGGACAGCAGCGCCGCGGAATAACCGGTGCCGCAGCCGACATCGAGCACCGAATCGCCGGCGTCGATCTCGGCCAACTGCAAAAGCTTGGCCAGTGGCGACGGCTCCATGAGGTAGCGCGCACCGCTGCCATCGGCGCCGTCGGAGATGCGGATATCCTCGTCGATATAGGCGAGAGCCTGTCGGCCGGCCCCGACAAAGGCCTCGCGCGGCACGGCAAGCATGGCATCGAGCAATGCTGCGTCGGTCACATCGGTGGTGCGGACCTGGCCGTCGACCATCTTGACGCGAAGTTCGGAGAAATCAGCGCTCATGTCCCAACCAATCCGTCAAAGCCAATGCGCTGAAATGCGCTTGTCGCGCCGACACTGCGGCGCATTCGACCGGAACTCAAGCCCCCGGCATGCGGGAGTTGAAGCGATTGGAGGCCTCGCCCGGAATCGAACCGGGGTGCAAGGATTTGCAGTCCTCTCCATGACCACTCTGGCACGAGGCCTCAACGCTGCGTTCCGCGCAAACCCAATAGGTTCAGGGTATAGGAACGTCAAGCGGCTTTGTCACAGCTGGCACACATTTGGCACAGCCTGTCACAGTGTGTCACGCTGCCATGGACAGCGCTTTTGCGGCTACGTCGAGATCGTCAGGGACGAGGTTCGTGTAGCGCATGGTCACCTGAATGCTCTTGTGTCCGAGCCACTTCATGACCATCGGTAGGGGCACCCCGGCGATGACCAGCCGGGTAGCGCAGGTATGCCGCAGCATGTGCGGGACGAACTCGTCCTCATCGACCTTGAGGTGCGCCTTGAGGCTCGCCCAGTGATCGCGGAACGTCCAGTAGGGCATGAGTTCCCCAAAGGGCGTCGGGCTGTTCGTGAGCTTGCACACCTCGGCCCATGCCTCTGCAGCCTGGGGCACCAGAGGGACCGTGCGGGTGGTCGAGGTCTTCGAGAGCGTGTGGTGGAAGATCACGCTGCGGCCCGGCGTCACGCGCTTGCGGTCGAGGGTCAGCGCCTCGTTCATGCGACAGCCGGTGTAGAGCAGGAAGTTGAACAGGTGCTTGGCCACCGGCTTGCCGATGTGGTCGAAGTATAGGTTGACCGCCCTCTCCTGCTCGCGGGACATCGTGAGTTCCCTCGCGTTGCCCTCAGGCTGACGTGCCTCGGTGAAGTCGGGCAGCGTCATCAGGCGACCCTTGCGCTTGGCTTCCTTGAGGAGCTTCGTGAGGTTCGCCATCTTGCGGTTGATCGTGCCGCCCTGCTTGCCATCGCGCTTCATGCTGATGACCATCTTCTCGACCAGCGCGTCGTTGATCTTGTCGAGCGCGGTGTCCCTCGGGATGTAGCGGTAGATGACCCGCCAGTTCCCCTCGATGTATTTGCGGGACTTAGCGGTGCCCCACAGCTTGTCGAATGCCTCGTCGACGAAGTCGCCAAGGGTGTTGGCAGCGGAAGGCTTGTAGCCACCCTCCACGGCCTTCTCATAGTCCTCAGCCTCAGCCTGGGTCTTGAACGAGACGCGCTTGCGCACCCCGTCGACCAGTACGTCGGCCTGCCAACGGTTACCCCGTAGCCTTGCCATAGCTCTGCACTCCATTGACCAAATCCTTGATGAACGCTCGGCCCTTGTTGGTCAGGACAAGGGAGCGCTTCCGGCGATCTTCACCGAAACCGATAGTGATCATTTCGTAGCCACCAGTCATTTCCTGATGGCCCTCGCCCCAATAGTAGGCGTTGCGGGATGCAGCGCCGGACTTGATGCCGACGTTCTTCTCGATGTCCTGCACCGAAATGTCCTCGTGTTTGTAGTTCGCGACCGCCACTTCCAGCAGGGCCAGGACGGTGGACACCTGCATCTTGCTGTCGAGTGTGTTGAAGCGCCGCAGCGCGTTCATGATGACGGTCAGTGCCTTCAAGTCGGACACGTCGGTGGTCATTGGTAGCCCCTTCTCCTGTTAGGCCGCTTTTACCTCCTCTAGCCGGGAGGTCGCGTTAGCGGTAAATACTGCATTTGAGCATTCCACGATAGCCATCAGTGGCTCGTGGACCTGAAAATCTTCCGCGCCGGGGAAGGTCCCCGAGGCGACTAGGGAGTGACCGATCAGACAAGCGTCCCAATGGTCATTGGTTCCTGCCCGTTGCTCACCAACGAGGAGGTTGTCTGCATCGTAGAATGTAATCCGCATTTTGGGGTAAGTCCCGAAGAAGTGTTATTCTTGTTGGGGGGGACAGGAGCCACCCTCGCTGCTCCTGGGTAGTCAGTATAGGACGTGCGGCGTCTACCCGCTGTGAAGTGGGATCATGATCGGCTCTCGATTGTTTCCGGATTGTTTCTGGAATGTGTCTCGAATTAAGATTTGCTGACTCCTCTGTCAAACGCCAATGGGTCCATTTTGGTCAGGTCCCGGCTGGCCCTCAGCACGGCCCGTTCTACCTGACCGTAGAAGGGCTTAACGTGGGAGCCTTCGACCTGCGGGTTAAGACGCATGACGGTGCGTCTACCTTCCCTTACGACAGACACACGGCCTAGTTTCATTAGCTCGCGCACATGTCTTGAGACCGAGGTCCTTGGGTAGTGGGTGACGGCCACGAGGGACTTGAGGTCCATCGGTCGGTCCTCCATTTCACCCAGGCGGATCGCCATCAGCACGAGGGTGACCTCGGGTGGCTCTTTGAGCTTCGCTAGGACCGCGCCGTGGATGTCGAGGATCATGCGGATCAGGATGGCCCGCTTCTGATACTCCGTATTATCGTTAACCATGTTGAAAGCTCCTCACCTACAACACAAATGGTGAGCGGACTCCCTCGGTTCCACTGTACGGTTTCGTACTATTCTCGGGATGCCGGGGCGATCTCGCGGCGGATCAGCGTCAGGGCGTTGTCAAGCCCGTAATAGGCGCTCTTGATGGCCCGCTCGGCCTCGTCGAGCTTGTCGCTGGCGATCTTCTCGATTGAGATCGTGCCAGCCACAATGGCGTCGGTGAGCAGCAGGATGACTTTCTGTTTGTCCATGAGGGTACTCCGGTTCACTCGGGTTCAGTCGTTGCCGTCGAGCCAGCGGTCGAGCCAGCCTTGGCGGTTCGTGTCGGTATAGGTCATGCGCTCCCCCTGATGGCTGAGACCAGCGACCAGATGGCCAGCCCCGTTGGAATGCCGAAGGCGAGCGCGGCGAGGACGTATTCCATAGGAATTATCTCCTAAGCATAGGTGATTTGGGGTGGGGTCGCAAGTACGTTTTGTACGAAGCATCCTAGTCCACCCTCCAGGCATCGAGCCGCATGGGCTTCTCGCGGACCTCGATCTTGCAGCGCCAGCCAGCCATGAAGGACGCGACGGTCTTGCAGGCCTTGCGGGTCCGGTGGAACCCGAGGAGCGTTCGCTTGCCGTCAGCATACTCGACGGCGAGGAGCCAGTTGTGGCCGCGCTCAGTGTAGGCGTTGAGGCGCTGGCAGACGTAGGTTGGGACGTTCATTGGGAACCTCTCAGCGGATTTCGATGTCGGGGAGGATCGCCAGCGGCTTGAAGACCACGCGGTAGTGGTAGGCGCTGACAGCCTGCGGCTGCAGCTGCTCGACGAAGTAGGTCACGTTGTCGGACAGCCCGAGGAAGTGCTTCTTGAAGGCGGTCGGCCCCGTCTTGCATGTGACGGTCAGCTGCTTGGTGGTGTCGGCGTTGCCGAGCGAGCAGCGGCCTTCGATGGTCAGCATGTAGTCGCCGGTGATGCCGTTGTAGAAGACGATGCGCCGGTCAATCTCGAAGTAGTCAGCGGCCTTCGACAGGTTCTGCGAGGCGATGTCGGCGTCAGTACACGCGGCGAGCGCGGCGACCGTGAAGGCCAGGGTGGCGGCGAGGAGCTTCTTCATTTGTAGATGCCTTTCATTCGCTGCTCCCAGTCCTTCACGAGGAACAAGGGGACGCAGTCTGGTGGGTTGTTGGTGATTTCGTTGCGGGCCAGCACCTCCTCGGGCACAGGCTCCTCGACGACCTCGACGTAGCGGTGGATGCCGTCGATGCCGCACAGGCCGTTGAGCAGCGCGGCGAGATCGTCGCGGCTCTCGATGCGAAGGGTATAGGTTCCACTCGGCGGCAGACCCTCGGCCTTGCGATAGGCCTCGGCGTCGTTCTTCATGGTGAACCAGCGGCGCTTGACGTTGTAGACGATCATAGCTTGACCCTCTCCAGCCACTGACAGCCCCGCTGGTTGCGGATGCTGCGCAGGATGCCGGTGTCGCGGCCTGCCATGTGGACGCCCTTGTAGGCGTAGGACAGCCATGCGGCCTGCAGGTACTGCCGCCACTCGCGGCCCCACTCAGCCTTGAAGGCCAGCAGCGCCTCGCGCTCCTCGGCGGTGATTGGGGTGCCTCCGGTCATCGGTTGCCTCCCCGCTCGTACTCGTCGCGCCAGTCCTGCTCAGGCCCCTCGTAGGTCTCGACGCCGTCGTGGAGGTACCAGAAGCCCACGTCGAGGACGTCGAGGCAGTCAGGCTCTTGGCCGGTATAGGTCTTGCGCCACTCGTCGAGATCGACACGGACGTAATCCGTATAGCCCCGCTCCGGTGGGCAATCGGGATCAGGCAGGGTGCCCCCGTCGTCGTAGGACAGGACGTTGCCGGTGGTGGCGTCGACCGTGAGGGAACCCCACGAGCCGTTGATGGTGACGGTCTTGGTCATGGCTAAAGCCCCTTCACGAGAGCGGCCATCGGCGAGTTGTCCGTGTGGTCGCTGATGACGTCGTCTTCGTTGCCATGGACGAGCCAGATCGAGCCCATCTGGTTGCGTGTGGCATCCCAGAAGCGAAGCGTGGTTTCGTCGGTGGCGTGGCATTCAGCGGTGATCGCTTCGAGGTCGACCGACCGTCGCAAGGCCCATTCTTCCCCGTCGAAGACTGAGACCGAATAGCCAGCCGCGAGGGCTCGCTTAAGGATGGCGGTGATGATGCGCTTTTCGGTGATGTTGGCGTGGGCTGGAAAGGCCATTAGCGGTCACTCCTCAGGGTTGCGATGAAGAACACGGCGCAGCCGGTGATCAGTGCGGACCACAGGACAGCGGCGACTAGGGTTTCGGTTGCGGGCATCAGGCCCCCCACACGCGGGATAGGAAGTCGGTCCAAGCCTCGTCGGTGAAGCCCATCTTGCTGGCCTCGAACTCAGCGCCGGTCGTGACGGACACGAAGGTGCCCCGCTTGGTGCGGTGCGGCTGGACGACGTGATAGGTGTCGAACTGGCCCGGCCCGACTTGCTGCCAGCGCATGGCGCGCTCGGCGTCAGCCTTGGTGTAGGCGTCGAGGTGAACAGGGCAGCATTTCTTGTAGCCGTAGACGGCGAGGCAGAAGAAATCGCGGGTTGTCATTAGAGGTACCTCAGGGTTTTGCCTTCGAGATCGTTGATGGCCACGCGGTAGCCACGGTCGACGGTGCCATCGGCCCAGCGGACGACGCCGTGCTGGATGTGGAAGCGCTCAGCGCTCTTGATGGACTGACGGGCGATGCGCTCGGCGCGGTCGCGGTTGACAAACATGGTGATGTCTTGCGGTGCCATGGGATTGCTCGCGGTATAGGTTTGGGTTGCCTTAGGGTGCCCCTAGCGGAGACACCCGGTTAACGGAGAGATCAGCCGACGACAAAGCCTGAGGTGTCGCGCTTGGCGGGACCCTTGGCGTAGAGCCCCACGATGACGCCCTTGGGATCAGTGAAGCGCATGTCGGTTTCGTCGCCGTCGATGACGACGCGGTCGAACTGCGGAGCCCGCCAGTAGAAGCCCGTCAGGCTGTCCCGGTGCGCCTTCGAGCGGTAGACCACAGCGACGTTTGCGCCAGTCTCACGAGCGGTCTTGGTGATGGCGTCGGCATAGGCCGGGTTTGCTTCGCTATAGGACAGCGTGAGGCTGTAGTTGCTCGGCAGCGACCGATAGGCCCGCTTGTAAATCTTGGTGTAGTCGTAGAACTGCACCTCAGGGAACGCGGCGAAGATCGAGGTATAGGTTACCCCATCTCGGCTGCAGGGATGCGCCACTTCCCACTGGATGTCGCTCGTGCCGTTAAGACGCACTGCAGCCTTCACTTGTTTCTTGGCGCAGTAGCGAACGAATGCGGCGATGTCCTTGACCAGATCGGCCATGAAGGTCTCGCGGCTCTTGAAGTACCGTTGCGTCTTGGCAATCCGCGCCTCGACGATGCTGGAGAACATGCCAGCGCGGCCAGCCTTGCTGAGACAGCCTAGCTCGCAACCAGCCTGCCCTGCCATTGGGCACACGTTGCCCATGAGAGACTGAGACGCTGGCGCAAGGTACATGATGGCGGTTTCGTAGTTGCCGAGCTTGTCGCCCTTGATGGTCTTGGCATTGCCGCCGCTGCGGATGGTCTTGGACTTGAACATCGGAGAGTTCCCGTTAAGCGTGAGAGTTGGACATAGCTTCGCCGTCGTGAAGCCATAGAAACCCAGAGAGCCCCTGAGTTTGTATGGCTCCACCACTTGATGGTCGTGGTGAAGGATCAGCGCAATCGGGTGCTACCCCTTAGGACGTTGCGCTTTCCGCCCGGTTGCCTATCGCTTGCAACCCGCGCCCCGTTTATGGTCTTAGGTGACCTATTCGATTGTCAAAGAACATGCGGCCCGGCTTGGCCACCCTTCCCGGCATCAGGCCCCGAAGGCCCCGTCGCCGCCACCGCTCGTCTGGTGTGATTTGAATGTAGCCTCTCGGTTATCGGAGGGAAATAAGAATTTTCAGAAATCGTATAAGCTATTGATTTTGTTATGATCTTTCTTTGCCGTCAACGGTACGTTTCCGCTATCGGAGAGGCTTTTTAGACCCATGAAACCACAAGAAATCATGAGTCAAATCAATGTGTTAGTCGAGGTCAAAGCCTGATTTGCACCATGCGAAACCATGCGAACGGTATAGGATCGCCCTAGATCAGGGATCAGAACGCGCACGTAAGGGTCACCAATGGTAACTAATGGGTCTCGGGTTGAACGTATGGCCAGCCGATCAGGTCAGCGCCGGTAAACGTGAGGAACCCTCGGGTTTCCCTTGGGGCAAAAAAGGTGGGATGGCACAGATGGGAACGAATGTTCCAAGATGGAATGAACGTTCCAACCCATGGGCAACCCTCGATCTAGCAGGGCGAGGAGTATGCATCCAGTGAGAGCCCTAATGAAATCAATGGGTTAGCATGTGCTTGTGCCATGATCTGTGCCAGCGATGGCGCGTATAGGGCGGATCACAGGTCTTCTAGGGGGGCCACGGGGGGAACTGGGGTCTCTGGTGTATACGTAAGGGGGAACAAATTTTTCTCAAAAAGGTTCGTGGGGACCAACCCAAGGGAAACCTGAGATGCCCCGAGTCTACTACGGCAAGCGGAAGAATGGATGGGGACTGACCCGCAAGGGGACTCGAGAGTTCCATGAGGCTCACTGGGCCGTGCCCATAGAGGAGACTGGGGTCGACGTGCCGGTGCATGAGGTTTCCTCGGGGGGCCTCTGGCTCGGGACTCTTGACGAGGCCACAGGACAGGACCTAACAGTCGATCCTCAACCCAAGTCTGTCAGGAAGGAAGCATGATCCGGTCCATCATTCTGTCTCTCGCCCTCGTGGCGTCCACCCAGGTTGCCCTGGCGGGTACCTACGAGAACCACATCATGGTCTGCACCAATCGGTGTATCGATCAGAGTGATCATTCCCAAGCAGCCTCCTACCAGTGCAAGCAGTGGTGCGAGGATCACGCAGAGGATCAAAACTAAGGTTCGATAGGAAACCCAAGTAGGAGGGAACTTATGGGGAAACCTTTGTTAACGGAAGTATCTCCCCTCTGTATGGGTCCCTAATCGAAGGGGACTACATCTAGTAGCCCCCCTCGTTCACTCACACAATTCTCTTCCCAGCCCAGGACATCCTCTGTTGCCCGAAGGCTGAGTTCAGGGGGCTCTGGTGGAGCTTGGCGATCTGAGCCTCCATCCATTCCTGATGCTCCCTCGCGACGATCTTCCCAGCATCCTGGTTCATCATCTCGACGAAGTGTCCGATCAGCATAGCCAGGGCGTCCACGCGGTCGTCGAAGCGCAGCGCGTCCTTCTCCCGGCAGATGTGGGTCATCTGGTGGAACACGGACTTGTGGTTGCGGATCAGGCTCTCGTACTTCTGGATCGAGGCGTCGTCCTTCTCGAACACGTCAGGGTCGACGATCAGCCTATGGGAACCGATGACCGGCTCCAGGATGTCGAGGATGCGCTGCTCCTTCATGGTGGTCGAGCGGACCTCCACGATCTCAGCCGTCACGCCCTTGCGGAGCAGGACGGGTTCGAGGAGCTTGGCGAACATGCCGTCACCGAAGTTGCTCTCGATGACGATGGTCTGGATGCGGTGCCGCTTGGCGATGCCGACCAGGGCGAGGAGCGTGTCCTCGTCGTAGCCACCCTGGAGACCACCGGCCTCAGGGACCCAGGTGTTGCCCGCGAGGTGCAGGCCCACAGCGTAGCCCGTCTCGTCCTTGCCGCGCCCCGAGGGATCGATCGACATGACGCGGTGCTGGTAGTCGAGGAACTCGTTGGAGTGCCCTCCTGGGGCATACAGGCGGTCGCCAGCCATGCCGTGGTTCGGGAGGTCCTTGAGTTCCCTGTCGGGATTGGGGAGCCAGAAGACGTCCACTGGTGCCTTCTGAGGGGGCACCGGCATGATGATCAGGTCCTTGAGCTTGAGCGGGTAGCGCTCCTCGTCGGAGAGCTTGGTGTTCAGCATGAACTGCAGCTGGTAGCCAGCGGCCCCGTACTCGGCGCGGCGGGAGATCAGTTCGTCCATGTCGAACCGCTCAGGGTCCGTGGGCATTCCGTACTGCTTGTTGTGGAACATGCGCAGGATGCGGGGTGCCAGGTCTAAGCCGTACCCGGCGATCTCGTCGACCGTGGGAACCTGCGAAGGCCAGATGCGCTTGGTGAAGGTCTCAGGCAGCTTGTTGTAGATCGAGTCCTCGGTCTGCGGGGTGCCGAGGTAGATGACGCGAGCGTGAGCCAGGGGCTTCAAGATAGCCGAGTATTCACGGGTCTTCTCGATGAGCAGATCGCGAGCCGCGACCGTCATGGAGTTGTTCATGACCTCGACGTCGTCCGAGACGATGATGTCGGCGCGACCACCGGTCAGCTGGCTGTCGATGCCCTTCGCGAACACGCTAGGGGTCTGGTCGGGCTCAGCCGGGCCGACGTCGAACTCGACGCGGGAGGAGCGCTGGTTGGCCTTGGGCTTGAGGAAGGCAAGCTCAGGGACCGTCTGGATCAGCTGCTGGCAGAAGATGACGAAGTTGTCGGCGCGGTTCTTGGACGCCGAGACCACCATGATCTTAAGCTGGGGGTTGCAGTAGAGGCACCACAGGACGAACGCCGCAGTCAGGAAGGACTTGCCGACGCCACGGAAGGCCTCGATACAAATCTTGTTCGGGCCGTGCTGGAGGAACTGAGCGATGTCGTACTGAGTTGGCGTGGGGCTCGGGAGCCTCAGGTGCTGCCAGATCAGCCAGATGAAATTGCGGAGGTCCTCGCGTAGAGGATCAGGGCTCGACATCGAAGTCGAAGCCAGCAGGGTTTGCGTTGACAAGAGGGAACTCGGGGATGGGCGAGAGGCGAGCGCCTGGGAGCTTTAGGCCCCCAGGGCACCGCGGATTTTAACGGGCGTCCCGCGCCACCGGTTCGAGAGCGAGCTTGGCGTCACCCGTCAGGGTCGCCGTGAGAACGCAGTCGGGCAGCGAGATGTAGCCCACGGCACTCGCGGACTTCGCGAGGTCGGCCAGGGCAACGCCGGTCAGGCCGTTGAGGCTGATGGTGACGGCGGTCGTGCCGGTGCCGATCAGAGCCTGATAGCAGTAGTAGCCCCGCTTGAACTTGGTCGGGGTGGCAGTGACAAGTAGCATGTGATTTTCCTTATGCGATTAGGACGCCGGGCGAGATGCTCTCGGCGCTGCGCCCTGCAGGGTTGGCAGCAGAGATGCCGCAAGTGATCGTCTTCCCGCTGTCAGCGGCAACGAGCGTGTACGTGGCGGCGACACCAAGCGTCTGGCTGATGAAGACACCGTCTCGGTACCAGCGGTAGGCGAGCGTCTGCGCGATACTGCCCGAGTTGTTGTTCCAGGTCCCGGTGTTGGCCGTCAGAACCGAGCCGACCGTGAGGGTCCCTGTGGGTGCTGTCGGGGTGACCGAGATGGTCGGAACGGAACCCGCATTGCGCTGGGTCCGAGGGCTCGTCTGCTTCTTGCAGGAGACGCCATAGATCGTTGCCGTGAATGCAGCAGCGCCTGCCGCAGCGGCCACCCGAACGGTCGGGCGAACTGCAGTGGACTTGGCGAGCCACACGGGGGTCATCGACTTGGCCCTGATGGGCTGCACCGCTGGATCGAGCAGGAAGCCCGAGGCGTAGTAGTTGGCGGTGTTGAGGTTGTCCTCAAGGCGGGAGACGATGACGCCACCCGACTGCACGTCGGCGGACATCTTAAGCCAATCAGTTCCCGCCACCGTGGCCACGTTGGTCGTGGGTCGAACGCGGAAGGTCGAGGCCGAGACGCCAGGAGTGACGTTGAGGGTCCACACGCCACCGGAGACGGAGGACACGGCGGTCGCGGTCGTGCCGGAACCGTACTCAATCGTCCAGCCTGCCGGAATGGTTCCCGTCAGATTGGCTCCCACGCCATTGGTGCCACCAGACCCAGCGATGGCCGGGCAAAGCTCGGCGTTCGGGTTGAGGGCCATGATGTCGCCCGGCGCAATGATCGTCTGGAGCTTGGCGAGCAGACCACCAGTGGTGGCAGCTGCGTAGGCACCAGCCGCTGAGGGGTGCAGGCCGTCCGTTTGGTAGGACACGTCAACGATGTCGTCACCGTTGGGGTCGTATCCGGCCCACAGGTCGATGAAGTACACCACGCCAGGGTTTGCCGTGGCGATGGCCGCGAGGCCGACGTTGGTGGCCTTACGTCCCGCGATGCGAGCCGGGGTGTTCTGCACGGTGCCGGTGGGGCGAACGCCGATGATCAGTAGACGCTTACCGGCCGCGATCACGTCATTGGCGAAGGCCTGGGCGTTGGCGATTGCCTGGGTCTGCGCCGAAGCGTTCTCCAGGCCGTCGTTGGTTCCAGCCGCCCACACATAGAGGCCAGCCCCTTGGGACAAGCCGTTGGACTTGCGGGACAGCACAGTGGTGGAAGTCTGCCCGGCGTAGCCCTGGTTGGCCCCGTAGAACCCGCGACCGTAAGGGACGTCGTAGGCGTCCGCCGCTGCCCACACGTCAATGTTGAAGCGGGGATCGAGCGCGAGGCACTGCTGCATCTCGCCGTTGTTGTTGGCCGCGACGGAGAAGTTCGAGGTGCCTGCGGAGACTCCGTTGTTGTACTCCATGATGCTGTCGCCCATGAAGGTCACAAGGGTACCGGCAGGCAGCTGTGAGGGGGCAACCACAGGCGTGAAGCTCGTGGTCGCCATCAGGATCAACTGGAGGGCCTTCACTGGGTCACCCCCGAGAAGTCCTCGTCGTCATTAAACGTCGGGAACTGCCGGGCGAGGCTGTCGAGTGCCCCGCCCTTCCCCATCACTGCTTCGATGCCATTGTCCTTGAGGAACTTGATGGCGTTCGAGATGTCAGCTGCAGAGGCCTCACCGCTCTTGACGCGGTCAGTCAGTTCCTTTGCGACGGCGGCATGGAGGAGGTCCATGACGTCTTTCGCGGCTGCGCTCATTCCTTGCCTCCCTTCACGAAGCTGATGATCTTGAGGACCGTCAGGACGATGCCGAGGATGGTCAGGATGGCGGCGAGTGCCGGGTTGATCGTGGCGAGCCACGTCACCCAAACAGGAGACGTGACGCCTGAGACGGCGAGGCCGACTGTGTTGACTTGGTGGATCACTTCTTCCACCTCCCGAGGATTGCCTTCGAGCCGTCCACGAGGAACAGGGCCGAGATGATCCAGCCTTCGTATTCGTCGAACGGGGACGGGAGCGGGTGAACCACCCAGCCGTATTGCGGGAAGGTCGAGACCCAGTTGAGGGCTGACCAGTGGACGGCCATTGGGATCACGAAGAACAGCTGGAACCACCACGTCCGACCGACCATGAGGTTGGCCTGGGCGTTGACGTAGGTCTTGGTGACCTCAGCCTTGATTTCTTCCTTCTTGGTCCCGTCGTCCATCTTGTGGTCGATGGTGTCGAGGATACGGTCGAGGGACCCGCCAGTGATGAGGCCCAAGGCCCACTTTGCGAATTTGAGGAACATTGAATTACTTCTTGAGGACGATGCGGAGCAGCGTGACGATGAGCTTCACGATGATCTTGAGGACCCCTCCGGTCTGGTTGATGCCAGCGGGGGTCGTGATGGGTTCTGGCGTTGCCTCAGGCGGCGCAGGAGGCGTGATGACGATGCGGGCGTCAGCCAACACCTTGGTCACCTTGGCAGGCGCTGGTGCCCCGCCCTCGGCTCGACCTGAGGCCCTTAGGGCCGCTTCGAACTTGAGGGCGATCTTGCCGATCTCCAGCTGCTTGTCAGTGCCGTTGATGATGCGCCGACCATTGGTGAACTCACGGAGGTCTTCCGCGTCACTCTCGTCGATGCCGTCGAGGTAGTCGCTGAGTCCCTTGCCGGTGAACCAGCCTTCGAGCATCCCGACAAAAAGGATCTGAACGGCGACCACAGGGTCCAGCGCGAGGTCAGGGTTACCGATCAGGTCGATGCCCAGGCGCTTTCCGGCTCTCAGGTAGTTGGCACGGCCAGTCAGCTGCACGTAGCCACGGCCACGGTATAGGAAGCCGTCGCCCTTCTTGGTGTTGCCAAGGCGAGCGCCGATCTTGGTGCCGGGCTCATACTTGTCGAAATAGGAACGCTTGCCCAACTCGTGGATGGGCTGCATGGTCTTGGCCGTCTCCCAGGCGGGAGTGGCGAGGATGTAGGCGAGGAACTCAGTGTTCACGCCGCGCTTGTCGGCCTCGGCCAGGATGAGATTGATCCCGTTGACTTGGTCAGTCGTCAGGGAGCCGCCGAACACAGTCGAGCGGACACTTGCGAAGAAAATGGAGGGGGTCACAGGATTGCCTGGGATGGGGCGAAGGGCCACCCCGAGGGGAAACTCGGGATGGCGTAAGGGTCTTAGAGGTCCTGGGCGTAGGCCCACAGACTGTCGATCTGCACTGGGGTAATCGAGAAGATCGCGCCGAGGCCTTCGACGAGCGGATGGGACCGCTTGAAGTAGGTGGCGTATTTCCACTCGATCTGACCGGCAGGGTCATTCACGAGCGCGGCGTCGACCTGGGCCTCGGTGATGCCGATGGACAGGAGGGTGAGCCTGAGCTGCCTCGGGGTGATCGGCGGCAGGTCGATGACCTGGGCGGACCACGAGGAGCCGTCCCAAATCTGCCGTGCGTCTGCCGGTGCCGAAGGAACCTCAAGGGCTCCCTCGGGCGGCTCAGCGCCGTCAAAGCCACCGAGGTAGGCCCCGGTGTCGTCTACGAAATACTTGGTCATGCGAATGCCCTCACAACGTATTGCCAGTTAGCGGGTGTGATGTTGAACCGGCCAGCACTGGTCTTGTTGATGACAGCGAACACCCAGGTGTTGTTGCCGAACCTGACGTTCAGGTTGGTGGCGTCCGGGACGATGGTCGCGTTCGTACCGCCAGTGCCGGTGTCGTGGTTGTTGACGTTCACCATCACTTCGTCACCGACGGAGTAACCACCCTCGGCGGTGAGGCACTTAATGAAGCCGAAATACAGGACAGGCTTGACGCCCAGCCCGTGGGCCAACGTCAGGGGTCCTGAAACCGTGATGGTCTGCGCGGCGCTCTCGTAGAACTTCTGGAGCTTGGCGGTGGAACTCTGGAGGTAGCGGGCGTCATTGGAGCCGATAGGCAGGATTTGCCCGCCGTTCCACGACAGGTTCCCACCACCGGTCAACTGGAAATCACCAGTGCCCGTTTGCGAGATGATGAACGTGCCGTTGACGCCAGGGTTGCGGATGATACGGGCTTCGAAGTCCGTGGCAAGTGCTGCACCGTGGAAGTCAATGTACGAGACACCGTCAACAGTACGGCCCGAGCCAAGTTCGACAGAGGCACCACTCGCAGTCAGCTGACCGGCGCTGTTGGCAATACCAACCGTGAGCAACCCGTTGATGTTCAAGTTACTCGCAAATGTCCTAGCAACAGCCAAGATGTTGGTGACAAGGTCTGTGATCGAAAGCTTCTTCAAGCCCCACGATGCAGCGCTGTCTACAAGTGCCAACTCGTCCGCACCCGCAGGGGAAGCCTTGGAGGTCGCTCCATGGATTGCGTTGGCAATGCTGCCGGTCACGTAGCCCATGGCCTTGCGAGCCCAGTGGAACGCAGAGAACTGACCACCGGAGACCGGAGTGTCCTCGACCTCAGTGGCCCACTTCTGAGCCAGATCACGGGCGGTCTCAGCTGCAGTTTGCGCCGTCTGCGCGGCAACCTTGGAGGCGTCCGCACCAGTCTTGGCGGTGTCAGCACCAGCCTTTGCCGTGTCAGCCCCAGCCTTCGCGGTGTCCGCTCCGGTCTTGGAGGTGGCCGCATTGGTAGCTGAGGTGGCCGCAGCGCCCTGGCTGGCGAGAGCAGCAGCAGCCGAAGCAGCCGCAGCAGTCTTGCTGGCGTCAACCGCGACCTTGTCTGCGTCGAAGCGCGTGTCGACGTAGGTCTTGTTGGTGGCGTCGTTGCCCACGGTGGGCGTGGCGACGTTCTTGACCTTGAGGTTGGTCGCATCCCAGGAACCGTCAGCGGCCACCTGCATGGCGTTGTCGGCAACCTCCTCCGAGACGTGGAGGGACTGCAGGAACGAGCCGTTCAGCTGGCTGTCGACGAGGATCGAGCCGTTGATGTAGGTGTTGACCGGAGCCTTGGAGGTCTGGCGGTAAATCTTGAGGGCACCCACGGGGGCCGTGGTGAACCGGATCATGTAAGTCGAGAGGAACGTAAACGGGACCGAAGCCCCGTTCACTGTAGCCTTCACGAACGTTTGAGACAGATACTCGAAGGGAACCGAATAGTCCGTCGTCGACCCCGTAGCGCTGGGGTAGAACACGTAGCTGTTGGCCATGTAGCCCTATTTGATTGCGAAGATGTCATCCAGCGTGGAGCCCCTGGTCCGTTGGACCTGAGCGCCGATGCCCTTGGCGACCTTTTCGGTCACGTCGAGTGTCTCTGGAGAAGGCAGGCGAACGCCGTAGCGGTCGTCTTTGAAGATGGTCGTGTCGACCACGAGGTTGTGCTTGAGGTAGTCCTTGGCGTTCTTGGTGTAGGCACCGAAGATCGTCTTGAACACCTTCACCCTGGCTTCGGGTGTGAGGGACTGGTAGCCCTTGGTGTCGATGGTTCGACGCAGCGCGGCCTCCAGGGTCTCCCCTTTCTTGATCAGCACCTTACCGATGTCGATACGGTCGCCGGTCGTGGCCGTTGGCTTGAGGAGGTCCTTGTCGGCCTTGCCCTTGTAGACGAGATCGCGGTAGCGGTCCCAAGCGTTGGCCCCATCGACGGTCTTCATCTTGGTCAGCGAGGGAGCCTCACTGCGCGTCAGCCAGTCCAGCTTGCCCGGTTGCACCCCGAGGTTCTTCCAGTAGGCGGCGTCAAAGACACCGTCTGGTCGATCCAGGGAGAGCCCCAGGTCCCCGAGAGCGTTCAGGCGAACGTACTCGGCCCTGAGCGGGTCGTCAGTCTTCACCGGCTTGCTGTTGAGCGGGTCCATGCCCCGGTACTTGTCCTCGACCGGGTGACCGAGGAAGTCCAGGCGCTTGTAGCCAGTGTGGAAGCCAGCGGATGCCAGCACCTCGTTGAGGAAGCCCTCAGCGCTGTCCTGGGTCCAGTCGCCATTGACGATGCCCTGGTTCTTGCCAGCCATACGAACCGCGCCGGGCGTGAACGCCTTGACGTAGTTCTCAGCGAACGTGACGAGAGCCCGAGGGTCCCCATCCTTCGCAACCTTGGCCATGGTGTCCCAAAGGTCCCCAATGCCCCGCAGGCCCGACGCATCGGACATGAGGTTCAACGAGAGGTACCCGAGGGCTGAGCCGTAGGTGGTGGCGTAGGAGAAGGCGCTGTCGTTTGGCTCGACGTAGTTCCCGTTCTGCATCTGCAGCTGGTTCTCCCGCTTCATGTCCTTCATCACTCCGAGGAGCATGAGGGGCGCTGAGTACGGAAGGAGCCGGGTCAGGTCGACCGCATGGCCACCAATGATGATCGACGACGCAGGGTACTCCTGCATCTGAGCCATCTTGGCGTCCCAGCCCTTGTAGCCAGCCGGGCCAGTGATGTCGATCTGGCCACTTTCCATCAGAGCCCAACCGGCACCCATGGTGAGGTAGCCGAGGCGCTGCCGACCGATCGCTCGCTGTTTGGCGGCGAGGCCGTTGGCTCCCGAGAAGTCATCCATGAACTTGGTGAGACCCACGAACTTGCGTCCGTACTTGGTCTTCCCGAGGAGCGTCATGACCACAGCCGGGATGGGCTGGACCGTCTGCATCGAGTTCGACGAGATGTTCACGAGGGTGCGCCAGAAGGGGATCGAGCCCTGGGCGAAGGCGTTGACGATGGGGTTCGGATGGTTCCTCAGGTTGTCCGCGAACTGCGCCAGCTTGCCGGTGGCATAGCGGGTGTCGAAGGCAGACTGCCAGCTGGTCGAGGCGACGTCGATCTTGAGGGCCGGGTCGAGGATGGCACCATTGGCGTCGAAGACGCTGCCGACGTAATCCTTGGCGAGGCGCTTGGCCTCCACCTTCCCTGCCCCGCTCTTGATGGCGAGATCGTAGCCGTCAGCGTAGGCAACACCAGCTGCCCTCCAGACCTTGGAACCCTCGGATGCCGAGTGAGCCAGTGTCGCAGCGAAGTCCCACATGCGGTAGAACATGTACTGCGCCCACTTCTTGTCGTCGGCCAGGGTCTTGTAGTCCTTCTTGATCGAGTGGGAGCCGTCGAAGATGTCGAAGTCGTCGAGGGACCTTCCGGTCTTGTAGACATCCTTCATCGCCTTGAAGCCACGGTTGGTGGCCAGGGCATAGCCTGCGTATTCCCTCCAGGCTCGCTTCACGTTGCCCCGAAGGACGTGTTGTGAGATCGGCAGCAGGGCGTTGTTCAAGGTGTTCGACACTGCTTCCAGGGTCGCCGTCGAGAACTGACCGAGCATGGCCGAGGCTCGCATGTCGTTGAAGTAGCGGAGCCAGGAGCCCTCAAGGGCGTTGCGCTGTTCCTTCGTCAGCCGGGCGAGCCGGTTGGAGTTGAGGTTTTCGATCTGACCCGCACGGGCCGCGTCGAACTCGTCGAACATCCGGTACAGGTCGTCCAGCACGTCGAGGGTGCTGTAGCCCAGGTCTTCCAGGCGGTAGGCGTTCGCTGCGATGAACTCGGCCTTGCTGGAGAACAGGTGGTAACCCTCACCCAGGCCTTCCTTGACCTTGGCCTGCATTTCACGCTCGGCCTCGTCGAACATCTGGAGGGTCCGGTCGTCGAACCTGCGGCCCTGACGGAGATGGAAGGCGTAGCTCGATGACGTGCCGATCTCGCGGTACATCTCGGCCAGCACACCCTTCGACTGGTAGTAGTCAGCCGACAGGGACTTCCAGGTCGCCTTGGTCTTGAGGGACGGGTCCTCGCGGATGCGCCTGATGATCTCGTCGAGGTTGTCTTCGACGTGTTCCAGGGCGGTGCGCAGGACGGCGGTCTTGTACTCGTGGCCGGTCGTCGCCGCCTCGGGGAGCTTGTCGATCTCCTTGACGAGCTTGACGATCTGCGCGGTGTCCTTGCGGTGGATGGCCGAAGCCACCTGTTCCGCATGGGCCGAGTATTTCAGGCCGCGCTCCTCGCCCACCACTTCCCGCACACCGGTCTTGGTGTTGTAGGAAGCCACGCGCTCCTCCAGGGCCTTGACGGGACCCAGGAGCCTCTGACGGAGGTCCTGCGCGACGTCTTGGGGTATAGGAGCGGCCTCAGCCTCGGTCTTGATGATCGGCTTGCCGAAGTCCTTCTCGGTGATGTCAGCGATGATCGCGTCCTTGGCGACCTTCTTGCGAATGGCTGCGCTCTCCACCGGAGGCGGAACCTCGTCAACGGCCTTGCGAGCCGTGTCGGTCAGGATGTCCTGGGCAGTACCTGCGGAGCCTGGAGTGTCCCTCAGGGGGACCCCGTTGGCGTCTGCGATCTGCTTGAGGGAGTTCATGTCGACGAACCCGTCAGGGACCCCCTTGATCGTCCGGTAGACCCTGCCGATGGCGTGGGACAGACCAGCGGTCGCGAGGTCGACGATGAGGTTCGTGGCGAAGCTCTTGGCGGTCTTGGCCTCCTGGCTGTCCTCAGGGTTGACCACGAGGATGTCAGGCACCGCGCCGTCGACATAGTCGTTCGCGAGGTTGGCGAGGTTGTCCTCGTCAGAGAACGTCAGGGTCGAGATGCCAGCGCCAACGATGGCCGCAGGGACCACGCCACCGGCAGCGAGAGCGCCACCAGCTGCAGGAGCGGCCTGACCAGCGACCTCAGCGAGGCCCTCGCCAAGTTCCTTCTCAGTCGAGAACTCAGGGTTCACGCTGTCGGAGTAATCCTGCAGGGTCTGCGCAGTGCCCTCAAAGCCGAGCTTGCTGGCAGCTACTGCACCCGCCTCTGCCGCACCCTTACGGATGTCTGGCATGGTGACCATCTTGGCGATGGGACCGAGGACGGTGCCGCCGAATGTGTTGCCTGCGGCGTAGGGGTTCTCGACAATGGCCTGAACCTCCTCTCGGGTCTTCCCGCTAAGAGCTACTGCGTCGTCGATGAAGTTGGGGAACTGATCGGGGTTCTCGCGGTAGGCCTTGGCGAGTTGGGCGGATGGGAGTTGCGTCCCATCTTCCTGAGGGACCCAAGGGGAGGTTTGATCCATTATTGATTTCCTATGTTCGCGTACTCAGGACGGGTTGTCCGAACCTGCGTCTCCTGCGCGTGAAGCGCGAGGATGTGCTGCTGGACCGTCTGAGCGGCTGCTTGAATGTCTTGGAGCGAGGGGCGCTTGCCGTCGTTGGCCTTCATCAGGTCATCGATAGCGACCGCCATCTGGGCGTCGAAGATCGTCTTGTTCTCGTCGCCGGGGATCATGAGCTTCATCTTGTCGATGGAAGGCTTGACCGCTGGCATCGAGAGGATGGGCTTGGCCTGCTTCTGGATCGTGAACTGATCCATGGCCTGGGCGTAGGTCTCTTGGTCGATCTCGCCGTTCGCGTAAGCCTTGAGGGCATCCTGGCCGAACGTGGTCTTGCCGTAGTTCGCCGTCTTGAGGAACCCATCGTTGTCGAGGGACTCGGTGTCGGCTGGCTTGGTCTGGAGATCGAGGAGCTTCTGGTAGACGTCGTAGTTCTTCGTCCGCAGGGTCGCCATGGCTTCGGTGTCCCGGCCACGAACGGCCTTGTCAGCGAGATCAACGATCTCCTGGGTAGCCTGCTGCTCCTCCATACCAGCCTTCTGCTGGCTCTCGGAACGGAGCTTGTCGCGGGTTGCCAGGACGCGCTCGCGGTCAGCCTGGGGGAGCTTCTTCGCGGCCATGATGTCTTCAAGGTCTTCCCGGTCAGCTTCCTTGGGGTTGCTCTCCAGGTAGCGGATCAGGCTATCAGCACGGGCAGAACGGGCCTCCGTGGTCGGAACGCCGAACTCGGCATCTGCACCATCATCGGTCGCGTCGTCATCGTTGATTGTCCCGAGGCTGATGCCACCCTTGCTGTCGGCCTTGATGACCTTCGCCGGGTCCTGCAGGTAGGCCTTCTTGAACTCGATGAGAGCCGCGAGGGTCTTGCGGGACGAGACACCAGCCTTGTTGAGGCCGTCGCCGTCGTACTCGCCGCGACCGTCAGTCTTCTTGAGGGAGGCGAACTCCTTCGCGAGACCGCTGTCGAGGAACTGCTCGGCCGAAATCTTGTCGTCGAGATAGTCCTTCATGCCACGCGTCTGGACGAGGCGCTGGAAGATCAGCTGATCCTGCATGGCCGGGGTGAACTTGGCGTCCAGCGGAATGCCTGCGGCCCTTACGGTGTCCCTCAGGGTACTCTCGATGAACTGGTACTTGCCCACGGCAGAGCTACCGGCACCCATGTGCCTCCACTCACCGCGCTTCTGCCAGTCGAGGACCTCTCCGACGGTCATGTCGGTGAAGCGAACGCTCTGGTTGCCTGCGTGTCGGTGGAAGGCGTTGTAGTTGCCTGCGCCCTCGCCACCCGAGATGTTGTCCATGAACGCGCCGAACGCGCCACGCTCCTTGTTGGTCGCCATCTCGACGGCCACGCGGCTGTCCATGCGGCTCTCAAGGGCCATCTTGTTCTTGGTGGTGATGAACTTGTCGAGGTTCCCGGCGTGGGACTTCGTCATCTCCTCGAACACGCCACCGATGCGGGTGACGTAGCCGTGGTAGTAGGACTGGTCGGAGCCCTGGAGCTTCCCGAAGATGCCCTTCTGCTGGTCTGCGACGAACTTGGAGAAGGCCTTGGGGTCGTCACTGTCCGCGAGACCCGACTGAGCATAGGCGTCCCTGAGGGCACCTGCGGCCAGATCGGCGTCACGACGGCCACGGTTCAACTCGTAGGCGTCCATAGAGCCTTCCTTGCCGGTCAGGAGGCCGAACACGCTGTCGCCCTTGGCGAGCCTCAGGCGGTCCTTCTCGGCTCCCATGGAGGCCAGGGAGGCAAGCTGTTCTTGTTCCGCCTGGGACTGAGGCTTGTCGGCAATCTGCTGACGCTTCTTGGCGGCCTCAGGGACCGCGTTGAGCAATCTGGCGAGCGCCACGCCGGGCGTCGACCGGTCATCGAAAGTGTTCCAGTCGACCTGCTTGGTCTGGATGTTCGACGTCTCCTTGTAAGTAGGGACGCCGCTCTGCTGTGTAGCTGGCATTACTGGAAGGCTCCATAGTTGCTCATGCCGGATGTCGCGATGTCCATGAAGGCGGTCATCGGGTTCACGGCCTGGGTGTTGATCTTGTTCTGCGCGGCGATCTGCGAGGACTTGCCTGCCATGACGTAGTTAGCCTTGGCGGCGTCGGCGCGGTCGCGAGCGTTAGCGATGGATAGGGCCTGCTGACGGGACTGTTCGGCCAGCCTGAGGCCTGCCGTGTTGCCTGTCATGCCTGCACCTGAGGCGATTGCCGTGGACTTGGCGCGGTCGCCCTCCAGTTGGGCCTGATAGCCGTCCTTGAGAGCCGCGTTGTTCTCGACAACGAACTCACGTTCCTGCTGGGCGTACTCCAGGTTCGTCTGCTGCTGCACCATTGCTTGGTTCTTGGATGCAGCTGAGGCCTGACCGGCGACACTGGCGATGCCAGACCCGATGCCCAATACGAGACCGAGGTCACACATTGTATTTGGTTCTCCGAATGGTGAAGGGCACGAAGTTCTCGCCCAAAGGACCCATTGGAAGCGGGGGCAGAAGCTCTGCGCCGCACAATCTCAGCCACCTGTGGTGGGCCGTATTGCTCTCGTGGGTGAAATTCATGAGGTACTCGACCGAGGGCCGCTCCTCGAACCATCTTTTGAAGGTCGAGCGGGTGGTCTCAGTGAGCGCCTTGGGCAACTTGAAGATTGCCGGTGTGCCACATGCCCAAATCAGGGCTGCGCGTGGCGTGAATTGACGGATACCCCACAGCATCGCCGGGGGTTCGCCGGAAGGACACCCAACCTGGGCCTCCTCCGACAAGTGAACCGATCTTTGCAGACCGGAGAGGAACCGCGTGTGCCCATACGTGGCCATAAGCTCACGGACATCAGCGGCCCTCAGGTTTTCTGCGAGGTACGGGAGGTCACCCTCTCGGACCCCCCGTATCTCATAGTTCATTTGGGGTTACGTCCTGCGTTTCTTGGCGCGGTACGAGCCGTCCCACTCAAGAGTGGAGAAGCGGACACGCCACGGCGTCGTTCCGGTGATCACGAGGTTCAGAAGCTCCCCTGCCCCATTGACGGCAACGCGGAACTCGCCGCTTTCGAGGCTGAGAGTGCCCAGGTTGTCGCCTGATGCACCCACACGGAAACCTGAGAAGGTCGAGGTGTAGGTCTGTCGGGCGGTGGGGGTGAACTTGGTCGTGAAGGGACCGGAATAGTTGTAGAGGATCGAGATGCGCCGCAGCTGCAACCTGCCGTCCTGAATGGCCACCATGTTCTTGTCGCGCAAGTAGATCGGGCTAAGCGTCCACGAGAAATCGTAGCGGAAGCCGACCACGAACTGGCTGTTCGTCAGGTTCACGTTCTTGAAGGTCAGTACGGCACCAGCCAGGGAGGCCGGGACGTAGGTCTGCGCCTTCGGAGCGGAACCCATGTTCTGCGGAGAGATCACCAGGGCGAACTTGGAGAGGTCCCCAGGGATTGGCGTGAACGGGAGGGTCACAAGGGTGTCGGCCCCCGAGAGGGTTCGGGTCACCTTGGTCTCCTCACAGCCCATGTCGAGCAGGATGCTGCGCTTGTCGAGCTTGGTGTCCGCGCCACTGTCGAAGATGTGCTGCGTCAGGTTCAGGAAGCCGTTGTAGGCCACCGCTACCACCAGCTTGTCGCGGCTGTAATCGATGCTGTAGACGGAGCCGGTATAGGACCAGTCCTGCCAACTCGATTGCACCTTACCCTCGCCGTTGAAGTAGTAGTTGTAGAGCCACAGCCTCGACCGGTCGGTCTTGGAGACCACCATCAGGTTGTTGTAGGTCGACGAGCCAATGACCTTGTAGACCCCGGTGGGGACGTACTCGGGCACGGCATCGGTGATCGGTAGGGCAACCTCGGTACCGAAGGTCTTGTCCACCTGGTACTCCCGCATCGAAGCGAACCCTTGGGTCCCGTAGTCATCCACGAAGGCGACGTTGGGACCGATGAAGCTCGGCTCGACATCTTGGGAGTTGTTGTAGGAGTTGACCTTCTTGATCGTGACGGTGTTCGGGGACAGAAGCCCCTCGCTGTCAGCGGAGATGCGGAACTGGTCGAACGCGGTGAAAATCAGCAGACCCTCGGCAAACTCCTTGGCGAAGTTGGCGGAAGCGCCTCGGCTGTTGGCCGCTGCGATGTCAATCGGGTCCTCGTCGAGCAGCTGCGTACAGGTCTGCCGGTAGAAGTTCTCGAAGTTGCTGATGCGTGACGCGATGAAGTTCTCGTCGGACAGGACGCACATGCGACCCTTGTAGAGGAACATGCTGCGGATGGTGCTGCCCACAAAGCTCGGCGTCGGGTTGCTGTCGGCGTCCCCGATCTGGCGACCAGGGTACGTGTTGTACTTGAGCGTGAACGTGCCGTCCTTGTTGTCCTTGAGGATCACCGGCATGGTCGTGTCGTCGGGCTTCTCGTAGGAGTTCCACCCGTAGGTTTCTTCCCACCGGCCCTGCTTGTACCAGACCCAGTAATCATCGCCTTCGTCGTCCATGGCTCCCTTGACGAGAACCAGACGGCCCGACTTGTCGATGTTGGGGAGATCAGTGAACTCCTCAATGTAATCGTTGTAGCCCGTCATCGCTTGATCGCCGTAGTCGTCCTTCGTGGTGATGAAGTCTCCCTCGGCAGCGAGTGTGACGGAGATGACTGACCCGGCCACAAGTGCGTTGGTCACACCGTTGGTCGTAAGGTTCGTCGAGATGGCCGTGGCGATCTGCGAGGCAGTCTGACCGTCGGTCTCTTTGTTCCCCTTGAGGACACCGTTGTAATAGACGGAGTAGTTGTTCCAGCCAGCGCCACGCTGCTTCACCCAGGCGGTGCCGTAGCGGTTCGGGTTGAGCCGGGCAACGCCACCATCAGTGATCCCCGAAAGGCCACTCTCGGCAGTCACGGTCTTCGTGACGGTCTTCGAGCGGTTGTAGATGAACGTCGTGTCGGCCACGGTGACGAAGCCGAAATTGGCGGCTGCATCAGTGACCCCTGCGAGGTAGGCGTTGGCCCCACCCTCGACGATGATGGTCTGGGTGACGGTGCCCGTGGCGGTGGTCTTCACGACCTTGACGGACCCGTCGTAGATCGAAACGTGATAGTCGCCGGTCGGCTTGTTGATGACGTGGGTGGCCACGGTGGAGCCCGGGATAGGAGCCGCACCAATGTTGCCCAGGAACATCGCCGGGGGCCTCGTCGAGAGGCCGGTGACCACATCAGACCATGTGTTGGTCAGCGCGGTCGAGCAGTTGAGAGCCCGGATTTCCGGGGGCTGTTGGGATACGCCCCCAATCAGGTTGGGGATCGCGCTGGAAACGAATGCCATTTAGAGAACCGTGCCGCTTGGGATGCGAGACAGGACGTCTTGGACAGCCCAGGACTGGCGAAGGCTCACCGGCTCGGCTGCCAATTGCTCAGCGTGGAGTTCGGCCATGGCCTTCTGTTCGTCTTGGTTGTCCTCCTGGGCGTTCATCTCGTCGCCGGTCTCACGGACCTGGAAGACCCGAGCGGCCCTGAGGGCGATGTAGCGACGGGCGACGGACGGCAGTTCCTCGAAGTCCAGTCCGAAGACAATGGCGAGGGTCATAGCGCCAGTGAAGGTGTCACCGGATGCCAGGGGCGTCATGTTGTAGAGCTTGCGGCCACGCGAGGTGACCGGGATCGAACGGGATGCGCCAGTGGACCTAACGCTCAGGGCGTTCGGCGGCAGCAGGATGTTTCCGTTGTTGTCGGGGGAAAGTTTGAAGACCTCAGTGTTGAAGAACCAGCCCTTGGACTGGACGTCTTCGGATACCTCGATCAGGGTCTCGCGAGCCTGAGAAGCCTCCAGAGGTAGCTCGCCTGAAAGCGAGTTCACTGGGGTCTCACCCGCATTGCGGAGAATGAGGTTGACAGCGCTAAGCTCTGTCTTGGGGGTGATGGCCACCATGTGGGAATCCTTTGAAACGAAAAAAGGGAGCCCCCCGAAGGAGACTCCCTTGATGACCCGAGGGTCGGTAGTGATTAGGCGAGCGCCGAGATCAGGCGGATGCACTCGGGGCGCAGAACGCCGTGACCGACTGCCATGCGCGAGACCATCAGGGTGCCCTGACGGCTCGTCTGGTATTCCTTCTCCGTGGAGAGGTTCATCAGCTTGACAGTGCCGAGGGCCTGCTTCTGCATGACGAGGGCCAGAGCCTTCGTGCCGTCGACGGTGTAGTCAGTGACGTCCGCACCAGCGCGCTTGCCCACCAGCGTGTTAACGCCGAAGTTCTTCGCGAGGTTGTTCGTCGGGACCACGTCGAAGGTCGCAACCTTCAGCTGGCCACCCGAGTTCTGGTTCGCACCACCGTTACCGAAGTCGCGGTTGATGAACGAGCCATCCTGGATCAGGTCCCAGTACAGCGACGGCGTCACGAAGACGGTGCGCTCGTTGGCCGGGATGTTGGTGGCGTCGAAGTAGGTCGCAGCCGAGTAGATCGAGTCGACGACGTTGGTCAGCGACGGAGCCGCGCCAATCTTGTCTTCGGTCGCCACGCCCATCTCAGCGACGGCACCAGCGGTACCAGCCTTCGCGGCCTTGAGGGCAATCGCGAACAGGTGCTGGTCGTAGGCCTGCGCCAGCGACTCACCCATCTGGAACGCGTATTCCGAGCGGGTTTCGTAGTGGTTCATGGCTTCTTCGAAGTTCGAGACGAACGTCGAGGAGATCAGCATGTCGTCGATGCTGATGACCTTTTCACCGTGGTTGATGTCCTGGCCCAGGATCACGTTGCCGGGCGTGTGGTACTCGGCAGCGGCGCGACCGATGGCGGCGAACTGAGCGGACTTGCCGCTGGAGATCGTGCGCTCGCGGTGACGGCCCTTGAGGACGGTGCGGGTGTTGAAGACCTTCATGGTTTCACCCGAGAAGACCTTGAGGTAGAGGTTGTCGCTATGCGACGGGCCAGCAACGATGCCAGCGTTGACAGAAGTGGACTGTGCCATTTGAGAATGTTTCCGTAAGAAGTCAAAAGCGAGCCGAAGCTCGACAGGTGATTTCGCTTGGAAACTCTGGATTTCATTTGGGATTATCGCCGAAGCGGTCCGGAACTACTTTGCAAAGTTCGTATGCCGAAATCTAAGGGGGTCGCCCTCCTAAAGAGGAGCGGGGACATGCCTTATGACTACTTGGGAAACCGGAAGACCTCCCCGGTGCGCTTGAGACGCTGGGTGACCATGGCCCTACAGAGGCGGGGGAGGTTCTATCCGTTACTTACGTTTTGGCTGTTTGGAGCGGTTAGCCTTCCGCGAGAGGATCGTCAGGTTGCTCCTGGCGTTTGAGCCGCCAGTGGCGAGCATCTTGATGTGATCCACCTCTTTGCCCTTGAGGGCTGCGGCTCCCTTCTCCTTGATCATCAACCTACGGGCGCGTTTGCGCTCGATGTTGTCCTTGCGGCGATCAGGGCGGCGAGAGGCCGCGTACTCTTTGTCGTAGTCTCTCGCCATGGTGAGCCTTACATGATGCTGGAACGGTCGAGCTTCTCCATCACCTTGCGGCGGAAGGTCTCGTTCGTGTCGTAGCGAGGGTCGTTCAGGTCAGCCATGTAGTCGTCCAGGGACTCATACGTGGTCGTCGGCGTCTTACCGCCCTTGCTGATCTGCTCAGCCGGTTCCTCGGAAGCGTTGGCTTTCACCACAGCGTCCATGGTGGCCTTGAGACCCTTGACGGCCATGAGGACCGTCGCCTTGTTGTTGGAGTTGACCGCACGGTCGAATGCGCCCTGCTCGTCCTCGGTGAGGTTGGCAATGGCCCAGTCGATCATCTCGCCGTAGCCTTCCTGGCCACCCGTAACCTCGTAGGCCGCGTTGGACGTGGCGTTGAGGCGGTTGGTCAGGCCTTCGATGTAGATGTCGACCATCTCCTTCGGATAGCCAGCGGCGTCGAGCTTGGTATAGGTCTCGTCAGTCAGACCACCCTTGTCCAGGTACTCCTGGGACACGGTGCTGAGATCGAGGCCCGCCTTTTTGGCCGCATCTTCTGCGGCCTTGCGTTCCTCGGCGCTCGCCTGGGGCTTCGGGGTTTCTGCTTCCTCAACGGTAGCCTCCTCCTTCTTGCCTGAGCCGAGCTTCTTCTCGAGTTCCTCGTGGGACTTGAGGAACGCTTCGACGGTCTTGAACTTCGCTGGTAGCCAAGACGGACGTTCTTCGTTCGAGTCCTTCGCCGGGGCATCCTTTTCGGTCGATGCCTTGGCTTCCTGGCCGGGGACATCCCCGTCATCTGCTATTACGCCTTCCTCAACGAGGGCCTTGTACTGGTCTTCAATGGAGGGGCCTTTGTTGCCCTCGTCGCCGGTGTTGAGCGTGACAGTCTGTTGGGTCATTTATCCTCAGGGGGTTCGTGTGGGTTACTTGCGTTTGGTCTTCGCGCCCATGCCGTCGAGCATGGACTGAACAGCGGACTTGGCGTCCTTGTTGGCTGCAGCTGCAGCATTGCGCCGGTTGCGGGCAACGATGCCGCCCTTCTGGACGACGGACGCTGTCTGCTTGATGCGGTCGCCAATGCTCAGCGGCTTGACGCCAGCGAAGGCTTTCCCAGGGGTATCCCGAGGGCCAGCCTTGGCCATGTTGTACCGAGCGGTGTCGTTACTGACCGACTTGCGGGTGCTGGCGTTCGCCGGGTAGTCCTTGACGCTGGGCGTCTTCGGAGCAGCCTTGGGCTTCACCAGGGCACCCACGGTCTTCCCGGCCTGAGCGGCGCGGGTGTCGACGGATGCGGTCTTGGTCTTGGTGTCGGGACGAGGCCCTGGCACGGGACCCTTCTTAGGGGTCGCCGCAGCCATCTTGGTCGTGTAGCTCTTGCCGCCGAACTTGAAGGTCGATTTCCCGGCCTTCCGTGCAGCGCTGAACGCTTTACCGAATGTGGACATTATTCTGGTCCTTGATCTTGATTGGCGATGCCTTCGACAGCGGCCTTAGCGAGGTGCGGAGTGGCACCCTTGACGGCGTCGACCATCATTTGCTGAGCCATCTGGCCCTGCTGAGCGCCCTGCATTTGCTGGGCCTGCTGAGCCTTCTGCTCGGGGGTCTTGAACAGACCGTCGATGTCGATGGACAGGGAGACGAATGCTCGTTCCGCGAAGTCCCTCAGGTTCATCTCGGGACCCAACTCGTTCTTGAGCGGCACGATGATCTGCGTCATGGCCGTCATGTACTTGTTGAAGTCCTGGCCGCGACCGAGAGCTTCGATGCCGGTGACGATCTTGGGCTTGGCGACGGGCTTGCCGTCAGCGCCCTTGATGGTCTCAAGGTTCGGTATCTTCTTCTCGCGGACCATGCGGTCCATGATGCGGATGACCAGCGGCAGCTGGAGTTCCTGGGCGAGCAGCGAGTAGACGCCACCCAGCACCGTGTCGATGTCGGACACCATGGCCCGAATTTCTTCGGCGGTGACCCGCTCGGCCTGTCGTTGGACAGACGAGTTCATCATGAAGGCGTGGGTGAGACGGCTGATCAGGTCCTGCAGGACAGTCTGCGCGACTTGGAAGTCGGCCTGCTTGTCGAACTGGAGCATCGAGACGTCGTCGGCGCGACCCGAGATAACCTCAAGGTTCTCGGCGTTGGCGATGTCCTGGGCGCGGGTGAGGCCCACAGGATTGACCATGGGGTTCATCTTCGCCGCAGCTGCTGCACCCTCGCGGATGGAGCGTGACAGGCTCTCGACGCCGGTCAGATCACCGATGTACTCGTCGATGTAGGCGCGGCCATAGGGCTCGTCATGCAGGTAGCTCCAGCGGAGCGGCATGATCGGCGTCTTGTCGGCCTTCCACGAACCACGAGACTTCGGGAGCTTGACGCCCTTGATCGTCTGGAACGTGTGCATACGTTCGCCATCGCGCTCGAACACCGTGTAGATGTCGACCTCTTTCTCCTCGACCTTGGCGGCGTCGGATGGGAGGTTGTCGCTCGGCTTGAACACAAGTGCCCTGACGTCCTCGGGGAGGACCTCTTTGGCGACCGTTTCCTTGATGATGACGCGGAGGACGTTGCCCTCATAGTCTCGCTGGACCACGTAGCGGTCGAGCTTGTAGACACGCAGGTTGCCCTTGGGAGGCAGGTATAGGAGGACGTTGCCAGCAACGATTAGCTGCTTGATGGCTTCGACCAGTGCGGCGCGGATGCCTAGACCCTCGATCTCGTCCATGACGGATCGCTCGATCTCATTGAGCTTCTTCTCGACGCCCGACCTCAACATGGTTGAAGCGGACAGTTCCTCGACCACCTGATCCGTGACGGACACCCGAAACATCGGGGAGTTCGCAGGCAGGATGGTCATCACCAGCTTCGCCGTCAGCGTGTTGACGCCGTGGGAACCGATGGACTGGAATGGGGTCGAGAGCCGCTGGCCTGGGGCGTAGCCTTCGGGCGGCATGAGAGACGGAATGGTTAGCTTCGCGTTCTCTCTGGCTCGGTCGAGAAAGTTCTGCCTTTCGCTCTCCAAACGGGAGTACATCGAGGCAATGCTGTCTTCATCCGCGACCACACCGTTGTTGGTGGGGTCAATGTTGGACAATGGGAAACTCGGGGTTAGACGGCGATGCCGCTAGGGGCCTTCTTGGTGCCAAGTCCCGCCGTGCCAATGTTGGTCTCGTTGCGGTACTTCTTGGTGCCAATGGCCAGGGTGTTCGATTTGGTGGGCTCTGCAGCCGTCTTCTTGTCGGGGGCCGACTGGGTCAGCATTTCCGGAGGCGCAGCCGGAGGGGCTACCTCGGGCGTGTCAGCGAAGCACATGGGCTATCCTTGGGATTGTCGTAGAGCGGCAGCAGTGAGGACGTCGATGACGTCTTGCGCTCCCTGGTACCGATAGAGTTGTTCGATCCCTTTAACGTTCTTGAAGCCCGCGAGCGGGAACTTGGTCTGGAGGAATCTTAGGAGTTCCTCAGAAACTTGAGGGTCTTGATCGGCCTGGAAGATTTGGTTCATCCGAAATTCTTCTTTCGTATCTCTGTATGGGTCCCTAATGCAAAAAGGGGACCCGAAGGCCCCCTTAGTTTATTTCTGCAGCTTTTCCCGCTCGAACTCGATCAGAAGTTCTGTGCAGTGAATGGCCTTTTCCAGGTCTTCAATGCCGCCCTTCTCACGGAACCGCGAGACATACTTGATGATCGTGTGCTGACAGGCGTCCAAACCATTGACCATCGAGTAGGTCATCGGCTGGATCGGCATGTCCTTGTAGTGACTGCCGCCTACCTGAGTGTCCAAGGCGGGTGCCTTCGGAGCCTCGTTGAACGACTGGCGCTGTGGGACGTCAGCCTTTTCCCTCAGGGACTTCTTGGCGCAGCGTGTGATCTCAGCCACTAGTGGGTTGTCACAGGGGAAGCGGGTTTGGGTGTTGCAGACCGGACAGGTCACTTCTGGGGGTTGGATGGCACCCAAAGTTTGATCACTCCATTTTCGTAATCCTCGGCGCGGAGGATTTTGGCGAGACGTGCTTGGCGCAGCGCCTCAGCAGGCTTGAGCCCGGCTCTCCGGTAGTGGGACAGCACGGTCTTCCAGGGGTTCTCAGCGGGGACCTCGACCCACCGGGTCTCGATCTCGCCCTTGCGGGGGCCGCGCTTGAGAGTGTGTTCCTCGGGCCAGAGCTTGGTGCCGCCCTGGAGCGCCTTAAGCGCGGTCTCTTTGCCGACGCCAGGGCATCCCGAGTAGCCGTCGACCGGATCACCGGCCAGCGTCTGGAACATGTGGAAGGCGTCAGCCTCCTCCGGGGAGATCGTGATGATCTCGTCGTCGCGGAGGTGGAGCCCAGGAACCTGCTTGAGGTCCTTGTCGAGCGACCAGATGCAAGTCGTGCCGGGCTCAGCGCGTGACTGCGTGATGCCCAGCGTGTCGTCGGCCTCCAGCGTGGGGATGCGAACGAACGGGTAGAGCCGCTCGATCTCCTCGACCACTGCCCAATAGGCCAGCGGCTTGCGGGAGGACTTGCGGTTCGACTTGTAGTCTGGCTCGACGAGTTCCTTGCGCCAGTTGACCTCAGGGTCCGAGAAGTGGAACTCGATGTCGTCGGTGCCTGCGATGTCCGTCAGGTCCTCAAGGGTTCCCTGCAGGACGCCCCAGGCGTCGTTGAAGTCGGAAAACAAGATGTGGTAGCGGTCGAGAAAGCGCGTGTCCTTCTCGACGGCCACGGTCGACCGGTGGACGATCATGTCCCCGTCAATCAGCAGCTTCATTGACGCCACACCGACGCCACGTCGCGGCAGAAGGGCGGGATGTCCCGCGCCACCGCCTCACCCATCACGAGGATGGCGAGAATGGGAATGAGGGGCATGTAGCAGATGATCGCGATGCGGCGACCTAGGCGGGTCTTATAGCGACAGGCTGGCTTAAGCATCTTCGGCACTCCAGATGGTTTTGATTGAGACCCGCTTGATGCAGACCGTGGTCCGACGCAGGTAGTAGTTTTCTTCAACCTCGGTGATCGCCTTGGCGGCGGTCGGTGCCGTCAGAAGCTGTCGGCGGTTGAACTTGTCGTAAGCGTAGAACTCAGACATCAGTGGCAGTCCTTCCAGTTGTCGCCAATCTTGTATTCGCCCGTCAGGGGCACCCGCAGGTTGAGCATCTGCCCAGCCTTCTCGATTGCCTTGACGCAGAGTTCCCCGACGATTGAGGTGCCGTCCTCACGGATCAGGTCGGGAGCGATCTCCATCTGGAGTTCGTCGTGGACCCAGGCCATGATGCGGACCTTCGTCTGGTAGAGGTTGTGTTCTTTGAGGAGCTTCACGAACTCGATGATCCAGAGCTTGCACATGACGGCACCGGCTGATTGGAGCAGCAGGTTGAGCGCCGAGTGAGGTGAGCGGGAGAACAGGATGCGACCGTCCAGGCCCCTGAGGGACTTGGTCTGCTCGACCTTCTTCTTGATGCCGTCGATCAGCGCCTTGAGAGCCGGGAGGCCCTTCATGACGTTGCGCTTGAGCTTGCGCCCGAGCTTGTCGTCGCCACCTGCTATGAGGCCGAGGAGAGCCAGACCGGAGCCGTATAGGAACGCGTAGAACCACCGCTTCGCGATGGAACGTGACGAGAGCCCAGCGGCCTTCTGGTTCTTGGTGTGGACGTCGCCGTTGACCACCTCGTTCGCGTACTCGCCGTCGTCGTGGCGGTACATGAAGTGGCCGAGCATCCGCAGTTCCAGACCGGACACGTCGCAGCCAAGCTGTTTCCAGCCCAACCTGCGGTACTTCGTGGTCGGCCCGAAGCACTCGCGGCACTCAGGTCCGAACTCCTTGTCGCAGGAGGGAACCTGACCGACGTTGAAGTTCGAGTGCGAGGCGCGGCCAGAGACCGTGCCACCCGTGTTCGTCGTGGTGTAGACGTTGCCGTCAGTCTTGACAGCCGACAGCCAGGCCTGATCGCCCTCCGCTATCTGTCCGATCCGTTTCTGGATCATCTTGTAGCGGTAGAGTTCCTTGGCCTCGGGGTACGGGAGGTCTTCCAGAACCGTTTCGTCGAGCTTGGGTTTCCCTGACGGGGTAAGCTCGATGGGCTTCCACCCGTAGAGCTTGATGAACCGGTCAGCGATCTGGTCGTTGCTGTTCGGGTTGAAGACGTTCAGCTTGATCTTTTGGATCGAGCATCCCGCCATGTAGCCGAACTTCGCGTTGTCCTTCTTGGGTGTCCACGGCTTGCCGTCGCGGACGTACCAGGGCTTGAAGATCGACCGCAGGCTCTCGGCCAGTTCTGCGCGGAGGACCTGCAGCTGGTGGAGGAGCTTCTCGGCCTTTTCAGTGATGAAGCCGAAGCCGTTGCGCTCCATCTGGGCGATGATGAAGCAGACGAGCATCTCGATTTCCATGGCCTGCTGGCTAGGTTTCTTCGAGAGGACCTTGCGGTAGAATGCCTCGGTGACCTCGACGTCCTGGCCGCAGTAGTCGTGCATCTCGGGGGACCACTCGGCCCACACGACACGCATGATTTCCTTCTCGTCCTTCTTGGGGTCGAGGCCCCTCTCCTCAGCAACCTCGGCTGCTTTGGTCTTCGCGTAGTCGCCCTTCCAGAGACCCAGCCGGTGGCCCCACGCTTCAAGCGAGTGCCAGCCGACGAGGTTCGGTAGGAGGGTTGTCCGGTTGGCCCTGATGTTCGCCATGTCGGCGTCCACGAGGTTCGTCCAGATCATGCGTGATGCGACCACCGTGTCGACGACCTTGGTCTCGTCGATGACGAACCAGGGGTACAGCTTCTGGATGGCTGCGATGTCGAACTTGATGATGTTGTGACCGACTATTAAGTCTGCCTCCATGAGCATTCGGAGGCCGTCAGCAATGGGGCGGTAGCCCGGTTGGTCAGCGAAGTCGAAGCGTTCGCCAGTGATGAAGTCTTTGAGCCAGAGGCAGTGGAGCTTGGTGATGGTGTCGAGTAGGCCATCACCCTCAATGTCGAAGGTGTAAATCGCCAAAATGGATCCTGTTATTTGGGGGATTGGACCCCATTGCACAGGGGCATCAAGTCGAGCAGCTGCTTGCCCTGGAGGTAGACAAGGTCAGCCTGCAGACCGCCGTGAGAGGCGAGCCAGCTTTGGATTTTCTTGGGGTACTGCTTGGTGAACCAAACGTCGTAGACGTCGTTGAAGACCTTCTTCCCGTCCTCCAGGTAGAAGGGCCGGTGGAAGCCTAGCTTGGTCGTCGTGTAGACGCAGGCCTTCGGCAGATCGGTGAACAGGGTGCAAGCGGAGTCGCACTCGCCCACGATCTTGAGGGTCAGGTTCTGCTTGCGCAGTATCTCGCGCACGGCCAGGAAGTCATCGACGTAGCCACCAGGGCTGTCCACGATGTATCCGACCGTGTGCTGCTTGTTGTAGATGATCTCGGGGGAGTTGCTCTCCGACCGCGCCTGGGCGGTCAAGAGAAGCGTGAGGATGACCACGGCAAACGCCATGATCATCGCCAGGGTGTGGTCGAGCCGCCTCATACGCGGCCCTGCAGGGCTTCGAGGCGAACCTGAACCTGCTCGAACTGCGCCTTGTAGAAGTCACGCTCAGTTCGGGCTTCGTCGCGATGCTGTATCGCGGCCCCAAGGTCATTCATGAGTTCGATGACGTTGTCCGCCATCTGCATCTCGAAAGCCTTGATCAGGGTCCTTACGACCTTGCGTTCGTGCGCCTCGTCGAAGACGCTCAGGAGTGCCTTCGCGACGGGGCTCATGCGGCCACCAGGAAGTAGCGGGTGTATTCCTGGCCGGTGACCTTGTTGCGCCGAAGCTCACCACGGAGGCGGTATCCCGCGTCCTTGAGATCGGTGAGACGACGGTGGAAGCTCTGAATGCCGTGGTCGAGGTAGGCCTCGCGCTGGGTGATCGAGCCGTTCTTCTGGATGTGTTCGAGGATTTTCTCTGCCTGTGTCATGCGGGTACGTCCTTTCCAGCCAGGGGCTCCTTCGAGCGCCTGGGCGTGTTTCGTTGCTGCGATGTATTGGGGGATCAGTGCGGGGTCGTCGGTGGCTTCCAGAGCGAGCCTTTCGGCCTTCTCGAAAACCTCGTCGGTCAGAAGGACACCTTCTCGATGTCAGAGCGCCATGAGATCGCCAGCCACCCACGTCGTGGGTAGTGGGTCACGCCGTTTGCATCGACCACACGATGGCTGTCGCCACGGTCGTCACGCTTCAAGAACAACGTGGTAGGCCCTTTGATGAAGTAGGTTCCGTCTCCGTAGTGGTACTCGCGCCACGCCTCGACCGTGATGTCGTGCTGCGAGAAACCCTCAGGGTTGTGGGTCTTTATGGTCATCAGTAATCCTTTGGAGTTTCGTCCTCGAAGTCGTTGAGTTCGAGTGTGGCCGGGTCGACGCCGATCACGACGCGTCCGGTGTCATCCTCAAACCGCAAGAAATCCGCGGTGCCTGTTCGGCCCGTCTTGCGGCACTTAAGCACCGTGACGGTCGAGGTGTTTGCAGCGGCGGGGTTCTCGTCCTGCTGGTTTCGGGAGATGGCGAACACGCCGTTGGACAGCTGCTTGATGCCGCCCGAGCCGCGTAGATCGTCCAGGCTTGGCACTGCGCCCTGCTCGAACGACTTGCCCTGCCCTGGGGGTTTCCTGAGGTGCGAGATCAGACCGATGTAGATGTCCAACTCGACCGTCAGGAGCTTGAGGTTGTGCATGATGCTGTCGATCTTCTTCCGCTCGTCGCCGTCCTGGTCCATGTCCGAGACAAGGATTGAGAGGTGGTCGAGCCAGAAAATCCTCACGCCACACGCGATGGCCTGATAGCGGATGACGGAGTAGAGGCTTCCGTCCTCAAGGGCACCGAAGGCGTCGTACAGCTGGAGCCGTGCGTTGCCTTTGTCGTCCGTGGCGAGGAACAGGTGTTCTGCGGCCGCCGCGTACTCGGGTGTGTCCTTGAACTCGGGGTTGTCGATCTGGAACCGCTTACCGACGTGGTAGGCGATCAGGTCGTCCCCGGTGTCCTCCAGAGGCTCCTCAAGGTGGATCAGAGCTTGGTTGTAGGGGGTCGTGTGGAAGTAGTGGTGCTGCAGGGCCTTGATGATCGTCGTCTTGCCCATGCCGGTGCCTGACGTCCAAACGTCGAGTTCACCGAACCGGATGCCACCGCCCGTGCGCCAGTTCATGCGCTCCCAATCGGCGGGATAGGGCAGTGCCAGGACCGTGAGCCGGTTCTTGAGGCGGTCCAGAACGCTCTGGCCGCTGACGATGCCCTCGGGGCGGTACTGCTTGGCACCCCAAATGCAGTCGATGATCTTCGCGGACTTCCCGGCCTGGAGTAGGTCGGATGCGTCCTTGAAGCCCTCGGGTGCCCAGGTGATCCAGCACTTGCCGGGTGGCAGGAGAGCCTTGACGGCGTTGACCGCCTCGCGGCCCGGCTCGTCGTTGTCGAAGAACAGGATGATCTTCTCGAAGGTGCTGAGCCAGTCGAGGGCTTCCTTGATGCCCTTCTCGGCGCTGCCCGAACCGTCAACCAGTGAGACCACCGGCCACTTGTTGTTCTGAGCCTGGGAGACCGACAGCGCGTCGAGTTCACCCTCGGTGATCACGATCTGCTTGCCGCCATTGCGCCACAGCCACTGGCCGTAGAGCCCCTTGAAGGCCTTGCGGTTGCCGACCCATGGGAAACTCTTGTCGGGGAACCGGAGCTTCTGAGCGACCACCGTGCGGTCGTCGAGGAGGTACTGAGCGGCCTGGACCTTGGTGCCGTTCTTGTCGGCCATGATGTAGGACCAGAACCGGCAGGTCTCCTCAGTCAGCTGGCGTTTGCCGAGCCCGGTATAGGAGCCCCTCAGGAGGTCCGATGGACCCTTGGGTGCCACCGGGCGTTCGTCGTCGATCCCGTCTGTCTTGGTCGTCTTCTGGCAGGAGAAGCAGAAGGTGTGGTCGTGGTAGATGGCGAGTGCATCGCTAGAGCCGCAGTCGTCGCACGGCTGTCGTGTCTGCAGTGCCTCACTCATTCGGTGGCACGTTTTGGGATTGCTGCAGCTGGGCTATCCAGCGTTCGCGGGAAACAAGCATCGGTGACCTCATTGATTGCGTCAGCCATCGCCCGAGCCCCGTCAGGGGTCAGGACGACAGTCGCGGTGCGAAGGTGAAGGGTGATCCGGCCTCCCCTCGCGGTGACCTTGAGGTCTGAGGGGAGGCTGTCGTTCGTGAACTCGTTGAACGTCATCCGACCAGGGCGGTGACCTTGGCGGCGACGGCAGTTGCCTTGTCGCGCTCAACGAAAGCGTCGAGGCGCTTGGTGGCGAGCTTCGTCAGGTGGGCTTCGTGTGCCTCCAGGGCAGCGGCAAGCTGACGCTCGTGCTTGGCCGTGGTGATCTCGATGTCAGCGAGCAGGCGTTCGCCCTTCTCGTGCATCTTGGCCGCGTGGGCTTCGAGCTTGCTGACCATCTTGCTGAGCGACTTGGTGATGCGAGCGACTGAATTGAACATGAATTGTCTCCGTTAACCGTGTGATTTGGTTGAGTTTTTAGGATGCGAGGCTGATGATCTGCGCGTGGAACTTCTGGCGTGGTGCCGTGAAGTCGATGCGGTCCCCCTCGCGGATTTCCTGTCGGATGCGCTCGATGCGCGGCCCCTGCTGCATCTCAAGGATGCGAGCCATGAGGCTGTCGACGCTGTCCTCGGGGACGATCAGCTGCTGCGTTCTGGTGTGCGCCGGGGCGAAGTGGACCATGTCCTCCAGGCTCCTGATCTCCCGGTTGGGGGTGAACTGGGGCTGGGCGTCAATGGGATTGAAGTTCTCCCAGGCGTTGCCCATGGTGTGCATGACCTCGATCTTGCGGCCCATGAGGTGGACCGGCAGCGGCGGCATGTGCCGGTGGCTGTCAGCGAAGCGCATGTCGTCCATGTAACGCCAGTCGACCCGAGCGGTGACGCCAGACATACCGGCTCGCTCGTTGCGCAGGGCCATCATCATTTGCATCCGGCAGACGTCCTGCTCGGCGCTGATCTGCCACCCGTGCTGTTGGAGTGTGAAGGTATCCGAGCGCCATCCGGCCCAGTGGAGTTCCACCGGGCGGGACAGCAGCGGGTCTCCGTACCTCAAGCGCCGATGTCGCGCAGGAGGACCTCGTACTCGTCGCGGGCATTCTTCACGATTGCCTCGGCGTCAGCGATGCGCTTGAGCGCCGCCTTGATCTTGGTCTTCGCGACCCTGCCCTTTTCCTCAGCGATCTCGGCCTTGGCGTCTGCTTCCACTTTCTTGATGTCAAACATTGTCAGTTCTCCGTTGGATGGTGATGGTGAAGGGGATCAGGCGCTGCCACAGGGGCACCGCTCGTTTGCGCAGGATGCGCTGCTTGGCCTCCGCGACGGCGTCACGGTGCGCTTCGGCGGCAAGCTCGGCCTCGGCCTGCCGCACGATGTCTTCGGTGTTCATGCGGCGACCCACAGGATGGCCTTACGTCCCGAGCGGGTCTGTCCGAACCGGCCTGATGCCTTGGCGTGTCCGTCGAGGACGAGGCCGCGCATGGTGCCAGAGACGGAGTGATGCTCTCGTCCGATGTTGTCACCGATGGCCTGGGACGTGATGCCATCGGGGTTTTGAGCCAGCTGGTTAAGCACGTCCTGCGCCATCTTCGCGGACACAGGGAGGATCGAGGCGTAGGCCTCGCGGGACGTTTCTTGGATCATTCTTCGAGCCATTCCTTTGGGATTTTCCCCTTGTCGGCCCACTTGTAGCCCTTGTCCTCGGCCCACTTGGCGTAGGTCGTGGCAGAGCCCTTCCCGATCTTTTCAGACGCTCTCTGAAAGACGAACCGAATGTCGATGTCGGGAAACTGTGTGCGGATCAGGAGATGTTTCTGTCGATCTGCGGTGAGGAACCGACCCTTGCTCTCGATGTACATCGGGGAGCCGTCGCGTTTCCTGATGACGAAGTCGGGATTGTACTTCGCCTTTTTCGCGGGTTTGAGGTAGTCGATCTTGACCGTCTCAAACTCGAAAGAGCGACCCGCCAGCTTCAACTGGCGAGCCACTTCTCGTTCTAAACCGGAACGGTACCGATTGAGATCAGTAGTCACCGGCCTCGTCGTCGGAGGAACCGGATGCCGAACCGTCGGTCTCGTCGTTGAAGTCCGAGGTGTCGGTGTTGTGGCTTGCGAAGCCGTCTTCCTCGTCGAAGTCGTCCAGCTGAGGCTCCTGGCCCTGGCCGGTCTTCAACTCGATGATCTGGACGACCACCGGCTGCAGCGAGAGAGCCTTGGTGCCGCCGAACTCCCAGCAGTACATCTCGGCCTGGACACGGGCGATGGAGCCACCCCAGGGGTTGACGTCGACCGGGGTCTTCTTGGCGTCGATCAGCATCGGGCGACGGTCCCAGGTCTTACCATCCTTCTTGCCCACGCGGTTCTTCACGCGGATCGAGAAGATGACGAAGCCGGTCTCGTTGCCTTCGTCGTCGGTTTCCTTCTTGTAGAAGGCGTTCTTCGTGCCGGGCTTGGCAGGCTTACCCGTCCATGCCTTCGCTTCCGCCTGGATGCGGTCGATGAACGGCTTGGCCTCCTCCAGCGAGAGCCGGATGTCAGCCTTGTACGCGCCGAGGGCGTCGAACTTGGTGTCGGGACGCTGGAGCGCCGGGTAAACGAGAGGGGCCTTCGGGAAGGTAATTTTCTTGGCATCAGCCATAGATGATGTGTCCTTTTTCCACGGCCTCGACAATGTCGCAAAGGTCCATGGTTTCGCTGTAGAGTTCCTCGGGGTATTCACCCTCCAGAACGTCGTCGTAGAGAGCCTCGCGGGTACCCTGTGCGCCGACGATGTCGGAGCGCAACTCCTCACCCAGGGTGGCCAGCACGTCGGCTTGGTCGTCCACATGGGCGATGGCGTTGTTGGGGTTGGCGAGGTAGTCGTCGATCTCGATGTTTGAGAACCAGAGGTCCTGTCCGATCAGCTTAGGCATTGGCAAAGGCCTCCTTCATGTCGAGGTTGGAACCGAGGAAGCCCTGAGCGGCCATCGAGACGATGGTGCTGGCGACGGTTCGCTTGGGGTTGATCTTCCTCCAGCCCTTCGTCGGGTGGAGCGTTCGGTCGCCCTGGCGCTCATTGAAGGCGTCGAGGGGTCCGCTGGTCCGCGTCTGCCGCAGCACGGCGAAGGCCATGCGACGAGCTTTGCGGGTTCCCACGGTCGGTCTCACCGCTGTCGAGACAGCCCGGTTAACGGAGAGATTGCGAGAAAAGTTGGAGGCGTTCAACATTAAGCGGGGTCCTTGTGGGTACCGGGGTTGCGGGGATTGATCGACTGCGGCTTGCCCTTCGGTCGGGCCGTGGCCTTCTCGATGCCCTTGGCGTCAGCGATCAGCTGAGCGCTCGGGTCGTGCGTCCCTGCGCAGTTCTGGCAGGCGTCGGTTTCTTCACCGACCGAGACGTAGAAGCGTTCGCCGCAGGCGCGGCAGCGGATGGCGCGGTTCATTAGGCCTCCTGCTGGTGGCGGAAGAAGCGCACAGCGGCCAGGGCGTCCTGGCGGTTGCTCTGGACGTCGAGGACAACCTCGCCGCCGATGTTGACGCCAAGGTCATCCATGGTGCGATCGGTCAACCGGGCGACCACCTCGAAGTGCTTGTCGAAGGCGCGGCGGTTGTAGTGGACCGAACCCGTGATGTAGTTCGAGTTGGCGCGGATGGTTTCCATGCGTGGGGTGATCTTCATTATCGAAGCCTTTCCGTTATCCGAGAGATTAAGAGAAAAAGAATGGATTTGACAGGATGCCCTTGAGATCAAGGGAGCCCATCGGTGGTATAGGAGGGATGTCCTCCTTGAGTTCGTCGGAGATCAGCTGCTCAGCCGTCTCGTAGAACTCGGAAAGCACGTCGTGGGTCTCGTACATTTCCACGAATGCCTCCCTGATGATCAGGCTGAAACGCTCGACGTCACATGCGTGAACCCCGAAGCTGTCGTGGACAGCGGCGAAGTCTGTGATGCCTTGCTCTGCAGCCTTGCTTACGGTCGCCTGGAGGTGGCAACCGTCGAGAGAGTGGACGAAGGACGGCGGTACGCTGCTGGCCATCTGCCGAGGGTCAAGGGTGTCAAGGTCCTCGCTCAGGCGGGGCTTGATGATCTTGCCGTCGAAGAAGGTCTTCACCCGCCGAGACGTGGTGTCGAACTTGTACTGATGGACCGGGAAACCGAGCGGGGTCTTCCACTCGATCCGCTTCTCGACCGGCTGGGACTTCCCAACCAACCGCGACATGGTCATCAGCCACTTCATGGCACCGTCAGCTGCGATGACGACCTCGGGGATCGCCTTCCACACCTTGTCGGCTCCGTACATCTTGAAGGTCCAGAGGTCTTCCTTGGGGAACGGCATGGCTGCGCCCTCCCCGATCTTCTCGTCGACCGCCTCGACCACATACTGGCCGCAGGACGTTCGGGTCCCTGAGTAGGGCTTCACCATGACCGGGCGCTTGGTGATGCTGCGGTCGATGCCGAAGGTCACCCAGGCGCGGGATAGGTTTGCGAAGGGGATCGAGGAGACCACCTTGCCTTCCTTGTCCTTGATCTCGACGCCATCGTTGCTGCCGAAGTCCTCACGCATGAGGCGTTCAGTCACCTTGGCGACAGCGCCATAGACGTCCTGGCGTTGCTGGTTCGGGGTCATGTTGACGTGGAAGCCGCCCACCTTGTCGCGGAGCATTGCAGAGAAGTGCTGCAGGCCCGAACAGGTAGCGTCGAGGTCGACGTGGAGCTTGCTGACATGCTGCTCAGGGAACGGCCCTGCGTGAGCCTCAGCCCAGTCGAAGCACCATGCTAGAAACTGGCAAGGGTTATCGCTTTTTGTCCATTCAAGATTGTGCCTTGGGTCAGCGGCCACACGTCGGGCGAGGTCAAGATTATCTTTTCCCCAGTCAGCCCGTTCGTGCATAAGTAGCTTGTCTTTCCCAAAACAGTTAGCGCCGTGGATTGCCAACCATTTGAGACCATCTCGTCCGAGAGGCTTCCCGGTCGCAAACTGAAGAAGCCCTTTGACATAGTCGGGTCCTTGTGGGTTCAGGCCGGATGGCTTCGGATAGGCGCGGCCCCGGCTGTCGAGATCGTGAGGGAAGTAGATCGTGTCGTACTTCGACATCTTCCTGGCGATCTGGAACGACCTTGCGGCCATGACGCGCTTACCGACCACTCGGCGGTTGTGTTCGTGGATGCCAAAGCAGTACGCACGGTACTCTTTGACGGCGGGGTGATCAGCCTCCAGGCCTTCGAGGTTCCTCGGGGCCGGGTCGGGCTTACGATTGTTCGCCCTGGGCAGACCGCCGCAGGGGATGTTCCGGTTGTAGACATGCTCGATGGCGTCGAGGACGCGGACGTTCACCTGCCAGCGGGTGCGCTGGAGGGCGTTGACGGCCCCCAGGACGCGGTCGAGGACATTGGTCGCCACGAGTTCCTTGAGGATTTCGCGGTAGGCCTTCTTCGAGCCCTTGACCAACGGGTACGGGCTGACGTGGTGCGTGTGGTAGCCACCAACGTTGAGCGTGTCGACCGACCAGTCCTTCGGCGGGATCACCGTGGGGTAGTAGGTCGTGAACAGCGCCTCGCAGAGGCCCGAGTTCTTCTCGACGGTCAGGAGGAGTCCTGGGGACGCCTTGACGACGTCGCGCTTGGCCTTCCCGCTGCCGGTGGTCTCGACCTCAATGTCGCCGGTCACTTCCTTGAAGACGTTCAGCAGCGCCAGACCGACGAGGAGCATGTCGGACTTCGTCCAGATGGCCCATTCGAGGTCGGCCTTGGCGAAGACCTTCTGCATGTACTCCTCCCGCTTGTGGCGGGGCAGTTCGCGCTTGTTGAAGTCGTCGTGGATGCGCTGCGACCACTTGTGGTGTTCCTCGTCGAACTCGCGGAGGCGAAGCTCGTCATGGATCAGGCCCCCGGCGTAGATCGCCAGGGACGTGAGACCGCAGGGCTTGCCTTCGTGGTAGACGCCGATCTTGTTGAAGATGGCCTTGAGCGCCAGGAAGGCGCAGAGCGCAGGGTCGATCTCACCAATCAGCTTGTAGGCTGTGGTCTTCTTACCGGCTCGGCCACTGTTGGCGTCGTCAAGGAACCTCGTGATACCGCTAGTGAACGGCATGAGATAGTTCCTGATGATGTGAGAACCGAGAAAGGTCTCACTAAAGGTTTCCTCTAAGGTCCCCTTAAGGTGTTCCTTATGGAACCTCTGGATGGTCAGCCCTCGGGCGTCCTCCTCCAGCTGCAGTTCTTCGAGGTAGAGATCGTCGTTCATCGTGCCTCATTTCGTGGGGAGCTTATGATGTGCTGTATGGGTCCCTAATTCCCGGTTGGCGGGATTTCACCGCTAACGGAGAGATCAGGAAATAGCTCGAGTTGCCCTGGGGCGGTATAGGTCAGCCCGATTTCGTCGGGGATGATCACGTCGGCCCGGTTGCCTCGGATGTAGTGGGTGTCGCCCCGCTCCCGCTTGATGCGGATTGCCTCGTCGTAGGACTTACGAGCGTCGTCGGCCCAATCGTACAGAGGGCACATGTCGGGGCGACCGTGGTAGTCGGCGTAGCAGACCCCGTACTCGTCGCAGCCGACGCCCATGTCGCAGCGCCTGCTCATTCCTGCCACCCCTCGACGATGTCGGACTTGTAGATCGGGTGGCCGTCGCGGGTGCGCTCCATTGTCACACGCGGGTCCGACGACAGGTTGCGCTTCCAGAACGTGACGGCCTCATGCTTCACGGTGAAGCAGGCATGGGGATAGAGGCTGTCGGGGTCATAGAGGATGTAGATGTAGGTCGAGCGAGCCATCAAGCGGCCTCCTTCGATGCAGGGACGTTGCGCTCGGCTGTGCGAGCCTCATAGGCGACCGGCAGGGGCAGCTGGTGGTTGATCGAGTTGCCCACGCGGTTGAAGTACCCCTTGGACAGCGAGACCTTCACGAAGGACCGCATACGGGCCACAGGGTACTCAGCGACCCGGTGGACGACAGTCTCGTCCAGGCGGATCAGGTGCCGGTCGGGATAGGTCACGATGCTCCCGTAGAACGGGTCGGCGGCGAGGAACGTCATCTCGTCGATGGACGCGGCGTGATCCTGGGTCAGGGAGACAAGCTCGTCGGCCAGCCAAATCTCGGTGCCGTAGCAGTCGGACCAGACGTAGTTGATGTCGCTGCTCATGAACCCGTCAGTGTGCCAGCCTCGCCTGTTCATGCTCTCGGCGGCGCTGACCCACAGGGTCTTGGCGCACATGAAGACGTTGTGGTCGATCCAGCGGTCGATCCCCTCGGCCCTCATGACGGCGGCGATCAGCGGCCCGAACTGCTGCAGGTTGGCCGGGAGGACGGGCTCGAACTGCTTTGCGGGTTTGATGAACAGGTCCTGCCAGAACATCATCTCGGTGGGCTGGAGGTCGACGAGACCACAGTCCCTTGGCGCTTGGCCGTAGATGCGACCTCCCATCAGCGAACCTCCTCGTGGCTGATTACCCAGCCCTGGATGCACTCGGCCTCCCATTCCTCGGGCTGCTCCTCAGCGAAGAACAGGGCGAGGCTCTCGTTGGTCGGCTGCTCTTGGAACAGGTAGACGAACTCGTCGCCGCTCTCGGTGCTGCCTGTAACTGCCCATACTTTCATGATTTCTCTCCGTTGTCCGATGGCACACCGCCAACCGGATGTCTCCGTTTACGAGGATAATTGGCACAAACAAAAACCCAGGAGCCGCTAAGCCCCTGGGATTATTCACTCCGTTACCGGAAAGTCTCGGAAAAGGATTTGCAGTCCTCTGCGTAACCACTCCGCCACGAGGCCTCATCGCTCCCGGCGAGCGAACTCAATATGGTGGCAGCGAAAGGTCGTCAAGCGTCCGCGCGGCATTCCGGCGCGCTTTCCTCATCAGCCGCCGCAACGTGGTTCCCGAGCGGTTTCAGCGCTTGGCGCACCGGCATATTGGCCGCTCCTCAAGCATGGCTGCGCGACCGGCGAAACTCGAACCCGCGGCTTTACGCAGCGGGTGCAAACTGGCTTCCACCGTAAACGCGCGGCTGACACCAGGGCTGCCGTTCTCAAGGAGATATTCGAGGGGAAGGTCTGCGAGGGGCTGGAAGCGAAGCGTCCGCTGAACCGGGACCGCGCGCCATCGCTTTCAATTTGGCCGGCGACGCCGTTCCCACCAGACGACGAACCGGCGCCGCAGGCGGCGCACCGCGGCAAATTCGTAGGAAAGCACCAAAAGGCCGAGCGGAATCATCCAGAAGCCGAGAATCGGCAGGAAACCGAGAAGGCCGAAAAACACCAGCATGATACCGATGGCGATCCTCAGCCCGCGCGAGCGCGGCATGGTGAACTCGCGCCCGAACACCGAGATTTTCCGCGCCGGTGCCTGGTTTTCGTCTGCTGCAGTCATGTCGAAAGTCGATCCGGTTGCCTTCGATAAAGCCATATGCGCTAAAGGCTGCAATCGCCTTTCAGGTTCCGCCGACCAAGGTCCGACGGCGCCCAAGACGGCTCATATGTGGTGTCATCCGGCGATTGCCAGAAACCATTGGGTGAAAATGCGCTAAAAAATGCGAAATGCTTCTTTGCAAAGCCGAAAAGGGTTTGCTATAGGCTGCGCCACTCACATGAGAGCCTCTATTCCCCGGTAGCTCAGTGGTAGAGCAACCGGCTGTTAACCGGTTGGTCGCTGGTTCGAATCCGGCCCGGGGAGCCACCGCCTTTTCTAAGCCGTGGTGCGATCTTGTACACTACAGCGCCATTGTCCGCGCACTTCGGTCCGCTTAGCTTCTGCCAGAACGGCTGGTAACAGCTACGAAGCCGATCGAGGCAGTTTGGTGGGCATCGCGCCCCTGCCCTCGCCCGAAGGCAGCCTGATAACGCCCGGTATCACCTATGAAAATACCAAATCGGGAGGACGTTGGTGCAAACCAAGAAGATCATCAATGACGGCAATCGGGCCGTCGACGAGATGCTGGAAGGCATCCTGGCTGCGCATCCCCGCCATCTCAAAGCCGTTGACGGAAGCCCGCGCTCGATCATCGCCCGCGATGGACCGCGCCAAGGCAAGGTAGGCCTCGTCATTGGTGGCGGCTCGGGCCACGAGCCGAGTTTTCTCGGCTTCGTCGGCAAGGGGCTGGCCGACGCGGCGGCGATCGGCAATGTCTTCGCCTCTCCGCCGCCCGACCCGATCCTCGAATGCGCCAAGGCGGCGAGCGGCGGCGCCGGTGTGCTGTTCATGTACGGCAACTATGCCGGCGACGTCATGAATTTCGACATGGCGGCCGAGATGGCCGCGATGGACGACATCGAGGTGCGCACGGTGCTGAGCACCGACGACGTCGCTTCCGCGCCCGTTGGTGACAGGCACAAGCGGCGCGGTGTCGCAGGGAACTTCTTCATCTTCAAGGCGGCAGGCGCCGCCTGCGACCGCATGTTGTCTTTCGATGAATGCGAACGCATTGCCGGGAAAGCCAACGACCACACCTTTACCATGGGCGTCGCATTGGCGCCCTGTTCGTTGCCGCAAACCCGCCGGCCGAATTTCGAAATCGGACCCGACGAGATGGAGATCGGCATGGGCATCCATGGCGAACCCGGCATCGCACGCGGAAAACTCAAAACGGCCGACGAGATCACCGACGAAATGCTGGACAGGATTCTCGCCGAGATGGCGCCGGCACGCGGCGAGAAGGTCGCCGTGCTGGTCAATTCGCTGGGTTCGACACCGCTGATGGAACTCTACATCATGAACCGGCGCGTGAAGCAGCGGCTTGACGATATCGGTGTATCCATTCACGCAAGCTGGGTCGGCAATTACTGCACCTCGCTCGAAATGGCCGGCGCTTCGATCACGCTGCACCACCTCGACGACGAGTTGCAAACGATGCTCGACCACCCTTGCGACTGCGCCATGTTTCGCGCCGGGTAAACTGGGGACGGCAAGGAACAACAGATGACGACAATCGACACCACCCGCCTTGCCGCGATGTTCGTTGCCATCGCCGACGCCATGTCAGCCGACCGGGACCGGTTGTGCGCGCTTGACGGGGTGATCGGCGATGCCGACCACGGCATTGCCATGGAGTTGGGATTTGCCGCGGCACGCGACGCGGTGGCCGCATTGGACGACGGGACCACCGATCCGACCATCTTGCTGAACACGGCGGCGAAGTCGTTCCTCAACGCCGTCGGCGCCTCCTCGGGCCCGCTCTATGCCACGGCATTCATGCGCGGCGCGGCCGCCGTCAAGGGCAAGGCGACGCTCGACGACGCCGACGCGGTCGCTATGTTCCAAGCGATGGCCAGAGGCATTCAGGATCGCGGCAAGGCCGAGCCTGGCGAAAAGACGATGATCGATGCGTGGGCGCCGGCCGCGACGGCTGCGGGCGAGGCACTGGCCGCCGGCAAGGGGCTGGCCGGCAGCCTCGCGGCTGCAGCCGAGGCGGCAAAGGCCGGCGCGGAGGCGACCAAGGCGATGATCGCCACCAAGGGCCGGGCCTCCCGCCTCGGCGAACGCTCGCTTGGCCATATGGATCCAGGCGCGGCGTCCGCCGTAACCGTCATCGAGGCGATGCGGATCGCCTTGACCGGCTAGGTCGGGAGCGGATCCTCAGCGCTTCGCGTCGAGCTTGTCGACAGCCTGCACGTTGGCGGCAGAGGGACCGTTCGGATCGAACTCCGAGGCCAGCCAGGCGTCGGCGATCGATTTGGCCAGTTCGGGGCCGATGACGCGCGCACCCATGGTGATGATCTGGGCATTGTTGGATTTCGCAGCGCGTTCCGCCGAATAGGTGTCGTGGGTTAGCGCGGCACGGATTCCGGGCACCTTGTTGGCCGAGATGCTGACGCCGATGCCGGTGCCGCAAAACAGGATGGCGCGGTCGTAATTGCCGTCGACAATTTCGTGGCCGACCGCAGCGGCAATATCGGCGTAGAATCCGGCCTGGCTGAGATCGACGACCTGCAGTTCTGGCTTGGTGGCGAGATGCTTGGCGATGACATCGAGCAGCGGCTTGCCGGCGCTGTCGGCTCCGAGTGCGATCTTCATGGCAATTAACTCCTTCGTTTTCGTGGTCAGCGCGCGATGGCGGCCGACGCCTTTTTGAGAATGTCGATATAGCCTTCCGCTTGCCATGCCGAGCGGCCGATGAACAGCCCATCGATATGCGGCTGGCCAATCAGTTCGGCCGCGTTGCCGGGATTGACGCTGCCGCCGTAGAGCACAAGCGGGGCGGTCGGCAACCGGGTTGCTGCGATCTGCTTGATCAGCGCCTGCTGCTTGTCGGCATAGTCGGCGCTGGCCGGAATGCCTTTCTCGCCGATCGCCCACACCGGTTCATAGGCAAAGAGTATCTCTGCCGACAACTCATTGTTTGCGAGACCCTGCAGCGCGCCCAAGACCTGCGCGGTCAGAATTTCGTCGGCGCGGCCGCCCTCGCGCTCGGCCAGCGTCTCGCCGACACAGATCAGCGGCACAAAGCCGTGCCTGACCGCCGCCGCCGTTTTCAGTCCTACGGTCCTGTCCGTCTCACCAAAATGCTCGCGGCGTTCGCTATGGCCTAGTTCGATCAGGTCGAGCCCGCAATCCCTCAGCATCACCGGCGAAATCTCGCCCGTCCAGGCACCGGCATCGGCCCAATGCATGTTCTGGGCGCCAACCTTGACGCGGGTGTTGGCGAGCGCCGCCTTGACCTGCCGCACCGCGGTGAAGGGCGGAATGACGAAAGGCTGTATCGCCGGATCGAAGCCGGGCACGAAGGCAGCCAATGCCTCGGCGAACTGCAGCGCCTCCGCCAGCGTCTTGTTCATCTTCCAGCTCGTGCCGACCCAATATGGGGCCATTCTTCTCTCCTTCGATCCGAAATTCGAATGATGCGTGTTTCCGGGTCTGCGCCGGCCTTCGGGCCGGCGGTTTGCCTCAAGCGCGAGGCTTGAGACTTTCGCGGCCGCTGTCGATGTAAGGCGCCCAGAAATCCACCGACTCACGGATCATTGCAATAACCTGATGATCGACCGGTTCCCTCTCCCGGAAGGAAAGTTCAAGGCAGATTTCATTGTCGGTTCCGCCACCCGCCCGCACGGCGTCGAGCAGCTTCTGCGGGAGGATGCGGCCATCCTTGTTGTAGGCGGCGGTGAACGGCCAGTGTCCGCCCTTGTTCATCGACGACTGCTTGATGTGGATGATCGGCGATTGCAACGGGAACGCTTTCGCCCAGGCATAGGGATCAGTGTCGTCAGGATTGGGCGAGGTCACGTCGCCATGGTCGATGTCGACCATCATCTGCATCGGGATCGGCAGCTTGGCCGCATCGATGGCGCCCTGCAATTCGACGCAGCTTTCGATCGTGTGGCCAAACTCGCGGCCGACCGACATCGGTTCCCAGAAAAGGTAGGTCAGGCCCGCCGCTTTGGCGTGCTCGGCCACTTCGCGCCAGCATTCGAGCGCGATGCCGAGAAGCGCCGCGCGCCGCTGCGGATCGTCAAAATCCTTGTAGGTGAATATGGCGAACTGCGTGCCCATGCCCGACGCGCCGAGTTCGGCGGAGATGTCGGCGAAGGTCTTGAACCAATCGACATAATAGCGGCGCACATCCGCGTCCGGATGGCCGAAATGATTGAGCCGGCCATAGGGACCGGTCATACCCGAAGTGATCCGCACGCCGGTCCGCGCCAGGGCGCTGTTGAACAGGCGAACGAACTTGGCGATCGTTGCCGCCGGCCAGCCCGGATTGACGAATTCATGCGTCAGTTGCACGTCGCGGATGCCGATGCCATAGGCAATGGCGTCGATCAGATCGTCGGGATCGGCGAAGCGATTGACCAGCGGGTTGGTGTTCAGCGAAAGCGTGAAGGCCATCAGTTCACCGCCGCCATTGTCTTTGTGCACCAGTCTTCGAATGTTTTCCGCTCGGCCGCATTGATATGCAGCCCGTGTTTGGTCCGGCGTTCGAGAACGTCGGCGGCGGTCATCGCCCATTCGGTCTCGAACAGGAAGACAGCTTCGAGCTCATAGAAATCCGGGCCGAAACGACGGCCGAGATCGGCTTCGCCTTTTACGCCTTTCAGCAAGGCGCGCGTGCGCGTGCCGTAGCTGCGGGCATAGTGCTTCACCAGCGACGGGCTAAGCCACGAAAACTCGGCGTGCAGATCGCCCAGGAACTGCTCGAAATCCGCGTTGGGCAGGCCGCCTCCCGGCAGGGGAATTTTGGCTGTCCAGGCCTTCTTCATGGTCGGAAAGAAGGGCTGGATCTTTTCCAGCGCATGTTCGGACAGTTTGCGGAAGGTGGTGATCTTGCCGCCGAACACAGAAAGCAGCGGCGCGCCACCGTTCGGGGCGTCGAGTTCGAAGATGTAGTCGCGCGTCACCGCGCTCGGGTTGTCGGCATTGTCGTCATAGAGCGGACGCACGCCCGAGAAACTGTAGACCACGTCTTGCGCGGTCAGCTGCCGCTTGAAGTAGCGATTGACCACCTTGATCAGATAATTGATCTCGCTTGCCTCGGCGGCCACTTCTTCGGGCCGACCTTCATAAGGAATGTCGGTGGTGCCGATCAGCGCCAGATCGTTCTCATACGGGTTGACGAAGATCACCCGCTTGTCGTTGTTCTGGATGAGATAGGCCTGCCGTCCCTCCCAGAATTTCGGCACGACGATATGGCTTCCTTTCACCAAGCGAACGTTGCGGGTGGAATTCTGTCCAGCGACGCGGCTGACGATGTCATTCACCCATGGCCCGGCCGCGTTGACCAACCCGCGTGCGCGGGCCCTCGTCACAGCACCCGTGCGGCCATCCTGCATGTCGATCGACCACAGGCCGCCTTCGCGCCTGGCAGCAATACAGGCCGTGCGCGTGAAGACTTTTGCGCCACGCTGACTGGCGTCGAGCGCATTGAGCAACACCAGCCGTGCATCATCGACCCAGCAGTCCGAATATTCGAAGCCTCGTTTGAATTCATCCTTGATCGGCGCTCCTTCCGGCGCGGTTCTCAAATTCAGCGTCCTCGTTCCCGGCAGGCGCTTGCGGCCGCCAAGATGGTCGTAGAGAAACAGCCCGAGCCGGACCAGCCATGCCGGCCTGTCTTCGGGGCTGTGCGGCAGCACGAAGCGCATCGGCCAGATGATGTGCGGCGCCGCCTCAAGCAGCACCTCGCGCTCGATCAGCGCCTCGCGCACCAGCCGGAACTCGTAGTACTCGAGATAGCGCAGGCCCCCATGCACCAGCTTGCCGGAACGCGAGCTGGTGCCTTGCGCCAGATCGTCCTTCTCGCACAGGATGACCGACAGCCCGCGACCCGCGGCATCGCGCGCTATACCGGCGCCGTTGACGCCACCGCCGATCACGAAGAGATCGACAATATCCGTTGTATCGCTCAAGACTTAGCTCCTGTGCGGTGCGCCATCGATTTCCACACCGGATGCAGCGCCTGACGCGCCGCGACAAAGGACGGAAACAGCGCATCGTAGGTTTGCGAAAGCGCCTCGTCATAGGCGTCGCATTCGCCCAGCAGCGGCGTCACCCACTCGGCGCAGCAAACAGCCATCGAGCGATAGACGCCAAGCCTGACCGCGGCCATCATCGCCGCACCCGCGGCGCCGGCTTCCTGGCGGCTGCTGGTCCTGACTTGCGCGCGGGTCGCCGCAGCGATGATACGGCGCAGCGACGGGCTGCGCGCGGCGCCGCCAGACAGGCGGATTTCGCCGGGCACGCTGCCCATGGCCTGGTAGCAATCGCGGGCCGCGAAGGCCAATCCTTCGAGAACTGCGCGCGCCAGATCGCCAAAACCGTGCTTGACCGAGAGGCCGATGAAGCCCGCGCGTGCGTCTGGATCGACGAACGGTCCGCGTTCGCCGGCAAGCGAGATATAGGGCTGATAGACCAGCGATCCCGGCTCCGATCCTTCGACCCAGACATCGAGCGCTTTCAGCAATTCGTCGCGCGAAGGCTTGGCGCCGCTGGCGGTCAGCACGTCGCGTGCCAGGCCAAGCAGCCAGTCGATGTTGAGCGTCGCCGCCATGTTGGATTGCAGCTGCGCATAGGCGCCAGGAACCGGCATGGCGATCGTGTAGCCTGATGCATTGTCGTTGAGGACGACATCGTCGGCTGTGCGCGCCAGGCGTGTGTGGATGCCGGTCGAGCCGATGACCGTGCAGCCGACATTGCCGCTTGGATCATAGAGGCCGGCGCCAAGCGCGGTGCTGACCATGTCGACGTAGCCCAGCACCACCGGCGTGCCCTCAAGCAGGCCGGTCTCATTTGCTGCCGACGCAGAAAGCGGATGATGGTCGGTCGTGCCTTCGAGCATGGGCGGCAGTAGGCGGCGGTGCGACGTCAGATCGAGAATGTCGAGCACCTCGTCGGAATAGCTGCGCGAGCGGAAATCGCCGAAGGTGAAGGTGCCTTCCGAGGGATCGGTGGCGCGCTCGCCGGTCATCTTGAAATAGAGCCAGTCCTTGCAGTGAAAGGCAGTGGCGGCGCGCTCCAAAATTTCCGGGCTGTTCCGTTTTATCCAGCTGAGCTGAGCGCCTTGCTGGCAAGCGTTGAGCCCGGTTCCGGTGATCTCGAACCGCGTGCGATCCCGGGGATCGCCGCGCATCTCGTCCACCAGATGTCCGGCGCGCGCATCGAGCCAGAGCCAGGCGCGCCCGACCGGCATACCGTCGCCATCGATCAGCCAGGTGCCATCGCCCTGTCCGGTGATTGCGACAGAAGCGGTGCGCCGCGCTAGGTCGGGAACTTTCGTCGCCAATTCGCGAACCGTCAGCGCCATGTCGCGCCAGGTTTGATCGAGGTCCTGCTCGGCGCCGCCGCCTTCCAGCGTGACGAAGCTGTTGGTCACCGACGCCATGGCAAGCTGCCGCCCCGACAGATCGAAAGCGACGGATTTGATCACGGACGTTCCCGCGTCGACCCCGATCAGCAGGTCTTTCATGCCGCAAGTTCCGAATGGTTATGAAGGCAATTCACAAGGAGCAGTCTTTGTTGTCTGGAAGCCGTAGAAGAGGCAGGGAGTGTCCGCAAGGACACCCCCTGTGCAGGTTTATTCCGACAGCACGAAGGGCGCGGTGTACTTGTCCACATTGTCCTTGGTGATGAGAAGGCAATCAAACAGCTGCTTCTCGCTGGTGGCGCCGGTGGCGCCCGTCTTGATGAACGAGTCGGCCTGCTGCACGGCCTTGGCGGAGAAGATGGCAACCGGCTGCAGCACGGTGTACTGCAGTTCGCCGGACTTGATCGCCGCAACCGCATCCGGCGAGCCGTCGAAGCCGCCGACCTTGATGCCGGCCAGCTTGCCGGCTTCCTTCAGTGCCGCAACCGCGCCGAGCGCCATTTCATCATTGCCGCTGATCACGGCGATGATGTCTGGATTGGCCTGCAGCATGCTCTGCATCTTGTCGTGGCCCTGGGTACGATCCCAGTTGGCGACCTGCGAAGCGGCCTTTTCGAGATCCGGATACTGGCTGAGCACGGTCGCGTAGCCGTTCGAGCGCGTGGCGGCGTTGTTGTCCGACGGAGCGCCGAGCAGTTCGACATATTTGCCCTTTTCACCAACCGCCTGCACCCACTGCTGGGCACCGAGAGCCGCTCCTTGCGCGTTGTTGGAGACGAGCTGTCCCTTGGCGAGGCCTTCCTGGTTGATCTCGGCATTGACGAGGAAAACCGGGATGTTGGCGGCAATCGCCTTCTTCACCGCGCCGACCGAACCATCGGCATTGGCCGGGTCGAGGATGATCGCCACCGACTTGTTGGTGATGGCGGTGTCGATCAGATTGCTTTCCGTGTTGGTGTCGCCCTTGTGGGCGGCGACGTTGGCCGTATAGCCAAGCTTCTCGGCTTCCGCCTTGGCGACGTTGCCCTCGGTCAGCCAGTACGGGTTGGCCGGATCGTTGACGATGATCGAGATCAGGCCTGCGGCCGATGCGGCTGCGCTAAACCCGACCACCATCGCGGCGGCAAGCAAACTTCTAAGCACGATTTTCATGTACATTCCTCCAATGATTTACGCGGTGTTGCTGCCAGTTCATCTGGCAGTCTTCCCTTGGGCAGGATTGGCCGGTTCGGCCTTCCCCCGTTTCTGAGAAGTCGGTTGGCCGCCCGTCGAAGCTGGAAGCTTGCTACGGCGGCGATACTGAACGGCATTGAGGAGCACGGCGAGTACGATGACGGCGCCGGTGAACACTGTCTGCCAGTAGGATGAGATGCCGATGATCACCAGACCGTCGGACAGGAAGCCGATGACGAAGGCTCCGAGCAGGGTGCCACGAATGTTGCCGCGCCCGCCGGTGAGTGCGGCGCCGCCGATGACGACTGCGGCGATGGCCGTCAATTCGTAGGTGGTGCCCGCGGTCGGTCCGGCCGAGGTCAGCTGCGAGGACAGGATCAGGCCGGCAATGGCGGCGCAGATGCCCGACAGCACATAGACCGAAATCTGCACGGTCTTGACCGGAACGCCGGAGAGTTCGGCGGCGCGCTCATTGCCGCCCGAGGCGTAGAGCCAGCGTCCAAAGGCGGTGCGGTTCAGGACGATGCTGCCGATCAGCGCGATGACCGCCAGCACCACCACGCCGGTCGGCACGCCGAACAGGCGGTTGAAGCCGAGAGCATCGAAACCGGTGTTGCCCAACTCCGGCTTGCCGCCGAGATTGTTGTAGGTCAGGCCGCTGGTCATCAGCAGTGCCAGGCCGCGCGCCATGTACATGACGCCGAGCGTGGCGACGAAGGCCGGAACCTTGAACCGCGCGATCAGCACGCCGTTGATAAGCCCGACGGCCGCACCCAGCATGCAGGCCAGCACCGCGACCACCCAGACCGGCGGGTAGAGAACGACGCCCAGCCAGGTCAGCGTCACGCCCTGCATCAGAAACCCAGCGACGACGCCGGCAAGCCCGAGGGTCGAGCCGACCGACAGGTCGATGCCGCCATTGAGGATGACCAGCAGCATGCCGACGGCGAGAATCCCGAAGATGGCGACATGCGAGGCCATGGTCAGGAAATTCGCCACCGAGAGGTAATAGGGCGACAGGATCGAGAAGACGACGATGATGACGATCAGGGCAAAGAAGGCCCGGCCTTCGAGCAGCAGCTTGGCCACGTCGAAGCCCTCTCCGCCCGCATTGGGGCTGGACTGTTTGCTGGCCTGGCTGACATCGCTCATGGGTCGGGGCTCCGAAAAATTCTATGGTCAGGCGACCACGGCTTCGCCGGAGGCGGCCATGATCTGCTCTTTGGTGGCGTTGGCGTCGAATTCGGCGGAAATCTTGCCGCGCCGCATGACGACGATGCGGTGAGCGATGCTGAGGCACTCATTGACCTCCGAGGTCGAGAAGACGACCGCCAAGCCTTGCGCGGCGCGCTCGCTGAGCAAGCGAAAGACTTCGGCCTTGGCACCGACGTCGATGCCGCGGCTCGGCTCGTCGAGAAGGATGACCTTGGGATCTGTCGTTAGCATCTTGCCTATGACGACCTTCTGCTGGTTGCCGCCCGACAGCGATCCGATCATGGCGTTGCCGCCCGCGGTCTTGATGGTCACCTTGCGGATCGAATCGTCGATCAGTGCGCGCTCCCTCTGCCGGGAGAGGAAGAGCCCCTTGGCGAATGCCTCGATGCTGGCAAGCGACAGGTTGCGGCCGACGGTCATGGTCTGAACCAGGCCATCGCGCTGGCGATCCTCGGGGACCAGAACCAGACCTCGGGCGATGCGCTGGGCAATGGTCAGTCCCGAAACGTCCTCACCCTCCAGCAGCGCCCGCCCGCCCGCCATGGGCACACGGCCGGCGACGGCCTCCAGCAATTCCGTGCGGCCCGCGCCCATCAGCCCATAGATGCAGACGATCTCGCCCGCTTTGACATCCAGCGACAGATGATCGACGACGTAGCCTGAACCCGAAGCGTCGGTGACGCTGACATCCTCGATCGACAGCGCCACCGCGCCGAACTCGTGGCCGGTCGGCGGCGAGCCGAGATCGAAATTCTCGCCCACCATGTTGCGGACGATCCATTCGAGGTCGATGTCCTTGGCCTCGGCCGTCGCCGTGATCGCCCCGTCACGCAGCACGACGGCGTAGTCGGTGATCTGCAGCGCCTCTTCGAGGTGATGCGAGATGTAGACGATGGAGACGCCGCGGCTGGTCAGGTCGCGGATCACCTTGAACAGCACTTCGACCTCCGTGGCGCTCAGCGCGGAGGTCGGCTCGTCCATGATCAGGATGCGGGAATCGACCGACAGCGCGCGTGCGATCTCGACGATCTGCTGCTGCCCCAGGCGCAGGTCCTCGACCAGGGTCATCGGATCGATGTCTTCTTCGAGGTCGGCCATCAGCGCCCGCGCCTGGCGCGACTCCTCGGCGAAGTCGAGGCCGGTTCTGGTGCGCAGTTCGCGGCCCATGAAGATGTTGTCGCGAACGCTGAGGTTCGGCGCCAGGCTGAGCTCCTGGTGGATGATCGAAATGCCGCGATCGCGCGCGTCTGAAGACGAGGCAAAGCTGACGAGATTGCCGTCGAGTACGATGTCGCCGGATGTCGGCGTCACCACGCCGGACAGGATCTTCATCAGCGTCGATTTGCCGGCGCCATTCTCTCCGAACAGGGTGGTGACCTTGCCGCGATGGATGTCGAAATTGACGCCCTTGAGCGCGTGGACGCCGCCATACGACATGACGACATTGCGCGCCGAAAGCACGGCATCGCCAGTCGCGGGTTCTGTGCCGGCAGCCATTGTCATTTGACGTCCAGCCTCACCGGTGTGACCAGCCAGCTCTTCGGATTGACCAGCTTGAAGACGCCGACCACCGCTATTGTCTTGCCGGTCAAGGCGCTGGTGTCGACTTTCGCCAGCACCTCCTTCTTCATCTCGTTGTTCAGCGCCGAGCCGGCGTCCTGATACTCGATCTGGTTGGTGAACTGACCAAAGGTGATCTTGCCGGTGGCGTCGCGAAGCTCGGTGCCGTTGATCGCCGGCCCAGTCTGTACGCGGACGGTCAACGTGTCCGGCAAACCGTCGACGGCGACCTTGTAGATGCCCGATTTTCCCTCGCCGACGACGCCGGTGAACTTGACCGAGATGACCGGTCCGACTCCCGCCGGCACGCCATATTCCTTTTCGGCCGTCGCCCTGTCCTTGGCGATCGCCGTCGCCACCGTCGCGGCGTCGGCGGCACGCGCTTCGACATCGGCTTGCACCTTGGGGAATTCAGATTTGCCGTAGTCGGCCGCCGAAAACACGGCGTTGCGGACATCGCCGGCAGAGCCGATCTTGATCACCTTGGTGTCGAGCGCCATGGCGCCGAGCAGAACCACAACCGCGGCGCCGGCAAGCACCCGGCGCAAGCGGGGCGAAGCTTGCCGGGCGGTGGCAGCCTTCGCGCTCATGATGCAACCACCAGCGATTTTCCGTTGTCACGCATTCGAAGTTCCTCCGTTCACGCGGCGCTTCGCGGTCCCGGCTGCATCGTCGAGCTCGACCAGCGCGCGGGCCGTGCATTCGTCGGTGATCAGGCCGCTGAGATAACGGCTTTCGAGTACTGCCTTGATGGCGCGCACCTTCACCTTGCCGCCGGCGACGGCAACGATCCTGCGGCCCTTCAACTGATCCCGCGGAAGCGCCAGTATTCTTTCCGACAGCGCCGTTTCGACCGGACCACCCTTGTCGTCGAAGAAATGCGCCAGCAATTCACCAACGCCGCCGTCCCGCTTGACCTCATCGATTTCGGAAGGCTCGATCATGCCGGTGGCGACCAGCGACGCCTCCCGCTCGGCCGTGCCTATTCCGACGAACATCAGGTCGGACCGGCTGGCGAGAGCGAACACATCGCTGATGCCGCGTTGGCCAAGCAGCACTTCACGGTCCTCGGCGGTATTGGCGACAAAAGGCACCGGCATCACAAAGGCCTGCGCGCCTGTCCGCTCTGCCAGGCGATGCATGACGTCGTGCGGGTTGGCGGCGAATTTGCGCGTCACGCCGCCAAGCAGCGAGACGAAACGGATGTGAGCAGCAGTTGCGCGCGTCAGATATTCGACGCTGGCGGCAAGCGTGCGGCCATGGCCGACGCCGATCAGCATGTCTTCGCCGCGATCGATTTCGCGCTTCAGGAACTGGGCGCCTGCAATGCCCAGCCCCTTCAGCGGCAGTTCGTCCTGATCGAGATCGGGAACCACCTCGCAATAGTGGAGCCCAAAGGCGGCGATCAGGCGCTGTTCCAGGTCGACGCATTCGGCGACGTCGCCGTCGATGAAGACCCTGACCAGACCTTCCTGGTTGGCCTTGGTGATCAGCCTATGCGCCTTGAGGCTGGTCAGGCCAAGCCGCTTGGCCACCTGGGCCTGGGTCAGACCACCGGCATAGTGCAGCCAGGCCGCGCGCGTGGCGAGGCTGGATTCATGGTCGCGGTTTGCGCTTCCGCCGGAATTCAAGCCATCCCCTCCCCAGGGTGATAATATTATCTTTGTGTGCAAAAATTTTCATACCTTTGCACCGCTGTCAATCCCTCCGCAGATGGTTGCCTCAGCCGACGTTCCGCAGCCAACGCGAGCCTATTAGAAGGTAAGCATATAATATGACCATACGGTAGTGTTAATTTAACGTCAATTTGTGTTACCGTATCCAGTGACAGCATGAGCCCGTAGGCGCCGGCAAATCCCAATCCGGGTGCAAAATGGGAAGGTGATGCACACGGCGCAACAAGGGCAAATCGATCGGATTGCCTCAGGAAAAGCTAGGCGTCGGCGATCAAGCGATCAGTCCAGCCGCATCAGATTCCTGCCCTCGAGCTCGACAACAGCGGATTCGACCTCCCGCGTGAGGCGCTCGGTGCTCCACCCCAACGCCCGCCCCGCGATCGCGGCAATCTCCTGCAGGTCGCGGCTCGTCAGCGAGCCGCCTATCGCCAACGTGCTGCGGCGCATAACGACATCGGCCAGATGTTCGACGAATTCGTTGCGCACGATGTAGTCGATTTCCGCCTTGCCGTAGCCGTCCGAGTCCGGCAGACGACGACCCTCATCATCCGACCCGTGCCTGGCGATCTCAACGGCTCTGGTCCCGTAGCGCGACAGCAATTGGTCAAGGCGCCTTTCCCCGGCGCCTGTTGCCTGCTGTGCCTTAGCCAGCCAGTCCGCGCGCGCGGCGGCATTGGCCGGAAAATTCCTCCCGCCGCCGATCGGCATGGCTCGCGTCGTCACCTTGCGGCTGCGCTGCAGGCGCTTGAGTACCGTGTCAGCGACTTCCTCGGCAAAGCCGCGGAACGTCGTCCATTTGCCGCCGACCAGCGAAATGACTGCAAAGGGCCTGTTGCCGTCCGGCTCGGCGACCGGCGCTGAATGATCGCGGCTGATCAGCCCTGGTGTCGACGCCTCGGACGTCGGCAGCGGCCGGATGCCGCTATAGGCGTAGACGATCTGGTCGCGCTCGAACGCCATGCCCGGCAGCAGCGTTCGCACGCTGTCGAGCAGATAGTCGACTTCTTCGGGTTCGCAGCGGACCGCGTCCGGATTGTCGGCCTTGATGTCGGTCGAGCCGACCAGCGCCAGGCCGAGATAGTCGTAGACCAGGCAGATGCGGCCGTCATCGGCCTCGAAATAGAGCATGCGCCCGGCGAGGCTTTTGACCAGTTCGTCATGCCTTAACAGGATATGCGAGCCCTTGGTGCCGCCGATCATCTTCGATGGAGCACCAAGCAGCGCGTTGACGTCGTCGATCCACGGACCGGCGGCGTTCACCACCAGCTTCGGCCGCACCGAAAAGGCCGCGCCGTTTTCCGGCTGGAATGTGAGCACGCCATTGGCTGAAGCCGCCAGTGTCGTGTAGTTGGCACCGGCAGACGCCGCGTGAGCCTGCAAGCCGTCGAGGATCAGTTCCAGCACCAGCCTTTCCGGGTGACTTATCTTGGCGTCGTAGTAGGTGCCGGTGGCGACGATCGCCGGATTGAGCGCCGGCATCTCAACAAGCGCCTGCCGCCGCCCGACCATGCGGTGGCGCGGCATGACCTGGTTTCGTGAACCGTAGAAATCGTAGATCATCAAGCCGATCTTGATCAGTATGGCGCCGCGGCTGCGCGGCGCGCTGGTCGAGCCGAACAGCGTTCGCAACGCCGCGAGCATGCCCTTGCTCCACGAGAAGATCGGGATGACGGTCGGCAGCGGGCTGACATAGTGCGGCGCGTTTTGAAGAAGCAGATTGCGTTCGAGCGTCGACTGCGCCACCAGCCCGAACTCGCCGGTCTCGAGATATTTCAAGCCGCCGTGGATGAGCCTCGACGGCGCGGCACTGGTGCCCGAGCCGAAATCCGCCTTTTCGACGATCAGGCAGCTGACACCTTGCGCGCACAGATCGCGAAACAGCCCAGCCCCGTTGATGCCGGCGCCAAGAATGACGACGTCGACTTCGCCGGTCCCGGCCATCGCGGCGAGACGCCCGGCGGGATTGTCCGCCCCGGCTCCATCTGCTGGGTTCATGGCGCCTTCGTCTTGACGATGCGCAACTTCACCCCCGCCCGTTCGAGGCTCTGCGCCTGCGCATCGCCCAGGCCCTCGGTCACCAGCACGGCGTCGAAACTGGTCAGATCGTCGAAGACATGCAGCGCGATCCGGTCGAATTTTGCGTGGTCGACCAAAAGGATGCGCTTCACGGAGGCGGTCATCATCGCCTGCTTGACCCGCACGACATTCGGATCCTGGATGAAAGCCGTGGTTCCGGTGACGGCCGAAGCCGAACAGATCAGCACATTGGCGCGCAACTGCGCCACGGCGTTCTCGCAGACGATGCCGATATAGGCATTGTAGGTGCCGTGATACTGGCCGCCGAGGCAGATGAAATCGATATCGTCCACATTGATCAATTGGCCCGCCGTCGAGACGCTGTTGGAAATGACGGTCAGCGGCTTGACGTCGAGCAGCAGCGTCGCGACCGCGTTTGCCGTCGATGAATCGTCCAGCATCACCACCTGGCCGGCCTCGATATAATCCAGTGCCGCCCGCGCCAGTGCATCCTTCTCGGCTCGATTGACGGTCACCCGGTAGCGGAAAGCGCTCTCGTAGAGGCCGGAAGGCTGGACCGTCACCGCACCGTGCAGCTTGCGCAGCACGCCCTGCTGCGCCAGCCGGTCGATATGCCGGTGGATGGTCATGCGCGACACGCCGAAATGCTCGACCAGATCATCGATGCGCACCTGGCCGAGCTTGATCACATAATCGGCGATCTCTTCGCGTCGTTCGTCGGCCTTGATCATGCGTTTACCCCCGCCAGCCTTTCGATATCAGGCCAATGCGACTTCAGCTGCTCGGCTATGCGGCAGTAGAGCGAAAACCGCTCATTGAACACAGCACTGGAGGCGGGCACGGTTTGGTACGTCCGCTCCGTCATGCCGACCTGCCTGGCGCCCTCTTGCGGCGTCTTGAACAAGCCGACCGCAGCACCTGCGCAAAGCGCGGCACCGAGGGCCGCGGTCTCATCCGTCGAGGTGACGGTGACCGGGGCGTTCAGCACGTTGGCAAACATCTGGACGAAAGCAGGATTGCGCGAACCGCCGCCGGTCAGGCGGATCTCGCTGACGGCAAAGCCGTCGCGCAAAGCCTCGACATGGGTGCGGTGATTGAAGGCGATGCCTTCCAGAACCGCCTTCAGCATGTCGCCGCGATTGTGCCAGCCATGCAGGCCGACAAAGCTGCCGCTGGCCAAATCGCCATAGGGAGAGCCGAACAGATAGGGATGAAACAGGATGGTCGAAGGCTTCTTCAACGCCGCGTCGATCTCTCCCGCCAGCAATTCGTGGAGCGAGCCGCCATCCGCGTTTGTCCTGTCTTGCTCCAAGCGACAGAAAGTGTCGAGAAACCAGTCGTAGTTCGCGGTCGAGGCCGGCGAGATCGACATGTTGTTCCAACGCCCCGCATCGATGGCGTTGCGGCAGAACCAACGTCGGTCGACGCGCGGTTGCGAAGAGACGACTTCGTTGATGGAATACGTGCCGGCGACGATGGCGAGCACGCCGTCTTCATGGCCGCCCATGCCAAGCGCCGAGGCGGCCACGTCGTGCAGGCCGCAGGCGACCGGTGTTCCCCTGCGAAGGCCGGTCCTTTCGGCGGCATCGGCTGTGACTTGACCGGCGATGTCAGCGGAATGCGCCACCGGCGGCAGCGCGTTGAACAGATCCTCCAACCCGAAGATGCGCAGCGCTTCAGGCGCATAGGCTTGCGTGCGAAAATCCGTGAATGAAGTGCTGGCCTCCGTGCGGTCGGTCCCGATCGTGCCGGTCAGGCAAAAGCGCAGCCAGTCCTTGCAGGCCAGCACATGGCCGATGCGGCCATAGCGATCAGGATCGTTCTGCTTAAGCCACGCCAGCAGCGCCGACGGCGCCGAAACATGCGGCGTCTGGCCTGTCGTCGCCAGTGCATCGGTGAAAACGGTACCGGCGGACCACCTTTCGACAATGTCGCCGGCGCGGCTGTCGAGCGACAGGATGCCTGGTCCCAAAGGCTGACGATCATGATCGAGCAGATAGAGACCATCGCCATGCGCGGTCGCCGCCACCGCCTTGATGTCTTCCGCCGGCCTGCCGGAGAGCGCGATCGCCTCCTTGATGGCGTCGGCTGTTGCTTGCCACAGGCCTGACATGTCGCGCTCCACCCAGCGCGCGTGGGGCATCGATTGCGGCACCCGGCGACGGGCCACGGACAATTGCGTGCCGTCGGCATCGAAGATGACCGCCTTGGTGACCGTGAGGCCGTTATCGATTCCGAGCAGGCTGGGCATGATCACCGCCTCTTTCAGCAACTGGCGATTGCTACAGGGCGATCCTGCAGTCTGATGCAAGGGCGAAACACATGGCGACAACCCCGATTGAGCAAGGGGGACAAACGGCAAAAGCACCTCGCCGCAACAAAGAACTCATATCTTTATGTGAATTTAACGTCAACATACGCGACAAAAAGGCTTCGGCGCCAGGGAGCCACGGATGGATCTCGCGGTTGCCAGGCGACGCGTAATCAGCTGCTAAGGCCGTCACGGATGGCGCTGAAATAGCGGTCGGTTCCAACCTGCCCGCCCTTGAGTGCCACCTCCAGCCCATCGATCGCCTTGACGCGCGAGTGAGCGACGCAAAGCGGCGAGCCCGGCGACGCCGGCAACGGCATCCGCACGGTCAGCGCATCGACACCCATCTGGCCGAGCGCGTGGCTCGACGTATCGCCGCCGGCAACGACCACGCGCTGCAACTTCTGCTCGATGGTCAGCGCGCGAAGCAGTTCGCCGAGGCCCCGCCCGAGCTTGTGGCGGGCGCCTTCCTGGCGGTCGATGTCGCCCCCCCTATCGGCCGCGGGTCCAAGGGCCGTGTAGAGAACGACGCTGCGTCCGCCTTCCAGGCTGGCGCGACCGGCTGCTGCTGCGCGTGCGATCGCATCTCCGGAAGCTTCGGAGACCAGTTCGACGGGATCGACCTCGATGCCGTCGAAGCCGTCAGTCAAAGCGTGACGGATCTGTCGTTCTGTCGTCGGCGAACAACTGCCCGAGACGACCGCGATCCGGTCGGCAGCACCCGGCGGTGAAAATTTTGGTTCAGCTCTGACCGTCCCGTTCGACACCCATTCGGCCAGCAGCGCATATTCGATCCCGGACGAGCCGACGACGAACGAACCGCCCGGCTTGCGGGCGCGCCATATCTCCTTGCCGGCAAGCGCCTGCGTCTCGAGGCTGTCGACATCGACAAGTACGATGTCGGTGCCCTCAGCGAGCAAGCGGTCGAAGGCTTCCGAGCGCGACACCGACTGCAACGTCGCGAGATCGACCAGCCCCGATGTGAGCTCCGTCTGCCGCGACAGATGGATCAGCAGGTCGGATTCATCCATCGGCGTCGTCGGGTGGCGGCTCATCACCGGATGGCGGTCGATGCGGAAATACTTTTCACGATAGGCCGCGAACAAATGTCCAAAGGCGGTGTAACGCTTGAGCTGCGGCGCCCCAACCAGCAGCGGCACGCTGTCCTGAGCGAAAACCGAGCGGCCGATCTCGATGGCGCGACCGATGCTGCCGATCGTCGGACTGGAATCGAAGGTCGAGCAGACCTTGTAGTGACAGATCGCGGCATTCAGCGTCTTCAGCCAAGCGAAGGCATCGCTCAGATGCGTGTCCATCCATTGTGGCGTCTCGCTGCGGCTGGTGCCGGCCAGGCCAACGGCTCGGCAATGTGCGAACTGCGCAAGCATGGCCGCGTCCGGCTGGCGCATGAACAGCACGGTCGGCACGCCGCCGAGTTCGAGCGCTTCCATGACGTCGGTCGAACCGGTGAGGTCATCGCCATAATAGCTGAGAAGCAGATCTTGCATCGCTTCAGGCCGCTTTGCCGTCGCCGAACTTTTCGATCGACCGCGCCAGTTCGGGATGGCTCAAGGCGAACTCCGCCAGCGGAATGCCGTCGACCGCAGCTTGCCAGGCCTGCTGCACGGCACGCACCCCGGCGCCCGGTCCATCCGGATGGCTGACGATGCCGCCGCCGCACAGATAGAGCAGATCGACCGTCCGGCCGGTCCGTTCATAGGTCTCGGGCGCTTGCCCGCCCCATTGGCCGGAGCCCGCCACAGGCAAGGCGCAATCCTCAGGCGCAAAAATCGACGTCGTCACCGCCTTGAAGGACTCGACGAAAGACGCGTCCGGCTCCCAGTATTTCGATTGGATGCCGTTGATCTGGAACTGGTCGACGCCGAGCAGCCGCCAGAACTGTTGCCAGACCTTGAAGTTCATACCGAGGCCGGGATGGCGGGTGAGGATGTCCCAGCCGTTGCGATGAGCGTGAAGCACCAGGCTGGAGCGTTTTCTCAAGAAGGCCAGGCCACCGAAACCGACGGAGTTGATGTTGACCACCGCGCAATTACCGCCGGCCTTGGCCACCAGATCGTGATTGCGCATCATCTCGTCCGGGTCGGCATGCGAGATGCCGAAGGCATACATCACCTTCTTGCCGGTCCTCTGCTCGTGGTCGAGGATCAGCGGCATGATTGCCTTTACCCGCTCCGCCAGCGGCGAATAGGCTGGGCTCATCAGCTTCTCATCGTCCTTGATGAAATCGACACCGGCGGCGATCAGCTCGCCCACCATCGCGGCGGTCTCGGGGGGCCGCAGCCCCAGCGCCGGCTTGACGATGGTGCCGATGATCGGCCGATCCGTGACACCTGTCAGCCTGCGGCTGCCGGCGACGCCGAATTGCGGACCTGGATGCGCGCCGCGGAATTGCTCCGGCAGCTTCATGTCGACAACGCGAATGCCGGACAGGCCCTTGATCGAATAGGCGCCGCCGATGGCAATGGTCATCAGAGCCGACAGGTCGTGGCCGATGGCATCGAATGGAAAGGCGATGTCGACATCCGCGCGCTTGAACGGCCCGTTACCGGCCTCGGGAATGGAAGGGCGAAGTGCGTCCGGCAGGTGCCGAATGGCCAGGACACGCGCGGCCACCCGGGCTTTCAGTTCCTCGGTCTCGCCGGGCAGCGCGACGAAGGTTCCAGTCGACTGGTCGCTGGCGATCTTGGCTGCCAGCGTCTCGATGCTGCCTGATGTCTCGATGCGGTAGGTGAGCGTGATCATGGTTCGTTGTCTAAGGCCGCAGGGGGTTCGAAAAGAGTTCCTTGGTCGTCGAAATCTGGTATAATGAGTACATAAGCTTTGCAAGTGATATCCTGTCTTGCGGCTATGGTCGATGGGGGCGACGGCCATTCCGGGAATGGCTGTGGCAATGCTAGATAGAGACAGGTCAAGGGAGTGATTCGCGACGATGAACCGTTCGGAGCCGATCGTCCGGCGCAAACTTTCCGACGAAGTGTTTTTGCGGCTGAAGCGCCTGATCACCAGCGGAGAATTGACGCCGGGCGACGACATGCCGTCGGAGCGCGAGTTGATGGAGCGCTTCGAGGTCGGCCGTCCCGCGATCCGCGAGGCGATGCAGGCGCTGAGCAATATGGGCCTCGTCGCGATCTCGCATGGGGAACGCGCCAAGGTGCTGCAACTGACCGCGAAGTCGATCATCAAGCAGGTCGACGGCGCCGCCAAGATCATCCTGTCGTCCTCGAAGGACACGCTGGAACACCTGAAAACCGCGCGCATCTTCTTCGAGCGCGGCATGGTCAGGGAAGCCGCCGAAAACGCCACCGCCGAGGACGTTCAGCGGCTACGCGCCACCGTTGCCGAACAGCGCGGTTTTCGCGGCGATTCCGAGGCCTTTATCTCCGCCGACATGAAGTTTCATACCCAGATCGCGGCGATCTCCGGCAACCCGATCTATGTCGCCGTGAGCGAAGCGATGCTCGGTTGGCTGAAGGAATATCACACCGAAATGCTGATCTGGACCGGCAAGGAACAGTTCACGCTGACCGAGCATGAAGAGATCATTGGCCGCATCGAGAAGAAGGATGCCGACGGCGCCGAGAAGGCGATGATCAAGCATCTCGAGCGCTCGCGCGCGCTGTATGTGATGAACTCCGGCAACTGATTTCAGCCGATCCGCGTGATCGCGTAGGGTGTCATCGCGAGTTGGCCTCGGCCAAACGCTGAGATGTGGACCGGTACATCGTCCGCTGTCAGGTTCGCCAGCCACACGATGGTCTTGCCCGAAGCGGGGCGGCCGGCCAATGCCAGCACCTTGGTCTCATCGCTCGTCCTTGCCGCCACATGCGCAAGGCCGGCCAGTTCGCAAAGCCCCTTGATGGCATCGAAGATCGGCCGAGGCGATCCTTCCGCGACGGGTTCGCCGGATGCTGCGAGCACGCCGAAGGGCCCGGCGAAGCCGGACAGCGTGAGCAGTTCCAGCCCAGCCGGCGCGACACGCGCGGCATAGCCGATCGCCCATGCGGCTGCGAACAGGCCGGCATGACGAGGGTCGCGATCGGCCATGGCGATGCGCTGTCCCCCGGGATTGCCCTTGGTCGCGCCGCCATAGGGGTTCTGGCGCATGGCGATCGTCGATGGACCGATGCGGTAAGGCTTTTCCCCAAAGATCGCCCGCGCCGACGCGGTTATGGAGGGCAGCGCCTCCAGCGACTGCATGACGCTGAGATCGTCGGCGGCGTGCACGATCGGGCACGTGCAGTGAGTGACGAAATCGAGCAGGCCCCCCGGCACGCGCTTGCGGTTGAGCTCGGTGAAATAGCTGAACATGCCGCCACCAAGCCGGATATCGGGAAAGGCGCGCCGCGCCGCGTCATAGACGTCTTCGAGCGGCGGACAGTCCGGCCACGCACTGCCCGGCGGTGTCGACTGCCGGTCAACCGAAGGCGAGACGGCAATGGCCGAAAGCTTCAACCCGGCTTGACGCACCAGGTTCGCGACGGCTGAAAGTTCAGCGTCGAGATCGCCCGCGCAGGCAACGATGCATTCGAGTGTGGTGCCGACTGGATAGGCAGCAGTGAGCCTTGCATAAGACCGCAATGCTTCGAGACCGTGGCCGCGCGTCGGATCGTAGTGGAAGACAAGTTGCTGCGGGCCGAGCTCAGTCAATGTCGAAAGATTTGCGAGCGCTGCTTCGACCTCATCCGGGTAGATGATCACGCCGATATCCGGCAGCCTCTGCCCGGCCTCACCGACCTCGACGCGGACCGGTTCGGCGGCAGATGCTGCGGCCGACATTCTCCCCTCGCCGGTGATGCGCAGGCTGACCGTCTGGCTTACAGTTTGGCCGGCCGGCAGCACATAGGGCCAAGGCAGCGCCAGTGGCCGCACATAGGTCTTGTAGGACGCGTCCGACCAGTTGCGCTGGTCCTCCATCTCGAAAGTGTCGCCCTCCATCCGGCATTCGGCAGTGATGCCCGGCCGGACCTCATGAGTGATCGCGCGCAAATCCTTGAAAGGCTGCCATGGATCGATCAGCAGTGGCAGGTTCGTCGCCACCACGCTGCCGTCGGTATGCTCGACCGTCACCGCACTGCCGGCGAGGCCGGCGATCGGATGCAGGATGCAGAAGCCGCAGCGGTTGGTCTCGAAATCGCTTTCGGGCAGAGCAGCTACGTCGAAGACAAGACGACCGTCGGCTGAGCCTTTGATCATGGCGTGGAAGCCGAGCCGGCTATCGCCCGGCCCGGTGCACTTTGCCGTGTAGCTGACCGAGAAAGTGTCGGCTCCCTCTTTGATGACAAGGTCGGTCAGCTCAGGCTCGTAAGTGCCCCAGTCGCGGTCGCGCACGATGTAGGCGATGGCGCGCAGCACTTCGATGCCGCCGTAACGGATGGTGCGCAGATTGCCGTTGACAAAGTCGGTGCTGAGCAGGCCCGCACTCAGCCTGACGGGCTCCGCCTCGACAGCATGCGTGCCATAGAGGAGGAAGGCGTCGGCTGTCATGTCAGCAAGGCGTCCAGGTGGACAGGTTCGTGGCTCGCGGCGCCCAGATAGGCCGCCTCGACCAGCGCGAATGTCCTGAGATTGTCGGCGCCCGAGGTCGCGGGCTCGGTTCCCTCTGCCAGGCAGTCGACCCAGTGTTGCTGGATGGCGACGACGCTCTCCTGGATGTTGTGCCAGGGTCGCGATGCCCAGGGCAGCAGCGGCGGCGAGACATCGCTGACCACTGTTCCGCTCTTGCCGGTGACGGTGAGCCGATATCCCTGCGCCAAGCGGATCGTGCCGTCGCTGCCGTCGATCTCGATCAGCGTTTCGGGAAACGGTTCGGTGGCGAGCTTCGTCGCGTAGCTACAGTCGACCACTGACGTCGCCCCGCTCTTGTGGTCCATCAGCATCGTCGCGACATCTTCGCCCGCGATGCCGGGGTTGATGCGCGCGGTTCGCGTCGTGATCGTCGACACGTCGCCCAGTAGAAAACGGGCTATGTCCAGGATGTGGATACCGAGGTCCTCGATGATGAAGCGCTTTCCCTTGGCGAGATAGGGCTGGCCTGAAAACACGTCATAGGCGGAGCGGAAGGAGATGCGTCCGAAGAACGGCGTACCGATCTCACCGCTGTCGAGCACGGCGCGCACCGCCTGGATCGCCGACTGCCAGCGAAAATTCTCATGCACCATCAGCTTCACGCCGGCATCGGCGCATGCCTTCACCATCGCCACGGCGTCCGCAAGCGTCGGCGCGAACGGCTTTTGGCAAATCGCCGGCACACGGTGCAGCGCCGCCATCTCGACCAGCGGACGATGGCTGGGCGCGGTGGTGGCGATATCGACGAAGTCGAGCTTCTCGCTTGCAAACATCTCCGCCGCGTCGATGTAGCGCTGTCCGATGCCGAACTGGTCGCCGATGATGCGCAGCCGCTCGGGGTCGCGGTCGCAGATGGCGACGATCGCGGCGCCCTCTATGTCGCGCCAGGCATGCATCTGGTTGACGGCAAAGAAGCCGCAGCCGATGAGCCCTCCCCGCAACTCCGCCATGTTCAGCCTGCTTTTGCCATCTGCATCAGCGTCACCCGGCTCTGCAGCCGGCGCTGCGCCTGGTCGACGACGACGGCGACGATGATGACGAGGCCCTTAATCACCATCTGCCAGAACGAACTCACGCCCATCATCACCAACCCGTCCGAAAGAATGCCGATGACGAAGGCGCCGACAATGGTGCCGCCGATCGTGCCTCGCCCACCCGACATCGAGGTGCCGCCGAGCACTGCCGCCGCGATGGCGTTGAGCTCGAAACTTTCGCCCGTTGCCGGGTGCGAGGCCATCAGTTCCGACGAGATGATCAGGCCGACGATCGCCGCGCAGAAACCGGAGAACATGTAGACGAACATTTTCACCATATTGACACGGACGCCCGAAATTCGCGATGCCCGTTCATTGCCGCCGACGGCGAAGATGTGGCGGCCGAGCGGCGTGTATTTGGCGAGATAGGCCGCAGCCAGCGCGACGACGATCAGGATCCAGATCGCCACCGGCAGGCCGAGCAGCCGCCCGGCGCCGAGGAAACCAAACCCGGTGGTGCCAAGCTCCGGCTTGCCGACGAGGTTCGGGAAGGTGCGGCCGTCCGACGACAGCAATGCAAGGCCGCGCGCGACATAGAGCACGCCGAGTGTGGCGATGAACGGCGCGACGTTCAGCCTGGTGATCAGCAATCCGTTGACGGCGCCGATCAATATGCCGACCGCCAGCGTGATCAGCGCGATGTCGACGACGTTGAAATAGATAGTGTAGCCGAATTGCAGGTCGATGCCGTTCAGCACGAGGTAGCCGGCGACCATTCCGCACAGGCCGACGATCGAGCCGACCGACAGGTCGATGCCGCCGGTGATGATGACGAAGGTCATGCCCATGGCGAGGAAGGCGTTCAGCGCCACATGTTTCGACATCAGGATCAGGTTGGCGGTCGACAGGAAATTCGGCGCCGCGATCGAGAAGAAGATCAAGACGGCGATCAGCGCGATGAAGGTCCTCGCCTTCATCAGCGTCAGCAGCAGCGAGCCGCTCGAAACGGAGGAGACAGCCGCCTTGGCCGGGATGTCAGTCATGGGTTCTCCGTGTGCGGGGCCGGTCCGTGGCCAAGTGCCGAGGCGGCGACAAGGGCTGCCTCCGTCGCCTCGGCGCGATCGAACATGCCCGTCAGTTTTCCATTGCTCATCACCGCGATGCGGTCGGACAGCGCCATCACCTCATCGAGATCCGAGGTGGCGAACAGAATGCCGAGCCCGTCGCGCGACAGCTTGCGCATGGTGCCGAAGACGTCGGCCTTGGCGCCGACATCGATACCGCGGCTGGGCTCGTCCATCAGCAGCACCTTAGGCCCGGTGAGCAGCGCCTTGCCGATCACCACCTTTTGCTGGTTGCCGCCCGACAGCGATGAGACCTCCTGCGCCGGGTCGGCGACTTTGATCGCCAGTTCCCGCACCATCTGCGTCACCGCCTGCTTCTCCTGGCCGCCGCGAATGTGGAACAGGCGGACAAACCGCGACAGGCTGGCCAGTGTCAGATTGCTGGCGACGGACAGGATCGACACCAGCCCTTCGCGTTGGCGGTCTTCGGGGATCAGCGCCAGCCCGCGCCGGATGCGCCGCGTCGTGTCGCGCTCCTTGACCTTTTTGCCGGCGATGAAGATCGCGCCGGTAGCCTGGCCATGGCGGCCCATGATGCAGTCGAACAGCTCGCTGCGCCCAGCGCCCATCAGGCCGTATATGCCGAGGATCTCGCCGGCGCGCAGCGACAGCGAAACGTGATCGACCGCCAGTCCGCCGGTCGCGCGCGGCAGGCAGATGTCCTCGGCGCGGAATATCTCTTCGCCGGGAACATGGCCGTCGGCCTTGGCGAAATCCTTGGCGTCGGAGCCGATCATCTGCCGCACGATCCACCGGGTGTCGACGTTTTTCATCTCCTCCTGGCCGGTGATGTGCCCATCGCGCAGCACGGTGATGTAGTCGCCGATGCGGATCAGTTCTTCCAGCCGGTGCGAGATGTAGACGATCGCCACGCCGCGCGCCTTGAGGTCGGCGATCACCTTGAACAGGATCTCGACTTCCGCCGCACTGAGCGCCGAGGTCGGCTCGTCCATGATCAGGATGCGCGCATCGAGCGAAACCGCCTTGGCGATCTCGACCAGCTGCTGCTGGCCGATGCGCAGATCCTCGACCAGCATGTCGGGCCTTATCCCGGCCTGCAGGCGTTCGAGAAATTGCGCCGCGCGACGCTCCTGCTCCTTGCGGTCGATCTTGCGGAACCGGTTGGTGATCTCGCGCGTGGCGAAGATGTTCTCGGCGACGGTCATATTGCCAAACAGGTTCAGCTCCTGGAACACCATGCCGATGCCGCGGTTCACCGCGTCGCCCGATGACGAGAAGGAGACCTCCTCCCCTTCCAGGAGGATCCGGCCGAGCGTCGGCTGTTCGACGCCGGCGATAATCTTCATCAGCGTCGATTTGCCGGCGCCGTTTTCGCCGACCAGCACATTGACGGCGCCCTTGCGCACCTCGAAATTCGCGCGCTTGACCGCGACGGTGCCGGAATAGACCTTGGAGACGTCCTCCAGTTTCAGGATGACATCGTGAGCAACCGCAGCGCTCATGGCTTCGGCCCGATTTCTGCCTCCGCCGGCGTCACCAGCGGCAGGTCCTGGCCGTTTTCGAGCGTATAGGCGCCGAGGACCTTGGCGGTCCGGCCCTCCAAGGCGTCACGCGGCAGTTTGGCAAGCACGGCCTTGACGGCATAGGCGTTGAACGCCTTGCCGAACTGGGCGAAGTCGATCTGGTTGGTAAAATCGTTGAACTGGATGAAATCGAGGCTGTCGCGCAGCGCGGTTCCGCGCATCGCCGGTCCGATCTGTACCCGCGCATCGGCCTTGCCGTCGCCGTCGACATCGACATCCATGGTCGCTGCCCGCGACTGCGTGTTGGCGGCGATGATCTTGCCCTCGACGCGAACCGCGAAGGTCCATGGCGAATTCGCCTGCTTCTTCGGATTGCCATATTTGGCGCCGGCGGAAGCAGGATCGGTTTTCGCCAGAGCGTGGACTTCGGCAAACGGCCCGGCTTTCTGCTGGAGGTAAGGCACGACCTTCGCGGCCCAGATCTCCTCGACCATCTTGTCCGGATTGAAGGCGGCAGCGCTGCCGCTATCCCCCGAGGGAGTCGGCAAAATCTTGCAGGCGGTCAGGCTGATGCCGACTGCAACGACAAGCATCGGCCAGATCGGCTTGTTGTTCAGCATGATGGCCTGTTGAGCATGGTGATTGGCACCCACGGAAAATGGCGGCGAGGGACGACCTTGATCGCCCCTCGCTATTCATGTCACGCCGGCTCAGTTGGTAAGCGCAAAAGTTTCCAGCTTGGAAGCATTGTCGCCATTGACCAACACGCAGTCCATCAGCTGCTTTTCCTTCTCGGGCGACTTCTTGTTCTTGATGAAGTCGTTGGCCTGCTCGACCGCCATCTGCGCCTGCGCATAGGCCGGCTGCAGCACGGTTGCCTTGATGCCGCCCGCGGTGATCGAATCGCGCACGTCGTTGGATCCGTCGAAACCGACGACGATGACGTCCTTGCGGTTCGCCGCAACCAGCGCCGCATACGCGCCCATGGCCATCGTGTCGTTGCCGGAGATGACGCCCTTGATATCCGGGTTGGCCTGCAGGATCGATTCCATCTTGGAATAGGCTTCCGTCTGGCTCCAGTTGGCCGATTGCTGGGCGACCATCTTCAGGTCCGGATAGTCGTCGATGACGTCATGATAGCCCTTCGAGCGAATGCCGGCATTGGTATCGGATTCCTTGCCGACCAGCTCGACGAAATTGCCCTTCTCGCCCATCAGCTTGACGAACTCCTGCGCGCCGAGCTGGGCGCCCTGGTAGTTGTTGGAGACGATCTGAGCCACGGCGACGCCGGTGGCGTTGATCTCGCGATCGATCAGGAACGACGGCACGCCTGCGTCCTTGGCCTTCTGCACGGCAGCGACGGTGGCGTCGGCGCCGGCATTGTCGAGGATGATCGCCTTGGCGCCGCGACCGATCGCCGTATCGATCAATTCGGATTGCTTGTTGGCGTCGTCGTCATGGACGAGCACAAGCGCTTCGTAGCCGAGTTCCTTGGCCTTGGCTTCGGCGCCGACGGCTTCCGCCTTGAAGAACGGATTGTCATGCGAGGGCGTGATGATGGCAATGAGGTCGGCCGCATAGGCGGGCGCCGCCGTGCCAAGCGCCAGCATGCCGGCGAACGCCGCAAGTGTCATTCTGCGTGTGAGTTTCATGATGTCCTCCCGTTTGAAAAATTGCCTTGATCAATCAAGGCCCCTGCATTCGAATTCGTCGCGCAGCGCGGGCCGCTGATCGGTTCGGGCTGAAATGCCGTTGCCGGCTTCCCAAACGATCGCTGCTCCCCCGCCGTCCCTCCACTCGCCCAGGCTTCGTACTTCTCGCGAATCCTTGCCCAAGCCATCAACAGCTAAGCCAACTGGTATGATGAGTCAATCACTAATTGAGGTGACATGTGCCAACTGAGCGAAAGCATCTGGGCATGGCGGGTGTGTCGAGCCATCGAGGCGCTCCGGCAAGCGCCCGACTCGCTCTGTCTCAAGTAATGCGCCGAATGCTCGCGGCGATCTCTTCCGGCTCGAACACCCGCTTCCAGTCGTCGCGCATCAGCACCGGCTTGCCGAACTCGATCGCCTTGTTGCAAGCGTCGGAAAACACACCCTTGGTCTCGCCGAAAATGACGGCGCCGAGCACGTTCATGTGGCCGAGCAGGAAATCGAGCGCCGCCTGTTGGTCGACGCCACGCGCGACGACCTCGTCGACGGCTTCCTTCATGACGACAAGCAGTGATGCGCACACCGTCTCCGATAGACCGGGCTCCAGCAGCGCCATCTGTTCGACGGTGACACGGTGCGAGCGCATGACCGGCGCCCAGATGATTTTTGCGACCGCCTCGCCCTTGGCGTAGTCCGCTTCCGGCCCCTGCATCAGCGCGCTGACCATATGCTGCTTGGCCTTGACGCCGCCAAAATAATCCTTCTTGGCCGCCATGTCGGTCTCGTCGTTGAAGATCGGCGGATGACAGGGATGGGTGACGAAATAGGTCAGGTCCGGCCGGTTGGGCAGATGGCCGGCGAAGGGTGCGGCCGCGTCGAGCACTATCACCATCGTGCCAGGCGCGAGCTTGCTCTCGATATCAGCCGCCACCTTGCCGATATGCGTGTCGGGAACGGCCAGGATGACGATATCCGCCCCGGCGAGCGCCGCACCGGCACTGACCGCGTCGAAGCCCAGTCCGGTCTTCAGCCGCTCGCGGCCGGCCTCGCTGACCTCGACATGGCGTACCGTGTAGGGCGATCCGCGAAAATTGGTCGACAGGCGGTAACCCATTTTGCCGCCGGCACCGAACAGCGCAATCGTCGTCATCTATCCCTACTCCCGCATTAAACGACGGCCGCGCCGATCGTCATGTTATTAACTGGTATAATCACCTTACCACGAATTGAGGAGTTGAACAGGGCTTTGATGAGCGGCTATACGGGCGCCCGTTTGGATTCCGTCCGCACGATTTCCGCGGTGGCGGCCGAGAATTCAACCAAGCCAGAGCGCCGTTGCCTTTCCAGACGTTCGATGCCCGCGTTAGAAGCCTCCAGGTCCATTTTTGCGGGGGCTCGGTCGCGAGGTGACGGTGGGGGGCCACCAGCAAGGCGAAGCGCGTCCGCGCGGTCCGGTCGCGTTTTCGGGCCGTGAGTTCTCGCGGCGATTTGGCGAAGGGCTATAGAGAGCGCTTCGCCGGGGTTCCGGCGAGCCAAATCACTTCTAGTCGATCATGCCGACAATTATTTACCGGTAGCTTCCCGGGTCCTTGGCTTTCTCCGCCCGACAGCTGTCCGTGCGTTGCGCCGCCGTGCGGAAAGCGCCTTCATAAAGCCTGATGGCTCTCTTGAATTTGGGGGGATTGGGCATCAGGTGTTTATCTTGCACATCGTACAAGATGTATATCGCCGTTATTTTGGATTTTCCGTCTGGAGTCAGCTGCAGCGCCGGGCATCGCGTCGTAACGGCGATGACGTTAGCTGACCATGTTACGACCAATTTCAACTGGGCGTCGGACAGCCCGGCCAGATAGTTGATGTTTTTTTGATAGGCAGGGTCGATGTGTTGTCGATTATCTTTTGCAGACGCAGCGGAAGACAGGACACCTACCACGCCGAGTATACTCAATATGCATTTCAAAAGCTGCCTCCCCCAATGTTATGGCCATCTCGACCACGGCATTGTCCTCCCCACAAAGCAGGTTGAAACAAGTCAATTCGAAAAGCAATTGGGGTTCGCGACCTTATACGGATCACCGCACCTTCAGAACCCGGTTGCTCGCGGACGCCCTTCTTCAACCAGGTGAAACCGGTAGCGGTCGCGCACGAACTCGTTGAAAAATTGCCCTTTCGAGAAGGCGGCCCGGAACGCCGCATAGGTCTCGGGCTCGACCTCTTCATAGTCGTAGCGGGCTCCGCTCGGGACGAACCAGACCGAGAGGATTTTCGTCGACGGGTCGTAGTGGGTGTTGCGAATGGCAGTGGACGGCATGTCGAAAATCCTGCTTCGTCCCCAAATCTTTCGCCCCAAATCCTGCTTCGAGCATGCGTAATGCCGCAACGATGCGGAGGTTCCGTCAGGGAGGCGCACCACAACGCCGAAAATCTTGCCCGGGCCGCGAGGCTTCCTATCTCTCCGTCAGATGTCACAGACGAAATCCAGTACAACAGCGTATGCCAGCCAGGGCGATCTCTTCGGCGCGGCCGACACGCTGCCGGAAGGATTTTCTTACCGGCCCAGCCTGATCACAACGGACGAAGAGGCGGAACTGGTCCGTCACCTCAATGAACTGTCCTTCAAGCCGTTCGATTTCCATGGCCATATTGCCAACCGGCTGGTCGCCGGCTTCGGCTGGCGCTACGACTACGACCGGCGACAGGTCGTCGAAGCGCCGCCCATCCCGAAATTCCTGCTGCCGCTTCGCGACAAGGTCGCGGATTTTGCCGGCAGGCAGGCCACGGAATTCGCGCAAGTGCTCATCAACGAGTATCGGCCGGGCGCGGGCATAGGTTGGCATCGCGACAAGCCGCATTTCGATCTCGTCGCCGGCGTCTCGCTGCTGGCGCCCTGCAGCTTTCGGCTGCGCCGCAAAAACGGCTCGAAATGGGATCGCGAGACGATCGAGGTCGAACCGAGGTCCCTCTATCTCATGGACGGTCCGGCGCGCCACGAGTGGGAGCACAGCATTCCGCCGGTCGCCGGGCACCGCTATTCGATCACGCTGCGCACTCTGAAATAGCGACACTCCAAGCCACGCAGCAGCCGCTCTGGAAGGCCGAGCGCAGTTGTGCTTCGATTGCATATGAGCGTGGATCGCAGCAGAGTTTTGGTTACCCGCGTGGCGCTCTTTCTGTGGGCATGCCTGTCCTGCGTTCTGGCTCTGCAGTGGCTCGTCGACCTTGGCATGGTCGGCTTTCCCGACGGATACATAACGCCCTATGCCCGAGCAACGAGCACGCTGTTGCATGTCCTTGTCTGGGCATGCCTGGCTCAAAGTCTCTACTTCGCTTGCCGAGCCTTGCTTGGCAAACGCTTCGAGCCTGCTCCTCTCTTCCTGCAAATCCTGATCGCCTCCGCACTGACTGTCGTGCCGGCATTCATCGTAAAACACTGTCCGCGGTCTCAGGTATGCAGCAACATCTATGAAGCGCTCACGAATACGATGATGGACGACGGCACCGGCGGATGACGTTGTGTCTCCAGTAACTGACGAGAGTTAGAACTTTGGCGTCGCGCCGCGCGGTGGCGGTAAACCTGGAGGAACCATGCGAAAGATTCTGGCATCGATGCTGCTGTTCGCGGCAGCGCTATCTGCAAACCCCGCTCGGGCGCTGGACAGTACCATCCCGCCGGTTGTCGTCACACCGCTTGCCGATCGCAGCCAGACGGCGTCCGGCCAGCCGATCGTGCTGCCGCAGAAAAATGTCCAGGTGCTGGTTTCAACCTATGACATTGCGGTCGGTGCCACTCTGCCGGTGCACCAGCACCCGTTTGCCCGCTACGCCTATGTCGAGGCCGGGACACTCAAAGTGACGAATGTCGAGACCGGCAACAGCAACACCTACAAGACGGGCGATTTCATCATCGAGATGATCGGCCAATGGCACCAGGCCACCAACATCGGCGACGGTCCGGTCAAGCTGCTGGTCATCGACCAGGTCGAACAAGGCGCCAAGAACACGGTGCTGCGCCAGTAATTGCGGATCGGCCGGGTTGCCGGGCTGGCCCAAGCAGCGACTGGCTGTTCCGGCTTCCCCACCAACCGAGCCGATGCTAGGGCTGGCCGTCATGCAATCATGAAGGATCGCCCCTTGGCCGGAAATGCTCGCCCCCTGATCGAAATCTGCGTCGAAGGCATCGATGGGCTGCTTGCCGCGCAGGCCGCCGGCGCCGACCGGGTCGAGCTCTGCGCCAGCCTGGTCGAAGGCGGCATCACGCCCAGCCTCGGCACGGTGCGCGCCGCACTCGAGAGCGCGACCATTCCCTTCCATGTCATCGTGCGCCCGCGCGGCGGCGATTTCCTCTACAGCGAGGCCGAATACAGCTCGATGCTCGCCGATGTCGCAGCGCTTCGTGACCTCGGCGTCGCCGGTGTCGTCGTCGGTTGCCTCAATGCCGACGGCACCATCGATGAAACGCGCATGGGCGCGCTGGTCGATGCCGCCGGTCCGCTCGCCGTTACCTGCCACCGCGCCTTCGACATGACGCGCGACCCGGCCGAGGCGCTGAAAGCGCTGATCCGCTGCAAGGTCGGCCGCGTGCTGACCAGCGGCCAGAGGGACACCGCGGTGGAAGGCGCCGGCCTGTTGGCGGATCTCGTCCGCCAGGCCGACGGCCGCATCATCATCCTCGGCTGCGGCGCGCTGGACCCCGAAAACATCGCCGGGGTGCTGGCATCAACCGGGCTGACGGAACTGCATTTCGCCGCGCTCAAGGACGTACCGAGCGCCATGGCCTACCGCAACCCTGATGTCGGCATGGGCGGCGGCGATCTCGACCGCGAATACCGCACCACAGTCACCGATGGGGCGCTGGTTGCCGCGACGATTGCGGCGGCCAGAGCATGATGAGCGAAGCCGTGACTGGGCCGTCGCCGATCAGCCGTGTCTCGCCTCAGGACGAAGCGGCCATTCTCGCACTCAACAACGAGCACGCCACCGAACTGTCATGGCTCGAGCCCGAACGGCTGTCCTTCCTGCTTGGCGAAGCGTTTTACATCAGGCGCATCGGCACGCTCGAAGCCTTCATCATGACCTTCGACCAGAATGCGTCCTACGACAGCCCGAATTTCCTCTGGTTCCGCGAGCGCTATCCACGCTTCGTCTATGTCGACCGCGTCGTCGTCGCGGCGCAAGCGCGCGGCCGCGGCCATGCCCGCCAGCTCTACGAGGATCTGTTCGGGGAAGTCACCCGCGCGGGCCACAGCATCGTCACCTGCGAGGTGAATGCCGAACCGCCCAATCCGGCTTCGGACGCCTTCCATGCCGCGCTTGGCTTCGCCGAGGTCGGCGACGCGGTGATCCATGGCGGCAAGAAGGCGGTGCGCTACTACCTCAGGCAGATTGCGGGCTGACGCATCGCTGGCTGATGATCGGCAAGCAGATCGCCACGGCAGCATAAGATTAGGAGTCCGTAGCCCTCACCAATTCCGGTTCAGCCAGGCCCGCGCGGGCTTCTCGACCAGATAGTAGCTGCATAATGCACAGGCGAAGACAGCCGCCAGCATCGGGATCGGTGCACTGCCCTGCTCGGCGACGAATTTGTAGAAGGGCTGTTGCCAGAGATAGAGCGAGTACGACCATAGCCCGATCATCACCATCGGCCTGGATGAAAGCAGGCCGGTAAGATGCCAGTTGCTGGTGTCCAGCGTATTGACGGCAAGCGCCAGCAACGGCACCGACAGTAGGTAATGGATCGGCGTCGGCACCGGATCGAGGAACAGCAATATAGCCGCCGCCGCCGACACGAGGCTGACATAGGGGCTCTTCAGGAATGCCGGCAGCCGATCATCGTGCTTGAGCAGGCAGATCGATGCCGACAGCAGGATCGAGGCGATATGCACATCGGTGCGCCAATAGCTGTGCTCGTAATCCATGCCGAGTACCCAGTACGAAATGGCGCCATTGGCCATCGCCAGCAGCGACAGCGTCACCAGCAGCCGAACGACATTACCCCGCCCGGTCACCACCACGCTGATCAGCGCCAGGATGATGTAGGCATGCTCTTCCACGCATAGCGACCAGATGTGGTCGAGCGCGCCGGCGCGGGTGATGAGAATTCCGGCATAGTTGTAGGTGAATGTCAGCGCCGTCAGCGCCGCCTTCCATTTGAAGGCGATAAAGGTGCCGGAGAGCCCGATCATGGCTGATATCACGAACACCAAAAGCGCGGGATAGATGCGCGAAAAGCGGCGCTTGAAGAATTTTTTCAGCGGGAAGCGTTCGATGAACAGGATCTCGCCCATCAGCCGGCCTGAGAGCACGAAGAAGAACTCGACGCCGAGCACGCCGAGATTGATCCCGGGAACGGGGAAGAAATGGCCGATCAGCACCAGTGCGATCGAAAGCCCGCGCCAGCCATCGAGATAGGCCAGTCTTGCTCTAGCTGCTTTGTCGGCTGTGGCCCGCGGCAGGGCAACAGACGCTGCGGAGATGTCGGCCATGCCCGTCCTTCGCACTCAAGAACCGATGCAGCGCGCATCGCTGCGCCACGGATTCGCCTCGTATTCCCGCCCGGTTTATATTGCAGTGCGGGATAACTTTGTGCAAGTGCGAAGCTTTGAGATTGGCGCGTGTTGGCGCCAACGTTTGTGATCGCAAAAAAGAAAAGGGGCCGCAATGGCCCCTTCCCGTCTCGAATTGGCACTGTTCAACCGTTGGCGGCGTTCACCGCGCGCTTGGCCATCACGGCGATCAAATTGGCGCGGTATTCGGCCGAAGCGTGGAGGTCGGTCATCAAATTCTTCGCCGGCACTTTCACGCCGTCGAGCGCCGATGCGGCAAAATTCTTCGCCAGTGCTGTTTCGATCTCCTTCGAGCGGAACACACCGTCATCGCCGGCGCCGGTAATGGCAACGCTGACCCCGTCCTTGCCCTTTGCCACGAACACGCCGACGATCGCATAGCGCGAGGCCGGGTTGCGGAATTTTTCGTAAGCAGCCTTGGCCGGCGCGGTAAAACTCACCGCGGTGATGATCTCGCCTTCTTTCAGCGCCGTTTCGAACAGGCCGGTGAAGAATTTCGCGGCTGAAATCTCGCGCTTGTTGGTGACGATGGTGGCGCCCAGCGCCAAGAGCGCCGCCGGATAATCGGCGGCTGGGTCGTTGTTGGCGACCGAGCCGCCGATCGTGCCCTTGTGGCGCACCGCCGGATCGCCAATCAGCGACGCAAGGTGCGCAAGCGCCGGACAGGCCTTCCGCAGCTTCTCGTCATTGGCGACGTCGTAATGGGTTGTGGCGGCGCCGATGGTGACGGTCTTGCCCGACACCTTGACGCCTTGCAGTTCCTTGATCCGCGACAGGTCGATCAGGTCGGAGGGTGCGGCGAGCCGCGTCTTCATCGCCGGGATCAGCGTCATGCCGCCTGACAAAAGCCTGGCGTCGCCGCTCTTCACCAGCTTGGCGGCGTCGGCGACCGAGGCGGCGCGGTGGTAGTTGACTGCGTACATGGGATCCTCCCCTGAAGTGGTTAGGCAGTAGTGAGTAGTCAGTAGTGAATGCTCAGCTGCCGTTGGCGATGAAGCTCTTCGCTAATCACTAATCACTACTCACTACTCACTACTCACTCTGTTCAATGCTTCGCCGCCCTAATCGCCGCCCACACCGTCAACGGCGAGGCCGGCATGGCGATGTCCACAATCCCCAAAGCGTCGGTGATGGCGTTCATGACCGCTGGCGGCGAGCCGATGGCGCCAGCCTCGCCACAGCCCTTGATGCCGAGCGGATTGCTCGGACACGGCGTGTTCGAGGTCGACACCTTGAATGACGGCAGGTCGTCCGCGCGCGGCATGGTGTAATCCATGTAGCTCGCCGTCAGCAGCTGCCCGCTATCGTCGTAGTGAGCGCCTTCCAGCAGCGCCTGGCCGATGCCCTGGGCGATGCCGCCATGCACCTGGCCCTCGACGATCATCGGGTTGATGATGTTGCCGAAATCGTCCGCGGCGACGAACTGGACGATCTCGGTCGTGCCGGTTTCCGGATCGATCTCGACCTCGCAGATGTAGCAGCCGGCTGGGAAAGTGAAGTTCGCCGGATCGTAGAAGGCGGTTTCCTTCAGTCCCGGCTCCATGCCTGCCGGCAGATTGTGGGCGGTGTAGGCGGCAAGCGCCACCTGGAACCAGGGCAGGCTCTTGTCGGTGCCGGCAACCTTGACCTCGCCATTCTCGATGACGATGTCGCCCTCGTCGGCCTCGAGCAGATGGGCGGCGATTTTCTTGGCCTTGGCCTCGACCTTGTCGAGCGCCTTGGCAATTGCCGACATGCCGACCGCGCCCGAGCGCGAGCCGTAGGTGCCCATGCCCATCTGCACCTTGTCGGTGTCGCCATGGACGATCGACACCGAGTCGAGCGGCACGCCGAAGCGCTGGGTGACCAGTTGCGCGAAGGTCGTCTCATGGCCCTGGCCGTGGCTGTGCGAGCCGGTCAGCACCTCGATCGTGCCGACGGCATTGACCCGCACCTCGGCCGATTCCCACAGACCGACGCCGGCGCCGAGCGAACCGACCGCCGCCGACGGCGCGATGCCGCAGGCCTCGATATAGCAGCTCATGCCGATGCCGCGCAGCCTGCCCTGGCTGGCGGCCGCCGCTTTGCGCTTGGCAAAGCCGGCATAGTCGGACGCCTGTGTCGCCGCATCGAGTGAAGCTCCATAGTCGCCGGCGTCATAGTTCATGATGACCGGCGTCTGATGCGGAAACTCGGTGATGAAATTGGCGCGCCGAAGCTCCGCCGGAGACACGCCGAGTTCGCGTGCGGCGGTCTCCATTGTGCGTTCGAGCAAATAGGTCGCTTCCGGCCGCCCTGCCCCACGATAGGCATCGACGGGTGCCGTGTTGGTGTAGACGGTGCGCACATTGGCGTGGATCGTCGGGATGTTGTACTGGCCCGACAGCAGCGTCGCGTAGAGATAGGTCGGCACGCAAGACGAGAACAGCGACATGTAGGCGCCGAGATTGGCGATGGTGTCGACTTTGAAGCCGGTGATCTTGTTGTTCTTGTCGAACGCCATTTCGACCGTCGAGACATGGTCGCGGCCATGTGCGTCGGTGAGGAAGCTTTCGGTGCGGTCGGCGACCCATTTGACCGGCACGCCGGTCTTCTTCGACGCCCAAAGGCAGACGATCTCTTCGGGATAGATGTAGATCTTCGAGCCGAAGCCGCCGCCGACATCGGGCGCAATGACGCGCAGTTTGTTTTCCGGTGCGACATTGTAGAAGGCGCTCATCACCAGCCGCGCGACATGCGGGTTCTGCGACGTCGTCCAGCAGGTAAAATGGTCCTCGGCCTTGTCGTAATGGCCAAGGGCCGCGCGCGGCTCCATGGCGTTGGGAACCAGCCGGTTGTTGACGATCTTCATGCGGGTGACATGGGCCGCCGCCTGGATCGCCGCGTCGGTCGCCTTGGCATCGCCGATCTCCCAGTCGAAGATAAGATTGTCCTCGGCTTCGGCATGGACCTGCGGCGCACCTTTTTGCAGCGCCTTGGTGGCATCGACCACCGCCTTCAATTCCTTGTAGGTGATCTCGACCGCTTCGGCCGCGTCGCGGGCCTGGCCCTTGGTTTCCGCCACCACGATGACGACCGCGTCGCCGACATAGCGCACCTTGTCGACGGCCAGCGGCGACCACGCGCCCATCTTCATCGGCGAGCCGTCCTTGGAATGGATCATCCAGCCGCAGATCAGGTTGCCGATGCCGTCGGCCTTGAGCTCCTTGCCGGTCAAGACGCCGATGACGCCGGGCATCGCCTGCGCTCGTCTGACGTCGATCTTCTTGATCTGAGCATGCGCGTGCGGGCTGCGCACGAAAGCGGCATGCTTCATGCCGGGAACCACCATGTCGTCGACATAGCGGCCGGCGCCGGTGATGAACCGTTTGTCTTCCTTGCGCACGACCCGAGCGCCGATGCCTTCAATGCCCATAGGAATTCCTCCGGAATAGCGAATAGTGAGTAGCGAATAATGAACAGTGAGTAGGGAATTGTGCTCGGAGCGGTTCGGCTAAACCGACTACTCACTATTCACTATTCACTACTCGCTTCTTTCTTACGCTGCCTGTTTCGCCCTGCCCTTCGGCACCTTCGCCATCGTCTGCGATGCGGCGAGGATCGCCTTGACGATGTTGTGGTAGCCGGTGCAGCGGCAGATGTTGCCTTCGAGCTCGGCGCGCACCGTCGCCTCGTCAAGGCCTTCGGGATGGCGCGCGATCATGTCGGTCGCCGTCATGATCATGCCCGGCGTGCAGAAGCCGCATTGCAGCCCATGATGTTCCTTGAACGCGGCCTGCATCGGATGCAGGTCGCCGCCATTGGCAAGCCCTTCGATCGTCACCACGGTCGACCCGGAGGCCTGCACGGCCAGCATCGAACAGGACTTCACCGCCTTGCCGTCGACATGCACGACGCAGGCGCCGCATTGAGAGGTGTCACAACCGACATGCGTTCCGGTGAGACCAAGATTTTCGCGCAGGAAATGAACCAGAAGCGTTCGGTCCTCGGCAGCGCCGCTGATCCGTTTTCCGTTCACGACAAACGAAACGTCCGACATGCATCCTCCCTGGGTATGACCTTGGTAGTCATGCTGCCGATGCGGCTTTGGCGCTCGGCCATGCGCTATTGGTACACTGCACAAAGCGCAAAAAACACACGGCGCTCATTGTACTTTCGGTCATGGAGAAAACGAAAATCATGGGCCTGTCCGCCCCATTGCCAAAGAGCGAATAGGGGGCAACAATGCCCTCGACGCCAGCGCGCCGAGAGACATAAAACGGGCGCGCGCAGGAAGCGTCGGAGGATATCGGGAGGAAGCCTCTGGCCAGTTCACGGACGAGCTATGCATCCGGTCTGTCGGCGCTCACCACCGACGAGCCCGACGCCGATGCATTCGCCCTGGCGGTCGCCGTCGAGGCCGCAGCCATCGATGCCGGCTTTGCCCTGCTGTTCTTCTCCCAGAGCCTGTTTGACGCGAGCGTCCTTTCGCAAGGGCTGAAGACCCACGCGCCGACGCTGGCCTACGCCGCCTGCTCGACCGCCGGCGAGATTACCCCCCAGGGCCTGGAGGAAGGCCATGTGCTGGCGCTGCTCTTTCCCTCCGCGTCGTTTTCGGCGGTCAGCACCATGGTCGACAATCTCTCCTCGTCGGGCATGGACAGGATCACTGATGAAGTCGAGGGCTTGCGGCGCCTGCTGCGCGGACGCACCGGCAGTTGCCATGCCAAAAGCACCTTCGCGCTCTGCTTCATCGACGGCCTGTCCTTTGCAGAGGAAGCGGTGACCTCGGCCATCCATTGGGGGCTGGACGACATCCCGCTGATCGGCGGTTCGGCGGGCGACGATTTGAAATTCGAAACCACCAGGCTGATTTCGAACGGCAAGGTAGCGTCAGACAGCGCCATCATTGTGCTGATCGCCACCGAGATCCCGTTCCATGTCTTCAAGACCGACAATTTCATCCCAACCGACGAGAAGCTGGTGGTGACGGCATCCGATCCGGACCACCGCACCGTGCGCGAATTCAACGCCACCAATGCGGCTGAGGAGTATGCAGCCTCCGTCGGCATCGTTGCGCAGAACCTGACGCCGATGAGCTTCGCCTCGCACCCGGTGGTGGTGAAAGTGGGCGGCGAATATTACTGCCGCTCGATCCAGAAGATGCATGCCGACGGCTCGCTGTCTTTCTTCTGCGCCATAGACGACGGCGTCGTGCTGTCCATCGCCCAGCCCAAGGACATGGTGGAATCCACGCGCGCCGCACTGCGCGACGTCGAGCAACGGCTCGGCGGCATCGACATGATCCTCGGCTTCGATTGCGTGCTGCGCCGGCTCGATGCGCGCAACCGCCAGGTGTTCCGCGATATTTCGGAGCTCTACCGGGTCAACAATGTCATCGGCTTCGGCACCTATGGCGAACAGTACCGTTCGATGCATCTGAACCAGACCTTCACCGGCATCGCCTTCGGCGAACGTCAGGCGGCGGAATAGCGCATGCCGCTCAGGGATATCGACGACGTCGACAGGCTGAAGAAGATCAACGCCGCTCTGGTCAGCCGCGTCGAGCGCTCGATGGACCAGCAGGGCAATGCCTTCTCGCTATTCCAGACCGCGATTTCACTGGAAAACCGCGTGCGTATGCGCACCGAGGAACTGCACTCGACCTTGCGTCGGCTGGAACAGTCGAACATCGACCTCAGCGCCGCCAAGGAAAACGCCGAACTGGCAAACCTGTCCAAGACCAGGTTCCTGGCCGCCGCCAGCCATGACGTGCTGCAGCCGCTGAACGCCGCCCACCTCTCCGTCTCGGCGCTGGCCGAAGTGCAGACCAGCGACGAGGGCAAGAAGCTGGTCCGCCAGGTCGAGCGCTCGCTGGAGACCATGGAAGACCTGTTGCGCACGCTGCTCGACATTTCCAAGCTCGATGCCGGCGTGGTCCAGCCCGACATCGGCGATGTCAATCTGGAGACGCTGTTTTCCTCGCTGCGGTCGGATTTCCTGCCCGTGGCCGAGATGAAGGGGCTGGCGCTGAAGTTCCGCCCGGTCAGCGCCGTGGTGCGTTCGGACCGCACGCTCTTGCGCCGCATCCTGCAGAATATCCTGTCCAACGCTCTGCGCTACACCCGCTTCGGCGGCGTGCTGGTCGGCACCAGGCATCGCGGCGACACCATCCGCATCGATGTCGCCGACACCGGCTGCGGCATTCCCGAGGATCAGCGCGAGGCGGTGTTCGAGGAGTTCCATCGCGGCTCCGCCATTCCAGCCGATACCGGGATCTCCGGCGGCGGGCTGGGCCTGGGCCTTGCCATCGTGCGGCGCATGGCCGCCGCGCTCGGTCATCCCGTGACGTTCTCCTCGAGGGTTGGGCGCGGCACCATCTTCCACATCGACGTGCCGGTCGGCATCGGCGCCAGCGCCGACGCCATCGCCAGCCTTGCCGAGATGGAGCGGCCGCGCGGCTACGGCCTGTTCGGCACCAAGGTGCTGCTGGTCGAAAACGACGCCGACGTGCTGCAGGCGATGACTTTCCTGCTCGAGCGCTGGCAGTGCCTGGTGCGCGCCGCGACCTCGACCGAGGCTGCGATCAGCCTGCTTGGCGACACCGACTGGGTGCCCGACATCGTCATTGCCGACCAGCATCTCGACGACGGCGACCTCGGCACCGCCACCATCGCCGAAGTCCGCGATTATCTCGGCCGCGCCGTGCCGGCGCTGATCGTCACCGCCGACGGATCGGAGGCCGTCGCCAAGGCAGCCCGCGCCGCAGGCATAGAGCTGATGCGGAAGCCGCTAAAGCCGGCGCAGCTAAGGGCGCTGCTGGCGCATCTGCTGGCTTGAGCCCCATACCCTCCCCTCGATGGGGAGGGTCGGCGCGCAGCGCCGGGGCGGGGTGCAGCGCCAAGCTCCCCCACCCCGCTCCGCTTCGCGGATCGACCCTCCCCACAAGGGGGAGGGTAAAGATCAAAACCCGGCCTGATCGCGAAACAGCTCCGCATTGTCCAGCTTCGACACCTCAATCACCGCTTGCGTGCGGCTGTAGACGTTGAGCTTGCGCAGGATCTCCGAGACATGCGCCTTGACCGTGGTCTCGCCGACCTGCAGCTCGTAGGCGATCTGCTTGTTCAGCAGGCCTTGGCGCAGCATCTGCAGCACGCGCAGCTGCTGCGGCGTCAGTTTGGCCAGCCGCTGCACCATGTCGGCGCGGTCGGCGCTGTCGGCGTCGGGCGGCTGTCCCTCATAGGTCTCCGGCACATAGATCGCGCCCTCCATCACCGAGCGGATTGCGGCCGCAAGATCGCTCTTGCGCGCCGATTTCGGGATGAAGCCGGCAGCGCCATAGGACAACGCCTCGGAGATGATCTTCGGCTCCTCATAGCCCGAGACGACGACCACCGGCAGCCGCGGATGGCGGGTCCTCAGCTGCAGCAACCCGTCAAAGCCATGCACATCGGGCATGTTGAGATCGAGCAGCGCCAGATCGAACGGTTTTATCCCACCCAGGAGATCGAGCGCTTCGGCGATCGAGCGCGCCTCCACCGTGTCGACTTCCGGGTACGCCATCTGCACGGCGCTGTGCAGCGCCTCGCGAAACAGCGGATGGTCGTCGATGATCAGAAACCGGGCGCGATCGTTGATTGCGGTCATGGTGTTCGTTTCAGTTCTCCGTGGGCACGATACTCCCGCTGGTATGGCCAGCTTATTGGCAAATAGTCTATCGCCATCTTAACCCCCGGAGGCGAAGCCGACTTTATCCGACAATCAAGGCGCAGCCGATGCTTTTGCGGAGGCTCCTGCCTTGCCCGGCGGTTCAAATCGGTCAAATGTGCCCCAGTTGAAGCAGAGACCCGCGCATGACAGAATTCGTCTTTCCCTTGCCCGCAACCCCATCGGTCGCCATAGAAGGTTCGGCCGAGCGCTTTGCGGTGCGCCGCATTTTCTGCGTCGGCCGCAACTACGCTGCGCATGCCCGCGAACTCGGCAATGACGAGCGCGACCCGCCCTTCTTCTTCACCAAGCCGGCCGATGCGATGGTCGATTCCGGCACCACGGTCCCCTACCCGCCTTTGACCAAAAACCTGCACCATGAGATCGAGCTGGTGGCGGCGATCGGCAAGGCCGGCTTCCGCATTCCGCGCGCTGAGGCGCTCGACCATGTCTGGGGCTACGGCGTCGGCATCGACCTCACCCGCCGCGACCTGCAGGACGAAGCCAAGAAAGCAGCGCGGCCCTGGGATTGGTCGAAGGCCTTCGACCGCTCGGCGCCCTGCGGTCCGCTGGTGCCGGCCGCCAAATCCGGCCATCCGCAAAAGGGCCGCATCTGGCTCGCCGTTGACGGCGCGGTGAAACAGGAGGGCGACCTCGCCGAACTGATCTGGCCGATCGCCGATATCGTTTCGATCTGCAGCAGTGCGGTTGTACTACAACCGGGCGACCTGATCTTCACCGGCACGCCGGCCGGCGTCGGCGCGGTAGCGCCGGGTCAGACGATGACCGGCGGTGTCGACGGCATCGGCACCATCGAGATCACTGTCGGCCAAGATTCGATCGGCCAAAATTCCACCGATAAGCCGTGATCCGATGAGCGATCTGGTCCTCCATAACTACTACCGCTCCTCCACCTCCTATCGCGCACGCATTGCGCTCGAGATGAAGGGCCTGACCTACGATTACGTGCCGCATCATCTGCGTCATGGCGACCATCTGGAGCCGGCTTACCTGGCGGTCAATCCGCAGGGGCTGGTGCCGGCGCTGATCCTGGGCGACGGCACGCTTTTGACGCAGTCGCTGGCGATCATCGAATATCTCGACGAGACCCATCCCGAACCGCCGCTGTTGCCGAAGGACGCGCTCGGCCGGGCGCGCGTGCGAATGCTGGCGCAGATGATCGCCTGCGACATCCACCCGGTGAACAATCTGCGCGTGCTGACCTCGCTGCGCACTTTGTTCGGCGCCGGCGACCAGGATGTCATCCACTGGTTTCGCCACTGGGTGAACGAAGGGTTCCAGCCGCTTGAAAAGATTCTGGCTTCATCGGATGAGACCGGCACATTTTGCCATGGCGACGCACCGGGCCTCGCCGACATCTGCCTGGTCGCCCAGATCGCCAGCAACGCCCGCTTCGGAGTCGACCTGACACCCTACCCCGAGATCTCGCGCATCCACGCCGCCTGCATGGCGCTGCCGGCCTTTCAGAAGGCAGCGCCGGAGAATCAGATAGATGCCGAATAGGCTCACAATGCCGGAGCAGAGCACGGAGAGTTGCCGATGAAAGCCGTCGTCTTCGAAAAATTCGGCGAAGCGCCGAGAATCCAGACCGTGCCGGATCCTAAACCGGCCGCCGACGGCGTCGTCATCAAGGTCGAGGCGACCGGGCTCTGCCGCAGCGACTGGCATGGCTGGATGGGCCATGACGATGGCATCACACTGCCGCATGTGCCGGGCCATGAACTGGCCGGCATCGTCGTCGCCGTCGGCAAGCAGGTCACCCGCTGGAAGGCCGGCGAGCGCGTCACCGTGCCGTTCTGCGTCGGCTGCGGCCGCTGCTTCGAATGCAATTCGGGCAATCATCAGGTCTGCGAACACCAGACGCAGCCGGGATTCACCGCCTGGGGATCGTTTGCCGAATATGTCGCTATCGAGCATGCCGACACCAATCTCGTACGCCTGCCCGAGGAGATGGAGTTCGCCACCGCCGCCAGCCTCGGCTGCCGCTTCGTCACCTCGTTTCGCGCCATTGTCGACCAGGGCCGGGTGACGCCGGGGGAATGGGTGGCGGTGCATGGCTGCGGCGGCGTCGGCCTGTCGGCGATCATGATCGCCAGTTCCATGGGCGCCAATGTCATCGCCATTGACCTCACCGACGAGAAACTGGACTTCGCCAAAAAGATCGGCGCCGTGGCGACCATCAACGCCGCGACCACGCCGAACGTGGTCAAGGCGGTCAAGCAGATCACCAATGGCGGCGCGCATATGTCGATGGACGCGCTCGGCCACCCCACGACATCGTTCAACTCGATTGCCAATCTGCGCCGGCGCGGCCGCCACGTGCAGGTCGGCCTGATGCTGGGCGAACATGCCCGCCCGCAAGTGCCGATGGACAAGGTGATCGCCTTCGAGCTCGAAATCCTCGGCAGCCACGGCATGCAGGCCTACCGCTACCCCGCCATGATGGAGATGATCCGCACCGGCAAAGTCAAGCCCGAACTGCTGGTCGGCAAGAAGATCAGCCTTGATGAGGCGCCTGCGGCGCTGATGGCGATGGGCGGGTTCGAGGGGATTGGCATTGGGGTGGTGACGAAGTTCTAGGGCGGAGTCGCCCTCCACCACCAAACTCCCTAGCGTGCAAATTTCTTCGCCCCGAACACGCAGGCCACCACGCCGAGCGTGACAACAATCATCAGCGGACTGACCTGCTCGTGCAGCAGCGACGCTGCCAGCGCCAGGCCGAAAAAGGGCTGCAGTAGCTGCAACTGCCCGACGGCAGCGATGCCGCCTTGGGCGAGGCCGCGGTACCAGAACACGAAGCCGATCAGCATGCTGAACAGCGAGACATAGGCGAGACCCATCCAGGCGCCGGAGCCGACGCCGGCGAAGGACGACGGCAGCGTCGCGAACGTCAGAACCAGCATGATCGGCAGCGAGATCGCCAGCGCCCAGCAGATCACCTGCCAGCCGCCCAGCCTGCGCGACAATGCCGCCCCCTCGGCATAGCCCAGGCCGCAGACGATGATGGCGGCCAGCATCAGGCCGTCGCCGACAGGTGAGGCCGTCACGCCTTGCATCAGGGCAAAACCGGCGACCAGCGCGCTGCCGATGCAGGAAAACAGCCAGAAGGCCGGGCGCGGACGCTCGCCACCGCGCAGCACGCCGAAGATCGCGGTGGCCAGCGGCAGCAGGCCGACGAAGATGATGGAGTGGGCAGAGGTGACGTGCTTGAGCGCCAGAGCGGTGAGCAAGGGAAAGCCGACAACCACCCCAAGGGCGACGATCACCAGCGACAGAAAATCGCTGCGCGCCGGGCGCTTCTGCTGGAACAGGACGAGCATCGCGAGACCAAGCAGCCCGGCAATCGCGGCGCGGGCCGAGGTCAGGAACGTCGGATCGAACTCCGCCACGGCGCCGCGCGTCGCCGGCAGCGAGCCTGAGAAGATCAGCACGCCGACGAATCCGTTCAGCCAGCCGCTCGCGGTCTTGTCCATTCCAGGCTCCATTGCTTTCGACCTCTATCGGGCAAGTGCCTATGGTGCAGCCAGAGACAATGCAGTACAATTCCGCAAAACTGTAATGGCAGGTCGAGCAGTACGGATGAAGGAACTCGCTTTGGAAGCGGACGGCGCGCCCACCGTTCTCGCGACCACTCTGGTCGAAACTGTGATGGCGACCATCCGCCAGCGGATATCGGCGCGCAGCCTGACGCCGGGCGCGCGGCTGCCCTCGATCCGCGCCTTCGCCAAGGCCATGCAGGTGTCGAAATCCACCGTCGTCGAAGCTTATGAACGGCTTGCCGCCGAAGGCGCGATTCGCTCCCGGCCGGGTTCGGGTTTTTATGCCGCCGGATCGCTGGCGCCACTGTCGCTGGCCGAGATTGGACCCCGGCTCGATCGCGCCATCGATCCGCTGTGGGTCTCGCGCCAGTCGCTGGAAGCCGGCGACGAGATGCTGAAACCAGGCTGCGGCTGGATGCCGGCCTCGTGGATGCCGCAATCGGCCTTGCGCCGGGCGCTGCGCACCGTGGCGCGCGCCGACGATGTCGACCTAGCCGATTACGGCACGCCGCTCGGCCTGCCGCCGCTCAGGCAATTGCTCGCGCGGCGCATGGCCGGCCACGGCATCGAGGTCTCGCCCGAACAGATCATGCTGACCGAATCGGGCACGCAGGCCATCGATCTTCTGTGCCGCTTCCTGATCGAACCCGGCGATACCGTGCTGGTCGACGACCCCTGCTATTTCAATTTCCACGCACTGCTGCGCGCCCACCGCGCCAAGGTCGTCAGCGTGCCCTACACGCCATCGGGGCCGGACATCGAGATGTTCGCGCAGGCGCTCGCCGAGCACAGGCCGCGCCTCTACATCACCAATTCCGCCATCCACAACCCGACCGGCGCGATCCTGTCGCCGGTCACTGCGCACCGGCTGCTGAAACTCGCCGACCAGTCGGACCTGACCATCATCGAGGACGATATCTTCGCCGATTTCGAGCACAGCCCAGCGCCTCGGCTGGCGGCGTTCGACGGCCTCAACCGCGTCGTCCATATCGGCAGCTTCTCCAAGACGCTGTCGGCCTCGGTGCGCTGCGGCTTTATCGCCGCACCCCGCGACTGGATCGAACAGCTCACCGACCTCAAGATCGCCACCACCTTCGGCGGGGGCAGGCTGGCGGCCGAACTGGTGCTGACGCTGCTTAGGGATGGCAGCTACCGCAAGCACATGGATCTGCTGCGCGCGCGCCTTTCCCGCGCCATGGGCGAGACGAGCGCGCGCCTGAAGGCGATCGGCATCGCGCCCTGGATCGACCAGCCCGCCGGACTGTTCCTGTGGTGCGGCCTGCCCGATGGCGTGGACGCAGCCGAAATCGCCCGCCGCGCGCTGGCCGACAACATCGTATTGGCGCCCGGCAACGCATTCAGCCTGTCGGGAACCGCCAGCCGCTTCCTGCGCTTCAACGTTGCCCAGTGCCAGGACGAGCGGATTTTCAGGGTGCTCAAGGGGGCAATGGCGCGCTGAGGGCTCAGCGGGAGGCCGCGCAGACCTCCCGAACGCAATCTCGCAGCCAGCGTTGCGCCGGATCGGCATCGAGCCGTGGATGCCAGAGCATCGAGATGGTGACCTCCACCGTGGCGACCGGCAGCAGAAAGCTGACCATGCCGGCGCGTGCGCCTTGCGTGTGCCGTTCGGGCACGCTGGCAATAAGGTCCGAAGCGCGCGCCATGGAGAGTGCAGCCGAAAAGCCGGAGACCATGCACGCCACGGTTCGCTGCAGGCCGAGCAGCGCCAAAGTCTGATCGATCGGCCCTCTTTCCCGACCCCGCCGTGAAACGCTGATGTGGCGGCCGGCCGCGTAGCGTTCAGGCGTTACCGCGCCTTCACTCAAAGGGTGGCCGGCTCGCACAGCACCGACGAAGCGGTCGCGAAACAGCGCCTGTATCAGCACTTCAGGTCCGGCCTCGCCGGCAACGCCGATTTCGAGGTCGATGTCGGCGTCGCGCAATGAGGCGACATCCTTGTCGGCTTTCGGCGCAAAGCGCAGCCGCACGCCCGGCGCCTCGGCCTGGATGCGGGCGACAAGACGCGGCCCGAATTCCTCGACGAACCCTTCATTGGTGCGCAGCGTGAAGATCTGTTCCAGCTTCGCGAGATCGAGAGGCCTGGCAGGGCGCAGCAGCATTTCCGCTTCCTGGACAACACGGCCGGCCTGCTGCCGCAATGCCTCCGCGCGCGGCGTCGGGACCAGGCCGCGGCCGGCGCGGACCAGCAGCGGATCACCGGTCGCTTCCCGCAGCCGCGCCAGCGTGCGGCTCATCGCCGACGGGCTGAGCCGTAGCCGGCTGGCGGCGCGCGCCACGCTGCCTTCGGCGAGCAAAACGTCGAGCGCGAACAGCAGATTGAGATCGGGCGATGCCATTGGCGGATTGTAGCACATGCCATGGCGTTTGGCGCACGAATAAGATGCAAATGCTGCGCCTTCCGCCATTCCACCCCGACGACTAGATCTCGGTTGCGGGACTGACAAGGAGGAAATCGCCATGGCAACTGCCGAGCAGAACGAGTGCGCATCGGCGCCGCAGAAAACCCGGTCCGCAGGCCTGGCCCACTCTCCTGTCTTGGCATTGGCCAGCCTGTCGTTCGCCACGCTGCTGTCGTCGCTTGGAACCAGCATTGCCAGCGTCGGACTGCCTACCCTGATGCAGGCGTTCGGTGCGTCGTTCCAGTCCGTGCAATGGGTGGTTCTCGCCTATCTGCTCGCCATCACGGCCCTGATCGTCAGCGCTGGCCGACTGGCCGATATGGTCGGCCGCCGGCCGTTGCTGCTCGGCGGCATCGCGCTGTTCACGCTGGCTTCGGTGCTCTGCGGCCTGGCGCCCACGCTCTGGCTGCTGGTCGCGGCGCGCGCCGTGCAAGGGCTGGGTGCCGCGCTGATGATGGCGTTGACGCTGGCCTTTGTCGCGGAGACCGTGACCAAGGAGAGAACCGGCAGCGCCATGGGCCTGCTCGGCGCCATGTCGGCGATCGGCACGACGCTCGGACCCTCGCTCGGCGGCTTGCTGATCGCCGGCTTTGGCTGGCGGGCGATCTTCCTCGTCAATGTGCCGCTCGGCCTCCTGACCTTTGCCCTCGCCTGGCTGGCCCTGCCTGCCCGCGGCAAGGCTGCGGGCGTTCAAGGCGGGTTCGACGCGATCGGGACGGTCTTGCTAGGCCTGACGCTCGCCGCCTATGCACTGGCCATGACGCTCGGCCACGGCCATTTCGGCGCCCTCAACACCGGCCTGCTGGTTGCCGCCGGCATCGGCGTCGTTCTGTTCGGCGTCGCGCAGAAGAGGGCGAAGAATCCCTTGATCCGGCTTGCCCGGTTGTACGACATCCGGCTCAGCGCCAGCCTCGCCACGAACCTCGTTGTCGCCACAGTGATGATGGCGACCCTGGTGGTCGCTCCATTCTATCTGTCGCGAGCGCTGGGGCTCAGTGCTGCGATGGTCGGCGTGGTCCTGTCGACAGGTCCGCTGGTCTCCGCGCTCTCGGCGCTCGTCGCCGGCCGCCTCACCGATCGCTTCGGCGCGCACAGGATGATGGTCGTCGGACTGTTCAGTCTTGCCGTCGGAACCTCATTGTTGTCGCTCGCCGCAACAAAACTCGGCATTGCCAGCTATATCGTGCCGATCGCCGTCACCTGCTTCGGGTACGCCCTGTTCCAGACATCCAACAATGCCGCCGTCATGAGCGGTGTCGCTGCCGGCGAGCGCGGCGTGGTGTCCGGCCTGCTCAATCTGTTGCGCAATCTCGGCCTGATCACCGGCGCATCGCTTATGGGCGCCATTTTTGCGGCTGCCTCGACGGGAGAACGGCAAAGCCAGGACATGCTGACCTCAGCGGCAGCCGCCCACGGGATGCAGGTTACCTTTCAGACGGCAACGGTCCTGGCGGTGGCTGCGCTGTTGCTGGCACTGCTCTCGACCCGCGCCGGCGGCAAGGCTGTCGGTGCGGCAACAGCCATCATGACCGAAGATGGGGAGCTTACGCTCCCGCCCGCTTGCGCCGCTCATAAAGCATGACCAGCGTTTCGGCGGTCAGAGCCGGCCTCTGTTCGCCCTCGATCTCGACAGTGTTGGCGGCCTTCATCAGATACTGGCCCGGCCCCTTGTCCTCCACCGACAACAGCGTCGTGCGCAGCCGGATGCGTGCGCCGACCCTGACAGGCGCCAAGAACCGCACCTTGTCGAAGCCGTAATTGAAGGCGGCTTGCGTGTTTTCGGGGACGATGCCCATGCCCAGCGCCAGCGCGCCGATGATCGACAGCGTCAGATAGCCATGCGCGATCGTGGTGCGAAATGGGCTCTGCCGCTTCGCCAGCTCCGGATCGACGTGGATCCACTGATGGTCGCCTGTGCATTCGGCAAACTGGTTGATGCGGTTCTGGTCGACGGTCGTCCATTCCGACACGCCGAGCTCCTGCCCGGCCATCGCCCTTAACTGCTCGAAGGTCGGCGGCGTTTTCGGCCGTAGTTCCGTCATTCCTGCTTTCCCGATGGCTCCCAGTGCCTCGGACCACGAACGGACGGCTCCTGTCAATTCGCCCGTTGCGATTCCGTTCCGCCATTTTCCGCCAAACAGCGTCCCTCGTCCATGCTCATGCGCCGCAACCGGCCCACTCCTCTCATGGTTGCGTTGAGAGTCACTTCTTGTCATAGCCCGAGCGGATTTCCTCCATCGCTTCCTTGATGCGGCTGCGCAGGATTTCGACCGATTCGGTGCCGGATTTCTTGACCAGCTCGGCCACTTCGCCGGCATTTTTCAGGGCGGCTTCGAAGGATTTCCTGGCGAACTCCGCCTGTTTTGTCATCAGTTCCTGGGGATTGCCCGGCGCCTTGTAGCTCTGCGCCATGTCGCTGACTTCACGCAGCGTGTCCTGCAGCATCTCGCGCTGTCTGGACAACAATGAGGTCGCGCCGGCAGCTCCCGCCCGCGCCGATCTTTCCAGGGCCTCGAGGTTCTTGCGATGATGCGCGAGGATCGCCTCGACATTCGGCACCTTCAGGTCACGGCCGAACCGGCTGAACATGTCAAGGAACGAATCGGAGTCGGGTTGTTTGGCCATTGCTCGTGCTCCCCAGTGTCGCAAATGCTGAACCCTGTTCTGGACAATAGCACTCGCGCGCCGTGTGTCCATTCGGACGCCCAAGCAATTCAGCGGCAAATGCAGCATCAGCCAGCGAGAAACAGCCTCTCCGCCGTGTAGAGCACGATACCCGCCAGGCCGCCGATAATCATGCCGTTGAAGCGGATATATTGCAGGTCCTTGCCGATGTTCATCTCGATCAGCCTCGTCAGTTGGGCAAGGTCCCAGCGCTTGACCTGGTCGGCGATGAATGTCGACACACCGCTCTTCTGGCTCTCGACGAACGACGACAGCGCCACGACAAAGCCCTGGTTCATGTCGGCCCTGATCTGCGGATCGCCTGAGAGATGACGGCCGACCTCGACGAACATGTTGGCGAGATGCGCGCGAACAATCGAATTCTCCGCCTTGGCGTCCTGTTCGATGAACAGGCTGAGGCTCTGCCACATGTCGCCGGCGAGCGACTTCACTTCCGGCCGCGCCAGGAAATCGCGTTTCAGCTTCTCGGCCCGTTTGGCGTATTGCTTCGAGGTTCTGAGCCGCTCGATGAAGCTGTGCGCGAAACGGTCGAATTCGGCGCGCATCGGATGGTCGGGGTCGGCCCGCACCTCGTCAAGCAGCGAACCGGCGGAAGCGACGATCTTCTTCAGCAGATAGGCGTCGGCTCTGAACAGGTTGAACAGCGACGGCAATTCCTCGCGGATTTTCTCGCGCATGGTCGCCAGCGCCTCTTCATCGTTCAGGAACCGGCCGATCACCCTGGTGAATTCGTCGAAGAGTTTCTGGTGGCGGCGGTCGTCGGTCAGTGCCGACAGCAATTCGGCCGCGAGCGGCGCCAGCGGCACCTTGTCGATCTGCTCCAGCATGCGGCTGGTGACGAAGCCGCGCAGGCCGGATTGCTCGATCGCCGCAAGCGTCTGCGGGACCAGCCGTACGACGAAGCGTGACAGGCCGGCAGAGCGTTCGGCGTCAGTCAGCCAGTCGGCGACGAGTGCTGCAAAATCAACCTCGGCCAGCTTTTCCCGCACCGGCTCCGGCGCCAGAAAATTGACCTCGATGAAGCGGCCCAGATTATCGGCGATGCGGTTCTGGTTCGCTGGGATGATGGCGGTGTGCGGGATCGGCAGGCCCAGCGGCCGCTTGAACAGCGCCACCACCGCGTACCAGTCGGCCAGGCCGCCAATGGTCGCCGCCTCGGCGAAGGCCGCCACGAAGCCCAGCCACGGATACTTGGCCTCGGACGATTTGGCCACGGCAAAAACCACGACGCAAAGCACCAGCGCAGCCGTGGCGAGGAACTTTGTCCGCCGCAACGCGAAAAGCTTGGCGCCCGTCTCGGCATCAAAACCGCCAGGCGCCAGGGACGAAGCCGATTGGGACATGATACGCCGCTCCTCATCGATCTCTTGGCTATCTGGCATGGGCTATTTAGGGGGTGTTTGGGCCCGTAGCATGATCGGATGGGCCGATTTCGTCCGGGAATTGCCGGTTTCGCACGCAAAGTTGACAAGAATATTCATCTATCATGCAATCCCAGTCTGGAATTGTTCCAAGGTATAGGCCATATTCCGATCAGGCCAGTGTGGGCGAATCCGAAACTCCGGGTGAGAAAGCCGCACCAGCACAATCTAAAATCTGGTGCAATTCCAGCGCGCCAGCACTCGGGTGAGGAATGAAATGCGGCTGACGCGCCAGACCAACTACGCCATGCGCATCCTGATGTATTGCGCCGCCAACAACGATCGCCTGAGCCGCATCCCCGAGATTGCGGCCGCCTATTCGGTGTCGGAGCTTTTCCTGTTCAAGATCCTGCAGCCGCTGGTCGAGCATGGCCTGGTCGAGACGGTGCGCGGCAGGAATGGCGGCGTGAGGATCGGCCGCCCCGCCGAGCAGATCAGCCTGTTCGACGTCGTACGGGTGACCGAAGAGAGCTTCGCCATGGCCGAGTGCTTCGAAAACGACGCCGCCGAATGCCCGCTGGTCGACAGCTGCCAGCTGAATTCGGCGCTGCGCGAGGCGCTCAACGCCTTCTTTGCCGTGCTTTCCCGTTACACTATCGCCGATATGGTGGCGGCGCGCCCGAATGTGCGTCATTTGCTCGGCATCGACATGCTGGTCCAGCGAGCTCCGGCCGCCTGAGTTTCTAGTGCATGTCGCTCAAAAGTGGCCCCGGTTTTGAGACAACGACATGCATAAAGACAAAGACCTAAAGCGCGTCGCCTGAGTCCGTTCAAACGCGACGCGCTTTTAGGCGGCTGACTGCGGCAAGACGAACGGCATGTTCGCCGCCGGCAACACACCGACCCTTAGCCGACAATCGAACACCTTTTCGATCAGATCGTCGCTCAGCACCTCCTGCGGTGAACCGTCGGCGGCGAGCCGGCCGCGATGCATCACGAAAATCCGGTCGGCATACATGGCCGTCAGATTGAGGTCGTGCAGGATGGCGATCACACCGCCGCCGCGCCGGGCGAAATCGCGGGCGATGTTCATGATGATCAGCTGGTGCTTGATATCGAGGCTGGAGACCGGCTCGTCGAGATAGAGATAGCGCGGCTTGCCGTCCAGCACCGGCGCCCAGACCTGGCACAGCACGCGCGCCAGCTGCACACGCTGTTGTTCGCCGCCCGAAAGCTCCTGATAGAACCGGCCGGCAAAGCCGTCGAGGTCGACCCGCGCCAGCGCCCGCTCGGGCAGACGATCATCTTCGCCCGGCAGAACGCCGGAACGGCCGCCGATAAGGCCGAGCCTGACCACTTCGTGCACGGTGAAGGGAAAGGACAGCGTCGCGGCCTGCGGCAGCACGGCACGCACGGTGGCGGCCTCCACCGGCTTCATCGCCGTGAGATCGCGCCCGTTGACAGCCACTGTCCCCGCAAACGCCAGATCGCCCGACAACGCCTTCAAGAAAGTCGTCTTGCCCGAGCCGTTCGGTCCGACGATGGCGGCGATCTCGCCCGGCCGTGCGACAAAATCGACATTAGCGACGATGCGTTTGCCGCCGATCGCTACCGAGACATCGCGTGCTTCGATCATGCCGCCTCACAAGTCGATTACGCCGCGCTTGCGCAGCAGGATCCAGAGGAAGAACGGCGCGCCGGCGATCGCCGTGACGATGCCGATTGGCAATTCGGCCGGCGCCACGATGACGCGGGCAACTGCGTCGGCAAGAAGCAGCATCGAGGCGCCGAGCAGCGCCGATGCCGGCAAGAGATAGCGATTGTCCGGACCGATCAGCAGCCGCAAGAGATGCGGCACGACGATGCCGACAAAACCGATGCCTCCGCTGACTGCGACAGAGGCGCCGACCGCTGCCGAGACGCCGACGATCGCGGTGTATTTCAGCCGCTGTACCGGGATGCCGAGATGTCCGGCCGTCGCCTCGCCGAGCGCCAGGGCGTTGAGGCCTTTGGCCAGGAACGGCATTGCCGCAAGCGCCAGCACGATGATCGGCCCGACGGAAGCGATCTTCGGCCAGGTCGCGCCGCCAAGCGAGCCCAGCTGCCAGAAGGTCAGGTCGCGCAACTGCCGGTCGTCGGCCATGAAAATCAGGATACCGGTCAGCGCCATGGCAAGGGCTGCGAGCGCAATGCCGGCAAGCAGCATGGTGGCGACCGAGGTGCGCCCCTGCCGCGTGGCGACGCGGTAGAGCACCAGCGTGACCGCAAGGCCGCCGCAGAAAGCGGCGAGCGGCAAGGCCATGCCGCCGAGCGCCAAAGTGAGCGGCGCCAGCCATGTTGTGCCGAGCACGATGACGGCGACGGCGCCGAGGCTGGAACCGGCTGAAACGCCGATCAGGCCGGGATCGGCGAGCGGATTGCGAAACAGGCCCTGCATGACCGCGCCCGATACGGCCAGCGCCGCACCGATCACCACGCCGAGCAGCACGCGCGGCATGCGGATGTCGTAGACGATCAGCCGGTCGCGGGCGCCAAGCGCGGCGTCGGCCGGCACGGCGCCGGTTAGCCAGTCACGAATGACACCGACGGCCGATGCATCGGAAGCGCCCGACCTCAGAGACAGGAACAGCGAAAGGGCAAGGGCCACGCACAGGAGCAAAATAACCAGGCGCGCGCGCCCGGAACGATCGCCCTCGGCCATCTTGCGCGCCGCGCCGGCGACCGACTGATCCACCATCGGCTCAGTCCGTGACCTGGCTGCAATAGAGCGAGACTGCGAGATGGTGGATGGCATCGGCCGTGCGCGGCCCGAAGCCGAGCAGATAGCTGCCATCCATCAGGATCAGTTTGCGGCCTTCACCCGCCGGCGTCGAGGTGATCGACGGGATGGCGAAAAGCTCGGCCTCCGCAATCGGCGGTCCGGCATTTTTCATCGCCAGGATCACGTCCGGCCTGGCGGTTACGATGGCCTCGTCGGACATCTGCTTGTAGCCGGAAAAACCTTCGACGGCGTTGACCGCACCGGCGAGCTTGATGATGCCATCACCGGCGGTGTCGGTGCCGGCGGCCAGGATCTTGCCGCCCTGGATCGACAGCACGAACAGGATGCGCTTGCGCTGCTTGATCGACGCCGTCTGCTTCTCGGCCGCCTTCAGCTTGGCGTCGGTCTCAGCCACCAGCGTCTCGGCCTTGGCGTCGACGCCAAGCGCCTTGCCGACGATGCGGATCTTTTCCAGGATGCCGTCATGGCTGTAATGCTCGGGCACGTCGATGAACGGAACGCTCGACTTTTTCAGCACATCGACCGCTTCCTTCGGCCCACTGCCATGCAGCGCCAGAATGCCCGAAGGATTGACCGACAACACGCCTTCCGGCGACAGCTGGCGCATATAGCCGACGTCGGGCAGCGCGACCGCGGCGGCGGGGTAGCGGCTGGTCGAATCGCGGGCGACGAGATGACCTTCCTCGCCAAGCGCGTAGACGATCTCGGTGATCGAACCGCCGATCGCCACGATCCGCGACGTGTCGGCAAACACGGCCACGTTCTCGCTGGCCGGCACTGGGGCGGCAATAAACAGCGACAGGCCCATGGCCGCGGCAAGCGTCCTGAACAGTGAAATCATCGTCGTTTCCTCAGGCTGCGGTCGGGCTTGGAATGCGCGGCAGGTTCTCGGCAAGGAACCGCCAGTCGTCGCGCTCGCCCTCGCCTTCATGGCGCTTGCCGAAGAACTGGATGATCATCTTGCCGTCGGCGCCATAGGCTTCGAGCGAGGTAACATGACCGTCCTTGGTCGGTTTGCGCACCGCCCACACCTCCTGGATGTGGTCGGTGCGCAGATGCAGGTGGAACGTCTCGTCCATGACGTTGATCCACGGCCCCATCGGCTTGATCGACTTGACGGGACCGGAATGGATCTGGATGCAGCCTCGGTTTCCGACAAAACACATGATCGGCATGCCGTCGGCGGCGGCATGGTGGAACATGGCGCCGATGGCGTTATTGTCGAGCAGCCAGGCATAGTCCTGGCCGACCATGCGCACGGCCTGGTGGCGGGTGAGCTTCAGCGTTTTCAACATGCCAAAGAACTGGTGGACGTCGGTCAGCCGGCTCCAGCGGTCACGCAGATCGTCGGTGTCTGCGGCAACGCCCGACGTCTCCGCGTCGTCGTCGGCCAGGCCTGCGATAGACACAGTCGCCTCCTGGTTCGGCGATTCGAGTGCGGCCACGAGCTTCTGGTAGGCATAGAGATTGGACGCCGGCCGCAGATGCACCTTGTGCACCGCATCGCCGGCCGCGTCGAAGAATTGCAGGCTGCGGCGGATGTCGCCGCCGTCGCGCTTCTCGACGGCAAAGCCATGCGCCCAGACCTTTGGAAAGATACGCAGGTCGATGTTTTCGCCCAGTACCATGGCATTGTGCGCACCTGTGACAACCTTGTCGTAGACCCCGATCTTCTCGTGCACCGCGCTTTCGTTGCGGGTCAGTGCCATCACTTCGCCAACGGCATCGAGGCCGGTCAGCAGATCGTTGACCCTGGGCTCGACGCGCACGACACCGTCGCCGCAATGCGCGGCGACCAGTTCGGCTTCGGAAATACCGAGCTCGGCGGCAAGATCGCGCTCGCGCGCTTTCGGATTGTCTGCCCGCGCTCGCCGGATTTCATGCGGTGCGGGTTTTACGCGCTGGTCCATGTCCTGCTTACCTGTCCTGCCTGGCGTTTTGGCCTGCCTGGCTGTTTCATCACTTGTTGAGGATGAGCTTGCCCTGGCGGGTGATCTTCAGCCGATAGAGCGCGCCATGGTGCTCGATGCCAATCTCGTGCTCGCCCTGGAACAGCGTGTTGGAGGACAGCGTCCGCACCGCCAGCGGCACCCGGTCGAAGCGGGTCGGCGTCTCCTCGGAACGGCGGACGCGGTAACGGAAGTCGTTGGGATTGTGGGTGTTCATCTCTTTCGATCCCTTTCCTGTGCCGGGCAACTGGCTAGGCGTTGCAAATGCCGATTCATTTCTTGACTTTAATCATCATGTTTATTAGTCAGTGCAATACCGGACCAAATGTGTCAACATTTAAGACGCCGGACAGAATGAAAAATGCCAGCGAGCACCAAGCCAGCCAGCATCGAACCTGGAATTTTGGAGTTGGGGCATGGGCTTGGGAAATTGTGGACGACTGGGTCTGGCGAACGCCGATCCGGTGCATCGGCCTATGGCAAAGGCAATGGCAGCCTTGCTTGCGGGGGCAGCGACGATCGCGCTGCTGACATCGCCGGCCAGCGCTCAGCCGGCCGCTGACCAGGCCGACCAGACCAGGAAAACCGAGGACACCAAGCCGGCGCCCGCCGGCGCGACCCTGCTGGACAAGATCCTCGTCATCAGCCGCACCGGCAAGACGGCAATCGAATCGCTGGCCTCAGCCAGCCATGTCGACCAGGAACAGCTCGACCGCCGCATGGCGACGACGCCGAACGAAATGCTGCTCGGTGTGCCTGGTGTCGCCGTGCAGGCCGATGCGCGACGCGTCAGCTCCAGCATCAACATCCGCGGCCTGCAGGATTTCGGTCGCGTCGCCGTCATCATCGACGGTGCCAGGCAGAATTTCCAGCGCTCAGACCACGGCACGCAGTCGACCTTCTATGTCGATCCCGAGCTCATCAAATCCGTTGACGTCATTCGCGGACCGACCGCCAACACCTACGGCTCCGGCGCCATTGGCGGCGTCGTCTTCTTCGACACCAAGGATGCGGTGGATTTCCTCAGACCGGGCGAAACCTGGGCCGGCTCCGTCACCGGGCGCTATGAAAGCAACGGCAAGGGCTGGACCGCCAGTGCCAGCGGCGCCTACAAATTCAACGACGATTTGGATGTGCTGGGCAACATCGTCTACCGCGACTACGGCGACTACAAGAATGGCAGCGGCGACACCGTCGACGGCACCGGCTTCGACCTGCTGAGCGGCCTGCTCAAGACCACAATCCGCCCGAGCGAGAACAGCGAATTGAAGCTCGGCTGGGTCGGCTCGAGCGACGGCTGGACGGAAACCAGCGGCGGCGTGCCGGCCAACGACGTCGACCTGAAGTCGAACACCTTCACCGCCCGCTACAACATCACTGACGACGCCAGGAGCTGGCTCGATCTCCACATCAACGCCTCCTACAACAAGACCAATCTCGACCTCACCACGCTTGTTTCGCAAAACCGCTTCGATCCGGTAACCGGTCTTCCCGTCGTGCTTCCGGCAGGCTCAACGTCGACCTTCGGTGTCGGCACGACCGGCATCGACATCTGGAACACGTCGCGCTTCGAGACCGCCGGCATCTCGCATGAGCTGACTTATGGCGGCGACTGGGTCGGCGACGATGTCGAGACCGGCGGCACGTCGGGCGGCGACAGTTTTTATACGCCGTCGGGCAAGCGCAACGTTTCGGGCGCCTATATCCAGGACAGGCTGAGCTGGGACTGGCTCGAGGTCATCACCGGTCTGCGTTACGACAATTACAGCCTGAAGGATTCGGACAACGAAACCTCAGGCGCCAGGCTGTCGCCGCGCATCACCGTTGGTGTCACGCCCTTCGAAAGCGCCAGCCTGGCGGGCCTGCAGTTCTATGGCACCTACGCGGAAGGCTACCGCTCGCCGTCGCTGACCGAAACGCTGATCAGCGGCAACCATCCGGCAGGCGTCACCTTCCCGTTCCTGCCCAACCCAAACCTGCGGCCTGAAACCGGCAAGACCACCGAGTTCGGCGTCAACTACAAGCTGGACGACCTTATCGAGGCCGGCGACGCGTTCCGGCTCAAGGCCGCCTACTTCCACAACGATGTCGACGACTACATCGAAGGCGTCACGCTGTCGGCATTCGACCCGACCAGCGGCTGCCCGTTCGGCCCCGGCATTCCGATCTGCTTCCAGTACCAGAACGTCGCCCAGGCCAAGATAAACGGCTTCGAACTGGAAAGCGTCTACGATGCCGCCTGGGGTTATGCCGGGCTCTCCGCCTCGATCACCAACGGCCACACCATCTCCGATGAAGGTGAGCGCGCCGACCTTGCCACCATCCCGTCCTCGCAGGTCACCGGGCAGCTCGGCTTCCGCTTCCTTCAGGACAAGCTGACCGTCGGCGGCGAGGTGCAGTACAACGGCAAGCCGAAGGGCAACCCCGTGGCCAAGGATTATACTCTGGTCAACGCCTTCGCCAGTTACCAGGCCACCGACAATCTGAAGGTGGACTTCCGCGCCGACAATTTGTTCGACGTCAAATACACCAACCCGCTGAACGGCGGCACCACCGCCGTCATCTATGAACCCGGCATCACGCTGAAGCTGGCCGCAACCATGCGCTTTGGAGGCTGACACCCATGACAAGTTTGACGGCATCGCTTCGGCTCCTGACCTCGACGCTGGCGATGTCGCTTGGCTTGATGCCGGCGTGGGCTCAGTCCGCGCCGGCTCCGCAACTCAGCCTCGAGCTCAATGCCGCGCAGCCCTCCGAAAAGGGTTGCCGCCTGACCTTCGTCGTCAACAATGCGCTCGGCGCCGATCTTTCCAAGGCGGCATTCGAGATCGCGCTGTTCAACGAGGCCGGCATTGTCGACCGCCTGAGCGTGCTCGACTTCAAGGACCTGCCGGCCGGCAAGACCAAGGTGATCCGCTTCGACCTCGCCGGCACCGACTGCACCAAACTCAGCCGCGTGCTGATCAACAGCGCCACCGAATGCGCCGGCGTCGAACCGGGCGCCTGCATGCGCGGCCTGAAGACGCAGACCAAGACCGGTATCGCATTCGGCGTTTGAGGTGGGTCTGCATCCCGCCTTCCTGCACGACAATGCGACACGACCCGTCGCAGCTCCGCCGTTATGGCCGGCAACCGATCTTGATTTGACAATCCCGCCGCGCTCGCGGCAGGTCTCGCCGCGAACCATGCAGGACATCACCCCCCTCCCCGACGCCGGCAACGAACCGGCGATAACAATGGACGAGCTCGTACAGCCGGCGGCCGCGGACCGCAAATGGACTGTGGCGATCGTCGCGTCCTGCCTGCTCCATGCCGCTGCCGCAGCGGCGTTCATGGTCGCACCCGCCGGGACATTTGATACCGGGAAGGCAATACAGGCCGAAGGCGCCGATCGATCAGGCGCAGACGTCCTCGGCACCGCTTTGCAAAACCCGGTACCCGACGCGGTGGATGTTACCCTGGTAACCGATCCGCAGCCGGCCAAGCCCGTCCAACCCACGCCGCAAACCGAGGCGCCTCAAGCCGTAGAGGAGCCGGCGGCGCCCAAATCTGCGCCGGAATCTGCCAACCAGGCAACCGTCGCTCCCGATGCACCAACGGCCGCCATCCCGGATGATCAAAGTGTCGCCCCAGAGGCTGAGACGCCTGCACCGTCACCGGTTCAAACGCAGAGTTCGGAGGCATCTCCCGCCAATCAGCCTGCCGTTGAATTGCCTGCCGCGAGGCCACCAGTCCCAAGCCCGAGGCCAAGTACATCAATATCGGGCGCACCAATATCGGGAGAGACTGGCGGCACGGCAGATGGCGAGGAGCGCGAGGCAACGGCGGTTGCCAGCAAAGGCGGAAAACAGAGCGCGGCGGGCAATTCGATGGAATCCGGCTACAGCGTTGAAGTTCAGAACAAGCTTGTCCGCGCCAACCGCCACGTTTCGAAGGCGGTTCAAGCCAAGGCTCGCAACAATGCCAGGGTCTATTTCGTCGTCATGGCCGACGGCAGCGTCAGCGACTTGCAGCTTGTCGAAAGTTCAGGGTCTGCCGAGCTAGACCAATTCGCTTTGAAACTGGTGCGCCAGCAAGCCCCGTTCCCGCCCATTCCACCCGAGACCGGATTATCAAGTTGGGTGTTCAGGGCGCGGATCGGTCCGTTTTAAACAGCTTGTAGACCTTCGCCAAATGGCATCGTCCACCAATTCGAGAGGAAGCCAATGTACATCGCCATGAACCGCTTCAAGGTCCAGAATGGCTCGGAGACCGCCTTCGAGGATGTCTGGAAGAACCGCGATTCGAGCCTCTCGGAGATGAAAGGCTTCAGGGAATTCCACTTGCTGCGCGGCCCGGTCAACGAGGCCGAGGGTTACACGCTGTTTGCCTCGCACACGGTGTGGGCAAGCCATGAGGATTTCGTCGCCTGGACCAAATCCGAGAATTTTCGCGCCGCCCATCGCAACACCGGCACCTCGAAGGTGCATTATCTCGGCCATCCGCAGTTCGAAGGCTTTTCGGTCGTCGAAGGGGCCTGATTGAGATTTCACCCGTCGACGAGATCTGACGACGGGCAGATGCCGTCAGGTTCCGGTTGAATTCCGGCCGCCCAGTCGCCGAAGCCACTGGGCAATGTGCAGGCGCAGCCGCCGCCAGGGCTGTCCGCGTGTCAGGTAGCGCGCCAACCGCGGATCACCGGCCAACTCCGGGAACTGGCTCACATGCTGCGTCAGGAATGCAGGTATGAAATTGCGCCCGTTGAGATCGCTGAGCCAGGCAGAATTCGCCAGCAAATAGTCTGCGGCATCCGCCGCCAACACGCTCCTGTAGCTCCTGTATGCAGGCGTTTGCCGCACATTGCCGCCAGCAAAGGCAGTTCCGGTGGACAGGTTGGAGCCATGCAGGCGATAGAGCCCGAGACCTTCTGACAGGATGAGGCTGCCGCCGGCCTGGTGCGCGAGTGTCGCCGTCAGATAATCCGTCCCGACCTTGGCCTTGAACGGGAAGGACAATACCGGTTCCAGCGCGCCACGCCGGTACATGATCGCCGAGCATTGCGACCACAGCCAGCCCGTCACCGCAGGTGCGAAATAGGTTACCGGATGCTCCGATGCGTAGGCGATCCCAGGCGCCATGCCGGCAAGCCAGCCACCGGGCGCGATGGCGACGCCGCTGCGATCCGCTCCGGAGCGCGGTTTGCGCAAGGCAAGGAAGGTGCCGCCCAGCAACGTGCCGTCGCCATCGACAAGGAACACATCGGAACTCGAGAGAGCGGCCGAATGCGTCGTGTTGAGATGGGCGGACAGATGCGCGAGGAGAAAATCTGGCAGCCACACGTCATCGGCGTCGAGAAACGCGACGAAGGGCGCGTCGGTTGCGGCAAAGCCGCCGCGGAATCCCGCGGTCTGGCCGCCATTCTCCGTGCGCGCCAACAGGCGCAGGCGCGGATCGTCTATATCCCTTAGAAGCTGTCGGACATGGTCGGCCGAGCCGTCCGTCGAGGCATCGTCGACGATGACGCATTCCCAATTCCGGTAGGTCTGCGCAAGCACCGAGCGGATCGCCTGTTCGACGTACGGCCGATAGTTGAAGCAAGTGATGACCACCGCCACGCGCGGCAGCTCAAACGGTCGGGACGTGTCTTCCATCTGTTCGGCTGCCCCGCTCGAGTTGCTCTCTGTCCCTTGCGCATACCCTTGCAACCCGACGCAGGCAAGCGAGCCGCGAAAAGCCCCCTAGGCCGCCGCGAGCAGGCTGGCATTGCCGCCGGCAGCCGTGGTGTCGACGCAGACAGCGCGTTCATGCGCATAGGCCGCCGGGTTGAGCACCTCGCTGACCAGCGGCACGATCGGCCCGCTGCGGTCGGCAATGACCTTGCGCACGATCCGCGCCGCCTCGGGCCTGCCCGAGAAGGCGACGACATCGACGCGCAGCGAACGCGCTTCGACTGGGTCTGGCCGACCGTCTATGGCCGCCAGCGGCAACCCCTTGCCGGTCAGCGCCGACAGTGCTGCCGGCGCGCCCGGCGCCACGGCCAGCACCGCATTGCCGGCGGCCAGCGCCTGGATCGTCTGGGCAAGCAGCGTTTCGGCGTCCGGACCGAGGCACAGCACCCGGCCGCGCGGCGACAGCGACAGCGTGTTGGCCTCGCCGGTCGGTCCGGGCAGGTCGACCTGGCCGAAATCGATGGCGGCTGCAGCGCCGATGGCTGCAGCGCCCTTGCCACGCAAATGCTTTCTCAAGATGGCGATGCGATCCGGCCGCGTCGACCAGCCGCCAAGCGTCGGATCGGGCAGATTGTCGGCGAGTTCGGTCGCAGTCACCTTGTGGCCCTCGGCAATCTCCGTGCCCGCCTCCGGCCCTTTGCGGAACCGCCGGAGATAATGCGGCCCGCCGGCCTTCGGCCCGGTGCCCGAAAGCCCCTCGCCGCCAAAGGGCTGCGAACCGACGACGGCGCCGATCTGGTTGCGGTTGACATAGATGTTGCCGGCATGGATGCCGTCGACGAAATGCTGGGCGCGGCCTTCTATGCGGGTGTGCAGGCCGAAGGTCAGGCCATAGCCCTTGCGGTTGATGGCGGCGATGACGGCGTCGATCCCGTCGGCGTCGAAGCTGGCGACATGCAGCACCGGGCCGAACACTTCGCGCTCCATCTCCTCGATGCCTTTGACCCGGAACACATGCGGCGCAACGAAGCGGCCGTCCTTCGGTGCTTCGAGTTTGGCAATCAACCGGCCCTGCAGCCCCATCTTGGTGCAATACTCGCGGATCGATTCCTGCGCCTCGTCATCGATGACCGGCCCGACATCGGTCGAAATCTGCCAGGGATCGCCGATGGTGAGCGCTTCCATGGCGCCCTTCAGCATCTCCAGCATCTTCTTCTCGACATCCTTCTGCACGTAGAGCACGCGCAGCGCCGAACAGCGCTGACCCGCACTCTGGAAGGCGGATGCCAGAATGTCGCGCACCGCCTGTTCGGGCAGTGCTGTGGAATCGACGATCATGGCATTGAGACCGCCGGTCTCCGCGATCAGCATGGCGTCGGGCGCGGCTGTCTCGGCCAGTTGCTTCTCGATCAGCTTTGCAACCTCGGTCGAGCCGGTGAAGCATACGCCGGCAATGCGCGGATCCGCAGTTAGCGGTCCGCCGACCGACGGACCGTCGCCCGGCAGAAGCTGGATGACATCTTCCGGCACGCCGGCCTCGCGCAGCAGCTCGACGGCGCGGAAGGCGATCAGCGGGGTCTGTTCGGCTGGCTTGGCGATGACCGAATTGCCGGTGACGAGCGCTGCCGCGATCTGGCCGGTGAAGATGGCGAGCGGGAAATTCCACGGCGAAATGCACACGATCGCGCCGCGCGCCTCGGTGCCCGCTTCGTTGTTGGCCGCTTCGGCAGCGTAGTAGCGCAGGAAGTCGACGGCTTCGCGCACTTCAGCCACGCCGTCGGCCAGCGACTTGCCGGCTTCCCTTGTAGCCAGCGCGAAAAACTCGACCGCATTGGCCTCATAGAGGTCGGCGGCGCGGTTGAGGATGGCGGCGCGCTCGGCAACGGGACGCTTCGCCCAGGACGGCTGCGCTTCCACAGCAAAGCGCACCGCGGTCGCGACCTGCTTGGCAGCGGCTTCGGCGACCGTGCCGACGATCTCGGCAGGCTTTGCCGGATTGACCACCGGGCGCTGCTTGCCGTAGCCGGCGGCGCGCGTCATCGGCTTGGCATGCCAGCGCTCGGGCCCGGCAAAGGCCGCCTTGGCCTTGTCGATCGCCGCCAGCGTCACCGGATCGGTGATGTCGAACCCCTTCGAGTTGCGCCGACCAGCGCCGAAGATCGTCGCAGGACGAGCGATTGCCGGATTGGCGGCGGGGCCCTGGCTCTCGACCGTCTCGAGCGGATCGCGCGCAATATCCTCCGGCTCGACGTCCTCGTCGGTGAGCTGATGGACGAAGGAGGAGTTGGCGCCATTCTCCAGCAGGCGGCGAACCAGATAGGCCAAGAGGTCGGAGTGCGCGCCGACCGGCGCATAGATGCGGCAGCGCGTGCCTTCGGCCCGGCGCACCGTCTCATGCAGCGCTTCGCCCATGCCGTGCAGGCGCTGGAATTCGAAAGCGTCACGGTTGTCAGCCATCGACAGGATGGCGGCGACGGTATGGGCATTGTGCGTGGCGAATTGCGGATAGATACGGTCGGTCATGCCAAGCAGCTTCCTAGCGCAGGCCATATAGGAAACATCGGTGTTGGCCTTGCGGGTGAAGACGGGGTAGCCGGAAAGCCCCAGCGTCTGCGCCCGCTTGATCTCGGTGTCCCAATAGGCGCCCTTGACCAGCCGCACCATGATGTTGCGGTCGTACTTTTTCGCCAGCGCATAGAGCCAGTCGATTGTGAAGGCCGCGCGCGGGCCGTAGGCCTGGACGACGACGCCAAAGCCGTTCCAGCCGGCAAGCTCCGGCTCAGCCAGCACGCGCTCGATGACATCGAGCGACAGGTCGAGCCGGTCGGCCTCCTCGGCGTCGATGTTGAGGCCCATGCGCGAATGGCGTGCGGCCAGCGCCAGCGACAGCAGCCGCTCGGCCATCACCGGCAGCATCTTTTCCTTCTGTGCCTCTTCATAGCGCGGATGCAGCGCCGACAGTTTGACCGAGATGCCGTGGTTCTGGCGGATATCGGGACCGTTGGAGCCTGAATCCAGCGAGGAGATCGCGTCGGCATAGGCCTTGAGGTAGCGCAGCGCATCGGCCTCGGTGCGGGCGGCCTCGCCCAGCATGTCGAAGGAATAGAGATAACCTTTCTGGATCATCGACTTGCCGCGCTTGACGGCTTCCGCAATGGTGCGGCCGAGCACGAACTGCTCGCCCATTTCGCGCATGGCGGCGGCGACCGCCTTGCGGATCACCGGTTCGCCCAGCCGGCGAACCATCGAGCGCAGCGTGCCTTCAATGCCGCCCTCGCCTTCGTCGAGCACACGGCCGGTCAGCATCAGCGCCCAGGTCGAGGCGTTGACGAAGATCGAGCTCGAACCGCCCGAATGCGCCGACCAGTCATGCGGTGCGATCTTGTCGGCGATCAGGTCGTCCATGGTCTCGGTGTCAGGCACGCGCAGCAGTGCCTCGGCCAGGCACATGAGCGCCACTCCTTCCTTGGTGGAGAGGCCGTAGGCCGAGAGAAAAACCTCCATCAGCCGCGGGTCGGACGAGCCGCGCACCGCGCGCACCAGATCCGCGGCACGGGCCGAGACGGCTTTGCGGTCATCGGCCGAAAGTTCTGTCGCCGCAGCCAGCCGCTTCACAGCCGCGTCTTCGTCGGGCAGGTAGTTGGCGCGGATCTGCTGGCGGATGGTGTCGAGCGGCATGGCGGTCCCTGCGGAGCAAGCATCTGGGAGCGGGCCGGCGGTCGCCGGACCGAATGGCGCAAGCTAGCACAGAGCCGCATTTTCGGCCGGTCCAAAGAAATCGACATGGCAGGCCGAATGATCTATCATTGCGGCTCAATTGTTATCAGATGGGCTGTGATATCCGTGACAGAAGACCAATTGGACCGCATCGACAGAAACATCCTGTCGGCGCTGGCGCGCGACGGGCGGCTGTCCATGTCGGAACTGGCCGGCAAGGTCGGCCTGTCGAAGACGCCGGTGCAGGCGCGGGTGAAGCGCCTGGAGAAGGACGGCTATATCAGGGGCTATCAGGCGATCATCGATCGCGAGCGCATGGGCGAAGGTCATGTCGCCTTCGTCCAGGTCAAACTGTCGGACACACGCTCGGCCGCGCTCGATGCTTTCAATCGCGCGGTGCAGGCCGTGCCGGAGATCGAGCAGTGCCACATGATGGCGTCGAGCTTCGATTATCTTCTGAAGGTCCGCACCACGGACATCGCCGCCTATCGCCGTGTCCTCGGCGAGCGCATCTCGGCATTGCCGCATGTTGCGCAGACTTCAACCTTCGTGGCCATGGAGACGGTGAAGGATCGCTGACTCACTCCGACAGCGTCTTCAAAAACGCCACCAGCGCCGCGCGTTCGCGGTCCGACAGTTGCAGCGGGTGGACCTCGGAGGTGCCCTCGACGCTCGCCTCCGCCTTCGCATAGTGCGCCACCACCTCCTCCAGCGTGGAGAACTGTCCGGCATGCATATAGGGCGGCCGTGTCGCCGCGCCCCGCAGCGACGGCGTCTTGTAGGCGCGCATCAGTTCGGGTGCTGCCTTGACGATGAAGCGCAGCTCGCCGCAGGCGCCGGCGTCGCCATCGCGGAAGGCGCCGAAGCAGTTGAATGGGTCGGCCTGAACCTGGGCCACCGCATCGAAACGGCCGCGATCCAATGGCAAATCCCTGACCGGCGGCACGCCGGTGTTGTGGAAAGCGTTGTCGGTGAAGCGCGGGCCGTTATGGCAGGTGACGCAATTGGCCTTGCCGATGAACAGTTTCAGCCCGAGCATCTCCTCCGGCGAAAAGGCATCGTCGGCTTTCGGCTTGGCGCCTGACGCAAGATCGATGGCAAAGCGGTCAAAGCGCGTCTGTGCCGGTTCGACCGACCGTTCGAAGGCGGCGATCGCCTTGCCGATGTTGGAAAAGACGCGGTTGACGTCGTCCATTTCCGCCGCGGTCATTGCCTTCCATGCCGCCTGCTCGGCCTCGTTGCCGAGCGGGCTGGCGTTGGCCGGCACGGCGGAAAGATCCGGCAGTGGCCCGAAGATGCGCTCGTAGCGCGCACCAAAGCGCTTCTGGATGTAATGGGCGAAGGCGGCGCGGTTCCCCGCCTGCTCAAGCGGGTTTTCCAGCGGCGTCAGCGCCTGCGCCCACAGGCTGTCGCGCCGTCCATCCCAGAAGAACCACGGATTGCGGGCAATGCCGGCCAGCGGCATCGAGCGCCTGTTGGTTCGGCCGACGCCGACGGATTGCGGCAGGTCATCCTGGAACTGCCGGTCGATCTTGTGGCAGGTCGAGCAGGATACGTTCCCGTCACGGCTCATCCCCTGGTCGAAGAACAGAGTGGAGCCCAAGGCGGCGGCGGCCGGCACGTCGGCGAAGCGGTTGGTGGTGTCTGGTTTGAGCGCCGGCAAGGTGTTCAGCGCCAGCGAAGCGATGGTCTTCTTCTCGGCATCGGAAAAGTCCGGCTTGCCGCAGCCGGCAACGAGCAAAACCGCAGCCAAGGCCAGAAGGCGCAACAGGCGGTTCATCCGCTCACAGCACCACGTTGAAGACGACCGTGTCGGAACCGGCCGCCGCCGAAATGGCGAAGCGCAACTGCCACACGCCGCTCATGGTGAATTTCAGCCCCTCGATCCGGTAGCGCCCCTCGCCAAGATAGTCGGTCGCCTGCGGACTGGTCGGCAAGCCGTGATTGTGCTGCGGCATGCCGCCGGACACCGAGATCGCCGCACCTTCCACGGAATCGCCGTTGACCGTCTTCAGGGTCAGCAACCAGGATTGCAGTTCGCCTTGCCGGATAACGCCGCGTTCCGGCTGAATGCTGGCGACAAACAAGCCGTTCGCCGTCTTCTTCGAGCGCGAAATATCCGGGCCCGGCGCCGACTGCGGCGCGGTCAGATAGACGATCGCCAATATGCCAGCCAGCAAGGCGGCCAGACCAACGCCCGCAAGAAGATAACGCCATATCGATGCCAAACCGGTTCCTCTTCTGGGCATAACGTCTCGGGAAGCAATTCGCGTCCCCGCTTCTGTGGGAAAACGCTTCTGGCGCAAAAAACCGCCGCCGCCAAGCATGGCGCTGCCGGCCGCAAAAAGCTACAGCAGCGAACTGATCCGGAGACAGATACATGGCAGCAGACGGCGTCGCTTCGATCGGTGAATGCATGCTCGAACTGTCCGGCCAGGCCGGGCCGAACTGGCGCATGGGCTTTGCCGGCGACACGTTCAACACGTTGTGGGCGCTGCATGCGCTGAGCGGCGAGCGGTCGGCGACCTATGTCTCCGCCTTCGGCGACGATCCGTTTTCGCAGGGCCAGATTTCGTTCTTCGCCGAAAACGGCATCGGCATCGGCGCCAGCCCGGTCATCCCAGGCGCGCGGCCCGGCCTCTACGCCATCACCTTGACCGGCGCCGAACGCGCCTTCACCTACTGGCGCAGCGACGCGGCGGCCAGGCGGCTCGCCTCGGACCCGGCCGCCTTGGCAAAAAGCCTTGAAAACCAGGCTCTTGTGTATTTTTCCGGAATCACTTTGGCAATTCTGGATGCCGCCGCGCGCAAGACGTTGCTGGCGGAAGTGTCCAAGGCGCGGGCTGCCGGTTCGCTCGTCGCCTTCGACCCCAACTACCGGCCGCGCCTGTGGCAGAGCCGCGAGGAGGCGCAAGCCGCGATCCTCGACGCGCTTGCCGTCACCGACATCGCGCTGCCGACCTTTCCCGACGAGCAGATGCTGTTTGGCGACACGGCATCGCAAGCGACCGCCGAGCGGTTCGGAAAACTGGTCGGCGAAGTCGTCGTCAAGAATGGCGAGGAACCCGCGCTGATCGCCACTGGCGGAGCCCTGCAGCCGGTTCCGGCCCAGCATGTGGCCACCCCGGTCGACACCACCGGCGCCGGCGATTCCTTCAATGGCGGCTATCTCGCCGCCCGGCTTGCCGGCCATGCCCCGGCGGATGCCGTGCAGCGCGCGCATCGCGTCGCCGCCGCTGTCGTGCAGGTGCGAGGCGCGCTGGCGCCGTTCGAGGTTCTAAGAACCGCTTTCGAGGGCTAAGACCTTAGGGAAGCCTGAAACGATATTCCGTCACCTGATGATAGATCTGGCCCGGCCACAGCGTGGCCTGTGGGAAATAGGGCCGGTTCGGCGCGTCGGGCCAGGTCTGCGCTTCCAGGCAAAAGCCGGAAAACGCCTTGTAGCGCCGTCCGTCCAGGCCGCCCGAGGTCGGCGCGACATACTGGCCGGTGTAAAGCTGCAGGCCAGGCTCTGTGGTCCAGACCTCCATCTCGACGCCGGAATTGGCGCCTTGCGCCCACGCCACCTGGTGAAGCAGGCCCCGGGCTGACGCCAGGCAAAAATTGACGTCGTAGGGAAGCTGCTCGCCTTCCGTTTCCATGCGCAGCGGCCGCGCCTGGCGGAAGTCGAAGGGCGTGCCGTCGACAGGTTTGACCACGCCGGTCGGGATCATCTCGCCATCGATCGGCGTATAGGCGCCGGCATTCAGCATCAGCCGGTGGTCGAGAATGTCACCGGCGCCGCCATCGTCGAGATTGAAATAGGAATGCTGCGCCAGATTGCACAGCGTCGGCTCCTCGCAAGTGGCGGTCAGTTCCATCGAGAGCGTGCCGGGAATCTTCAGCCGGTAGGTGCAGGTGACGTCGAGCGCGCCGGGAAAGCCCATCGTGCCCTCGGGATCGTGCAGGGTCAGCGTGACAAAATCCCGGCCGTGCAGCGAAACCGTCCACGGCCGGTGGAAGAAGCCCTCCGAGCCGCCATGCAGCGTGTGCTTGCCGAGGAAATTGCGCTCGGTCTGGTAGCGCTGGCCGGCAATGGTGAAGCGGCCGTCGCGGATGCGGTTGGCATAGCGGCCGACGACCGCGCCGAAGAAGGCCCGGTCAGTCTCGTAAGGCTCGAAGCGATCGTAGCCCAGCACCAGCGGCGCATCGTGGCCGGCGAGCCGCAGATCCTGGATGATTGCGCCGAGCCCGATGATGTTGGCGCTGATGCCGCCGCCCCGGATGGTGAAACGGCGAACGGATTCGCCTGCCTGCGTCGTGCCGAAGACTTCGCCGTCCTTCATCGCTATGTCCAAATGCTAATTCGTCGATCTATCGACTTAGAGCAATTCCAGGAAAAGTGTGAAACGGTTTTCCGTCCGGAATTGCAAAAAACAAAGAACTGGAGCGGTTCGGCGATTCCGTGAAACGCTGAACCGCTCCAGTCCGGCTGAATGTCGTCTGGCAAGGGCAGGCGCGCGGCCTGCCCCGTCAATGATTTAGAGGCCGAGACCCCCGATGCAGACATATTTGGTGTCGAGGTAATCCTCGATGCCCTGGTGTCCGCCTTCCTTGCCGAGGCCCGATTCCTTGACGCCGCCGAACGGCGCTTCCGGCGTGGTGATCAGGCCTTCATTGACGCCGACCATGCCGTATTTCAGGCCTTCCATGACCCGGAAGGCGCGGCCGAGATCGCCGGTATAGAAATAGGCGGCCAGGCCGAACTCGGTGTCGTTGGCGAGTGCAATGGCTTCCTCCTCGGTCTCGAACTTGAACACCGGGGCGATCGGGCCAAAAATCTCTTCCTTCATGAAGCGCATGTCAGGCTTCGCATCGGCGATGACGGTCGGCTGGAAGAATGAGCCGCCAAGCGCGTGGCGCTTGCCGCCGGCAACGACCTTGCCGCCCTTCGACGTGGCGTCGGCGATGAATTCCTCTACCTTCTCGACCGCCTTCACGTCGATCAGCGGTCCCTGCTGCACGCCCTCTTCCAGGCCCGAGCCAACCTTCAGCGCATTGCTGGCAGCGGCCAGCTTCTCGACAAACTTGTCGTAGATGCCGGCCTGCACCAGGAAGCGGTTGGTGCACACGCAGGTCTGGCCTGAATTGCGGTATTTGGCGGTGATGGCGCCGGCGACGGCGCGATCGAGGTCGGCATCGTCGAAGACCACGAACGGCGCATTGCCGCCGAGTTCCATCGAGACCTTCTTGACGGTGACGGACGACTTCTGAATCAGCAGCTTGCCGATCTCGGTCGAGCCGGTGAAGGTGATCTTCGACACCAGCGGATTGGCGCAGATCTCGTCGCCGACTTCGCCGGCAGCACCCGTCAGGATGTTGATGACGCCCTTGGGGAAGCCGACTTCCTCGGCGAGCGCGCCCCATGCAAGGCCGGAATACGGCGTCTGCGAGGCCGGCTTGACCACGGCGGTGCAGCCGGCGGCAAGCGCGGGGCCAAGCTTGCGGGCAAGCATTGAGGAGGGGAAATTCCACGGCGTGATGGCGGCAATGACGCCGACCGGCTCCTTGGTCACCAGGATGCGGCGATCGCCCCATGGCGATGGCACGACATCGCCATAGGTGCGGCGGCCTTCCTCGGCAAACCACATGATATAGGCGGCGGCCGAACCGATCTCGCCCTTGGATTCGGCGAGCGACTTGCCCTGCTCGATGGTGAGCAGTTCGGCCAGCACATCCTGATTGTCCATCATCGCGTCATGCAGCTTGCGCAACAGCTTCGAGCGCTCAAGCGCGGTCGTCTTGCGCCAGGTCTTGAAGGCTTCGCTTGCGGCTTCGATGGCGCGGCGGGTTTCCGCCTTGCCCGACTTCGGCACGGTGCCGATCTTGAGACCGGTGGCCGGGTTGTTGACGTCGACCGTCTGGCCGCTGTCGGCCTGCACCCATTCGCCGTTGATGAGATTGGCCTGGCGCATGAAATGGCTGGTTTTCTGCAGCATGGTCTAGCCTCCGTTCGGCGCACTGACGGGCCGGTTTCCTGGATCTCTTGAACGAGCGTGCACAATGGCGGCGGAGCCGACACGCTGAAGCCAATGCTCTTTACCTAGGGCAAGCCCGGCAAGCAATTGCAAGATGGCATATAGGCTTTGGGCCAGCCCAACGCCAGAGAAAATTCACATGTAAATTAGTTTGGGCCGCAGCCTTGTCAAAGACCAGCCTTGCCAAAGACCAGCCTTACAGAAGACCAAGCCTACCCAAAGACATGCACCACCACCGTCAGCCAAAAGGCGGTTGTAACAACCGCGCTTGCCGTGGCGATGGTCATCTGGTTCGACGCCAGCGCCTGGCCGGTGTTGAACTGCACGGCGATGAGATAGGAATTGATGCCGGACGGCAGCGCCGCCACCACGACCGCAACTTTGGCCGTCAAGGGCGGCAGGCCAAACAGCCAGACCAGGCCGAGCACCAGCGCCGGCATCAGGAACAGTTTCAGCGTCGACAGCGCCAGCGCCGGTCGGATGTTACCGGAAATGCCGAAACGGCGCAGGCTGAGCCCCATGGCGAACAGCGCCACCGGCCCGGCGGTGTTAGCCAGCGCATCGGCCAGTCGCATGGCAAGGTTCGGCAGCGGCGCGCCGGTGAGGCGCCATGCCAGCCCGGCCAGGATGCCGATGATCAACGGATTGGTGAACAGTCTTCTCAGAAAGCTCTGGATGATGCGCAGCGGGTGTACGGGCTCGCTGACGCCGCGGCCAAATATCTCGAACATGATGATCGAAGCCATCATCATGGTCGGCAGATGCACGGAAACGAGCAGCGACAGCACTTCGAATCCGCTGGACCCGAATACGCCGAGAACGAAGGGAATGCCCAGCAACACCACATTCGAGAAGGATGACGACACTCCACCGACGATGCCGGTGCGCGCGTCCCGCCCAAAGATCCGTGTCGTCACCAGATGGCCGGCGGCCCATGTCATTGCAACCGCCGCGAAATAAGCACCCCACAGCGACCAGGGCGCCACGCCGTGGAAATCCGAATTCACCATCGTCCGAAACAGCAGCAGCGGCATCGCGACGTTGATGGCGAATTCGGAGATGCCGTCCCCGCTGGCCGGTTTCAGATAGCCGGTGAGCCCGGTGACATAGCCGAGCGCGACGAGGCTGAAGACGAAAAGAACGGTTTCGGTGAGCGGAGACATTTTTCAGGGATAGGCGAGCCCGGATTCCAGCGCAATCGCCATGATCTTCAGAAACCGCTCCTCGATCCGCCCGGCGCCTGAATTTGATCATGGTCGGGTGGCAGCGCTATACAGGCTTGGGATCATCAGGGCGGACACACAGCGAATGGTTGCGACGCCGAAACAGCGTCATTTCAGACGGGAGTGGCTGGTCAGACAAGTGTGGCTGGTCAGACAGGGGTGGCTTGCGGGTTTCGTCGCTATACTGCTTTGCCTTGGCGTATCTGAGGCCCAGGCCGCCGAGACCAAAAGTCTCAAGGGCGTGGCGCTGATCATCGGCCAGTCGAAATACGAACACATCGCAGCCCTTGCCAACCCGGCCAACGACGCCCGCGACATGGCCAAGATGCTGACCGACCTCGGCTTCGACGCCCGCAACGTCACCGATCGCGATGCCGCCAAGCTGAAGCGCGATCTCGATCGGTTTGTCGAGGACGCCGAAGGCGCCGACGTCGCCTTCATCTATTATTCCGGCCACGGCATCGAGGCGGGCGGCGAGAATTATCTGGTGCCGGTCGATGCCGACGTCTCGTCGTTGAAAAATGCCGGTGAGGCGCTGGTGCCGATTTCAGCCGTCATGGACGAGCTGAAAAAGACCGTGCCGGTGACGATCGTGCTGCTTGACGCCTGCCGCACCAACCCGTTTCCGCCGGACGCGGTCGTGCGCCGCGGGCCGACGGCTTCCGCCGAGCCTGTCGGCGCCGGTGGGCTGGAGCCGGTGCGCGGCGCCAAGGCCCTCGCCGATGCCTCAGTGGATGATGCCAGCCTGGGAACCGTCGTCGGCTTCGCCGCCGAGCCGGGCCGACCCGCGCTTGATGGCGCAGCCGGCGAAAACAGCCCCTACGCCGCCGCCCTGCTGCGCCACCTCACCGCGATGAAAGGCACGGAATTCGGCTCGGTAATGCGCATGGTCACCGAGGAGGTCTATCTCGACACCAAGGCAAAGCAGCGACCTTGGGTCAGCGAGAGCCTGCGTCGCCTGCTCTATTTCGGCGTCGCGCCGCCGGAACCGACCGGCGACGACGGGCTGATCACCGGTGAGCGGCGGCAATTGCTGCTGACCATTTCCGACCTGCCCGATCCCAAGCGGGCTCAGGTGGAGTTGGCTTCTCTGCAGGACGGCGTGCCCCTTGACGCTCTCTACGGCGTGCTCAAGGCGCTCGGCACGGAAAAGATCCCGGAGGACCCGAACGACCTGCAGAAGGTGCTGGACAGCCAGGCCGAGCGTCTGAAGAAGATGATGGCCGAGCGCGCCGCGCTGCGCACCGACGATCCTGAGATCAGTCGCCTCGTCGCATCCGCCGACAAAGCCATCGGCCAGGGCGCCATGGTGACGGCGCGCAAATTCCTCGACGACGCGGTCGGCCGGATCGAGGAAAACAGCGGTGCGGTCGACGAGGCCGAGGACCTGCTCCGGCAAAAGCGCATCGCCGACGCCGCCATCTATGCCAAACGCGCCGACGCCGCCGCGCTGGTCTTCGACTACAAATCCGCCGCCAACGACTATGCCAAGGCGTATTCGCTGGTCGAGAAGTGGGACGAAAAGCTGCGCTGGAACTACAAGAACCAGGAGGCCGAGGCGTTGAACGCTCATGGCTACGCCACCGGCGACCTCGATGCACTACAACAGTCCATCGAGGCCTATCATGTCATCTTGAACTTCATTCCCAATGGCGAACAGAGCCGCGATTGGGCAATCACTCGCAACAACATGGCGGTCGTGCTGCAAACCATCGGCGAACGCGAAACCGAGACCGCGCATCTGGAAGAGGCAGCGCAGATCTTCCGCGGTTCGCTTGCCGTTTTCGAGCGCGAGAAAGATGATCGCAACTGGGCCGCTGCGCAGAACAACCTGGCCAATGTGCTGCTTAAGATCGGCGAACGCGAAAGCGACCCCAAGCGCCTGAACGATGCGGTGGCGGCAATGCGCGCCACGCTGGAGAAGCGCCCGCGCGACAAGCTGCCTTTGGACTGGGCCTCTTCGCAGAACAATCTTGGCCTCGCCCTCTATGCGCTCTCCGAACGCGAACCCACCGGCGAGCATCTGAAGCAGGCCGAAGCCGCCTACCGGCTCGCGCTCGAGGAGTACACGCGCGAAAAAATGCCGGTAGAATGGGCGATGATCGAGAACAATCTCGGCAACACGCTGGTCACGCTTGGCATCCAGCTCAACGACAAGGCCAAGATCAATGAGGCGGCCGACGCTTTCCGCGCCGCGCTGGAAGTGCGAACCCGCGAAACTTTCCCGGTGTCCTGGGCGACCAGCCGCCTCAACCTGGGCAATGCGCTGAGCGGTATCGCCCGCTTCGATATGGGCACGGCTACGCTCGAAGAAGCTGCTGCTGCCTATGACGACGCTCTGACGGTGTTTACCCGCAAGCGCTTCCCGATGGACTGGGCGTCAGCCCAGAACAATCTCGGCTCGATCTATCAGACGCTGGGCCAGCGCACGCGTGATGCGGCCAAGCTGGAACAGTCGGCGGCAGCCTTCCAGGCGGCACGGCAGGTCTATGTCAGGCGGAAGTTCCCGCAGGACTGGGCGATGAGCTACTACAATCTCGGCAACACGCTGCAGCTTCTCGGCGGCGTCACCGACAAGCCCGAGCATTACAGCGAGGCGGTCGACGCCTACGGCAATGCGTTGCGCGAGTACAAGCGCGAGACCAACCCGCGGCAATGGGCAATGGCCCAGGCCGGCCTGGGCTCGACGCTGCACTGGTTGAGCATGAGCAATGGCGATGCCAAGATGCTGCAGGATTCGATTGCGGCGCGGCGGGCAGCGCTCGAAATACTCACCATCGAGGCCGCGCCGGTCGACTGGGCCAACGCTCAAAATGGCCTCGGTATGAGCCTGCTCAATCTCGGCAATCTCCAGCGGACCGACAAATATCTCAACGACGCCGAAGCGGCGTTCACGGCGGCGCTGAAGGTGTTTACGCGCGAAAGTCAGCCGCTGCAGTGGGCCTTCGAGCAGAACAATATCGGCGACGTCCACTGGAACCGCGCCAGCTATGGCGCGGGCAAGCCGGAATATCTCAAGGCGATCGAATTCTTCGAGAACGCCAAGCAGGGCTTCACCGAAGCCGGCTACACGATCCCTATCCCGCTCACCGATCAGAAGATCGAGCTGGCGAAGAAGCAAATGGCGAAAATGTGAAGCGAACCGAGGGTTCGCCTTTCGCTTGTCTTTGTGCCGGCTTTCCGATCCCTATATCAGAATGACCGGAGCCGGCATCCGGCTCCCGGAAAGGTTTCGATGATTCGATTTGTGCTGTCGCTGTTCCTGCTTGCTGTTCCCGCCGTCGCCCACGCGACCGACGCCGGCTGGGCGCTGCTGCGTGACGGCGGGCATGTCGTGCTGCTTCGCCACGCACTGGTCACCGGCACCACCGACCCCGCCAATTTCGTCATCGACAACTGTGCCACCCAGGTCAATCTATCGGCGCGCGGCAAGCAGCAGGCGAGCAAGATCGGCGCGCTGTTCGGCGCCCGCGCCGCCCCCATCGAGCGGGTGCTGTCCAGCCGATATTGCCGCTGCCTCGACACTGCCCGCATCGCCTTCGAAGCGGAGCCGGAGCTTTTTGCGCCGCTCGACCTCCTGAAGAGCGATCCGACCGAGAAGGCCGCGCAGCTCGACGCGGTGATGAAGGAAATCCGCGCCTACACCGGTTCCGACAATCTGGTCATGGTCACGCATCTCGAAAACATCGTCGCGCTGACCGGCGTCTCGCCGCGCGAGGGCGAAGCGGTGGTGGTCGAGCCGCAGGGCGATGGCTTTCGCGTGCTCGGCCGCGTCACGTTCTGAGAAAGCCAGTGGTCAAGCTCCCTAAAAACTGATCTGACGTGACGTCAACTGGAAGGGCCGCCGGCTTGTCGGGCAGCCCTTCTTGTCTTTATGGGAAGGCCATACCATCTGCGCCCCGCGCATCAGGCCTTTTCCTGCCGGGAAAAACCGATTAGACAGCGCCCAAACCAGATGCGGACAGATTCCGCCCGCAACCGAAGGAAGAGCCCTTGTCCACCACGTTCGACAAAGTCGCCAAGATCATTGCCGACACCAGCGAGATCGATATCGACACCATCACTCCCGAGAGCCACACGATCGACGATCTCGGCATCGACAGTCTCGATTTCCTCGATATCGTCTTTGCCATCGACAAGGAATTCGGCATCAAGGTGCCGCTGGAAAAGTGGACCCAGGAAGTCAATGACGGCAAGGCTTCGACCGACGATTACTTCGTCATGAAGAACCTGTGCGCCAAGATCGACGCGCTGGTCGCCGCCAAGACCGCCTGATATCGGCTGGCGCGCGGCCTTGACGGGCTGCGCCGCCTGACCCACAAAGCCGCTCATGAGCAGCCCTCGCGACGTCGTCATCACCGGTATCGGCCTTGTCTCCTCGCTGGGAGAGGGTCCGGATACCCACTGGCAGAAGCTGGCGCAGCCCGGCCTGCAGCCGGTGCTCGAAGCCGCGCGCTTTGCGCCCTACACCGTGCATCCACTGCCGGAGATCGACTGGAACCTGCAGATCGCCAAGCGCGGCGACCAGCGGCAGATGGAAACATGGCAGAGGCTCGGCACCTATGCCGCCGGCATGGCGCTGGACGACGCCGGCATCAAGGGCAATGACGATCTCTGCACGACCATGGACATGGTTGTCGCTGCCGGCGGCGGCGAGCGAGACGAGGCGGTCGATGCCGCCATCCTCGCCGCGTCCGAGAGCCGCAACGACCGCGACGTGCTGCTCAACGAGAAGCTGACCACCGAATTGCGGCCGACGCTTTTCCTGGCCCAGCTCTCCAATCTGCTCGCCGGCAACATCTCCATCGTCCACAAGGTGACGGGATCGTCGAGGACCTTCATGGGCGAGGAAGGTGCCGGCGTCGCCGCCGTCGAGACCGCCGCGGCGCGCATCCGCTCCGGACAGTCGACCCACATACTGGTAGGTGGCGCCTTCCAGACCGAACATTCCGACATGCTGCTCGGCTATGAATTGGCCGGCTATCTGCATCGCGGCCCATGGAAGCCGGTCTGGCAGAGACAGGGCGCCGAGGGCGGCGGCCTGGTCTCCGGCTCCGGTGGCGCCTTCCTGGTGCTGGAGCAGCGCGAACACGCGCAAAGCCGTGGGCGGAAAATCTATGCCGAGCTCGGACCGGTCGTCTCAGGCCGCGCCCGGCGTTCGCGCGGCGAGCTTGACGCCGAGATCGCGACACTGCTCAAACAGGCAACTCTCCCCAGCGGCAAGCTGCTTGCCCTGTCGGGCGCATCCGGGGCGCATACCGCAACGTCAGCCGAAAAGTCAGCGCTGGATGCCAATCCGGCGATATCGGCGCGCGGCTTCGCCACGCTGACCGGGCATATGAAGGAAGCGCAGTTTCCATTCGCGGTCGCCCTCGCCGCCCTGGCCGTCGACCGCAAGGCCGCCTACCCCGTATTCGACGCCGCGGCCGAGAAGCCGTTCGAAGGCATTCCCGAAACCGTGCTCGCAACGGCGATCGGCTATCACCAATTCGAGGGCATGGCTCTGGTCAACGCTGCTGCTTGAAGCAGCGCTGCGCGATCATGCTGCAAAGTTAAGAGGTTCCGGATGGCCAATCTCAGAGATCACATGGGCAGGCCGATCGTCGCCGTCACCGGCATCGGTGTGGTAACGTCGCTCGGCATCGGCAAGGCCGATAACTGGGCGGCACTGACCTCCGGCAAATCGGGCATCCACCCGATCACCCGCTTTCCCGTCGACCACCTCAACACCCGCATCTCCGGCATGGTCGATTTCCTCGACTCAAGCTCGAAAGGCGCCAGCCTGCTGACCTACGAACTGGCCGAAACCGCCGCGAATGAGGCGGTGGCCGAATCCGGCCTCGATTCCTCTGATTTTGGCGGGCCTCTGTTCCTCGCCTCGCCGCCGGTCGAACTCGACTGGCACGACCGCTTCGCGCTCTACAATTCCGACGGCAAAGGCGCCGGCGCCGAAAGGCTGCTCAGGGTGGCGCGCGGGCTGAAGGAAACAGATACGTTCGCAAGCACGCAGTTCGGCGCGATCGCCGACCGGCTGGCCGACCGCTTTGGCACGCGCGGCCTGCCGATCACACTGTCGACGGCCTGCGCTTCGGGCGCCACCGCCATCCAGCTCGGCGTCGAAGCGATCCGCCGCGGCGAATGCGACCGGGCGCTGTCCATCGGCGCCGACGGTTCGGCAACCGCCGAGGCGCTGATCCGCTTTTCGTTGCTCTCGGCGCTGTCGACCCACAATGACATCCCTGAAAAGGCGTCAAAACCCTTCTCCAAGGACCGCGACGGCTTTGTGCTGGCCGAAGGCTCCGGCGCTCTGGTGCTGGAATCGCTTGAGGCAGCCCTTGCCCGGGGCGCCAGCGTTCTCGGCATCCTGCGCGGCTGCGGTGAAAAGGCCGACGATTTCCATCGCACCCGTTCCAAGCCCGACGGTTCCCCGGCGATCGCAGCAGTCCGCGCCGCCCTTGCGGATGCCGGCCTGAGCAAGGACGAGATCGACTACGTCAACGCTCACGGCACCTCGACGCCGGAAAACGACAAGATGGAGCATCTGTCGCTGTCGACCGTGTTCGGCGATCGCATCGGCTCGATGCCGGTCTCGTCCAACAAGTCGATGATCGGCCACACGCTGTCGGCGGCGGGTGCTGTCGAAGCGGCGTTTTCGCTGATGACCATGCGCGAAAGCGTCATTCCGCCGACCATCAACTACGACAATCCCGACCCGGCAATCGTGCTCGACGTGGTGCCCAACAAGAAGCGCAATGCCGAAGTCGGCACCGTGCTCTCGAACTCGTTCGGCTTCGGCGGCCAGAACACTTGCCTTGTCATGGCGCGGGAACCGGTCTAAGCGACCTTTTTCAGCCAGACTGAACTGACAGGCTCCATGCGCGCACTGCAACTTATCGAGGACCGCCGTCTTGAAACGGTGGACCTGCCGCCCCCGCCGCCCCCCACATTGGGCGAAGTCACGCTGCGCATCAAGGCGGTGGCGCTGAACCATATCGACGTCTGGGGCTGGCGTGGCATGGCCTTCGCCAAGCGTAAGCTGCCGCTGGTCGTCGGCGCCGAAGCCTCCGGCGAGGTCGAAGCTGTCGGCCCCGGCGTCTCCAGCCTGCTGCCCGGACAATTGGTGTCGATCTACGGCGCGCGCACCTGCGGCCTTTGCCGCGCCTGCCGCGAAGGCCGTGACAATCTCTGCGAACATGTCTCGGGCGTCCACGGCTTCCATCTCGACGGCTTTGCGCAGGAGAAGATCAACCTGCCGGCGCGCCTGCTGGTCCCGGCCCCTCCAGGCGTGACCGATGTCGGCGCTGCCGTCGCCCCCGTCACCTTCGGCACCGTCGAGCACATGCTGTTCGACAATGCCAAGCTGCAGCCCGGCGAAACCATCCTCATCCATGCCGGGGGCTCCGGCATCGGCTCGGCGGCGATCCAGCTGGCCAAGCGCATGGGTTGCACCATCATCACCACGGTCGGTTCCAACGACAAGATCGACAAGGCCAAGGCGCTCGGCGCCGACCATGTCATCAACTACCGCGACGATCGTTTCGAAGGGGTCGTGCGCAAGCTCACCAGGAAGAAGGGCGTCGACGTCGTCTTCGAACATGTCGGCGCCGACACCTTTGCCGCCTCGATGCTGTGCCTCAAGCGCGGCGGCCGCCTGGTCACCTGCGGCTCGACCTCCGGCGTGTCGACGCAGATCAATCTGATGCAGCTGTTCCAGCAGCAGCTGAAGCTGCTCGGGTCCTTCGGCTGCCGCATGGAGAACATGGCCAACGCCATGCAGAAGATGGCGGCGGGACAGGTAGCACCTGTTATCGACACCGAGGTCGGCTTCGACGGCATCGACGCCGCGCTGAAGCGCATGGAAGGCCGCGACGTGTTCGGCAAGATCATCCTGCGCGTTTCTTAGGACTATGGTCGGCAAGGTGTTAAAAAAAGCCCGCCGGGACTTCATGTTCCGCTATGGCCGAAGACTGCGCCAGATGGAGCACTGGCTGGTGGCGCGCGTGGCGATGACGATCATCTCGCTGCTGCGCCTCCTGCCCGCGGACAGGGCGCTCAATTTCGCCGACCGCGCGGCCCGGCGCATCGGTCCGCGGGTCGGGCGCCACCGTGTCGCCATCGACAATCTGCGCCTTGCCTATCCCGAAAAGAGCGATGTCGAGATCGAGGCCATCGCCTCCGACATGTGGGGCAACATGGCCCGGCTCGCCGCCGAATACATCTTTCTTGACGCGCTCTTCGATTATGATCCGAAGGCAGCGACGCCCGGCCGCGTCGAAGTCGGTGGCGCCGATCATTTCCATCAGATAGCTGGCGAGGACAAACCGCATATCCTGTTCACCGGCCATCTCGGCAATTTCGAGCTGCTGCCGGTGGCAGCCGCGACGTTCGGCATGAAGATCACGGCGCTGTTTCGTCCGCCCAACAATCCTTACCTCGCCGATTATATCCATTCGACGCGGCGTTCGAGCATGGGCGCCTTGCTGCCGTCTTCGACCGGCGCCTCCTTCGCGCTGGCGTCGATTCTGGAGAAAGGCGGCAATATCGGCGTGCTGGTCGACCAGAAATTCTCCAGCGGACTGGAGACGATCTTCTTTAATCGCCCATGCCAGAGCAATCCGGTTCTGGGCATGCTCGCCCGTCACTATGATTGCGACGTCTATCCGGCGCGATGTGTGCGGCTGCCCGGCAACCGCTTCCGCCTCGAGATCGAGGACAAGCTGACCTTGCCGCGCAATGAAAGCGGCAGCGTCGATGTCGCGGCCACCACCCAACTGCTCGCCAACGTGGTCGAGCGCTGGGTGCGCGAGGATCCGGGACAGTGGATGTGGTTCCACAAAAGGTGGGAAATCTCAGGCCGGCGTCGCCGCCGGCGCGGACAGGCCAACGCCACCGGCCAGGGGCAGCGTCAATCTTAAGTCGTCGAAAGCCTCAGTTCGTCACAACGATCCGCGTATTGCCGAAGCCGACTTCGCGCACCATCGCATAGAACATCGCGGCATTGGCGGTGTGCAGCCGCACGCAGCCATGCGATGCCGGACGCCCTAGCTGCCTGACCGCGCCGGTGCCGTGGATGGCATAGCCGCCATGGAAGAACACCGAGTAAGGCATTGGCGACATGTGGTATTTCTTCGAATACCACATCCGCGCCGTGCGTTGCGGCCGATAGGTGCCGCGCGGCGTGAAATAGCCACTGCGGGCGGTCGACACGCTCCAGCGATAAAGCACCTGGCCGTATTGGCTGACGGTCATGGTCTGCGACGAGACGTCGATGCTGGCCACCAGCGAGGCAGCCCTGCTTTCGATGGACGTGCCGAACAGCATCGCCGCAAAAGCAGCTGCCATGAGAACGATTTTAGTCATGAGATCAAACCCCTTTGATGCCCCTTGCCTGCCCTGTCATCACGCGGTTTTTCATCTTTTTAACGACAGGTGAGTGATCTAACACACACTCCTTGATAAATTCGCCAATCTAAAGCAGCGAATTTGAACGATTTTCCCGCCATAGTTGCCGCTGCGACACGAAGTTTCGGCGCCAGTGGCGCGATGCTTGCAAAACCACCCCCTTGCCTGCTCAAATCCGCGAATGAACGAACGACTCTTCAAAGCGATAGACGCCCGTGTTGATGACTTGGTCGCACTGACCGCCGACCTGATCCGCTTCCCGACCATCAACCCGCCTGGCGAAGCCTATCGCCCCTGCGTCGAATATATAGGTGCGCGCCTAGGCAGGCTTGGCTTCGAAACCGAATTCATCCGCGCCGAAGGCACGCCCGGCGATACCGACCGCTATCCCCGCGTCAATGTCGTCGCCCGCTTCGACGGCCGCTCGCCTGGGGCCTGCGTCCATTTCAACTCGCACATCGATGTGGTCGAAGCCGGCGAGGGCTGGAGCGTCGATCCCTTTGCCGGCGTGGTGAAGGACGGCAAGGTCTACGGGCGCGGCGCCTGCGACATGAAAGGGGGCATGGCCGCCTCGATCATCGCGGCGGAAGCCTTCATGGAGGTATTCCCCGACTTTCCCGGCGCCATCGAAATCTCCGGCACCGTCGATGAAGAGTCCGGCGGCTTCGGCGGCGTCGCCCATCTGGCGAAGCTTGGCTATTTCTCGAAACCCAAGGTCGACCACGTCATCATCCCCGAGCCGCTGAACAAGGACCGCATCTGTCTTGGCCATCGCGGCGTCTGGTGGGCGGAGATCGAGACCAAGGGCGAGATCGCGCATGGCTCGATGCCGTTCCTCGGCGACAATGCCGTGCGCCACATGGGCGCCGTGCTGCAGGCCTTCGAGGATGAACTGTTTCCGGCGCTCGACCGCAAGGTGACGCGCATGCCTGTCGTGCCCGAAGGCGCAAAGCGCTCGACCATGAACATCAACTCGATCCATGGCGGCCAGACCGAGGATTTCCGCCCCGGCCTGCCCTCACCCAACGTGCCCGACGCCTGCCGGCTGACCATCGATCGCCGCTTCCTGCTCGAGGAGGACCTTGCCACGGTCAAGAGCGAGGTGACCGATATCCTCGACCGGCTGAAGCGCGAGCGCAAAAAGTTCGACTACGAGATTCGCGACCTGATGGAGGTGCTGCCGCTGATGACCGAGCGCGACGCGCCGGTGGTCAAGGCGGTGGCGCAAGGCATCATGGCGATCTTCGACCGCGAGCCGGATTATGTCATTTCACCAGGCACTTACGACCAGAAGCACATCGCCCGCATCGGCCACATCTATGATTGCATCGCCTATGGCCCGGGCATTTTGGACCTCGCCCACCGGCCCGACGAATGGGTCGGTATCTCTGATATGGTGGAGTCGGCCAAGGTGATGGCGATCGGGCTGAATGTGCTGCTCAGGGGCACGGCCGCGGACTGAACCATCGGCTTCGCTGAAAAAACATGCCTCCCCGCGCCGCTGCGGAGCACGAAACGCAATTTACTCCACCTCGAAATCACGCTTCTATCGCACCAGGGTTCGAGCATTTGGGAGTTGCACGATGAAATTGTGGAAAACCATTCTTGCCGCCACGGTGCTGGCACTGGCCGGCAGTCAGGCATTTGCCGCACGCACCGACCTGGTGATCGGCATTCCGCTCGAGCCGCCGCATCTCGATCCGACCGCCGGTGCTGCCGCGGCGATCGACGAAGTGCTCTACGCCAACGTCTTCGAGGGCCTGACCCGCATCGGCCCGAATGGCGAAGTGCTGCCCGACCTCGCCGAGAGCTGGGCCATTTCCGACGATGGCAAGGTCTACACCTTCAAGCTGCGCACCGGCGTCAAATTCCATGACGGCAGCGATTTCGACGCCGGCGACGTGAAGTTCTCCCTCGACCGCGCCCGCGCCGACAATTCCGTAAACGCGCAAAAGGCCCTGTTCGCAGCCATCGATACGGTCGAAGTCGTCGATCCGACGACGGTCAAGGTGACGCTGAAGAACCCGCAGGGGTCGTTCCTCTACAATATGGGCTGGGGCGACGCGGTGATCGTGGCGCCCGAGAGCGCAGACACCAACAAGGAAAAGCCCATCGGCACCGGCCCGTTCAAATTCCAGAGCTGGGCCAAGGGCTCGTCGATCACGCTGGTGAAATCGGACACTTACTGGGGCGCCCCGGTGTTCCTCGACAAGGCCGAGTTCCGCATCGTTCCCGACGCCGCTGCCGCCGTGCCGGCGCTGCTCTCGGGCGACATCCAGGCTTTCCCTTTCTTCGATCCCGACAGCGTCGCGCAGGTCAAGGACGATCCGCGCTTCAAGGTGGTGGTCGGCTCGACCGAGGGCGAGACCATTCTGGCGATCAACAACAAGAAGCCGCCTTTCGACAAGCTCGAGGTGCGGCAGGCAATTGCCTTCGCGCTCGACCGCAAGGCGATCATCGACGGCGCCTCGGCCGGCCTCGGCGTGCCGATCGGCTCGCACATGTCGCCCGCCAGCAAGGCCTATGTCGACCTCACCGGCCTGTACCCGCACAATGTCGACAAGGCCAAGGAGCTGCTGAAGCAGGCCGGCTTCGAAAACGGAATCAAGGCCACGCTGAAACTGCCGCCGCCTTCCTATGCACGGCTTGGCGGCGAGATCATCGCCTCGCAGCTGCGCGATGTCGGCATCGACCTGGAAATCATTCCGGTCGAATGGGCGCAGTGGCTGGATCAGGTGTTCACCAAGAAGGATTACGACCTGACCATCGTCTCCCACACCGAGCCCAACGACATCGATATCTATTCGCGCAAGGACTACTACTTCAACTACGACAACCCCGCCTTCGACAAGATCATCGCCGAGCTGAACCTCACCTCCGACGACGCCAAGCGCAACACGCTGCTCGGCGAAGCACAGAAGATCCTGGCCGACGACGCCGTGGTGGGGTTCCTCTATGAACTGCCGAAGGTCGGCGTCTGGGACGCCAAGCTGCAGGGCCTGTGGGAGAATGCGCCGATCCAGGCGAATGATCTGACCAAGGTGAAGTGGACGGATTGAGGCGGCTGGCCAAGGCGCAGCGCTTGCGCTCCGTCACACCCCCCTCTGCCCTGCCGGGCATCTCCCCCGCAAGGGGGGAGATTGGGCTCTCATCTCCGCTTTCGCCTATCGCGAACGTTGAACGCTGGTCGACGACACGGAAACTGCTGATCTCCCCCCTTGCGGGGGGTGAGGAGTGGTCCGCGCAGCGGACGGAAAGCCAACTGCTTGGCTTTCCGAACAACGAACGCCCGAAGCGACAGCGAAGGGCCGGGTCCGGCAGGACAGAGGGGGGTGTGACAGAACGCTGCCTTTGCTCAGTCATCGCACTTGGCAACGCACCATTCCCTCCACCATGACCGCCTACCTCCTCCAACGCCTCGCCATTGCCGTCGCCACCTTGATCCTGGCCTCGATGGTCGTCTTCGCCGTGCTCGAAATCCTGCCCGGCGACCCGGCGCGGCTGATGCTGGGCCTCAACGCCAGCGCCGAGCAGGTCGAACTCCTGCGCAACCAGATGGGCCTCAACGCGCCGCTTCTCCTGCGCTACCTCCATTGGGTCGGCGGTCTGCTCAGCCTCGATTTCGGCCGCTCCTACACTTATTCGGTGCCGGTCATCGACCTTGTCCGCGAGCGCATGGCGGTTTCCCTGCCGCTGGCGCTGATCGCGCTGGCGCTGTCCACCATCATTGCCATCCCGGTCGGGCTCTATTCCGCCAGCCGGCGCGGCCGGGCCGGCGATACGATCGCTATGGGCGCCGCCCAGCTTGGCGTTGCCATCCCGAACTTCTGGTTCGCGCTGATGCTGATCTACCTCTTTGCCGTCTGGCTGCGGCTAGTGCCGGCCGGCGGCTTTCCCGGCTGGAGCGCTGGCGCCTGGCCGGCGCTGAAATCGCTGCTGCTGCCGGCCGTAGCACTTGCGCTGCCGCAGGCGGCGATCCTGGCGCGCGTTGCCCGCTCGGCGCTGGTCGAGGTGCTGAACGAGGACTATATCCGCACCGCCCGCGCCAAGGGCCTGCCCTATCGCGCCGTGCTGTGGCGGCACGCGCTGCGCAACGCGATGATCCCGGTTCTGACCATTCTGGGCCTGCAATTCGCCTTCCTGCTCGCCGGCACCATCATCATCGAGAACGTCTTTTATCTGCCTGGTCTGGGACGGCTGGTGTTCCAGGCGATCACTCAGCGCGACCTGATCGTGGTGGAAAGCATCGTCATGCTGCTGGTCGTCGCCGTCATTGCCGTTAACCTCGTCGTCGACGTCTCCTACGCCATCGTCGATCCGCGCCTTCGAGGCCGGCAATGACGCTGCACATCGACATCCCGCAGGAGACGTTGGGCAGCATTCTGGCCAAGGCCTTCCGCAACCGCTCCTTCCTCATCGGCTTCGCCATCACGGTGCTGGTGGCTGCAATAGCGGTCATCTCCTACGTCTGGACGCCCTACGACGTGACCAAACTGGTGATCTCGGACAAGACGCTCGCGCCCTCTGCGGCGCACTGGTTCGGCACCGATCATTTCGGCCGCGACATCCTGTCGATGATCATGGTCGGCGCCCGCAACTCGATCGCCGTGGCGCTGGTCGCGGTCGGCATCGGCATGGGCGTCGGCGTGCCGCTCGGCGCCTTCGCCGCGGCGCGCGGCGGGTTCGTCGACGAGGCGCTGATGCGGCTGAACGACCTTGTCTTCGCCTTCCCGGCGCTGCTGTCGGCGATCATGATCACCGCCATCTTCGGACCGGGCGCCATCAACGCCATCATCGCAATCGGCATTTTCAACATCCCGGTGTTTGCGCGTGTCGCCCGCGCGGGCGCGCTGGCGATCTGGCCGCGCGAGTTCATCCTCGCCGCGCGCGCCGCCGGCAAGAGCAAGACGCAGATTACAATCGAGCACGTGCTGCCCAACATCGCCACGCTGCTTCTGGTGCAAGGCACCATCCAGTTCGCGCTCGGCATTTTGGCCGAAGCCGGTCTCTCCTATGTCGGCCTCGGCGCCCAGCCGCCAATGCCGAGCTGGGGCCGCATGCTGTTCGACGCCCAGACGCGCATGGTGGTGGCGCCGTGGATGGCCATCTTCCCCGGCATGGCCATCGTCATCACCGTGCTTGGGCTCAATCTGCTCGGCGACGGCATCGCCGACATACTCGACCCGAAATCGCGGCGGCAGCGATGAGCCTGCTGGAGATCGAGAACCTGTCGCTGGCGGTCGGCGACACGCCGATCCTCAAAGGGGTCGAGCTCTCCGTCGCGCCCGGCGAGGTGATGGGCCTGGTCGGTGAATCCGGTTCCGGCAAATCGATGACGGCGCTGACCATCATGCAGCTTCTGCCGCATGCGGCGCGCGCCACCGGCCGCGTAACCTTCGACGGCATCGACATCCTCGCGGCCACTGAGGACCAGATGTGCGCGTTGCGCGGCGACGACATCGGCATGGTGTTCCAGGAACCGATGACGGCGCTCAACCCCGTCAAGACGATCGGCGAACAAGTCGCCGAAGGCATACGCTGGCACACCAGGGCAAGCCGTGCCGACGCCGAAGACCGGGCGCGCAAAATGCTCGACCGCGTTGGCCTGCCTGAGGCCAAATTCCCGCTGTCGCGCTATCCGCACGAACTGTCGGGCGGCCAGCGCCAACGCGTCGTCATCGCCATTGCCTGCGCATTGAAACCCAAGCTGCTCATCGCCGACGAGCCGACCACGGCGCTCGACGTGGTGCTGCAGACGCAGATCCTCGACCTCTTGCGCGGCCTTGTCAGCGAAAACCGAATGGGCCTGCTGTTGATCTCGCACGATCTCGCGGTCGTCACCGAAATGGCCGACCGCATCACCATTCTGCGCAATGGCGAGGTGATGGAAGCCGGCGACACCGCACGCACGCTGTCGGAACAGCTGCATCCCTACACGCGCCAGCTGGCGCTGGCCTCCATGCACGTGCCCGCGCGCGCCAAAGTTCACGCCACCGGATCGGCCAAACCGCTGCTTGAGGTCGAAGGCGTGACACGGGACTATCCGGGCCGGCGCACCTCCCTGTTCAAGTCAGCGGCTCCAATCCGCGCCGTCGACGACGTGTCCTTGTCGCTGGCGCCGGGCCAATCGGTGGCGCTGGTCGGCCGCTCCGGCTGCGGCAAGTCAACGCTTGCCCGCATGATCCTGGCGCTCGACAAATCGACATCGGGAACGATCCGCTTTCGCGGCGAGACCATCACCGGCAAAAGCGAGGCGGAGCTCAAAGCCGCGCGGCGCGACATGCAGGTGGTGTTCCAGGATCCCTACGGCTCTTTCGACCCGCGCCAGAAGGTCGTAAAACTGGTCGCCGAGCCGCTGCATGTACTGGAGACGAAGCCGACACCGGCTGAGCGGCGCGAGATGGTGGCGCATGCGCTGCACGAGGTCGGCCTCGGCACCAGCGACATGGACAAATATCCGCATGAGTTTTCCGGCGGCCAGCGCCAGCGCCTGTCGATCGCCCGCGCCATCATCACCAGGCCGAAGCTGGTCGTCGCCGACGAGCCGGTCTCGGCGCTCGACGTCTCGATCCGCGCCCAGATCCTCGATCTGTTCGCAGAGCTCAACCAGAAGCTCGGCATCGGCTATCTCTTCATCACCCACGATTTGACCGTCGCCCGCGCCATCACCGATGAGGTGCTGGTCATGCATGACGGCAGGATCGTCGAGCGCGGCAAGACCGGTGACGTGCTCGATCATCCGCAGTCGGAGGCGGCCAGGGCGCTGGTCGCGGCTGCGCCCGATCTGCATCGGGCGATCGCTCACCGTATGCAGGAACAGGGCTGAGTGACCGGTTCGCGGAGCGAATTCATCGTGCCAGTGGCACGATGAAAGGTCACGAACGCTGGGACGCTGCGAAGCAGCGGGGACCCGGCCGGGCGGCCGTTGCCCCTGGTCTGCCTCACTCCTCCGGCTTCACCACATCGACCGGGCTTATGTCGAGCAAATCGAGCGTGCGGCGCAGCAGCCGCACTTCGCTCTCGGCCAGCTTGGAATCGGCTTTGGCGATCTCCGCCATGTGGAGCGCCAGCAACTTGCGCCGTTCGACATCGATATCGCGGAACAGCGCAATGGCTTGCGAACCGTTGGTCTCGTAGCCGAAATCATTGAGATATTCGATGACCGCGTCGATGCTGGTTTCCGGGATGCCGAAGGCGTCCTTGCAGATACGCCGGAAGGCGACCATTTCGCTCTCCGAAACCGAGCCGTCGGCCAGGATCATGCGAAACAGCATCAAGAGTTCCGCCGACAGCACGGGGTCGTCGGCAACCTTGCGCACGCCGGGGTCACCATCGAAGATCGAGCGTATCTGGTCGAGCAATGCCATCGCCAACAGTGTCCCTTTTTTCCGAGCCCGCCCAGTGCAAACCCAAAACTGCCCAGCGGTATTGGGATAATGACATGCACCACAGGAAATCCAAGCGCAACGCGCTTGGATGGACGTAGCGCGGAATCGGCCTTGCGCAAACCGGATGGCCATGAGAAGGCGCGGCATCGCCTTTCCCGCCGGAATGTTCAGAAAATCCCGATGCTCGACCTCGCTACCCAGACCGTCATCATGCTTGCCTTCGCCGCCTTTGCAGCCGGCTTTGTCGATTCGATAGCCGGCGGCGGCGGGCTGATCACCATCCCGGCCCTGCTGCTTGCCGGCTTCCCGCCGGTCGCAGCACTTGGAACCAACAAGCTGCAGGGCATTTTCGGCACCGCTTCGGCGACCATCCACTACGCCAGGAATGGCCATGTCGATCTGCGTCGACAGCTGCCATCGGCGCTTCTGGCCCTTGCCGGCAGTGCCGTCGGCGCCTTGCTGGCGGCATTCGTGCCAGGTGATCTCCTGCGGGCGCTGCTGCCGCTGCTTTTGATCGCCATCGCGATTTACTTCGCCGTGAAACCCAACATGAACGATGTCGACCGCGCCGAGCGCCTGTCGCCCTTCCTGTTCGGGCTGATCATCGCCCCTTTGGTCGGCTTCTATGACGGGCTGTTCGGGCCGGGAGCCGGCTCCTTCTATATGCTGGCCTTCGTCAGCCTTGCCGGCTTCGGCGTGCTCAAGGCGACGGCACACACCAAGCTGCTCAATTTCGCCTCCAACATTGGCGGCTTCATCGTCTTTGCCGTCGCCGGCGTCGTCTACTGGAAGATCGGGCTGATGATGGGCGTCGCCCAGTTCCTCGGCGCCCGGCTCGGCGCCAGCCTTGCCATCCGCATCGGCGCCCGGCTGATCAAGCCGCTGCTGGTGATCATCTGCCTGGCTCTGGCGGTGAAGCTGCTGGCCGACCCGGCGAACCCATTGCGCCAGCTGATTGGTGTATAAGCCTCACGCCTGATAGAGTGCCGTTGTACGAATCATGTTGGAGGGACCACACATGAATCTTAGTGCACCCACTCAGCTTGTTTTCATCATCTCCCTTGTTGTCGCCATCATCGGCGTGCTCGCCGCGCTTGGCGTTCTTGCGTTCATTCCTCTGGCTGCGGTGTGGATTGTCCTCATCGCATACATCGTGCTTGCCGCCGCCTGCCTGATGCGCGGCGCCTAGGCACCCGCGACCTCTGCAATTCGAAGCGCCCGGTCAAAAGCCGGGCGCTTTTTGCTTTGGATGCATGGTCTGTTAGGGTCTTCCGCGGAAGGATGGCCATGAAGCAAAGCGGACGCGCAGACCCGAGGATGACGAAACGGTGGACGGCCCTACCTCGCTAACCCAAAAATCGCATCGCAATCGAGATGGCGCTCCAGTTCGGCTGCGATCTCGTCCAGAGCGTTTTCCACGTCCGCCCGATAGTCGATGCCGCCGCCTTTCACGCCGAGGCTTTCCAGGAATCTCGCCCGGAAAGCGTCGGCGGAAAACAGGCCGTGCAGATAGGTGCCAAAAACCTTGCCATCGGCGGAAATGGCACCGTCGTCGATGCCGTCGATCACAGCCGAGGGCCGCGCCATGTCCGGCCCGGTGGTGCGGCCGAGATGGATTTCGTAACCCTCAAGCGCCAGTCCAAACGGCACCGAGCGGGCGCTGACATTGCGCACCGTCTTTTCCGGTTCCATCACCGTCTCGATGTCGAGCAGACCAAGACCTTCCGCCTCGGTGACGCTGCCCTCGATGCCATCGGGATCGCGCACCAGGCGGCCGAGCATCTGGAAGCCGCCGCAAATGCCGACGATATGGCCGCCGCGTTTGCGGTGCGTGAGGAGATCGCGATCCCAGCCATTCTCGCGGAACTTCATGAGATCCCCGATCGTCGATTTGGAACCGGGAATGACCACCAGGCCGGCATCCTCCGGCAAGCGCTGCCCCGGCGGCACGAACACCACTTCGACCTGCGGCTCGGCCTTGAGCGGGTCGAGGTCGTCGAAATTGGCGATGCGGCCAAGCATCGGCACGGCGACCTTCAACGCCCGCTTCTCGCCAGATGCCAGGCGTTCGAGCACGACCGAATCCTCCGAAGGCAATCGCGCCGCCGCCTTCAGCCACGGCACGACGCCAAAGCAGCGCCAGCCGGTGAAGCTTTCGATCGACCGGATGCCGTCGTCGAACAGCGAGACATCGCCGCGGAACTTATTGATGAGGTAGCCGACGATCATGCGCCTGTCTTCCTCCGGCAGGATCAGATGCGTGCCGGCGACCGAAGCGATGACGCCACCGCGGTCGATGTCGCCGACCAGGATGACCGGCACGTCGGCGCGCGTGGCAAAGCCCATATTGGCGATGTCGCGGCTGCGCAGGTTGATTTCGGCCGGCGATCCGGCGCCCTCGACGACGACCAGATCGGCGCCCTCACCGACCTTCGTCCAGGATTCCAGCACGGCGTCCATCAGCCCCGCTTTCATTGTCTGGTAGTCGCGCGCTCGCGCCTCGCCGAACACCTTGCCCTGCACGATCACCTGCGAACCGATGTCGCTCTGGGGTTTGAGCAGCACCGGATTCATATGCACGGTCGGCTGAACACCACACGCCAGCGCTTGCAGCCATTGCCCACGGCCAATCTCGCCGCCGCCGGGGCGGTCGTCGCCCGGAATGTCGGCGACGGCGGCATTGTTCGACATGTTCTGCGGCTTGAACGGCCTGACTTTCAGCCCGCGATTCCTGGCCGCGCGGCAGAGCCCCGCCACCAGCACCGTCTTGCCGACATCCGAACCCGTGCCTTGCAGCATGATCGCCTTGGCCATGCTCAGCCCCTGCCCTGCGCGCCGGAAACGGTCGATTTCTGCGCCAGCGGCCCGCCGCGCCAGATGTAGAGCGCCAGCAACGCTTCGCTGCCGGTGCGCATGGCATGGCTGACATTGGAGGCGTGATGGATAATTTCGCCCGCCTGGCGGGTGTGAAAGCCGCCTTCGCCCATGCGCCACTCGGTGCCGCCGGTCAGCGGAATGTAGATCTCCTCGGCAATGTGATGATGGTCGGGATAGGTGATGCCGGGCCCCAGGATCAGCAATCCGGCCGCGACCTCTTCATTGGCGAAATGGCCGCGCGTGCCAAACACCTCCAGCCAGCCGTATTTCTGCAAGAACGCTTCACCAAAATCGCTCGCGTTGTAGGTCTGCCCCCAGCACAGATCGTCACGACGCTCCGCCAGCAGTTGCACCAGAGGCTGCGGGTCCGGCGGCGCCAGTTCGACAATGCGGTCGAGCAGACCAAGGCAAGGCAGCGGATGCGCTTCGAGCACGCGCGCCGTCATATTCCAGCCGATCCGGGTCACGGCGTCCCGCACCAGCGCGTTGTCCACGCCCCGGAGATAGGCATGGAAGCGGTCGAGCAATTCGTCGAAATATGTCGGCACGCAATGCTCCGTTGATCCATTCATGCACAGCGGCTGCGCGGCGAGCCGGGTTGCGCGGCGGCATCATTGGTCTAGATTGAGCGGCGCGCAAAGCCAAAAACAACAGGCCAGCAAGCCAACCCCAGCTGGGGAACACAGGGAGCACGCCATGGACGCCGCGGTCGATGCGAGCACCAGCCAGTTCGAACTCAATGAGGAGCAGCGCGCCATCCAGGAGATGGCACAGGCCTTCGCCGCCGATCGCGTTGCGCCCAATGCGCTCGAATGGGACCGGGCAAGACACTTTCCCGCCGATGTAATCCGCGAGACCGGCCCGCTTGGCCTTGGCGGCATCTATGTCAGGGACGATGTCGGCGGCTCGGCGCTCGGCCGGCTCGACGCCGTGCTGATCTTCGAGGCACTGTCGCACGCCGATCCGGCGTTTTCCTCCTTCATCTCTATCCACAATATGGCGGCGTCGATGATCGACCGCTTCGGCGACGACGAGCAGCGCCAACGCTTCCTGCCGAAGCTGACCTCGATGGAATGGCTGGCGAGCTACTGCCTGACCGAGCCGGGTTCAGGCTCGGATGCCGCGGCGCTGAAGACGCGCGCGGTGAAGAACGGCAACGACTATGTGCTTAACGGCGCCAAGCAGTTCATCTCCGGGGCCGGCGACAGCGACCTCTATGTCGTCATGGCGCGCACCGGCGCCGACGGGCCGAAGGGCATTTCCACCTTCGTCGTGCCGAAGGATGCGCCCGGCCTCTCCTTCGGCGCCAACGAGCTCAAGATGGGCTGGCACATGCAGTCGACCCGCCAGGTGATCTTCGAGGACTGCAAGGTGCCGGCCGCAAACCTGCTGTCGGGCGAAGGCGCCGGTTTCGGCATCGCAATGGCCGGGCTTGATGGCGGCCGCCTCAACATCGCTGCCTGTTCGCTCGGCGGCGCGCAATCTGCGCTCGACAAGGCGCTGTCCTATACCGCCGAGCGCAAGGCTTTCGGCTCGAAGATCAACCAGTTCCAGGCGCTGCAGTTCAGGTTGGCCGACATGGAGACCGAATTGCAGGCAGCGCGGATCTTTCTCTACGCCGCCGCCTCGAAACTCGACCGCAAGGCGTCGGATGCCGGCAAATGGTCGGCCATGGCCAAGCGCTTCGTCACCGACATCGGCTTCAACGTCGCCAACGAGGCGCTGCAGCTGCATGGCGGTTATGGCTATCTTCATGATTACGGTATCGAAAAACTGGTGCGCGACCTGCGCGTCCACCAGATCCTCGAAGGCACCAACGAGATCATGCGCGTCATCATCGCGCGGGCGTTGATTGGCCGCTGAAGCCAGCAAGACCAGGAGAGAACAATGACGACGATCGCCTTCATCGGCTTGGGGAATATGGGCAACCCGATGGCTGCCAATCTCGTCAAGGCGGGGCACGCGGTGCACGGCTTTGACCTGATGCCGGAAAACCTCACTGTCGCCCGCGAGCATGGCGTCATTGTCATGGCGAATGCTGTTGTCGCGGTGAAAGACGCCGATGTCGTGATCACCATGCTTCCCGCCGGCAAGCACGTGCTCTCGGTCTACGAGGACATCGCATCCAAGGCCAAACCAGGCGCCCTGTTCATTGATTCCTCGACCATCGATGTCGAGTCGGCCCGCAAGGCGCATGCCGTAGCAAGGAAGCAAGGGCTGCATTCGATCGACGCTCCCGTCTCCGGCGGCACCGGCGGTGCTGCTGCGGGAACGCTAACCTTCATGGCCGGCGGCGCCAAGGATGCCTTCGCTAAGGCCGAACCGGTCCTGAAGCCGATGGCAGGCCGCATCGTCCATTGCGGCGACGACGGCGCCGGTCAGGCAGCCAAAATCTGCAACAACATGATGCTCGGCATTTCGATGATCGGCGTCGCAGAGGCCTTCGTGCTGGCCGAAAAGCTCGGCCTCTCGCATCAGGCCCTGTTCGACGTCGCCTCGACCTCGTCGGGCCAGTGCTGGTCGCTGACCACCTATTGCCCGGTGCCAGGTCCCGTGCCGGCATCGCCGGCCAACCGGGATTACAAGCCGGGCTTTGCCGCAGCACTCATGCTGAAGGACCTGAAACTGGCGCAGGAGGCGGCCCAAAGCGCCGGCGCGGTGACGCCAATGGGGGCCGAAGCGGCCCAGCTTTATGCGCTGTTCAACGCCCAGGGAAATGGCGGATCGGATTTTTCCGGCATCATAAATTTCCTTCGCGGCAGTTCTCTATAAGTTTCGAATTTGGCAGCGCTTTTCTCGATTTTTATTGCGCGGAAAAATTGCAAATTTAGATTTGCTTAAGCTCTCGATAACCCGGCGGTAACGATGTGCCTATATAACGGATGGCGAGGCGGACATATCGCATCCGCCCGGCGCTCCGGATCAGGTCTCGCGTACCGGAGCCCGTAAGTTTCGCAAGTGTATTGTTGGCGAAATGCCATGCGTATCTGGCAAAGCCGCGTTCCCATGGAGCGCGGTTTTTGCGTCTTGCAGTACTATACTGCTCGATCTGAATTATATTCCGATTGCAGCGTTCGGAATTGCCTCATGGTCTTCATTGACCAGCACGATCGGTGCGCTGACCCCGTCGACCCTGACGATAAGCAGGCGCACAGTCCGGGCGCCCTGTTTGCAAGGCGCCCGGCGCTCGTTCCATCTACTTCTTGCGCAAATCCGCTTGCGCCAGATCCAGCGCTTTGGCGATGCGATCGCAAGCCATGTCGATCGTCGCGCGGGTCCAGATCAGCGGCGGCGACAGGATCATCGTGTCCCCGGTGGCGCGCAGCATAAGGCCTTGCGCGATGGCGTGGTCGCGAATGGTGACGGCGGCACTGCCCGCCGGCAGGAAGCGCTCCTTGGTCGCCTTGTCCTTGACGATCTCGACCGCGCCCATCAGCCCGATCGATCGCACCTCGCCGACCAGTTCGTGGCCGGCAATGCGCTCCTGCAGCGCCTGGGCGAAGTAAGGTCCAGTGTCGTTCCTGACCCTGTCGACTAGGCCTTCTCGCTCCATGATCTCGAGATTCTTCAGCGCCACCGCGCAGGCCACCGGGTGACCCGAATAGGTATAGCCGTGGTAGAATTCGCCGCCCTTTTCGACCAGCGTCGCCGCGATACGGTCGCCGACCAGCAGCGCCGACAGCGGCTGATAGCCCGAGGTCAGTGCCTTGGCCGTGGTGATGGTGTCCGGCTCGATGCCGAAGGTCTGCGCCGCAAACCATTCGCCGGTGCGGCCATAGCCGGTGATGACCTCGTCCAGCATCAAAAGCACATCGTATTTGCGGCAGATGCGCTGCACTTCCGGCCAATAGCTCATCGGCGGTATTTTCACCCCGCCCGCTCCCATCACCGGCTCGCCGATGAAGGCGGCGACCTTGTCGGCGCCGGCCTCCAGAATGGCATCCTCGACCGCCTTGGCCGCGCGCAGGCCGAAATCATGGTCGCTTTCGCCAGGCAGCGCCAACTCATAGGCATAGGGCATCATCACATGGACGATGTTGGGAACCGCCCCGCCGAGCTGCTTGTGCATCAAATCCATGCCGCCGAGCGACGTGCCGGCGACGGTCGAGCCGTGATAGGCCGACTTGCGCGAGATGATGCGGTTCTTCTCCGGTTTGCCTTCCAGCACCCAATAGTGGCGCACGAGCCGCAGCGCCGTGTCGTTGGCCTCCGAGCCGGAGGAGCCGTAAAACACCTGGGCGATGCCCTTGGGCGCCAGCTCGGCCAGCTTCTTCGACAGCAGCACGGGCGTCGGCGTCGAGCATTTGAAGAAGGAATTATAGTAGGGCAATTCCTTCATCTGCGCGTAAGCGGCGTCGGCCAGCTCGTCGCGGCCATAGCCGACATTGACGCACCACAGCCCGGCCATGCCGTCGAGTATTTCGGTGCCGTCGGCATCGTAGATGAACGGGCCGTTGGCGTGGGTGATGATGCGCGAGCCGGTCTCGCGCAATTCCTTGTGGTCGGTGAAGGGATGCAGATGATGCGCGGCGTCAATCTGCTGAAGCTGCTTCAGCGAATAGTTCTGGTAAGTCATGGGTTTGCTCTTTCCTCTGGAATCAAACCGGCAAGCTGCCGGGGCGACTTCGTCAGAGGACGGCGGGCGGCGAATAGCCGATGCGGGCGCACAGCCTGAGCAGTTCGGCGCGCAGCGTGCGCGGCGACGGTGTCACCGCGACCCCGAAGGCGCCGGATGTGCTCATGTAGACCATGGCGGCAGTCTATGCCGCCCGAGGCCCGGAATTCAAGCGGTGCCGCTCAATACCCTTTGCAGGAACACGTATTTCATGGCGGTTTGCGCCGCTTGCGGCCGGCGGTCGCCGCGCCCGCCATGGCCGCCTTCCGTCTCCTCGAAGAACAACGTCTTGCCGTGACCTGCTTCCTGTAGCTTCGCCGCCATCTTGCGGGCATGGCCGGGATGGACGCGGTCGTCGGCGGTTGATGTCGTGAGCAGCACCGGGGGATAGACGGCATCGGCCGAGACATGATGGTACGGCGAATAGGCGGCGAGCCACTTGGCTTCTTCCGGTTTTGCCGGATCACCATATTCGCCGATCCACGAGGCGCCTGGCGGCAGTTCGGTGTAGCGCAGCATGTCGAGCAGCGGCACCTCGATGATGACGGCGCCGAACAGTTCGGGATGCTGCGTCAGGGAAACGCCGGTAAGCAGGCCGCCATTCGAGCCGCCCTGGATGCCGAGGGAAGCAGCGGTGGCGATGCCGCGCCTGACGACGTCCTGCGCCACCGCGGCGAAATCGTCGAAGGCAGTCTGGCGATTGCCCTTCAGCGCGGCCTGATGCCAGGCCGGCCCGAACTCGCCGCCACCGCGGATGCAGGCCTGCACATAGGCGTTGCCCTTTTCCAGCCACAGCCTGCCGCGCACGCCGGCATAGCCGGGCAGCAGCGGTATTTCGAAGCCGCCATAGCCGTAGAGCAGCGTCGGCACCGGACCCTTCTGGTCGCGCCGCCTGACGACGAAATACGGGACCATTGTGCCGTCCTTCGAGCGCGCCTCGAACTGTTCGGAGACCAGCGGCGCGGCGTCGAACCGAGCCGGCTGCGATTTCACGGTGGCCAGCGTCGCCCCGTTATCATCCGACCAGATGATCGAACTCGGCGTCAGGAAATCGGTGAAGGAGAAGGAGACGCTGGAACCGAAATGCTCGGCATGCGCGATGCCGACATTGCCGTTCTCGGGCAGCGCCACCGGCTTCAGCGACCAGCGGTCGCCGCTGCGCTCGGCGACAACGACCTTGCCGCGCACATTGTCCATCAGATTGATGAACAGCCGGTCCTGAGTGCGGGCAATGCCGGCGACCGAAACACGGTGCGCTGGCGCGAGCATGGTTTCAACAGGGCCCAGGTCGCCGGTGTCGATCCAGTGTTCGAAATCGAAGGAATAGAGGCCGTCCGGCAAGCACTCAGTGCCGCCCGGCGCCGTCCATGGGCTGCGCACCCCGAACACGAACCGGCCCTTGAACAGCGCGGTGTCGGTGACATCGTCCGGCAGCGGGATGCGCCGGTTTTCGCCCGACGGCAGGCGCAGAAAACTGTGCGAGGAGAAGAAGGCGATCGTGCGGGCCAGAAACAAATACTGCCTGTCGCCATCATGCTCGACCCCCGCGCCGGCCGCGAGATCCTGCTTCTCGGCCTCGAAGATCGGCGTCGCCTCCTCCAACCGGGTGCCGCGCTTCCACAGCTTGACGACGCGCGGATAACCGGACTGGGTCTTGTCGTCTTCATTGAAGGCAGCCGAGACAATGACCGTGTCCTTGTCCAGCCAGGAAAAGCCGGATTTCGAGGCGGGAGCGCGGAAGCCGCCCTCGATGAATGATTTGGTCTCGATGTCGAATTCGCGCATCTCGCTGGCATCGCCGCCATCCGGCGACATCGCCACCAGGCAAAGGTTGAAATCGGGGTAAAGGCGGCTGGCGCCGCTGAACACCCACTTCACCCCCTCCTTGGCCGACAGCACGTCGAAGTCGATGATCGTCTCCCACACAGGCTTCTCGGTCTTGTAGGAAGCAACCGTCGTGCGGCGCCAGAGGCCGAGCACATTGGTCTTGTCCTGCCAGAAATTATAGACTTGGCCGTTGAGCGCGGCACCGACCGCAATGTTGTCCTCGGCCGTCATCAGGTCGAGCGCCGTCTCGAAGGCCGCCTGGTAGGACGGATCGCCCTGTAGTTCGGCCACGGTGATCTCGTTCTGGCGATGCACCCAGTCGAGCGATTCCTTGCTGGCCCGGTCCTCCAACCAGAGGAACTTGTCCTCCACGGTGGCATCCGTCTGGCGTTTTGTCGTCGATTGGGTCACGCATGGTCTCCAGGCTATTGGCGGGCAGCCCTGCCTACATCGCGTTGCAAGCGGTTTTATTCAAGATGGTAACGTCAGGTCATCGGGGGAATGCGACCTCAAACCATCCGCCGGCGCAGGACCGTGGCCACAGCCAATGCCAGACAAACCGTGCCCAGCGTGATCGGCAGGCCGGAGGCGCCGATCACATCCATGACGCCACCCGCCAGCGGCGGCACCACGATGCCGCCGATGCCCCACATCAGCGAGAAGGCGGCATTGCCGGCGACCAGCGCCGAGCCGGTAAAGCGCTCGCCGAGCTCGATGATCGACATGGTGTAGATGCCATATGAGACCGCGCCCCAGATAAAGACACAGGGCCAGATCAACGGCGTCTCGATCAGCAGCGGCAGCAGCACGCAGCCCAGCACCGTCACCACGACGCAGATGAATCGCACCAGCCGCGCCGTCAGCCGTTCCGCCAGCAAGCCGAGCGGCACCTGCATGGCGATGTTGCCTGCGATCATCACCGACAGCAGCGCCGACATGCGCGCTTCCGCGATGCCATAGTGCGTGCCGTAGACCGGCAGCAGCGCCAGCACGCCCTGTTCGAAACCGGCGGCAACGACCACCGCCGACAGCATTAGCCATGCCAGGGGCATGAAGCCCATGACCGAAACCCTGTGCCCGGCTTCGTCAACCTTCGGCAGTCGCGGCAGCACCAGCGCCAGGCAGGCGCCGCAAAAGATGAAGGCGGCGATCCCCACCAGGAATGGCGGCCATCCCACGGTGCCGACAGCGAGCAGGCAGAGCGGCCCGGCAGCGAAGCCGGCCGAGATGATGGTTGAATAGACACCCATGACGCGACCGCGGCGCGATGGCGGCGCCAGTGCAATGACCCAGATTTCGCTCAAGACATAGAGCGGATTGGTCACCACCCCGATCAGGAAGCGCAGCGGAAACCACAGATAGACATTCTGCGTCCACCCGATCAGCGCCAGAACGATCGCCGAAAGCGCCGCGCAGGTAAGCGCGGTGCGCCCTGCCCCGAACCGGCGCGCCAGTGCCGGGATCAGCGGCGACGAGACAATGAAGCCGATCGGCGTCATTGCCGCCGAGAGCCCGATGATGGCCGGCGAAACGCCCTGGCGTTGCAGGATGAAGCTCAGCAGCGGATAGGACAGGCCTTGCGCGATGGCGAACACCGAGACGGTCGCGATCACGCCGCTGATCGCCGCCCACTGCATCTTCTCGTTGTCAGCTTCCGCCAGGTTCACCATTGGCACCTAAACCAGGTTCAGGACTAGCTTTTCTGTCCGACGCGGGTAAGCCCCGCCCCGGGGAAAACCGTTTGCTCCAGACAAGGCCTGTCAGGAGTTTTTGGCCTGTCAGGAGTTTTGGGCCGTCAGGAGTTTTGGCGCTTGAACGATCGGTAGAGCGCGAAGCTCACCAGCAGCGCGTCGAGTCCGGCGATCACCACCGGCAGGCCGAGCGGACCGATGACCTGCATCAGCGCACCGGCGCCGGGCGGGCCGACAATGCCGCCGGCGCCCCACATCAAGGCAAAGGCGGCGTTACCGGCGACCAGCACGGTTCCCTTGAAGCGGCTGCCGAGCTCCACCAGCGCCATGGTGTAGACGCCATAGCCGACCGCTCCCATGACGAGAAGGACGAGCCAGATCGCCGGCGTCGTGATCAACAACGGCAGCAAAACCGCGCAGGCCGTTGTCGCCAACGCACAGAAGATGATCATCGCCCGCCCGCCGAAACGCTCGGCAAGCAGGCCGAGCGGGATTTGCAGGAAGATGTTTCCCAGCGACAGTGCCATCACCAAGGCCGCCAGCGTCCTTTCGGGCAGGCCATAGGCAGCACCGAAGACCGGCATCAATGCGTAGGTGCCCTGCTGGACCGCCGCCGAAACCAGCACGGCAAACAACAGCGCCGGCGCCAGCCTGGCGAAACCGAAAAAGCCGCCGGGCAATTGGCCGTCATCCTCGAAGCCGGCGAGGCTTGACGAAACAGCACGAAGGATCGCGGCGCACAGGATGAAGCCGGCCATGCCGACCAGGAAAGGAACCCAGCCCGATATCCCTACCGCGGTCAGGACCAAAGGCCCCGCAGCATAGCCAGCGCCCAGCACGGTGTTGAATGCCCCCATCACCCTGCCGCGGCGCGACGGCGGCGCCAGCGACAGCGCCCATACTTCGCCCAGTATATAGAGCGGGTTGATGACGATACCGATGATGAAGCGGATGACGAACCAGCCCACCCAGTCCTGCAGGTAGCCGATGCCGAGGAAGCACAGCGCCCCAATCAATGAGCAACCCACAGCCAGGTTGCGCGCGCCGACCAGCCGAACGGCTGCCGGCACGAACGAGGCCGAAAGGATCAGACCAAGCGGCATCATCGCTGCCGACAAGCCGATCAGCGCCGGCGACATGCCTTGCTTCTGCATCAGCAGCGTAAACAGCGGCGAGCTCAGCCCTTGCGCCGCACCGAACATCGCGAGGGCGGCAGTTACGCCGGCAAGCGCCGCCCATTGCGTCCCCGCTTCGCCATCGCTCGAACCGGTCGCAGCCATGATGCCTTCCACATGAATTGCCGGCCCATCCAGCGGCAAACCACTGAGCTAGCGGTTCGATTTAGGGAAAGGAAGGGCCGCGCCTGAAATCCCCTTGCGCCAAGAGCCGCAGTGGGCGCGTCCTGTCCGCCAATCCCCGGCAAGGTTGTCAGCTATCGGACTGCCGTTCGGGCATGTCGCTTCCATCGTCCTAGTGGTCGCCGCCTCCGCAATGGTCGGACAGCCGCCGGTCCATTATGCCGCCCGCTACCAGCATCGTACGAGGACCATCATGACCGCCGCCCTGCATCCAGCCGAACCGCCTTTGGCAACCGACCGTGCCCGTCGCGGTGGCCGTGCGGGCAAGCGCGCCGGCGGCTCGGCCGCCTTCGAACAGCCGGCTTTTCGGCAACTGAGAAATCCGCTAACGCCGACCAAGCTGGTCTCTGACGACGAGCTGGAATCGATCCACCTCGCCTCGCTGCGCGTCTTGAGGGAAATAGGCGTCGACGTGCTGCATGACGAAGCGCGCCGCATGATGAAGGAAAACGGCGCCGATGTCCGCGAGGGCAGCGAGCGCGTGCGCTTCGACAGCGACATGATCCTCGATCTCATCTCCAACTGCCCGTCGGAATTCACGCTCCATGCCCGCAACCCGGCGCACAATGTGCGCTTCGGCGGCAACAATGTGATCCTGTCGATGATGGCGTCGGCACCGAACTGCTCCGACCTCGATCGCGGCCGCCGTCCGGGCAACCAGCAGGACTACCGCAACTTCCTGCGTCTGGCGCAGATGCACAACATCCTGAACTGCACCGGCGGTTATCCGGTCGAGCCGACCGACATCCATCCTTCCGTGCGCCACCTCGAATGCATCCGCGACCTCGCCACGCTGACCGACAAGGTGTTCCACATCTATTCGCTCGGCAAGGAGCGCAATGTCGACGGCATCGAGATCGCCAGGATCGCCCGCGGCATCAGCCATGAGCAGATGCTCGAAGAGCCGTCCGTCTTCACCATCATCAACACCAATTCGCCGCTGAAACTGGATGTGCCGATGATGGAAGGCATCATCCAGATGTCGAGCAAGGGTCAGGTCGTCGTCATCACGCCCTTCACCCTGTCCGGCGCGATGGCGCCGGTGACCATCGCCGGTGCGCTGGTGCAGCAAAATGCCGAGGCGCTGTCCGGCATCGCCTTTGCCCAGATGGTGAGAAAGGGCGCGCCGGTTGGCTATGGCGGCTTCACCTCGAATGTCGACATGAAGTCGGGCTCGCCGGCCTTCGGCACGCCTGAATATATGAAGGCGCAGCTTGTCGGCGGCCAGCTTGCCCGCCGTTACAAGATCCCCTACCGCACCTCCAATACCTGCGCCGCCAACACCGTCGACGCGCAGGCAGCCTATGAAAGTGTGTTCTCGCTGTGGGGCGCCATCCAGGGCGGCGGCAATCTGATGATGCACGGCGCCGGCTGGCTCGAAGGCGGCCTGCGCTGTTCCTACGAGAAGACCATGCTGGACATTGACCTGTTGCAGATGGTGGCCGAGTTCCTCACCCCGCTCGACCTGTCCGACGAAGCGCTCGGCTTCGACGCCATCCAGTCGGTCGGCCCCGGCGGCCATTTCTTCGGCACCCAGCACACGCAGGACCGCTACAAGACAGCCTTCTACTCGCCCATCCTCTCCGACTGGCGCAATTTCGAGACCTGGGCCGAAGCCGGATCGCCGACCGCGCTGGAAAAGGCCAACAAGGTCTGGAAGGAGCGGCTGGCATCCTACGAGGAACCCTATATGGACCCGGCAATTCGCGAAGAGCTCAACGACTTCGTCGAAAAGCGCACGTCCGAAGGCGGCGCGCCGACCGATTTTTGATCAATGTTGTTGATGAACAGTCGACCCCCACTCCGTCGAGCTTCGCTCGCACCTCTCCCCCGATCGACGGGGGAGAGGAAAGGCGCGAGCCTATGCAAGGGCGCGAATTTATGCGGGCTGGCTCCCTTCCTCTCCCTCCGGAGGGGGGAGAGGTGGCGCCGCGAAGCGGCGACGGAGTGGGGGACGGCGCTCATGAAACCCGCAGTCGCCGCAAGATGGGCACCACCCAACGCGCGCGAACGCTGAGGCAAGGCGGCAATCAGGCGGAAGCATTGCTATGGCTTGAATTGAAGGCGCGCAAGCTTGGCGGCTATCGCTTCACCCGCCAGTTTTCCATCGGACCCTTTTTTGCAGACTTCGCCTGCCGCGAAAAATGGCTTGTCGTGGAAATCGACGGCCATCAACACGCCGGCAGCTCCTATGACCGTCGCCGTGACGATTTCATGCGAGCGCAAGGCCATTCGATCCTGCGTCTCTGGAACCATGACGTCCTGAACCATCGCACTTCCGTCTGCGAAACCATCCTTGCCGCGCTTGATGGCAGGTTGGCCGAGAACGTCGCTGCGGCCGATCTCCGCTTTGTTTTCACGCCACGCCCATTCGATTCAATCTCTTAAAAAACGGACCTATCTCTCATGAAATCTCACGTTAAAGCGGTTGTCATTGGCGGCGGCGTCGTTGGCTGCTCGGTGCTCTATCACCTGGCCAAGGCCGGCTGGACCGACATCATGCTGATCGAGCGGTCCGAGCTCACCTCCGGCTCGTCCTGGCACGCAGCCGGCGGCTTCCACACGCTGAACGGCGATCCCAACGTCGCCAAACTGCAGGCCTATACGGTGCAGCTCTACAAGGAGATCGAGGAAATCTCCGGCCAGTCCTGCTCGCTGCATCTGACCGGCGGCGTGATGATGGCCGATACGCCCGAGCGCATGGATTTTCTGCGCCTGGCACACGCCAAGGGCCGCTATCTCGGCATGGACACCGAGCTGATCACGCCCTCCGAAGCCAAGGCGATGTTCCCGCTGATGGACGAGACCAATTTCGTCGGCGCCATGTGGGATCCGGTCGAAGGCCATCTCGATCCCTCCGGCACGACGATCGCCTACTCCAAGGCGGCCAAGAAGCTGGGCGCCGAGATCGTGCTGCGCAACCGCGTCGTCGACTTGACGCAGGAAGTTGACGGCACCTGGAACGTCGTCACCGAACAGGGCACCGTCCACGCCGAGCATGTCGTCAACTGCGGCGGCCTGTGGGCGCGCGAGATCGGCCGCATGGTCGGCGTCGAACTGCCGGTGCTGGCCATGGAGCACATGTACCTGCTCACCGAGCCGATGCCCGAGGTCGAGGAATTCAACAAATCGACCGGCCGCGAGATGATCGGCGTGCTCGACTTCAAGGGCGAGATCTACACCCGCCAAGAGCGCAACGGCATCCTGCTCGGCACCTATGAAAAGGCCTGCAAGCCATGGTCGCCGGTCAATACGCCGTGGGATTTCGGCCATGAACTGCTGCCGCCCGACCTCGACCGCATCGCGCCGTCGCTGGAGATCGGCTTCAAGCATTTCCCCGGCATCGAGAAAGCCGGCATCAAGCAGATCATCAACGGCCCCTTCACCTTCGCGCTCGACGGAAATCCGCTGGTCGGGCCGGTGCAGGGCCTGACCAATTTCTGGTGCGCCTGCGCCGTCATGGCCGGCTTCAGCCAGGGCGGCGGCGTCGGCCTCGCGCTGTCCAACTGGATGGTGCATGGCGATCCCGGCTTCGACGTCTGGGGCATGGATGTCGCCCGCTTCGGCGAGTGGGCCGGCCTGCGCTACACCAACGCAAAGGTGCGCGAAAACTATTCGCGCCGCTTCTCCATCCGCTTCCCCAATGAAGAGCTGCCGGCTGCGCGCCCTGCACAAACCACCCCGCTCTATGACACGATGCTCGCCAACAACGCCGTCATGGGCGATAGCTGGGGCCTGGAGACCCCGCTGTGGTTCGCGCCGAAGGGCAAGGAGCCGAAGGACGTCGTCTCCTTCCACCGCTCAAACGATTTCGGTCCTATCGGCGAGGAAGTGCGCGCCACGCGCGAACGCGTCGGCGTCACCGAAATCGCCAACTTCGCCAAATACGAAGTGTCGGGACCTGCGGCTGAGGATTTCCTCAACCGGCTGATGACCAACCGCATGCCGAAGATCGGCCGCATCGTGCTGACGCCAATGATCAACGAATTCGGCAAGCTGATCGGCGACTTCACCATCGCCAAGGCAGGCGAAGACAGATTTATGATCTGGGGCTCTTCCGCCGCGCAGAAATACCACATGCGCTGGTTCGAAAAGCACCTGCCGAAGGATGGTTCGGTGCGCATCCACCGCTTCGATCAGACGCTCGTCGGCCTGTCGATCGCCGGGCCGAAATCGCGCGACCTCTTGCAGAACCTGGTCGATGTCGACATCTCGACGAAAGCTTTCCGCTTCATGGATTTCCGCGAAATGGCGGTCGGCGGCGCGCCCTGCATGGTCAACCGCATCACCTATACCGGCGATCTCGGCTATGAAATCTGGATGGCGCCGGCCTATGAGCGCCTGGTCTACAAGGCGATCAAGGACGCCGGCGAGGAGTTCGGCCTCGTCGATTTCGGCATGCGCGCTTTGCTCTCCATGCGCCTGGAGAAGAACTTCCCGACCTGGTACCGCGAGCTGCGCCCGATCTACGGGCCGTTCGAAGGCGCGATGGACCGCTTCATCAAGCTGGAGAAGAACGACTTCATCGGTCGCGAGGCCGCCGCCAAGGAACAGGCGGAAGGGCCGAAACTGCGCCGCGTTTCCTTTATCGTCGATGCGGCCGACGCCGATGTCATGGGCGACGAGCCGATCTGGGCCAAGGTCGGCAAGGACTATGGCACGGTGGAAAAGCCGCATGGCTATGGCGCGCCACGCTTCGACATGGCGGGCAAGGAAGTGCGTGGCTCGAAGGCTGCCGAAGGCGCTTCCGCCGTGCGCGGCATCGTCGACGGCGACTGGCGCGTGGTCGGCTGGGTCACCTCGGGCGGTTATGCGCACTATGTGCAGAAGTCGATGGCGCAGGGCTATGTGCCGGCGGCACTCGCCGAGGACGAAAGTGCCGGACTGTTCGAGATCGAGATCCTCGGCCACCGGCGTCCGGCGCGCGTCAATGTCGAGGCGCCCTTCGACCCCAGCGGCGAGAAGATGCGGACCTGAAAAGGCGACAGGGAGCGTGAGATCGTGTAAGGGGCCTTCGGCAGTTGGCCGCAGGCATTTTCCCTCGATGAGAAGACGATCCCCTTGCAGTATCTAGAGAAATGGACGGACTGGCTCGGCGAAGGCAAGGTCGGTCCCTTCAACGCCGCACTGGTCTGCGTCGCGGTCTATTGCGTCGTCCAGATCGTGGTGATGGCGCTGCTGTCCCATGTCGTAGGAACCGGTGTCGGCGTCGACGATTCCGAACAGCTGATGTACATGCACTACCTCTGGGCTGGCTATGGCGGCTCGCAGCCGCCGCTCTACACCTGGCTTGCCCGCCTCGTCGCCGCCGTGGTCGGAACGAACATCCTGGCGCTCAAGATCGTGAAGTACCTGCTGATCGGAGCGGCGCTGGCGTCGGTTTTCATCGCTGTCCGCCGCCTGGGCTATTCCAGCCGCGCTGGCGCCGCCGCATTGTTCGGCCTGCTGTTGTTTCCGCAGATGGTGTGGGAGATGCAGCACGCCCTCACCCACTCGATCGCCGCTTTCTGTTTTTCAGTGGTGCTGTTTCTTGCGCTCGTTGAACTGGTGCAGCGGCGTTCGCTGGCCACCTATGTGCTGTTTGGCGTGGCGATGGCCGCCGCCATCCTGTCGAAATACAACAACGCGATCTTTCTCGGCGCGCTGATGCTGTCCACCCTGTCGCTGCGCGAAACGCGCGGCGTCATCCTCAACCGCCGGTTTTCGATCAGCCTTGTCGTGGCGGTGCTGCTTTGCCTGCCGACGCTCTACTGGAACCTGACCTACACCGACCAGTTGCTGTCGCACAGCGGCGGCTTCGGCATGGGCAGAGGAGAAAGCGCCATACAAACCGCATTCTACGGAATGCGCGGACTGGGCAAGGCTATCCTGTATTTCGCCGTGTTGCCGGCCGGCATATTCGTCGCGGCTTTGCTCATCGCATGGAAAAAGCCGGCGCCGGCTCTGCAACCGGCGCCATGGACCGAGAAACTGGTGTGGCGCACCATCGCTTTTGCCCTGGCGATGACCATCGTGCTCGTCCTGGCGAGCGGGACGACGCAATTTCGCGATCGCTGGATGCTTCCCATCCTTGTGTTGCTGCCGGTCGCGCTGGCCTTGCGGATGGATGCCAGAGGCGACAAGGGAAGGAAGGTGCAGGACGTCGTCGTCTTTGTCGGCGCAACGCTTGCCATCCTCGTGCTGCCGGTGACCTGGTACACGCACCTCAATGGCGGCGACAGCCGCGGCAGCATCGTGCGTGTCGACTACCAGTCGCTCTATGGCCAGCTGACGGCAAACGGTCCGGTTCGCACGGCGATATCGAGCTGGCACTGGGTGGGAAATCTGCGTCTTGTCGATCCCGATCTGGTCGTGCTCGACGACGAGATGCCGGACTTCGGCCATTTGCTGATCGAGCCGGCGGTGCTCGTGATGGCCAATGACAAGGAACCTCCTGAGGGCATCCTGCGGGCCTTGAGCGAGGCCGGCTATGTCGCTGACGGCTCGCCGCAGCAGTTGGTCGTCCCGATGCTGTTCGACAGCGAGCCGCCCACCCGCACGCTGACGGTCACGCGGCTGAAGAAAGCGGCCGCGGGCGCAGCGCCACAGTAAGTCGGCAGGGAGGCGTCGGGTGGAGAAACAAGGGTTCGGCCGTCACCGCAAGATCATGCCGTTCGAGCCGGGCTCCGTCGAAGCCTTGCGCGACGCCTCGCGCCAGAAAGCGGCGTCGCTGAACCAGCATGTGCTGGGCTATGGCGCGCTGGCTGAAGCCGAATGGCAAGCGGCAGGCATCGCCGCGCCCGATCTTGCCGCGATGCGCAAATACCGGCTCGAGCGCCTCCGCGCCGAACTGAGGCGCCGAAACTACGCCGGCGCGCTGCTCTACGACCCCGTCAACATCCGCTACGCCACCGATTCGACCAACATGCAGCTGTGGGTCGCGCACAATCCGACCCGCCACTGCTTCGTCGCCACTGAGGGACCCGTGGTGCTGTTCGACTATTTCTCTTGCGAGCATCTGTCCGATCATTCCGGCGTCGTCGACGAGGTGCGGCCGGCAGTGTCGTGGATGTATCTCTATGGCGGCGAGCTGACCGAGCACAAAGTCCGCCGCTGGGCGGCCGGCATCGCCGATCTGGTCAAGGAGCATGGCGGCGGCAACAGCCGCATTGCGGTCGACCACATCAACCCGGAAGGCGTCGAGGAACTCGCCCGCCTCGGCATTTCGATCGGCAATGGCGAAGCGGTGATGGAAAATGCGCGGCTGATCAAATCGCCGGACGAGATCCTCGCCATGCGCCGCGCAATCGTCGCTTGCGAAGCGGCGATGGGTGAAATGGAGAAGGCGCTGACGCCGGGCATTTCCGAAAACGAATTGTGGGCCGAACTCCACCGCGGCAACATTGCGCGCGGCGGCGAATGGATCGAAACCCGGCTGCTTGCCTCGGGACCGCGCACCAATCCGTGGTTCCAGGAATGCTCATCACGGGTGATCGAAGCAGGCGACCTCGTCGCCTTCGACACCGACCTGATCGGCCCCTACGGCTTCTGCGCCGATCTCTCCCGCACCTGGCTTTGCGGCGATGCGAGACCATCGAACGAGCAACGGGACCTCTTCCACATCGCCGCCGACCAGATCGCCCACAACACGCAATTGATGCAGCCCGGCATATCCTTCCGCGACCTGGTCGAACGCTCGGTGGTGCCGCCGGGAGATTGCTTCCCGGCGCGCTACGGCGTGCTCTATCACGGCGTCGGCCTCGCCGACGAGTATCCAACCCTGCCGCATGCAAGCGACTGGACGCCGGACACGCCCGACGGCGTGCTGGAGCCGGGAATGGTCCTGTGCGTGGAAAGCTATATCGGCCGTCTCGGCGGCCATGAGGGCGTCAAGATCGAGGAACAGATCCTGATCACCGAGACCGGTAACGAGCAGCTTTCAACCTACCCGTTGGATGCGAGGCTGCTCGGCTGATCCGGCAAGCGCCTCGCGCAGAGCCTTGAGCGTCTTTTCCGGCGTCGTCCTGGCGGTGATGTAGGGCAGGCCTTTGCGCCTTGCCGTCCAGCCGACCACCTTCACGGCGTTTGCCGCAGGTTCGAAACGCTGCGCCAGCGCCCAGCTCTCACAGTCGATGGCAGCTATATCCGCCTTGCCCTCGGCGACCGCGACGATCGAGCCGCGATGGCCACCGCTTTCGCTGCGCGAGGAAAAGATATCCAGGCTTTCGCCGGCGGCCTGCAGGTCGCGCGCCAGTGCAATGATGCCCGACATCGAATCGAGGCTGTTGTAGGTAAAACGCTTGCCGCGCATCAGATCGAGCGGCAGCGAGGCTTTGCCATCCGCGGGCGAGCGAACCTCCGGTCCCTCGCCCGTCCGCATCACCAGCGCGCTCGAATAGAGTTCGCCTTCGCCGCCCTCGTAAGCGTCGTAGCTCGGCTGGCCGACCACCTGCACATGCTTGCTCAGGCCGAGTTCCATCGGCCCCCAGCAGGTCTGCGCGAACAGCAGCGCCGGATGCAGCCAAAGCTGGTGATGGTCGAGTTCGTCCGGCGGCAGTATCGCCGGATCGGGCGCGATCAGTCTGCCCTCGGCGTCGTGGATACCGCCCGGCACCGGCGGCAGGTCGCCATTGCGGCGCACGATTGTCTGCGGCCCATCGACGCCCTTGTGCCGAAAAGCATCGCGCAACGCTGCCCATTGCGCGTCGACCTCGCCGCGCACTTCGGGCCAGTCATACATCGGCAATGCCGCAACCAAATCACTCATGCCGACACTCAATCATCATGGCTCGGGAAAGGATCGCAAAAACGCGGCGTCCAATCAGAATTGGCCGACACGGGTTCGGGAAGTCCGGGGATTATTCCTTCGGCGGCTCGGCCGGAACCGGCGCGCTGCCAAGCCCGCTGATGCTGCGCGCCCTGATGCGCGGCTTGAACGCCCTGCCCGGCTCGGGCCGGCGGCGCAGCACCGGGTGCACGATCGGCTCCTTGGCCTTGAAGGCGTAGGCTTTGATCAGTGCGAAATAGTTCGGATAGGCGTAGCCATTGTTCATCCGCAGCCACTCGTCGCGGCGGTCGGCAAACAGTTTTGGCAGCCTGTACCAGGCAACGGTCGGGGTCTTGTGGTGAACGAAGTGCAGATTGTTGTTGAGGAACAGGAACGACAGCGGCGAGCGCTCGATGATCACCGTGCGTCCTTCAGGGTGCTCGGACCACTGATGTTCGGCGAAAGTCCGGACCGCGATCAGCGACTGGCCGAGCCAGACCGGCACCAGAATGTAGAGCCATACGGGAATGCCGAAGCCGAACTGCACGATCGGCACTACGATGGCGAGGCCGATCGCATGCAGCAGCCATGCCTTGCCGATCGCCTTGTCGCCGGCAATCACATGCCTGGCGTCGTCGACGAAGAAACCGATGCAGGACAGCCAAGGGCCGAGAAAGAAACGGCCGGCCATGGTGTTGTTTATCTTGAGCAGGAATTTCATCGTCGGCGGCAGATCATCATGCATCCACAGCGCCTGGTAATAGCTCTCGGGATCGTCGAGCGGATCGGTCAGGCGCTCGTCGGCGTGGTGGCGCAAATGAAGCGTCTTGAAGCGACGGAACGGCCAGACCAGGCCGATCGGCAGGAAGACGAAGGCTTCGTTGATGAGCGCGCTGCGCGTCGGATGGCCATGCAGCACTTCGTGCATGATCGATGACTGCAAGGCCAGGACGAAGCCGAGGAGAAGAAGTGCCGGGATCGGATAAGAGGGCCAGAGCAGGAGCCCGGCAGCGAGCCACATTCCGTAACAGAAGAAAGCGAGGACCACGGTCGGCCACTCGATGGCCGCTGCGTCGCGTCGCTTGATGCGCTTGCCTGTCATGCTATCGACCACTGCCCCTCAGTCGCCGGAATTGGTTCCTGACAGCATAGTGTCAGGAGAAGCGATTCCGCTCAACGAGACAAAGTGTACAAAATGTTGCGATTGCGCATTTTTGACCGCAGATGTTATACATTGTAAACAACCCTACGGATTCATTTACGCTGGAAGTGCTGATTCGACGGCTCGGGCGCAAATTTTTCCTAAGAGAGCGCGGAGAACGAACAGTGGACAAACGGGACCTTTCGGCAATCTTCCGGGAGCGCCTGAAGCTGCTCCTGACACGGTCCGATCTCAACCAGTCGGCCTTCGCGTCAGCAGTCGGCATCGACCGGTCGGCGCTGTCGCAACTGATGTCCGGCGCCTCGACGCGCCTGCCACGTGCCGAAACGCTGCTCAACATCGCCGCCGAATTCAAGATCTCGCTGGACTGGCTGCTCGGCCTCTCCCAGGACGAAGGCGTCACCGGCGAAATCCGCGAAAGCCTGGAGATCGAAGAGGCGCCCGACGGCTTCGACCGCACGCTGCTCGCCAAATGGTTCGCCGAGGCCGCAGGCACCAAGATCCGCTATGTGCCGGCCGGCATTCCCGATCTCCTGCGCACACGCCAGCTGGTCGACTACGAAGCCAACATCACGAACCGCAGCCGTCTGGCGCAGGCCAGCGAGACGCAGTACCGCATCGAGTACAACCGGCGCCCTGAGACCGACATGGAGGTCTGCATGCCGCGCCATACGCTTGAGATCTTTGCCCGCGGCCTGGGCGTCTGGGACCGCTTTCCCGAGGCCGACCGCCGGCAGCAGCTTGCCCATATGGCGACGCTGCTTGACGATCTCTACCCCACCTTCCGGCTGTTCCTCTATGACGGCCGCATGCGCTATTCGATCCCGCTGACAATCTTCGGTCCCTACCGCGCCGCCATCTATGTCGGCGACATGTATGTCGTGCTGAACGCCACCCAGCCGGTCCAAGCGCTGACCCAGCATTTCGACAATCTGATCCGGGCCGCCGACATCAACCCGCATGAGGCCGCCGCCTACGCGCGCAATCTGGCCGGCGCGTCATTTCCATCGGGTTCTGCCTGATCGCCAACGCCCCGGAAAGGTGCGCCGCGCGGCATTGCAGGTTGCAAACACATTGACTGGACATAAAGACTTCTTTATATCCTTATTCCAATCAAATATCTGAAAGTCGATCCGATGACCGCGAACAATCCCATCGATGCTCTGCTGGCCGAAAAGGGCGTGCTGCTCGCCGATGGCGCCACCGGCACCAATTTGTTCGCCATGGGTCTGGAGGCCGGCGAAGCGCCGGAGTTGCTGAACGAGACAGCGCCCGATACCATCACCAGCCTGCACCAGAATTTCGTCGACGCTGGCGCCGATATCATTCTCACCAACTCGTTCGGCGGCACGCGCCACCGGCTGAAGCTGCACCATGCGCAGGACCGCGTGCATGCGCTGAACAAGCGCGCCGCAGAGATTGCCCGGGCGGTCGCCGACAAGGCCGGCAGGAAAGTCATCGTCGCCGGCTCGGTCGGGCCGACCGGCGAGTTGCTGGTGCCGCTCGGCGCCATGACCTATGACGAGGCGGTCGAGGCCTTCGCCGAACAGATCGAAGGCTTGAAGGAAGGCGGCGCCGAAGTCGCCTGGATCGAGACCATGTCGGCGCCGGACGAGATCCGCGCCGCGGCGCAAGCCGCCATCCGCGTCGGCCTGCCCTACACCTATACCGGCTCCTTCGACACTGCCGGCCGCACCATGATGGGCCTGCTGCCCAGGGATATCCACGGCGTCGCCGACGGACTTTCAGAGACGCCGCTCGGTGTCGGCGCCAATTGCGGTGTCGGCGCCTCCGACATCCTGGCCTCGCTGCTCGACATGACCGAGGCGAAGCCGGAAGCGACGGTGATCGTCAAGGGCAATTGCGGCATTCCCGAATTTCGTGGCACCGAGATCCATTATTCCGGCACGCCGGAGCTGATGGCCGACTATGTCCGGCTGGCGGTGGATGGCGGCGCGAAGATCATCGGCGGCTGCTGCGGCACCTCGTTCCAGCACCTTGCCGCCATGCGCAAGGCGCTCGACGCGCACACCAAATCCGAACGCCCGACCGTCGCGGGGATCATCGAGCGCATCGGTCCGATGCGCAACAAGGTGGCGACGGAAAACACCGCCGAGACCAGCGAAGCCCGCCGCGAACGCCGCCGCAGCCGGGCCTGATATCGAACTTATTCGCTGTTTTCAGCGTAACGCGATAGCGCCGTCGTGAAATCCAGGGCGGTGCTGTCGGCGCTTTCATTCATCGTCACCAGGTCACCCGACGACTGCGGATTGCCGATCTGCTCCAGCATGACGCGAAAGCGGTCATTGGTCAGCGCCGACTTTGCGGTATTCCGGGCTGCGTCGACGTCATCCATGATGCGCCTGGATTCTGGCGACAGCGTTCCCGACGCCTGCGTGTGTCTCACCGCCGGCGTCGTGTTTCCAATGTTCATGATCTGCAATTCCCGGCTCCCCAAGCCCAGTCCCGACCCCATGCAATAATAGCAGGGCATTGCGATGACGTTCCGGAAAAGCCGCGCAATTTAACGATCAGGCGGATCATCTGTGCGCTTCGGATCAATCGATCCGAAAAAAGGCCGGCAGGGTTTCCCCCGCCGGCCTGCCTCACCCGCCCGTAGCCGGTTCCCCGTATCAGAACGACCCCCGTCTGAAAGGAACCGGCTGTATTGCCACTACCGGTTACCGCCGAGCGCCGAGGCAAGGCGCACAAGCGAAAGGAACTCGGACCTGTACCCAAACGGGTCGGCTCCTCGGGCGGCGGTGGCAATCTCCATGATCTTGTCGTAGCCGAACTTCGCGGTCGCATCCTCGTCGCGCAGCTTCTGGCCGAAGGCGGCGACAGCGATGGAGAAACGCTGGTCGGTGCTGGCCTGGTCGAAGGACGCGACCTCGTTGGCCGACGTCACCGGCGTGGTGATCAGCTTCGAGACGTCTTCGTTCGGCAGCTTGTAGCGGATTTTCACGAAGGCATATTCGTCGGCATTGGCGACACCGCCATTGTTGACCGTCGCCTGGCCGTAGCGCAGCGGATCCATCTGCTCGCCGCCACTGCCCTTCGGCGTGATCTCGTAGATGGCGGTCACCGAATGACCGGAGCCGATATCGCCGGCATCGACGCGATCATTGTTGAAGTCCTCGCGGTTCAAGGCGCGGGTTTCATAGCCGATCAGCCGGTACTCCGAGACCTTGTCCGGATTGAACTCGACCTGGACCTTGACGTCCTTGGCGATGGTGAACAGCGTCGAGGAAGCATCCTCGACCAGAACCTTCTCGGCCTCGGCCAGCGTGTCGATATAGGCGGCGGTGCCGTTGCCGTTCTGGGCGATGGTCTGCATCATCTGGTCGTTCAGATTGCCGCGTCCAAAGCCGAACACCGACAGGAAGACGCCGGTCTTGCGCTCCTGCTCGATCAGTCGCTTCAGATCGTCGTCATCGGTCTGGCCGACATTGAAGTCGCCGTCCGTGGCCAGCATCACACGGTTGATGCCGTCCTTGACGAAGGACTGCTGGGCAAGCTTGTAGGCTTCCTTGATACCCGCCTCGCCGGCCGTCGAGCCGCCCGGCTGCAGATTGTCGATAGCGTTGAGGATCTTGTCCTTCTCGGTGACCTTGGTCGGCATCAGCACGGTGCCGGCGTCACCGGCATAGGTGACGATCGAGATGGTGTCGTCCGCCTTGAGCTTGCTGACCAGCAGCCGGAAAGCCGACTTGAGCAGCGGCAGCTTGTCCGGCTCATCCATCGAACCCGAGACGTCGATCAGGAACACCAGATTGGCCTTCGGCTGCTCGACCGGCTTGATGTCGAAGCCCTTGATGGCGACGTGCATCAGCTTGGTGTGCCCGTTCCACGGCGTCGGCATGACGCTTACGGTCGAGTTGAACGGCGTCGAAGCCGAGTCCGGACCCTTCCAGTCATAGGGGAAGTAATTGACCATCTCCTCGACGCGCACCGTGTCGGCCTGCGGCAGGTAGCCCTGCTTCAGCGAGCCGCGGACGAAGGAATAGGAAGCGGTGTCGACGTCGATCGAGAAGGTCGAGACCGGATCCTGAAGGGCTGCATGCACCGGATTGGTCTTGAAATCCTCGACGCGGTCGCGGTTTGGCTCCTGCGGCGCTATCTGGTCGGCCGGCATCGTCGAAGGCTGCGCCAGGTACTTGGACTCGGTCGCGCCGGCCATGCGGTCGACCCGCGCGCCGCCGGCCGGAGCAGCGGTGCCGTCAAGCGAAAACTCGCGGCTCTCAACTGGCGCAGGCTCGGCCAACACGCCGCGCCCCAGCGCATCCTGCTGCGCAGGGGCGACAGCAACGGTCGATTCGGGCTTCGGCGGCGCGGGCGGCGTAAGCGTCGTAGTGGTGTCGCGGCTTCGCACATCGGCGTCGGCCTTCTTGTCGCCTTCAGGCGCCTGCTTTTCTTTTACCGGCGCGTTGATCGCCGGCCCATTGGTTGCCGGCTTGTCGGCCAGCGTCTCAGTGATCTTCTCGTCGCTACCGAACGGCAACGGCTGTTCCCTCAGGATGTGGAAGGTGGCGTATCCGGCGATCGGCAGGGCGACGAGCCCGGCAATGGCTGGCGTGGCGATGAGTTTCTTTTGCATGATCTCGCTCCAGAGCTTTTGTGCTCGCTCTGTGAGACGAAGCCCGCCGACCGATCCTTGGGTGACGGCAGAAATATTTTCCTGATCATAGGCGCGCATGGCGGCTTCGAAGGCGCGTGTCTTCGCGCTCTCGCCCGGCGCCGGTACTGCTGCGTCGCGCAGCCTGTTGAGTTCGTTGTCGTCGACCATGGTCACACTTCCCCGGCTGAACGCATCAACGTCTTCAGCCGTTTCTTCGCTTCATGGATGTGCCAGGAAACCGTCGTCTCCGAGATTGCCATCGCCTCGGCGGCGGCCGCATGGCTCAAACCTTCGCCATAGACCAGAAGTACTGCATCGCGCTGCTTGTCCGGCAATTGCCGCACCGCTGCCCAGAGCGCCTCAGTCGGATCTTCGGGCTCGGCGGATGCCTCTCCCGATATCATGCTGTAGGCGCCGAAAGCCTCGGTCTTGACGTTTTCGCGCGTCGTCTTGCGCATCATGTCGCGCGCCGCGTTCAGCGTCACGGAATAGAGCCATGTCGTAAACGCGCCGCCGCCGCGGTAGTCGCGGATCGCCTTGCCGAGACGGACACAGACCTCCTGGGCGATGTCTTCGGCATCGGCCTTCTTTCCGCACCAGCGATAGGCGGCGCGATAGACGAAGTCGTAGTGCCGCTCCAGCAATTTGCCGAAGGCACCCCTGTCTCCGCCCTTCGCCCGCCCGATCAATTCGGCGTCGGAGGCTTCGCTTTCATCCAGCATCATCGCCATCATTTGCCTGTTGGACGAAGGCTAATGGCCAATCCTTGGGGTTATGGAAAGATTTTTTTCCGAGGCGACGGATGCACGCGCAACAGGTGCGCTGAGATTCAGGTGAGGCCGAGCCGAAAACGATGGATTTCGAGAACCGGAGTGGAGCGTACTTTTGGTACGCGAGCACCGGAAGCACTGAAAGCCGTCGTTTGCAGGCCGGCCTCACCTGAATATCAGCACACCTGGCCCGAGGCCCAGCCGGACGACCAAGCCCACTGAAAATTATAGCCGCCCAGCCAGCCCGTGACATCGACGACTTCGCCGATGAAAAACAGCCCCGGCACGGATTTCGCCTGCATCGTCTTCTGATCGAGCCCGTTGGTATCGACACCGCCAAGCGTCACTTCCGCCGTGCGGTAACCCTCGGAGCCGGCCGGCTTGATGCGCCAGTCGTTGACGGCGGCTTCGACGGTTTTCATTTGCAGGTCTGTCAAATCAGCGAGATTGCCATCGATCCCACTGCGCTCGGCGACTGCTTGCGCAAGGCGCTTCGGCAAATGGTTTGCAAGCACCGTCTGCACCGCTTGCCTGCCGTTGACGCGCCGGGCGGCGCGAAGCAGTTCCGCCACATCCCTCCCCGGCAGCATGGCGATGCGGATCTCGTCGCCCTCGCGCCAATAGGACGATATTTGCAGGATGGAAGGCCCGCTCAAGCCGCGATGCGTAAACAGCATCGCTTCTGAAAACCGCGTCTTGCCGCAGGCGACTTCGGCATCGACGGCATTGCCGGCCAAAGGCGCCAGCCGCTCGAGCGTTCTTGCGTCGAAGGTAAGCGGCACCAGCGCCGGCCGTGTTTCCACCACCGCAAGGCCGAATTGCGCCGCAAGCTCGTAGCCGAAACCGGACGCGCCCATTTTGGGGATCGACTTGCCCCCGCAAGCCACGACTAACGAGCTGCAAGCGACGCTGCCAGCGGAGAGCGTCAGCACAAACCCGTCCGCGGTCTTGCTGACGTTCCTCACCTCGGTCGACAACGCCAGTTCCACACCCCAATCCTGCATGTCGGAAACCAGCATGTCGATGACCTGGCGCGCCGAGCCGTCGCAAAACAGCTGTCCCAGCGTCTTCTCGTGACAGGCAATGCCATGGCGTTCGACGAGCGCGATGAAGTCGCCTTGCGTGTAGCGGCTGAGCGCCGAAATGCAGAAATGCGGATTGCCGGAGATGAAATTCTTCGGGCTGGTGTGGATGTTGGTGAAATTGCAGCGGCCACCGCCGGAGATGCGGATCTTCTCGCCGGGCTTTGCCGCGTGATCGAGCACCAGGACCGAGCGGCCGCGCTTGCCCGCCTCGATGGCGCACATCATTCCGGCCGCACCGGCGCCGATCACCACGACATCATAGGATTGCATCAGGCTGTTCGTTCCCGCTCGACTGGCGCTGTTTTAACAGGCCGCGCCAATCGTGCAGTCTCTACCCGTTCGTTGCGACTTCAGGCAACGCCTCGTTAGATCAGCGTCTCGGCGAACAGCGTCGTCAGTCGCTTCCAATGACGTTCGGCGCCGGCCGCGTTGAAGACGCTGTGGTCCGACACGCACCAGCCATGCGCCATGCCGGCATAGTTTTCGATGGCGTGGTCGACCTCCGCCACGCGCAGCGCCTCGACCAGCCGCGCCGACTGCTCCGGCGGAAAGCTGCGGTCGACGCCCGATGTCCCGACATAGACGCGCGCCTTGATCATTGCGGCCTTGCGGTGCGGGCTGTCGGCGGCATCGCTGGCCAGATTGCCGCCATGGAAGCTCGCCGCCGCCACGATGCGATCGGGATAGGTTGCAGCCGCATTCAAAGCCCGCGCCCCGCCCATGCAGTAACCGACGACACCGACCGGTCCGGTGACACCTTCAGCGGTAAGCGTGTCGAGGAACGCCCTGCTGTCGCGGATGGTCATGTCCTGTGTCGTGCCGTGGACCAACGCCGTCAGCGCGACCTTGGTCTCCTCGACGACGAAAGCGGTCTTGGGCTCGAACGGCCCGTAGGGTGCTTTGCGATAGAAAAGATCCGGCACCAGCACGGCATAGCCCTCGCCTGCCAGCCGTTCCGCCATTGCGTCGAGCGCCGGTCGCGGACCGAAAGCGTCCATATAGAGAATGATGCCGGCCCTGGACGAGGAAGCGGTCGCCGAGCGGAACAGCCCGGCTTTCGCCACGCCGTCCCCGGTCTTGATCTCAATGTCCTGCTTCGCCATGGCCCGCTCCGTTAAATGTCGTGCGATACATATAAGCAGGCACCGTCAGGGCAAGCCGTTCCCTGACAATCCCGTTCAACACTTTGTGCGGGCTTTCGACCCGGCTACAGGCCGGCAAACGCCGTCATGTGAAAGGCCTGAACCTCAGGCGGATAGCGATGGGCCGTGCCATACGGACAGGCGTTGCGGTCGAGGCAGCCGCCGCCGCGGCATGGTTCGCCCTTCGATCCCCGCACATGCGCCAGGCAAGCCTGATGAGCGAAACCATCCGCGGAATAGGCGTCAACCGGACAGGATTTCAGGCAAGGTTTTGCAACACAGGCGTCGCAAAGGTGAATCGCTTCGCGACGTTCAGGAAGCGCGATCTCATCCTCGAACAGCAACGCGCCGCGATAGGCATGCCAGAGCCCGTACTGCGGATGCATCAGGATGCCCAGCGGCGACGGTCTCAGCCTCTCCGCTCGCATCGCCCATTGCTGGAACGGCAGATAAGGTCTGTCCGAAGGCGAAACGGCGCGCGCGCCGAATTTCTCCGCCACCGCACCGATCACTGCGCGCGACCATGTGTCGAGCGGATTAGCAATGGTTTGCGGTTGCCGGTCGCGCCAGCGCAGGAAATGCGGCCAGGGTGCCGCTCCCGCCTGCCCCACCAACAGCACGGATTTGGCGGGGGCAACTGAAGGGCCATGCGGCGGCGTTTCGCTTGTTGCGAAATTGAAGCCGCCGCGCAGGATGAGGCCGTCGGCGGAAAGCGCGGCCGCTATCTCGTCAGCCCGGCGCCGCGCAATCATCCCTTCTTGTCCGGGTCGGAGAAAGCGCTCCGCCAGACTTCCTTGTGGATGATGTTGGCGACTTTAGCCCCGCCTGACTCGGGCTCCTTTCAGGTGAAGGCGTCAGCCATCGACGCCTTCTTCGTCGCGATGTAGTCCTTCAGCCCGTCGTCGATGCCCGGATCGAGATACGGCGCCTCATAGGTCTCCAGCCAGCGGCGGGCGAGTTCGTTGGCGCGCTGCGGCGCTGTCTTCTCGCCCTCGGCCAGCCACTGCTCGTAGGAATTGTTGTCGGCGATGCTGGAGCGGTAGAAGGCGGTCTGGAAATTGGCCTGGGTGTGGTCGCAGCCGAGATAGTGGCTGCCCGGGCCAACCTGGCGGATGGCGTCCATCGCCTGGCCGTTTTCCGAGAGGTCGACGCCTTCGGAAAACTTTTGCGTCATGCCGAGCTGGTCGATGTCCATCATGAATTTTTCGTAGCAGGACGCCAGTCCGCCTTCGAGCCAGCCTGCCGAATGCAGGACGAAATTGGTGCCGGCAAGAATGGTCGAGTTCAGCGTGTTGGCGCTCTCATAGGCGGCCTGCGCGTCCGGAACCTTGGAGGCGCAGAGCGATCCGCCGGTGCGGAACGGCAGGCCGAGCCGGCGGGCAAGCTGTGCGGCGCCGTAGGAAACCAGCGACGGCTCCGGTGTGCCGAAGGTCGGCGCACCAGACTGCATGGAGATCGACGAGGCGAAGGTGCCGAACAGTACCGGCGCGCCGGGGCGGATCAACTGCGTGAAAGAGGCACCGGCCAGCACCTCGGCCAGAACCTGTGTCAGCGTGCCGGCCACCGTGACCGGGCTCATCGCGCCGGCAAGGATGAACGGCGTGACGATGCAAGCCTGGTTGTGACGCGAATAAACCTTCAGCGCGCCCAGCATGGTTTCGTCGAACACCATCGGCGAATTGGCGTTGATCAGGCTGGTCAGCACGGTGTTGTTTTCGACGAAATCGTCGCCGAACACGATCTTGGCCATGGCGACGGTGTCTTCGGCCCGCTCTGGCGCCGTCACCGAACCCATGAACGGTTTGTCCGAATATTTGATGTGGCTGTAGATCATGTCGAGATGGCGTTTGTTGACCGGCACATCGACCGGCTCGCACACCGTGCCGCCCGAATGGTGGATCGACGGCGCCATATAGGCGAGCTTCACGAAATTCCGGAAATCCTCGATCGTCGCGTAGCGCCTGACACCGTCGAGATCGCGCACGAAGGGCGGACCATAGACCGGCGCGAAGACCGTGGCGTTGCCGCCGATCTGCACCGAACGTTCGGCGTTGCGCGCATGCTGGGTGTAGATGGGCGGCGCGGTCTTCAGCAGCGAGCGGCAGAGGCCCTTGGGAAAATGCACGCGCTCGCCCTTGACGTCGGCGCCCGCCTCTTTCCAAAGCTGCAGCGCCTCGGCGTCGTCGCGAAAGATGATGCCGATCTCTTCCAGCACCGTATCGGTGTTGTTTTCGATAATCGCCAGGCCTTCCTCGTTGAGGACCTCATAGATGTTGATCTTGCGCTTGATATAGGTGAGCTGGGTGCCCGGTCCGCCGCCCGAGCGCGCCGCCCGCCTTGCAGCCGCGCCGCCGCTGGCAGCACGTCCACGTCGCGCATTGGACGCTTCCTGGTCGACTGACGCGTTTTCACTCATGATCGTTTTTTCCCTAAAAACCGTTTGCGGCCGCGTATGGCGGCTTCTCGCCCGGATCGTAGTCATGCACCCTATTCGAAACGGCCCGCCAGCGCCAACGCCTGTCGCAAAATCGACAAGAATTCCAATAGATTTGCGGTCGCTTTCCTTTTGCGGGAAGTCGCAAATCAGCTATGGATACCTGCCCCCGCCGGGTTAGGTATTGACGCGATTATTTTAAGCCGCCGTGATCGCATCCCGTGCGGCAAGGAGCCCGAGAAAAATGGCCGACGACGAGATCATCCTCTCCGAGCTTTCCGACGACGAGTTGGTGCAGCAGATGCACGACGATCTCTATGACGGACTGAAGGAAGAGATCGAGGAAGGCACCAACATCCTGCTCGAGCGCGGCTGGGTGCCCTACAAGGTGCTGACCGAAGCTCTGGTCGAAGGCATGCGCATCGTCGGCGAGGACTTTCGCGACGGCATCCTGTTCGTTCCCGAGGTGCTGCTGTCGGCCAACGCCATGAAGGCCGGCATGTTCATCCTGCGCCCGCTGCTGGCCGCCACCGGCGCGCCGAAGCAGGGCAAGATGGTGATCGGCACCGTCAAGGGCGACATCCACGACATCGGCAAGAACCTCGTCGGCATGATGATGGAAGGTGCCGGCTTCGACGTCATCGATCTCGGCATCAACAATGCGGTGGAAAAATACCTCGACGCCATCGAGCAGCACCAGCCCGACATTATCGGCATGTCGGCGCTTTTGACCACGACCATGCCCTACATGAAGGTCGTCATCGACACGATGAAGGAAAAGGGCATCCGCGACGACTATGTCGTCCTGGTCGGCGGCGCGCCGCTAAACGAGGAATTCGGCAAGGCCGTCGGCGCCGATGCCTATTGCCGCGACGCGGCTGTGGCGGTCGAGACCGCCAAGGACTTCATGAAGCGCAAGCATAATATGCGCGCTTCAGCCTGATCTCTTCCGCAAGGCGTCTGGCCCACAATCGAAAGCCGCGCCTTGCAGCGCGGCTTTTTTGTTCCCAGCTATTGGAACGGATGGCTGCGTCAGGGTTTGGTGACGGTGTCGTCGACGGCTTTCGCGGTCGATTTGATATCCCGGCCGACACCACGGACGGTGTTGGCACAGGCCGTAAGCGCCAGGACGCAGGCAAGGATTGCAATCGGCGCAACGCGTAACAGTTTCATGGACGGTTTATCCCTCTCTCGATAGATTCGCCCCACAGCAACGAAGGCCGCTTCGACCGGGTTCCATGGCCAGAATGCAAAAAACGAAACCGAATCAAGACGACAGGCTGCTGGTCATCGCCTGTGGAATGATTGCGCGCGAAGTTTTGGCCGTCAAGGAGCAGCTCAAGCTCGACCATCTCGACCTGACCTGCCTGCCGGCGGAGTTCCATTTCTACCCCGACCGCATCGCACCGGCGATGGACAAGGCGATCGAAGAGGCCAAGGCGGAAGGCTATAGCAACATCTTCGTTGGCTATGCCGATTGCGGTACCGGCGGCATGCTCGACCGGGTCCTGGAGAAGCACGGCGTCGAGCGCATGGCCGGGCCGCACTGCTTTGCCTTCTACCAAGGCATGGACGCCTATGCGAAGGTCGCCGACGACGACATGATGTCGTTCTACATGACCGATTTCCTGTGCCGCCAGTTCGACGCCTTCTTCATGAAGCCGCTCGGCCTCGACAAGCACCCGGAGCTGATCAAGGACTATTTCGGCAACTACCAGAAGCTGATCTACATCGCCCAGACCGACGATCCGGAACTCGACAAGGTCGCCGAGAAGGCCGCGAAGATGCTTGGCCTCGCCTATGAGCGCCGCTCGACCGGCTATGGCGACCTGACGGCTGAATTGGCGCGGGTGGCGGCACATCCAGAAGAATTGCGTTAGGCGCCCGACTTCGGATTATTTGCTCTCCGGTTGCGGATCCGACACGAAATTGACAACGCGGCCGTTGTCTAACCGGATCGGCCCTCTTGCAGTTGGATCCTTGCGCAAAGCCTCTGCAAGCAGAGCGTCGACTGTGTCGAGATTGACCTGCAGAATTGTGCGGTCGCCCAGTTCCCAGTACTCGCCTTCATCGAAGACGTCGAACTTGTCGAAAAAAGGAGCAACTTTGCGAAGCAACTCGATGATCTCGATATGCGCCTCCGACCCCGCAAACTGGGTCTTGCAATATTGCTGCATGAAGAGGTCCCTGTCGAACTCGAACCTTAGGCGATCCGACTTGGGATGCAGCAGGCATTCTATCCCCATGACCGGGCCGATATAGTCAACGCTGCGTTCGTCGATGACCCGGTTGAGAACCATTTCGGCCTCGTCTATCGGCCGAAATCGCCAGTCTCGAGCGATGGCAAGCGCTTCAACTTCCTGCAACAGCGCAAGATATTGTTCCTCTCCGCGCAGTTGTCCCTCAAAATGGATTGTAACCCCCACGCGCACCTCCCGCGGAACATACCGCTGTTTAAGCACGGATGACAGGCCGCCGCGAATGGGTAAGTGTGCACTGGAAGATAGAATCGGCTGCTCCAGCCGCGCCAACATGGATACCACCGATGACCCCTCGCGTCCTGCTCGCCGCCCTTGGCCTCCTCTGCCTCGTCTTGCCCGCTCGCGCCGACGGCGAGGTGCAGAAGATCATCACGCCTGCCGACAAGGTTCGCCTCGACAAATATGGCGAGACCCGCAAGGCGGCGCTGGCCGAGGCAAAAGCGGGAGACCCGGCTGAGGTCAGCCAACTCGACGCGCTGCTGGCAAAGCCGATAGTGGCCTTTTCCGACAAGGACCTGAGCGGCAACTGGCAATGCCGAACCATCAAGGTGGGCCTGACCGGCCCGCTGGTCATCTATGGCTGGTTCAAGTGCAAGGTCACGGACGATGGCTCCGGCTGGCAGCTGGAAAAGGTCAGCGGCTCGCAACGCACCAAGGGCCGTTTCTTCGACGATAGCGAAAAACGCGCGATCTATCTCGGCTCCGGCTATGTCAATGACAACAAGCCAAAACCCTATGGCAGCGGCCCGGAAAGCGACCAGGTCGGCTATGCCTTCCGCACCAGCGCCAATGAATGGCGCATCGAATTCCCGGCGCCCTACTACGAATCGAAACTTGACATCATCGAGTTCAAGCGCTGATCCGTTGGTCTCTCGCTGGCCGGGCGGTCATCAAGATTTAACCTCGCCCGGCACAGAATTGAGCCGGGCAGCGCACGGCAAATGGTTGCGCGCCGGCAAGAAAGCGCGCCATGGCATCAGCGGTTGAAAAAAGTGCTGCGATCGTCATCGTCACCGAAGGCGGGCCGCACATCTGGGCCATCGTCAACGCCATCGCCGACCAGTTCGGTCCTGTCAGCGTCATCCTCGAAAGCCCTGAATCCAAAAAACAATTGCTGCTCGGCCGGGCGCGCCGCCAAGGCTTGTTTTCGGCCATCGGCCAGCTTGGCACGATGGTGCTGACCAGGCTCGGCAAACGCTTCTTCGCCGGGCACGCGGAGCGGCTGATCGCAGCGCAAAAACTGCAGACAGAGCCGAGGCCGGGACAAAAGATCATCCACGTCTCCTCCGCCGACGGGCCCGATTGCCTGCAGGCGGTCGCCGACATCCGCCCGGGCGTGGTGCTGCTCGCCGGCTGCCGGATTTTGTCCCGGCAGACGCTGGCGCAAATGCCCTGCCCGGTGCTCAACTACCACGCCGGCATCGCGCCCAAATACCGCGGCATGAATGGCGGCTACTGGGCGCTGGCCTCCGGCGATCTCCAGAATTTCGGCACCACCGTGCATCTGGTCGACGCCGGCGGCGACACCGGCGGCGTGTTGAAACAGGCGCGCGGCAAGCCGGAGCCCGGCGACACGATTTCGAGCTATGCGTTGCGCCAGGCGGCGTTCTCGCGCGACATCTGCGTCGAGGCGGTCCGCGACGCCTTGGACGGAAAGTTGGCCACGATCAAGCCGGACCTGCCCTCGAAACAATGGTACCACCCGACGATCTGGTTCTATCTCTGGACCGGCCTGACCAAGCGGGTTTGGTAGCCAGCCTTCCCTCGGAATCTCGCCTTTCTTTTTGCGACTCTCAATAGCGTCGCTTTTGAATGCGCGCGCGTCGTCCCATAACAAGCAGCCCCACTGCGCATCCGGCAATGCTCGCACCTGCTGGACAAAGTGGTGGAGCGTCGTTTCCCTCATGGACGCACGGCGCTCTACAGGGAGTGAGAGAATTCATGGCCGATCTGATCGTCGTCTATTGGCGCGACATCCCCGCCCAGGTCATCGTCAAGAAGGGCCGGCAGAACGCCAAGCGCGAACTGCCGCTGCGCTTCACCGAGGCGATCGATATGTGCGCCATGCGCACCGGCGCCGGCGGCACCGACGATTACCTCGCCGAATGGCGCAAGGCCGATCCGATCCCGGTCGGCGACGACCTCGAAGCCGAGGTCGAGAAGGCATTCAGCGACATCGACGCGAAATACGACCGCGAGCGGCTGGTCGCTCTGGTCAAGGCGGGCGGGAAAGAAAATGTCTGAAACCACTCCTGCCAAAGAGGGGCCAAGGGTTACCCAGCCGGTTACCCAGGCCACTCAGGTCAAGAAAGCAGCGCCGAAATCCGACTACAAGCCGGCCGACGTGTCGCCGCAGCGGCGCGTGCAGCGGTCGTTTGCCATCAGGCTGTGGTCCATTCGGCACTCGCGATTGCTCGAATGGTTCTACTCCAGGTTCGCCGACATGTTCCTGCTTCTTCATCCGCTTTGGAAAGGCCTCGGCTATGGGCGCGTCGAGGCGCCGATCAAGTTTGTCGAAAGGCGCGTCAAGGGCTTCATGTTCGACTGCCGCATGTGCGGCCAGTGCATCCTGTCCTCGACCGGCATGTCGTGCCCGATGAACTGCCCCAAGCAGCTGCGCAACGGCCCTTGCGGCGGTGTGCGCGCCAACGGCAATTGCGAGGTCGAGCCCGATATGCCTTGCGTCTGGGTTAAGGCCTGGGAAGGCTCGCGGAACATGGAGCATGGCGACAGGATCCTGACCGTGCAGAAGCCGGTCGACCAGTCGCTGCGCGAAACCTCGGCCTGGCTGCGGGTGACGGCGCAGTCGGCAGCGGCCCGTGAAGCAGCGGCCAAAGCCAACACTGGAGCGGCCGCGTGATCGGCCGCCAGCGCGATGAAAACCCGGCCGGCATCCATCTGCCGCTCGATCCCCTGCCCGGCCACTCCTCACGTGGCCGACTGGAGCGTGTGCTGCGGCGCGGCGAATTCGCGGTTACCACCGAGCTCAACCCGCCCGACAGCGCCGATCCCGAAGACGTCTATAACCGCGCGAAAATCTTCGACGGCTGGGTCGACGCCATCAATGCCGTCGATGCCTCCGGCGCCAACTGCCACATGTCCTCGGTCGGCATCTGCGCGCTTTTGACCCGCATGGGCTATGCCCCGATCATGCAGATTGCCTGCCGTGACAGGAACCGGATCGCCATCCAGGGCGACGTGCTGGGCGGTGCGGCGATGGGCGTCGCCAACATGCTGTGCCTCACCGGCGACGGCGTCCAGGCCGGCGACCAGCCCGGCGCCAAGCCTGTCTTCGACCTCGATTCCATGTCGTTGCTGGAAACCTGCCGCATCATGCGCGACAACGGCAAGTTCCTGTCCGGCCGCAAGTTGACGACGCCGCCGCAAATTTTCCTCGGCGCCGCCGTCAACCCCTTCGCGCCACCCTTCGATTTCCGCCCGATCCATCTCGGCAAGAAGATCGCCGCCGGCGCGCAGTTCGTGCAGACGCAGTATTGCTTCGACGTGCCGATGTTCAGAACCTTCATGCAGAGGGCGCGGGACTTGGGGCATACGGAAAAAGTTTTCATCCTGTGCGGCGTCGGCCCGCTGGCTTCGGCCAAGACGGCCAAATGGATCCGCTCCAACGTGCCGGGCATTCATATTCCCGATACCATCATCAAGCGGCTGGAAGGCGCGCAGGACCAGAAGAAGGAAGGCAAGCAGCTCTGCACCGACATCATCAACGAGGTGAAGGAAATTCCTGGTGTCTCCGGCATCCATGTGATGGCCTACCGCCAGGAGGAATATGTCGCCGAGATCGTCGATGAATCGGGTGTGCTGAAAGGCCGCCAGCCATGGAAACGTGAGATCCGCCACGACGATCAGATGGTCGCCGACCGGCTCGAGAGCATACTGCACGACGACATTACCGAAACGCAGGTGGATATGGTGAAGACCGCGCACTGACAGCGCGGACGGCCAGCCATTTGCTTGAATGAAACCAGACAACGATATAAAGAAATCTTTATATCAGGCGGAGAGACTTCATGACCCGGACCATCGTCGCCTCGGCGACACGAGAGATCATCATCGGCTTCGACCAGCCTTTCTGCGTCATCGGCGAGCGCATCAACCCGACCGGCCGCAAGAAGCTGGCCGCCGAGATGATCGCCGGCAATTTCGAGACCGTCATCAAGGATGCGCTGGAACAGGCCGCCTGCGGCGCCACCATGCTCGACGTCAATGCCGGCGTCACCTCCGTTAATCCGAACGAAACCGAACCCGGCCTGCTGGTGCAGACGCTGGAGATCGTCCAGGGCCTGGTCGACCTGCCGCTGTCGATCGACTCGTCGGTCACCGCCGCCATCGAGGCAGCGCTCAAGGTCGCCAAGGGCCGCCCGCTGGTCAACTCCGTGACCGGCGAAGAGGAAAAGCTCGAAGCCATCCTGCCGCTGGTCAAGAAGTACAATGTTCCGGTCGTCGCGATCTCCAACGACGAGACCGGCATTTCGATGGATCCGGATGTGCGCTTCGCCGTCGCCAAGAAGATCGTGCAGCGCTGCGCCGATTTCGGCATTCCGGCGCATGACGTCGTCGTTGACCCGCTGGTGATGCCGATCGGCGCGCTCGGCGATGCCGGCCGCCAGGTCTTCGCGTTGCTGCGCCGTCTGCGCGAAGAGCTCAAGGTCAACACCACTTGCGGCCTGTCCAACATTTCGTTCGGCCTGCCGCACCGCCACGGCATCAACGCCGCCTTCATCCCGATGGTGATCGGCGCCGGTATGACGAGCGCTATCATGAACCCGGTGCGCCCGCAGGAAATGGAAGCCGTGCGCGGCGCCAACGTGCTCAACGGCACCGACGAGAACTGCACCAACTGGATCCGCACCTACAAGGATTACAAACCGGCCGAAGGCGGCCAGGCGGTCGCAGCGCCCACCGCCGTTAACGCTCCGGGCGAAGGCGGCGGCAATGGCGGGCGCCGTCGCGGCGGCCGTGAAGCCCGCATGGCCAGGGGATAAGCGCGCAATCGTGAACTCGCCTGCAAACATTACTGATCCGCTCGTGCTGTTCATGCCGTCAGGCAAGCGCGGGCGGTTTCCCGTCGGCACACCGGTGCTCGATGCCGCACGTCAGCTCGGCGTCTATGTCGAGAGCGTCTGCGGTGGCCGCGCCACCTGCGGTCGCTGCCAGATCGAAGTGCAGGAAGGCAATTTCGCCAAGCACAAGATCGTCTCGTCCAACGACCACATCTCGCCCAAGGGCGCCAAGGAAGAGCGCTATGAGCGCGTCCGCGGCCTGCCCGAGCGGCGCCGCCTGTCCTGCTCGGCGCAGATTCTCGGCGACCTCGTCATCGACGTGCCGCAGGACACGGTCATCAACGCCCAGACCATCCGCAAGGATGCCGACACGCGCGTCATCGCCCGCGATGCGGCGATCCGCATGTGCTATGTCGAGATCGAAGAGCCCGACATGCACAAGCCGCTGGGCGATCTCGACCGCCTCAAGATCGCCTTGATGAAGGATTGGGGCTTTAAAAACCTCGAATTCGACTTCTACCTGATGCCGCAGGTGCAAGGCATACTGCGCAAGGGTAACTGGACCGCGACCGCGGCCATCCACAAGGATGCCGAAAGCGACATCGCCCGCGTCATAGCACTCTGGCCCGGCCTCAAGAACGAGGCCTATGGACTGGCCTGCGACATCGGCTCGACCACCATCGCCATGCATCTGGTATCGTTGCTGTCGGGCCGCGTCGCCGCTTCGTCGGGCACCTCCAACCCGCAGATCCGCTTCGGCGAGGATCTGATGAGCCGTGTCTCCTATGTGATGATGAACCCGGACGGCCGCGAAGGCATGACGGTCGCCGTGCGCGAGGCGATCTCGGGCCTGGTCGACAAGGTCTGCGCGGAAGGTAATGTCCAGCGCAACGACATCCTGGATTCCGTCTTTGTCGGCAATCCGATCATGCACCATCTGTTCCTCGGCATCGATCCGACCGAACTCGGCGGCGCGCCCTTCGCGCTCGCCGTCTCGGGCGCGGTGCGCATCAAGGCCTCCGATATCGGCCTGAAACTCAACCAGGGCGCCCGCCTCTATATGCTGCCTTGCATTGCCGGCCATGTCGGCGCCGATGCGGCGGCCGTGACGCTGTCGGAAGGCCCGCATCGCCAGGACGAGATGATGCTGATCGTCGACGTCGGCACCAATGCCGAGATCGTGCTTGGCAACCGCAAGCGGGTTGTCGCAGCCTCCTCGCCCACCGGTCCCGCCTTCGAGGGCGCGGAAATCTCCGGCGGCCAGCGCGCTGCCCCCGGCGCCATCGAACGCGTGCGCATCGACCCCGATACGCTGGAGCCGAAATACCGCGTCATCGGCTCTGAACTCTGGTCCGACGATCCCGGCTTCCTCGACAGCGTGCAGGCGACCGGCGTCACCGGCATTTGCGGCTCCGGCATCATCGAGATCGTGGCCGAAATGTACCTCGCCGGCATCATCTCCGAGGATGGAGTGATCGACGGGTCGCTGGCCGAGCGGTCGCCGCGCGTCACGGTCAACGGCCGCACCTTCTCTTATGTCTTGAAGGAAGGCGAACCCAAGATCACCATCACCCAGACCGACGTGCGCGCCATCCAGCTTGCCAAGGCGGCGCTCTATGCCGGCACCAAGCTTCTGATGGAAAAGCAGAACACCGAACACGTCGACCGCATCCATTTCGCCGGCGCCTTCGGCTCGTTCATCGATCCGAAATACGCCATGGTGCTTGGGCTGATCCCGGACTGCGACCTCGACAAGGTCTCGGCCGTCGGCAACGCCGCCGGTGCCGGCGCGCGGATGGCGCTGCTCAACCGCGGCTATCGCCGCGAGATCGAGGACACGGTCAGCCACATCGAGAAGATCGAGACCGCACTGGAGCCGAAATTCCAGGAGCATTTCGTCTACGCCATGGCGCTTCCCAACAAGGTCGATCCGTTCCCGAAACTGTCGGCGGCGGTGAAATTGCCGCCACGCAAGACCGTCAGCGAGGATGGCGTCGCCGGCGACGCCGCCCCGCGACGGCGTTCGCGCGAAGGCCATGCCGCCAGGCGCAGCCGGGAATAAGCCGCCTTACGAAGGCCGCCAATTCGCCCAATTTCATTTGTATGCAAATGTTTCCAGATCGCACCGATCTGGAAACCGAAACGCTGTTTTGGCGCAATACGTCCGATACAGACGTGAAGCATTTAACGGACATCGAATGGCGGACCGGGCTATTCCGCCGCCACAACGCTCCAAAGGAGAATAGAGATGTTCGAGACCCTCGGCCGTTTTCGTGCGGCCATGAAGAATGCACAGGCCGTGCGCGCCATGAACAACCTGCCACCCGAAATCCAGAAGGACATCGGCTGGCCCGTGTCGCCGCGCATCGACGCCCAGACCAACCTGTCGCGTCTGATCCTGGGCTCGGGCCGCTGATGACCTTCGCCGACAAGTGCAAATTGCTGACCAAGCGCCGGGGCCGCCGCATGGCCCCGGCTGCGACCGACATCAAGCTGCGCGCCGCGCTGCTGCCCCGGCGCTGAGCCGCGCTGCGCAGAGCCGCGGACGTGGCTGATCAAACAACCGTGTTGGCTTGGGCCAGAATCTTGACATTTCGGCTGGAGGTACGATCTTCGGGATAGTGGGGAATTCTCTTAGTCGGCTGCTGCCGAGCTTGTGTACGCGAATGCCCAGTTTCAAAAGCCACCTCGTTTCCTTCATCCTCCGGCACAGCCGCAAGAAGGCATTTGCCAGCCCGGAAAACCTGCAGCGCTGGATCGGCTATGCCCGCAAGACCGAGGATCATCATCCCCCGGCATTGCTGCGGGAGCAGCTCGATATCACCGAGCGCAGCGTCGATGGCTTCCCTGTCTATGAAATCGCGCCGAAGGCCGGCGAACGCAGGCGCATCCTCTACATGCATGGCGGCGCCTATGTCTTCCAGATCACATCCTATCATTGGGGGTTGATCGCCGAGGTGGCCGAGCGCTTGGGTTTCGGCATCACCGTGCCGATCTATCCCATCGCGCCGGAGCATGATTTCCACGCCATGTTCGGCATGGTCGGCGACGTCTACCGGCAGATGCTGGATGAGACCGACGCTGAAGACATCGTCTTCATGGGCGATTCCGCGGGCGGCAACATGGCCGTCGTGCTGACCATGATGGCGGCTGAGGAAGGCCTGCCCTTGCCGTCGCGCCACGTGCTGATTTCACCCGGCCTCGACATGTCGCTGTCCAACCCCGAAGTGTTCGAGGCGGAACGCAACGATCCGTGGCTCGGCATTTCCGGCGGGCTGGAAGCGATCCGCATGTACAGTGCCGGCATCGATCGCAGGGACTGGCATATCAGTCCGCTCTATGGCGACCTCTCGGTGCTGCCGCAGACCCTGCTTCTGACCGGCTCGCACGACCTGCTCAGCCCCGACAATCTGATCTTCGCCAAAAAGGCACGCGCTGCCGGCGTCGATATCGACGTCGTCTATGAGGAAGGCATGTTCCACGTCTGGCCGCTGATCGAGATGCCGGAGGCGCGTCGCGCCAGGGACAGCATCGTCGCCTTCCTTGAAGGTGAGCCCACCAAGCGGCGCGCAACTGCGCGGCGCACGGCGCGACCCGCTCTCGCGGCGCGCCCCGCCCAAGCAGCGGAATAGCAGAGCAATTCCAGGAAAAGTGTAAAACGGTTTTCCCGGGAAAGCGTGTAGCGCTTTCCCTTGGGAATTGAGTCAAAACAAGGAGTTAGAGCGGCTCGCCGTTTCCGTGAAACGGTGAACCGCTCTAGAACTTGCCGGTTTCGCGGAAAAGCTCGAACGTCGCACGGATATGGTCGGCGACGGCCTTGACCGGCGCGCTGGCATCCGGCGACACCACCATCGCCAGATTGTAGGTGCCGATATCGGGCATGCCGTCCTTCGGGCAAAGCTCGACCATGTCGTTGCCCAGGAACGACTTCGGCAACGGTGCAACCGCGAGATCCGACATGATGGCGGCGCGCTGGCCTGCCGTGTGGGCGCTCATATAGGCGATGCGGTAATTGCGGCCTTCACGGCTCAGCGCATCGAGCGCGCCGGCCCGCCAGGCGCAGCCCTCTTCCCACAGCGACACCGGCAAAGGCTCGCGCAGATGCGCGCTGCCGCCCTTGGCGCCGGCCCAGACGATCGGCTCGGTGAGCAGCACCTCGGCGCCGAGTGCGCTGGTCTTGTAGGAATTGGTCAGCAGCGTGATGTCGAGCGCCCGGTCGTCCATGCGGCGGCGCAGATTGCTGCTCTGGTCGATGGTGACGTCGACGGCAATCGACGGATGCGACTGCGCGAAACGCTTCAGCACATGCGGCAACACGCGCTCGCCATAGTCGTCCGGCGAGCCGAGCCGCACCACGCCGACGATCTCGGGGATGATGAACTTCGACACCACCTCGCGGTTGATCGACAACAGCCGGCGGGCATAACCGAGCAGCATCTCGCCATCCGTGGTCAGCGTCACCGAGCGCGCATCCCGCGCGAAAACAGAGCGCCCGAGAATGTCCTCGAGCTTCTTGATCTGCATGGAGACCGCCGACGGCGTGCGGAACACCGCATTGGCCGCCGTGGTGAAACTGCCGGTCTCTGCAATGGCCACGAAGGTGCGCAAAACGTCGAGATCGAGCAGCGGCAGCGGATGATTGAGTGGGGCGTTCATCGGGATCGACCTTCAATTTTTCTGATGTGAAGCATCATTCCATTTCGTTTGATTGAACATCAGATTGGGAGGATAGTCAACTCCATCGAAGGCAGGACGTGCCATGGCTCCAACGCTCCTGACACGGAATTGCACTCGATGCGGAATATCCAGGCGACGGAACGCGTTCATGCGGGACGTGCCACAACCAAAGGAGAATGAAATGTCTATCCTGTCATCCATCGGTCGGCTTGCGACCGAATTGAGCGCGGCCCGCGCCCGCTTCCAGACCGAACGTGCGATCCGCTCGCTGCCGATCGAACTGCAGAAGGATATCGGCTGGCCTGAAGCTGCCGACACCAAGACCGGTGCACGCCACGGCGTCGGATCCTGGGCTGGAGCAAAGTAAACCATTGTGTACCTTGTGCTGAAGGCCTGCCGCGCAGACCAGCCCGGCAGGCCTTCTCTATTGGCCCTGCAGGCTTTCTCCAACTTATTTGCACTCAAATGATTTTCAGAGCCGTGTCGCCGCTGCATGGCGCATATGCGTCACTTGCATGGCGCCTCAATGTCGCCGGTAACACACTGTAAGTAATCGTAAATTTTGGGCAGCATGCCCAATAATGTCGCAAACGATGTCGCATTTCCATTCAAGCGCTTCGCATTTGCGATTTAGTTTCTGCTCACGCAGGCCTATATCACCGTCAGCAAACGAGCTGCCCCACTCCATCAAGCGAAGGCGACCCGTCTGAGCAACCGATAGGAGATGATGATGAAGCTTTTTGCCCGCCTCTTTGCCCGCCGCGAAATGAACCTGACGACCGCTCTCGAGCGCCAGCGCCTTGCCAATACCATGCCCGGCCAGACCGGTGCCATGAATGCGGTGCGCCTCGGTTTCGTTGCCTGAGATAACGGCTAGCGCTCAGCGCTTCCCTGCCGCTGCCGATAGTCGATAACAGCGCCGCTTCGGCTTGACCGAAGCGGCGTTTCTCATTTTTGGCACCTATGCCGCCGCCACCATGCCCAATCCGTCGGCAGCCCGTGCCTGTCATCCCGGACGATTGCTCATTTGCGACCCATGTCGCAAATATAGTTTCCGCTTAGCCCCCTAGCCGATTGACAGGAATGGTTTTTCCTGATGTCGCTGTGCTGTTCGCGACATCCTGTTCGCGCCATGGCCGCGTGAGGTTCCCTTGAACGCCGTAAAGCATCCGATCAAGCGATCGTTTGTATTCTTCCTTGTCCCGGACTTCACCATGATCGCCTTTGCGACGGCGCTCGACCCGCTGCGCTCGGCCAACCGCATGCTCGGCTATGAGGCCTATCGCTGGCGCCTCGCCAGCATCGACGGCAAGCCGGTGCGCGCCTCCAACGGCGTCGAATGCGCCGTCAACACCTCGCTCGAGGAAGAGCGCAAGAAAATGGCCGGGCCGGATCGGCCGAACATGGCCATCGTCTGCAGCGGCATGAATGTCGAGCGCTACCAGAACAGGTCGGCCTTCGCCTGGCTGCGCGAGGAATACAACAGAGGCGTCGCCGTCGGCGGCCTGTGCACCGGCGCGCATATCCTTGCCGCCGCCGGCCTGCTCTCCAACAAGCGCTGCGCCATCCATTGGGAAAACCTGCCGGGCTTTTCCGAGGCCTTTCCCAAGGCCAACGTCTTTGCCGACCTCTTCGAGATCGACCAGAACATCTACACCTGCGCCGGCGGCACCGCCGCCCTCGACATGATGCTCAAGCTGATCGGCGACGATTTCGACGACAATCTGGTCAACCGCGTGTGCGAGCAGGTGCTGACCGACCGCGTGCGCAGCCCCACCGACCGCCAGCGCCTGCCGCTGCGCGCCCGCCTCGGCGTGCAGAATTCCAAGGTGCTGACCATCATCGAACTGATGGAAGGCAACCTCTCCGAGCCGCTGTCGCTGATCGAAATCGCCGACCACGTCGACCTGTCGCGCCGCCAGATCGAGCGGCTGTTCCGCACCGAGATGGGCAGGTCCCCTGCCCGCTACTACCTGGAAATCCGCCTCGACCGCGCGCGACACCTTTTGATCCAGTCGTCGATGCCGGTGGTCGAAGTGGCGGTCGCCTGCGGCTTCGTCTCGGCGTCGCATTTCTCCAAATGCTACCGCGAGCTCTATGCCCGCTCGCCGCAGCAGGAGCGCGTCGACCGCAAGCAATTGCTGGCGGCCTGATCCGAAAACGCACTCAGGCTTCGGCGGGCTGCGCCTGTACTGTGCGCATCGCCTCGACGCGGATATCCTCGGTCAGCCGCGCCTTCAGGCCTGAGAATTCCGGGCTGGTCTTCAGCGTGTAGTGGCGTGGATGCGGCAGGTCGATGGCGACATCCGACTTGATGCGGCCTGGCCGCGCGCTCATCACGATCACCCGCGAAGCGATGAAGATCGCCTCCTCGATGTCGTGGGTGACGAACAGCACTGTCTTCTTGCGCCGCTCCCAGATGCCGAGCAGCAGTTCCTGCATCAGTCCGCGCGTCTGGTTGTCGAGCGCACCGAACGGCTCGTCCAGCAACAGGATTTCGGGATCGTTGGCCAGCGCCCGGGCGATCGCCGTGCGCTGCTGCATGCCGCCGGACAGCTGCTTTGGCCAATGGTTCTCGAAGCCCTTCAGCCCGACGAGGTCGACATAGGAAGCGACGATCCCGTCTCGCTCCTTTTCGGCCATGCTGCGTTCGCGCAGGCCGAAGGCGATATTCTGCGCCACCGTCAGCCACGGAAACAGCGTGTAGGACTGGAACACCATGCCGCGATCCGGTCCCGGCCGCGTCACCGCCTTGCCGTCAAGCAGCACACGGCCTTCGCTCGGCGCTTCCAGGCCGGCAACGATCCTGAGCAGCGTCGACTTCCCGCAGCCGGACGGCCCCAGAATGGTGATGAAGTCGTTGGCCGCGACCGCAAGGTCGACCGGCATCAGCGCCTTGACCGGCTGCCCGCCGCGCACGCCGGCGAAGGTTCGCGAGACGCCTTCGATAAGCAACTTGCTCATGCCAGGCTCCAGGGAAAGAGCCAGCGATTGAACGCCTTGAAGGCGAAGTCGGACAACAGTCCGATCAGCCCGATGACGATGATGCCGAAGATGATCTGCCCTGTCGCCAGCCGCGACTGGCTGTTGATGATCATGTAGCCGATGCCTGAGGACGAACCGATCAGCTCGGCGACGATGACATAGGTCCAGGCCCAGCCGAGCACCAGCCGCAGCGTCTCGGCAATCTCGGGCGCATTGGCCGGCATGATGACCCGTTTGACGATACCGCTGTTGGTCGAGCCCAGCGTATAGGCCGCCTCGACCAGGTCGCGCCGCGTCGAGCCCACCTTGACCGCGACGATCAGGATGATCTGGAACACCGAGCCGACGAAGATGACCAGCAGCTTTTCCAGCTCGCCAATGCCGGCCCACAGGATGAGCAGCGGAATGAAGGCCGAAGCCGGGAGGTAGCGGGCGAAGGAGACGAACGGCTCCAGAAACGCCTCTATTGGTTTCCAGGCGCCCATGGCGATGCCGATCGGCACGGCGACGATCGACGCCAGCAGGAACCCGCCGAAGACCCGCCAGATGGTGATCAATATGTCGAGCCAGAAGCGGTCCTCGACCAGCAGCCGCCAACCATCCCGCAGCATCGACAGCGGGTCGGCGAGGAAGATGCGGTTGACGTGGCCGCCAAGCGTGATCCACGCCCAGAAGGCGACGAACAGCACGAAGAAGGAAATGCCAAGCACGGTTCGAATGCCCGGCGACACCGGATGCAAGGGGCGCATCTTCAGATCGTCCGCATCGTCAAATCATCACTTGTCCAGGAGAGAGCGACGGCCCTAGGCGCCGCCGCACAATGGTCAAAGGCGAGGCCTGTCAGTTCGCCACCGCGCTGGTGTCGGCCAGCGTGGCAACGTCTGGCGCTTCCTTGATCAACCCCATCTGCAGCAGAAGCTCGCCGGCGGTCTTGGAAAAGTCCTGGAATTCCTTGGTGAAGAACTGCTTGTTCTCCGCCTTGTCGGCCCATTTCAGGTATTTCGCCGAATCCTCGAATTCTTTCGCAGACTGCTTCACGTCGGCGCCCATGATCTCGTAGGATCTCTGCGGATCGCTCTTGATCAGGTCGAGCGCTTCGAAATAGCTGTCGGCCAGCGCCTTGGCGGCGTCGGGATTGGCGGTGAGGAATTCAGGCGTGCAGCCGACCGTGTCGAGCACCATCGGGTAGTCGAGCGTGGTCGCCAATATGTGGCCCTGATCGGACTTGTCGCGCACCGCCGAGATGAACGGCTCATAGGTGACCGCCGCATCGTTCTGGCCGGCGAGGAAGGCTTGCGCCGCCGCATCCGGTTCCAGGTTGACGACGGTCACATCCTTGGTCGACAGGCCGTTCTTGTTCAGCACCCAGGCCAGCATGAAATAGGGCGACGTGCCCGGCGCCGAGGACGCGACATTCTTGCCCTTGAGGTCGGCGACGGTCTTGATGTCGTTGCGCACGACAATGCCGTCGGCGCCATAGGATTTGTCGAGCTGGAAGATCTGCTTGGTGGTGACGCCGCTGGCGTTCCACACCAGCCAGGTCTCGACCGTGGTGGCGGCGCATTGCAGATCGCCGCTGGCGATGGCGAGCGGCCGGCTGGCCTGCGGCACCTTCTTCAGGGTCACGTCGAGGCCATGCTTCTCGAAGATGCCGGCCTGCTTGGCGAGCGTCAGCGGCGCAAAGCCGGTCCATCCGCTGATGCCGATGGTGACCGATGTGGCAGCCTCGGCCGGCACGGATATTGCAGCCGCAAGCGCCAATACCGCGGCAGCGACGATGGTCTTGTTCATGTCGGTTCCCCTTGTTTTTTCGGATGCCGAATTGTGTCACAGACGCCCATGGGCTTGTCAATGAAACCGGCCCTTCACGGCAGCGTGATGATGCGAACGCTAACGCGCATCGAACATCCAGCTGCGGTCGCGCCACATCTTTTCGCCGACCTGGCAGTCGGTCGGCCGGTCCTGCGCCAGCACCACCGGCGGATGCCCGGCCTCCTCGCGCGCCCGTTGCGGCGAAGCGGCGCCGGCCAGCTCCAGCACCAGCTTGCGGCGGATGGCTTCGGGAAACTGCGTCCAGTCATTGACCGGGATCATGAAGGATCCGGGACCGCCGATGACGCAGTCGCTGTAGTAGCGGTCGAGATTGTTGACGTCATAGGCGCCGCCGAACCCGCCGCGCGTCATCAGCGGCAGGCCGTTGATGATGATGCCTTGCTTGACCACCGCGTCGCGGGTGATGTCGACGGGCGCGCCCTGGTTGTTGGGCCCGTCGCCGGAAATATCGATGACGCGCTTTGTCCCCTGAAAACCGCTTTCGGCGAACAGATCGCTGCCGAATTCCAGCGCGCCGGAAATCGAGGTGCGCCGGGCGCTGGCCGGCGGATGGGCGGAAAGCTGCGCGGCCACCCGCTCGGCATCGGCCCGGCTGGCGATCACCGTCCACGGCACGACGACCTGCTGCGTGGTCGCTCCCGCCCATTCGACATAGGTGACGGCGACCTTGCCGTAGGCGCCATCGGCGATGGCCTGCAGAACATTGTCGTGCGTCAGCGCAGCAGCATAGCCGTGACGCTGGATTTCAAGGTCGCCCGGCGACATCGACAGCGACACGTCGACGGCCAGCACCAGCTCGACGTCGACCGGCTCGGCGGCTTGAACCGGCGGCACCAGCCAGAGCCCCAGCGCCAGCGCGGCGCTGCCTGAAAGGAAATGTCGTGCGCAAGAAAAAGCAGACATACCCGAAGGTAAGCGAAAACCGGCTGCTGACAAAGCAAAAAGCCCGGCGAGGTGCCGGCTTTTCGATATGTTGGTTGGAACCGATGAAGCTCAACTCCTCGGCTTCAGATTCTCTGGATCGTAGAGCGGCTTGTAGCCGACGGCAGCCACCTCGACCGGGTAGGTCTCGCCGAAATATTCGATGGCGAACTTGCGGCCTTCCTGGGCATGGGCCCAGGGCAGATAGGCGAGGCCGATGTTCTTGCCGATGGTCGGGCCATAGGCCATCGACGTGGTGAAAGACCGGCGGCCGAGTTCGTCGACCAGCGTCTCGCCGGTCTTCGGATCCATCACCGGCATGGTGCCGACGGGATAGCGGGCAACGCCTTTCGCATCGACGTTCTCGGTCATCACCAGCGTGCACAGGATCGCCGGCTGGTGCTCGCGGGCGCGGTATTCGACATGTTTGGCCTTGCCGCAGAAATCGTTCTCCTTGACCTTCGGTCGGGCAAGGTCGGCCTCAAGCAGATTGTACTCGGTCAGAAGGTCGGCGTTCTGCAGGCGCAGGCTCTTTTCCATGCGCCGCGTGTTGGCATAGGTCTCGACGCCGAACGGCATGACGCCGGTCGAGCGCAGCGCGTCCCAAACGGCCAGGCCGTCCTCGTAGCGCATGTGCAGTTCCCAGCCCTGCTCGCCGACATAAGAGATGCGGAAGGCGGTGACGTCCTTGCCGCCGATCCTGACCGGCTTGATCGCCGCGAACGGGAAGTTCTCGAGCGAGAGACCATCCGGATTTTCGACCACTTTCTGCAGCGTCGCCCGCGCGTTCGGTCCCCAGATGCCGATGGTGACGTATTTTTCCGTCACGTCGGTGATGGTGACGTCAAAGCCTTTGTCCTGCGCGGTGCGCTGCATGTAGCGGAAGTCGCGCGGACCGGCGTCGGCGCCGTCGATCAGACGGCAGCGGTCGGCCATGCGGATGACGGTGAAGTCGGCGCGCACCATGCCTTCCTCGTCGAGGAAGTGGGTGTAGATACCCTTGCCGATATTGTTGTCGCCACCAATCTTGGCCGCGCACAGCCACTCCAGCAGCGCGACATGGTCCGGCCCTTCGATGTCGTACATCGAGAAATGCGAGAGGTTGACGATGCCGCAATCCTCGCTCATCGCCAGGTGCTCGGCATTGGACACCCGCCAGAAATGGCGATTGTCCCACTCGTTCTCACGTATGGGAACCCGGTTGCCATACTTCTCCAGCAGATGCTCGTTGGCGGCATAGCCATGCGCGCGCTCCCAACCGCCCAGCTCCATGAAGTAACCGCCAAGCTCCTTCTCGCGCTCCCAGAATGGCGAGCGGCGGATGTTGCGGCCTTTGGAGAACGGCTCGCGCGGATGCACCGCCGGATTGTAGACCTTCATCGCCGTCTCGGTGCAGCGATCCCAGATGAACTGCTCTTTCGTCTGGTGCGGATAGAAGCGCGCATAGTCGATGGCGTGATGGTCGATTTCCGTGCGGCCGTCCGTCATCCAGTCGGCGATCAGCTTGCCCATGCCGGGGCCGTCCTTGACCCAGATGGCGACGGCGTACCAGAGGCCCCTCACCTTCTGGCTCTCGCCCATGGACGGGCCGCCATCGGCGGTCACCTGCAACAGGCCGTTGAAGGAATGGCTTTCGTTGTAGCCGAGTTCGCCCAGGATCGGCGTCAGTTCCATGGCGCGCTCCAGCGGCGCCAGGATCTGCTCCATGTCGAGATCGCGCTGCGACGGCGACAGCCGCGCCTGATCCTTTTCCAGCAAATCGCGCGGATGGCAAAGACGCGGATTGGTCTCTTCGTAGTAACCCCATTCGATCTGGCCGCCTTCGGCGGTCCTGGGGTCGCCGGTGTCGCGCATATAGGCCGAATTACCCTGGTCGCGCAGCAGCGGCCAGCCGATCTCATTGCCCGTGCCGGCAAACTCATTGTAGGGACCGAAGAACGTCAGCGGATGGTCGATCGGCATGACCGGCAGGTCTTCGCCGACCATCTCGGCGATCAGCCGGCCCCAGATGCCGGCGCAGACGATGACATAATCGGCCATGATCGTGCCGCGGTCGGTGACGACGCCCTTGATGCGGCCCTCCTCGACGATGAGAGATTTGGCCGGCGTGTTGGCGAAGGACTTCAACTTGCCCGACGCTTCCGCCTGGTCGACCAGCTTGCCGGCGACAGTCTGCGAGCGCGGGATGACCAGGCCGGCGTCCGGATCCCACAGGCCGCCCTGCACCATGGACTCTTCGATCAGCGGGAATTTTTCCTTGATCTCGGCCGGTTCGATCAGCCGGGCGCGGGTGCCGAAGGATTTGGCCGAGGCGATCTTGCGCTTGATCTCGTCCATGCGGCTGTCGTCGCCGACGCGCGCCACTTCGAGACCGCCGATGCGGGCGTAATGGCCCATCTTTTCGTAGAAATCGATCGAGTAGAGCGTCGTCCAGCACGACAGGAAATCATGGCTCGTGGTGTAGCAGAAGTCCGAGGCATGCGCGGTCGAGCCGATATCGGTCGGGATGCCCGACTTGTCGATGCCGACAATGTCGGTCCAGCCGCGCTCGATCAGATGATGCGCGATCGACGCGCCGACAATGCCACCCAGGCCGACGATGACGACCTTCGCCTGTTTCGGAAACTCTGCCATTGCCCGCGACTCCAAGGGGATAAAGCGGGCGCGTCCGCGCCCGTTCGAATGGCGCACAATATGCAGAGGACGTGGATGCAGCTACCGCCTGTTTGCGACACGTCGCGGATGCGACGCGACCCGGCGCGCCGGCGTGCCGCCAGTGGCGATCTATCTCAGGCGAAGGCCCAGATGTCCTCGGCCTGGAAGCCGACCTGATAGCCTGATGTCTTCAGCTTGACCACGACCTGGCCGATTTCGGCGGCCGGCAGCGCGCCGACCTCGACCTTGATCATGCCCGGACGATAGCGCTTGAGATCGAGCTGTTCGAAGACGATCCAGTCGGCGCCTTCGCAATCGACCAGGAAGGCGTCGATATGCGTGATGCCGTTGCGGTCGAGCAGCGTCTGCAGCGTGTCCGACGGCACCTCGATATCCCTCAGGTGCGGCGCGAACTTGTTGAAATTTACGTCGGCCTCGCCCCAGGCATTCTTGCCCGACATCAGATTGGTGTCGGTGACCGACGAGCAGCCGATGAACTCGATCGGCAGCGTGCCGGCCTCGAGTGCCGCGGCATCGAAAGTGTGGACGGTGATCGTGCCTTTGATTTTTGTCACCGCGACCGGCTCGATGACGAAGCGTTCCGTGTCGGGATAGTTGGCGCGCAACCGCTTCTGATTGTGCGGGATCGGCTCGACCAGCACGGCCCGCGCCCGCGGAATGCGGTGCAGCCACGGCGTGACGTCGTCGAACAGCGCGCCGTCGCAAGCGCCGACATTGACCATCTGGAAGGGTTGCCCGCTGCTGAACCGCGCCTTCAGTGCAGCCTTGGCCAGGAATTTCGTGCCGCGCAACGCCGGCCCGCGATCCAGCAGACCAGCGGGCAGGCCGAGCGAAAGGGCGATGCGCGCCAGGCCGGAAATGGAACTCATGGCTTATCTCCAGGTATGGCCTGCAAGGCGATGGGCCGCCTTCCATTCAGGCTTGCCGACGCCCACAGCGCCATGATCGGGCCGACGAGCAAAAGGTAGGGCGGCAGAAGGTTCGGGAAGTAGATGCGGGTGTCGTGGATCGGAAAGACGGTGAATTTCGCCAGCACGCCAAGCACCAGTGCTGCAAGCAGGATGCCGGCGCGACGATCGAGCCGGAAGCCGGCGCGGCCGAGCGCAAACCACGCGGCCAGCGCCAGAACCGAGACCCCGACCCAGCTGTTGATGCTGATGGCGCGAATGAAGGATGCGGCAAACGCCTTGAGATAGGCGCCAACCGAGAACGGCGGCTCGAAGCCATCCATATTGTAGTGCTGCTCGATGCTGGAGAACCACAGATGCGGCCACCAGCCGGGATGTTGGGCCCAGTGCGAAATCGCGAAATAGGCGACGAAGGACGCGGCAAAGCCGGCCAGCGCGCCCCACGCCCGCTGCCGGAAGACCAGCAGCAGCACGGCGAAAATGGCCAGGAACACGATGTTGTCCGGCCGCGCCATGAAGGCCATGAAAAGCAGGAAAGCGGTCGCTGCCTCGCGGCCGCGCACATAAGCAAACAGCCCGCCGAGGAACAGGGCCGAGCACATCAGATCCGGAGTCGAGGCGCGCGCCGCGTCGCCGAAATCGGCCATGATCAGTACCGCGCCGGCCACCGGCGCCAGCGCCAGCGCACCTTCGGTTCGCAGCCACAGCAGCGTGATCATCCCGAACAGCAGCACCGAGACCACCTGCAGCACCCGCATCGCCTCGACCGGCGACATCACCGAACTCATCGTCGACAGCATCTCGGCATAGAGGAACTTGATCCGGTACATGCCAAGCAGCGAGTGGAAGTCGGCGGCATTTTGCGCCATATGGCTGCGGAAGCCGCCGCCATCGTCTGTCAGCGCCTTGTAATCGGCGGCCGAAACGCCGGCCTGGACCGTCCTGTAGGCATAGTCATGCAGCGCCTGCGCATCTGGGTAAGCGCCCTCCTCGGCGATTGCGAGATAAGGCAGCATGTCCCAATTGGCATCGGGCATCGTCCAGGCGGTAAACGCTGTCAGCAGGATATAGAGCGAAAACGCGATCGCGCCGATTGGCGCGGCCCATCGCGCATAAGTCCCCTCGCCCCACGCCAGAGCGGCCGCGGTCAGCCGGTCGAGTGTGTTTTGCGGGGCGGGAGACTTGCTCAGCATTGTCGGACTCGGGACTTCGCTCAACGGACTTCTTTAACGGACTTGGCTTTTGACGAAATCCTTCACGATCCCCACGATGCCGCGCGACAGCAGGCTATCGAAGGCATCGACGAAATGGTCGACATGCTCGCGCTGGCAGATCAGCGGCGGCTCGAGACGGATGACGTTGCGGTTGTATTCGGTGAAGGCGACGAGCACGTCATAGTCGCGCAGCAACAGCGCGCCGACGAAGCCCGACAGCGAGCCCTTCAGCTTGTCGTCGAGGACGCTGACGATCGGACGCAGCACCATCGGCAAGGTCTGCGAGAAGTCGTGGAACTCGAGCCCGACCATAAAGCCTTTGCCGCGCACATCCTTGATGATCTTCGGGTACTTCTCCTTCAGCGCCTGCAGGCGCTGAAGCAGATAGTCGCCGGTAGTGGCGGCGTTGTCGATCAGCCCCTCATCATAGAGCACATTGATGCCCTCGATCGCGGTGACGCAGGCCTCGCCCATGCCGCCAAAGGTGGCCATGGCATGGATCATCGCCGTCTTCGGCGTGCCATAGGCCTTCATATAGACCTCGCGCCGGGCGATCATCGCGCCGACCGCCGCCTTGCCGGCGCCGAGCGATTTCGCCAGCGCCGTCACATCGGGCACGACGCCATAATGCTCGAAGGCATAGAAGCGTCCCGAACGGCCATAGCCGCACTGCACTTCGTCCGCCACCCACAGCACGCCATACTGGTCGCACAGCGCTCGCAGCTTCTGCCAATATTGCGCCTCTGCCTGGATGATGCCGCCGCCGCCCTGGATTGTCTCAAGCACGATGACGCCGACCTCCGGGTCGGAGCGGAACAGCCGCTCGACCGCTTCGATATCGGCGAACGGAATGCGCACGGTGTTCTCAGCCATCTTGAAGTCCGCGCGGTAGAGCTGGCCATCGGTAATGCCGAGCACGCCCTTGGTCTTGCCGTGGAAGGAATTCTCGGCATAGACGATTTTTGGCCTCTTAGGCCCGGCGGCGCGCTCGGCGAGCTTCACCGCCGCTTCCATCGCTTCCGAACCCGACGAGCCCAGAAACACCATGTCGAGATCGCCGGGCGAGCATTTGGCGATGTTGTGCGCAAGGGCCGATGCATATTGCGACATGAAGGCGATGGCGATTTCCTGGCGCTTCTCCTCCTGGAATTTGCGCCGGGCCTCCAGGATGCGCGGATGGTTGTGGCCGAAGGCCAGCGAACCGAAGCCGCCGAAGAAGTCGAGAATCTTGCGGCCGTTCTGGTCGATGTAGAACATGCCTTCGGCACGCTCGATCTTGATCTTGTGGAAGCCGAGCAGCTTCATGAAATGCAGCTGGCCCGGATTGAGATGCGCCTTGAACAAGTCGGTCATGTGCGCAACATCCATCGCCTTCGCCTGCTCGACGCTGATCAGGTCGGGCTTGGCGATGGCGGTAGGCGACAACGCCGGCGCGCCGACCATGGTGCGCGCGTTCGTCTGCTCAGGCTTGGCAATGACGGTCATTTCGGAGTTCTCCTGGTCGTCCCACCTATTCGGCGGGGACATGATTTGCGGTGACGGCAAGCCCGTCTTTCTTGGCGCGGTATTCGCTGTAGGCGGCGATCAGCATGTCCTCGTCGCGATATTGCGGCACCCAGCCGAGCTGGCGCTCGGCCTTGGATACGTCGAGCACGCACTCCTCATCGGCGATCAGATATTGTTCGGGATCCATGATCGGCATGTTCATGAGATCGAGCAGGTCGAGGGTGCGCTTGACCGCCCAGCCCGGCGTCGGGATCAGCAGCGATTTCGAGCCGGCATGCTTGATCAGGTCGCCCAGCAATTTCTTCACCGGCGGCGGATTGAGGGAGCCCAGATTATAGGCCTGGTTGGGCACGCCTGCCTTCCAGGCCGCGCGGGCAGCTTCCGCGCAATCGAACACCGAGATGAACTGATAGGGGTTCTTGCCCGAGCCGATCATCGGCACAGGAAAATTCCAGTCGATCAGTTTGAACAGCTTTTCCAGGATCCCGAGCCGGCCGGGACCGATGATCAGCCGCGGTCGAAAAAGCGAGATCGACATGCCGCGCTTGCGCCATTGCGCGGCGAGCTCCTCGGTCTTCTGCTTCGACCAGCCATATTCGCCGAGCGGCGCGACCGGGTGCTCCTCGGTCATCGGCTGGGTGACCGTGTGGCCGTAGATCATGTCCGTGGTGTAGTGGACGAGCTTGGACGCGCCGGCCTTGTCCATCGCCTGCATGATGTGTTCGGTGCCGTGGAGATTCACCGGAAAGAAGAAGTCGTGACGCTTGGCCCGCACCTGGATCGGCGACAGCATTTTGGCCGACAGGTTGTAGACCATGTCGTCGGCCTTCAATCCGATGTTGGCCACCGAGGCCGTATCCGTGACATCGCAGGTGACGAAGCGAACGTTGCGATAGTGCGCCAGGTCGCTCTTGACGATGTCGGCAACGACAACCTCTTCACCATCGGCCACAAGCTTCGGGGCAAGATGACGGCCGACGAAGCCGTCGCCGCCGAAAATAACATGTCTCATCGAACGATCTCGCTGGTCTTGTTGGGGATGATGGAAGCGGTTTGGTCGTCATGCCCGCGCCCGCCCAAGTCTCGACCGCTTTGCGCGATCAGCACGGTGCCGACGCAGATGAAGGCGATGCCGGCAATGCGCCAGGCATTGAGGTCCTCGCGGAAGATGAAATAGGCGAAGATCGCAACCGCGACATAGGCAAGGCTGAGGAACGGATACGCAAAGCTGAGCTCGACCTTGGACAGCACATAGAGATGCGAAGCCATCGAGATGACGAAGGTGCACAGGCCGAGAAACACCCATGGGCTGAAAACGACCTGCAACAGCCTCAACAGCGGATTGGTGCCTTCGAACGAAATCGGCCCGAGTGACATCATGCCTTGCTTCAGCATCAGCTGCGCGGCGGCATTGGTCATGACCGTGAACAGAATGAAGACGATGTATTTCATATTTTGCACCCGCCACTCGCAACGGTCGTATTACGAACCTGCAAACATTTCATGAAGTCACGACAATGCTTTGAGTAAACCACGGAAATTACGATCTATTCACCATGACTTATTCGGATTGTACCTATTCAGCTGCCTCGACACGCCCTGGCCGGACGTTGAGCTTTTTCGCCGTCCGCAGCCAGAAACTGGACACGAACGCCGGGTCGCGCAGCGCTTCAAGCCGCTGCCAATTCGGGAAGGAGGCCGCGAAAGTATCAGCGCCCATGCGCGCATCCTTGTACGGGTTGACCGCGCCGCCGGCCGCGACCGTGATGCCGTCGAGTTCGCTGAGCAGGGCCAGCGTCCTGTCGCCGCGATTGGGGAAATCCAGCGTCAACGTGAAGCCTGGCCGCGGAAAAGACAGCAGCCCCGGCGAGCGGATCGAGCCGAAGCGCTTCAACACGGTGAGGAAAGAGCCCTGCCCGGCCCGTCGCGCCGCCTCGAGCAGCGCCGGCACGGTCTGGCGCGCGACATTTTCCGGCACCAAGCTCTGGTGCTGGTAGAGACCTTTCGGGCCATACAGCCGATTCCAGTCGCCGACACCATCAAGCGGAAAGAAAAAGCCCTGGTAGCCGGTTTGGCTCGGCCCCGGCGAGCGCCCCTTCTTCCACCGATAGGCGGCGTTGAAGGCGGTGAGGAACGGCCGGTTGAGCACATTGAACGGCGGCTGGAACGGCACTGAAAAACGGGAGCCGGCGCGAGACGCCGCATGCGAGCCATACTCGGCATGATTGCCTGTCAACAACAGGCCGCGCCCGCGGCCATGGCCGCCGGCAAGCTGGTCGATCCAGGCGACGGCATATTCATTGGCCTGGTCGGCGGCCTCGGCCAGTTCGAAGAATTCGCCGAGATCGGCAAACCGCGTTACCTTCTCGGCGATATCGAGCGAATGCACCCGCATCAGCCGGATCGAGGCCGACAGGATCAGGCCGGTCAGCCCCATGCCGCCGATCGTCGCCGCAAACAGCCTTGCATTGTCGGTTGCCGAGCAGGTGTAGGTCCGCCCGTCCGAGCGCAGCAGCGTGAACGACTCGACATGGCAGCCAAAGGTGCCGCGCCGGTGATGGTTCTTGCCATGGACGTCATTGGCGATCGCGCCGCCAAGGGTGACGAACTGGGTGCCTGGGACGACAGTCGGAAAGAAACCGTAAGGTGCAGTGTGCGCAATGATATCGGAGAGGAACACGCCGGCCTCCGCCTCGAGCAGGCCGGTCTCGGCATTGAAGGCGCCGATGCGGTTCAGCGGCCGCATGTCCACGACCGCACCTGGCCCGTTCTGGCAGGAATCACCGTAGGAGCGGCCATTGCCATAGGCGAGCAGAGCGTTCTTTGTCGCCTTGCCGCTTCGCATCAGCGCGATGGCATCGTCGGCCGCGATGGCTCGCTTTGCGGCCGGCGTGGCGAGGCCAAAACTCCGGTACCGTTCGCCGGCCATGCCCTACCAGCCTCCCGCGACCAGAAGGGCGGCGCCGATCACCACGACGATCTGGCTTCGCCAGTCGCGAATGATGAAGATGACCGGATCATCATTCATCTCGTTGCGGCGCGCCAGGATCCAGACCCGCATGGTCAAATACAGCACGATCGGCGCCAGCGGCCAGACCAGCCTGGGATGCGGATAGAGTTCGCGCACGGAGACGCTGTCCATGTAGAGCGCCAGCACCAGCGCCGAGGAGAAGGCCGACGCCATGCCCGCCTGGGCGACGATCTCCTGATCTTCGATGCGGTAGCCGCGACCGGCAATGCGCTCGCCCACCGGAATGGCTGTGGTGCGCAGTTCGACATAGCGCTTCACCAGCGCCAGCGACAGGAAGAAGAAAATCGAGAAGGCGAGCAGCCAGAACGAGACTTCGACCCCGGTCGCCGCAGCACCTGCCAGCACACGCACTGTGTAGAGCCCCGCCAGCGTCAGTACGTCGGCCAGGAGCATGCGCTTGAACGACAGCGAATAGGCTGTGGTCACCACCAGATAGCCGGCGAGCACGCCCAGGAACTCGATCGGCAACAGAAGCCCGGCGGCGATGCCGATCGTCAGCAGAGCGGCCATCGCGCCGAGACCGAACGGTATCGACAGCGCGCCGCTGGCGAAAGGCCGGTTGCGTTTGGTCGGGTGCTTGCGGTCAAGCGCAAGGTCGAAGAAATCGTTGAGGATGTAGATGGCGGAAGCCACGGCGCTGAAGGAGACGAACGCCAGCAGGCATTGCCAGATCATGTTGATGTTGAAGTATTCATGCGACAGCACCATCGGCACCGCTATCAGCGAATTCTTCAGCCACTGATGCACCCGCAGCATCTTGACGAATGTCTTCAATGTCCTTTTCGGCGCCGGCATCCTTTCGGCGCTATGCGCGGCCTGCCAGCGCCTCGCATGGCGGTCGGGCGCCACGACGATGGCGTTGCGTGCGGCTCCGAAAACCTTGAGGTCGTGCCGGCTGTTGCCGGCATAGTCGAAACCGCCGTCGCCATAGGCGGCGATGAGCGCGTCGCGCTTGCGGCCCGAGGTCATGTTGTGGGGACCGTCGGTCGCCAGCACATAGTCGAAGACGCCCAGATGCGCGGCGATCGCCTCGGCGAACTTGCGTGGCGTACCGGTCGCCAGCACGATCTTGCGTCCGTCGCTATGGTCGGCGCGCAGCCGCTGCAGCAGCGCTTCGCGATAGGGCAGCGAGGCCGGATCGATGTCGATGCGGTCTGCGATCGCTTGTTTCAGCCGCGCCGGGCCGGCGGCCAGCCAGAACGGAACCAGGAAAACATAGAGCGGATTCTTCTTGAGCAGGATGAACAGGCCTTCCCAAAGAAGATCGGTCGCAATCAGCGTGCCGTCGAGGTCGACCGCAAGCGGGATTGCGTTCTTGTCCGACCGCGCATCCATGTCCGTTCTGCCCTATTCATAACCGGTTGCGCCGTGTTTCGGCGTCTTCGCACCGGTATAGCGGCGGAACGGCGTATTGAACGTTAAAACGCACGGTTGCAGCCGGTAGGCGCCACGATATTTCCCGCGTCATTGTTAAGCAATCGCTACCGCGAACAATAAAAGGCCGGGCATTGCCCGGCCTCTACTACATCTGCCTGCCGACTTTACTTGATGCGGGCAACGCCACCCGAGATTTCGACCGTTTCCGAGCCGGTCAGGGCCTCGAGGTCACCATTGGGCAAGGTGACAAAACAGCCGTTCGGGCAGAATTCCACGGTTTCGCCAGCGGCCAGCGCCAACTCCGTCTTGCCGCCGCCTTCCGTCACGATCAGCGTACGGGTCTCAGCATCCTTGTTGACCGCGCTGGCGGCAAAGGCCGAGCCACTCGCTGCGGTAAGAGCGATGGCGACGACGAGCGACTTCCACATTTTGCAATATCGGTGTTTCCACACCGCCTCTGTTGCATTTCGCAAGGCATTCTCGCCTTTGCATGTGAGCTTATATGAGATGCAAGCTGAACCGCAACTGAATGCCGCATTCATGCCGCAATCGGTTTGGGAGGAGCTTGGGGCCTAGCTGGGATCGGGTTTGCGGGCCTTGCGACCAGTTTTGGCCAGCCGCTTCGCCTCGGTGGCGGCTCTGGCCTCCGCCTGCTCCTTCTCGGCGAACTCGACTTCGATCTTGTCGTCGTCGATCGGCCATGCGTCGGTCTGCTTGACCTTGACCTCGGCGCGCGGCGTCGAGGGGATTTCTATGTGCTCGGCGTCAAAAGCATCGAGAACGGCAAAGCGGATATCGTTCTGAACGATGGCGCCGTTCAGCACATCGGCCAGGAACACGCGGATCTCGAACTCGAGTGCTGCCGGCCCGAAATTGGTGAACAGCACGAAGGGTTCCGGGTTCTTCAGCACCAGCGCATGGCCGCGCGCAATCTCAAGCAGGACCGCGTGTACCCGCTTGACGTCGCTGCCATAGGCGACCCCGACCTTGATCTCCACACGTCCGAGCTTGTTGCGGTGCGTCCAGTTGCCGACGGCGTTGTTGATGAGGTTCGAATTGGGCAGGATCACCGATTGCCGCTGGAAGGTCTCGATTTCGGTGGCGCGCACGCTGATCTTCTTGACCGTGCCTGATGTGTCGCCGGCGACGATCCAGTCGCCGACCTTGAACGGCCGCTCGGCGAGAAGGATCAGGCCCGACACGAAGTTGGACACGACATTCTGCAGGCCAAAGCCGATACCCAGCGAGAGTGCGCCGGCAACGAGCGCCAAATTGGAAAGATCGATGCCCGCCGCCGAGATGCCGACCAGGCCGGCGAGCGCGACGCCGGCATAGCCGACCGCCAGCCGGATCGAGTTGCGCACGCCGGTGTCGACCTTGCCGCGAGCCATAACCGAGCCGTCGAGCCAGCCCTGGAACCAGCGGGTCAGGAAATAGCCGATGATGAAGACGACGATGCCGGTGAGGATGCCGGTGACCGAAATCGTCACCGAACCGACGGTGACGCCTGTCGCCAATTTATAGCCCCAGGCCTGGATATCGCCGGGCTGGAAGCCCCACATCAACAGGATCAGCGGCAGGAACACCAGCACGATCATCAGGTTGATGGCGACGCTGACGACGAGGCCGAGTTGGTCGAGCGCGGTGTCCTCATAGCTGGAATTGGTCTTCAGCCAGCGCCCGATGGACGTGCCGGCGAAACCACCCTCCTCGCCGATCTCGCGCGCCGACAGGAAGCCGATATAGGCGGTGAGCAGGATGGTGCCAGTGACCACGACCTGCAACGAGACGAAGATGGCAAGACCGATATAGCCGAACAGCGCCGCCGCAATCGTGAACAGGCCGAGCGCGACACAGGTGTAGCGCAGCCAGGCCGGCCAGCGGCGCCAGCGCCCAGCGACGTCCTTGTAAGGCTTCAGCAGCGCCATCAGGATCAGGATGACCCCGACGATCACGGTGGCGACAAAACTCCTGGCCACCGTCAGCGACAGAGGCGAGCCCATCTTGTCGTTGACGATCGACAGGAAATTGTTGATGCCGATGACGACTGCCATGGCCGTCGTCAGCCGCACCAGCCAACGCGCCGGGCCGGTCTCGACCTGGATCAGACGCCAGTTCGGCATGCTGGGCGACAGAGCCGCATTGGTCAGGCGGTTGACACAGAACACTATGGCGATGACGGCTGCCAGAGCGTTGAGGAACACGCCTATGTCGCCGCGCAGCACATTGTAGTAGTTGTACAGGAACACCGTCGAGGCGAGGAAGGCGCTGACCGCCAGCGTCGGCAGCAAGGTCGACCAGAACGCCACCGACAGGCGACTGAGATACGTCGGATCTTCAACCGACGCGTCGGGCTCGAAGATGCGCCCAAACAGGCGGCGCCCACCGACCAGAAGCACCACGGCCAACGCAAGCGCCATGAGGGTCGCCGCGAGCATCGCCTGGAACTTGAACTTGAAGGCAAAGCTCAGCCACGACGACACCGCCCTGTAAAAATTGGCGTATTCGTCCCTTGCGTCGGAAAACACCTGCGGGCTCAGTGCATCGGACAGCACATAGCGCTTGGTTAGGCCGCTGCGAAACAGCTCGCTGCGCATATTACCGATCTTCTCGATCAGCGAATTGATGCGAATCGACAGGTTCTGCGCCCCGGCGATGACGGCGTTGATCTCCGCCTTTTCCGACGCCAGCGCCTGGCGCTCGCCGGTCACGATGTCCGGTTCAGGGGGCTGTCCGGCAGCCGGCGGGGCGCCAAGCTGCTCGAGCCTCGAATTGATCTCTCCCAGCCGCGAACGAAACGCCAGCGCGCTGTTCAGCGCACCGCGCGACAGCTCTTCCAGCTGCAGGCGGATCTCGACGAGGGTGGTGTCGTCGACGCCGTCCTCCTGGACTTTCTTCTCCAGAGCGTCGGTTTTCGTCGTCAAACCCTGCAGGATTTTCTGCTGGTCGGCGACCAGCCCGGCAGGCGCCTGGCCCAGCCCCTGCGCCATCGCGCCGAACGAATGCGGCGCCAAGGCAACGAGCGCGAGGACCAGGATCAGGCGAAAGAAGCGAAAAAGCATAATGGTGGCGACTCAAAGGGCGGCAAGGCCGCTTCTAAAGCGGTCCTTGATAGAGACGCTCATCCCGTGGAGCAAGTCGTGGCGAAGTCATGACAGTTGGGCGCCTTGCGGGAGTCGGCCAGTCGAAAAGCCATGGCGCAATCTTGGCTTTGCGCCCGCCGCCTGCTCTATAGTCTGCCGCATCGCACCCGAGCCGGATGGCTTCAGGTCTGTTGGACCTGAAATCATCCGGCTCTACAAATCAAAGATATAGAGCATGATGTCGTCCGAAAACCGCTTCACACTTTTCGGCATCATGCTCTAGGGATGACATGAAGAATGGCGGAATATTCAGCCCTTTCGCTTCTCACGAACGCGCTCAAGGGAAACAAGGACTGGAAGCCGGCCTGGCGCAAGCCCGACCCCAAGGCTTCCTATGACGTCATCATCATCGGTGGCGGCGGCCACGGCCTGTCGACGGCGTACTATCTGGCCAAGGAGCACGGCATCACCAATGTCGCGGTGCTGGAAAAGGGCTGGCTGGGTTCCGGCAATGTCGGCCGTAACACCACGGCGGTGCGCTCCAACTACCTTTTGCCGTCCAACACCCGCTTCTACGAACATTCGATGAAGATGTGGGAGAACCTTTCGCACGACCTCAACTACAACGTCATGTTCTCGCAGCGCGGCTGCCTGAATCTGGCTCACACGCCGGGCCAGTTCGACGACTTGGCAAGGCGCGGCAACGCCATGCGCCATCTCGGCGTCGATGCCGAGCTGATGAGCACCGCCGAGATCGCGCGCCTGGTCCCGGCGCTGGACATGTCGGCCTCCGCGCGCTTTCCCATCGTCGGCGGCCTGATGCAGCCGCGCGCCGGCACCGCCCGTCACGATGCGGTTGCCTGGGGCTATGCCCGCGGCGCCGACCGACGCGGCGTCGACATCGTCGAGAATTGCGAGGTCACCGGCTTCCTGCGCGACGGCGACCGCATCACCGGCGTGCAGACGACGCGCGGAGAGATCCGCGGCAAGAAAGTCGCCGTGGCCGTTGCCGGCAGCACCGGACGGGTGATGCAGCTTGCCGGCATCGACAGGATGCCGATCGAGAGCCATGTGCTGCAGGCCTTCGTCACCGAATCGCTGAAACCTTTCGTCGACACGGTGCTGACCTTCGGCATGGGTCATTTCTACATGTCGCAGTCCGACAAGGGCGGCCTCGTCTACGGCGGTGACATCGACGGCTACAACAGCTACGCTCAGCGCGGCAACCTGCCCATCGTCGATGAGGTGATGAGCGAGATGCTGGCGCTGTTTCCCGGCCTTGCGCGTGTACGCATGCTGCGCTCCTGGGGCGGCGTCTGCGACATGTCGATGGACGGTTCGCCGATCATCACCACCGGCCCGCTGCCCGGCATGTATCTCAACTGCGGCTGGTGCTATGGCGGCTTCAAGGCGACGCCGGCCTCGGGCTGGTGCTTCGCATACACCATCGCCAAGGACGAACCGCACGCGTTCAACGCGCCGTTCACGCTCGACCGTTTTTATCGCGGCCTGGTGATTGACGACAAGGGCCAGGGCGCAACGCCCCGGCTGCATTAGGGTTCAAACAAATGCTTATCACTTGTCCCTATTGCGGCCCGCGCGACGTCATCGAGTTCACCTATCAGGGCGACGGCAACCGCGAGCGCCCGCAGCCCAACTCGCAGGACCTCCACGCCTGGAACGCCTATGTCTACGATCGGCTGAACCCGGCCGGCGACCACAATGAGATCTGGCAGCATTCGGGCGGCTGCCGCACCCATCTGAGGATGGTGCGCAACACGGTCACGCATGAGATTTCCAGCACCGGTTTCGCCCGCGGCGACCACAATGCTGCCGCCCGGCACAAGGCCGGAGGCAAGTCGTGAGCCCGCGCCGCACCGAGACCGGCGGCCGCGTCGACCGGCTGCGCACCATCCGCTTCACCTTCGACGGCACGCCCTACACCGGCCATGCCGGCGACACGCTGGCCTCGGCGCTGCTTGCTAACGGCGTCACGCTTTTCGGCCGCTCATTCAAATACCACCGCCCGCGCGGCCTGCTCTCGGCCGGCGTCGAGGAACCGAACGCGCTGGTGACGGTGCTGCGCGGCGAAGTGCGCGAGCCCAACATCGCCGCAACCATGGTCGAGATCTATGACGGGCTGGTGGCCGTCAGCCAGAACCGCTTTCCCTCGCTCGCCTGGGACATCAACGCCGTCAACCAGCTCGGCGGCAAGATCCTGGCCGCCGGCTTCTACTACAAGACCTTCATGGGCCCTGTCTTCGGCCCCTTGAAAGGCACCCGCTTCTGGATGTTCTGCGAGCATTTCATCCGCCGCGCCGCCGGCCTGGGCCGCGCCGGTATTGCCGCCGACACCTCGCGCTACGAGCGCATGAACGCGTTTTGCGACGTGCTGGTGGTCGGCTCCGGCCCGGCCGGCCTGTCAGCCGCCAAGGCCGCTGCCGACCAGGGCGCGCGCGTCATCCTGGCCGAACTCGAGCCGCGTTTCGGCGGCTCGGCCAACTGGTCCGGCGAGGCCATCGACGGCGCGCCGGCCGCCGACTGGGCGGCGCGCGCCGTCAGCCAGCTCGAAGGCCATGACACGGTCCGCCTGCTGCCGCGCACCACGGTGTGGGGCTATTACGACGGCAACACGCTAGCCGCGCTCGAGCGCGTCACCGACCACAAGGAAACGCCCGGCAAGGGCGAGCCGCGCCATCGCTACTGGGCGATCCGCGCCAAGACGGTGGTGCTGGCCACCGGCTCTTTCGAGCGGCCGCTTGTGTTCCCCGGCAATGACCGGCCGGGCGTCATGCTGGCGCATGCCGCCGAGCGCTATGCTAACGATTATGGCGTGCTGCCCGGCGACAGGATCGCGCTGTTCACCAACAATGACAGCGCCTATCGCTCGGCGCTGGCGCTGAGGAAGGCCGGGGCGGCTATTGTCGCCATCGTCGATGTGCGCCCCGAGCTTTCGGCCGAGATGCGCAGCCTCGCCACCGAGGCCGAAGCCGAAATCCTCTCCGGCCATGCCGTGGTCGCCACCGAGGGCGGCAAGGCGCTCTCCGGCCTCAAGGTACAGCGCTTCGACATGAATTCGGGCACACTGAGCGGTGACGCCCGCAGCATCCACGCCGATAGCCTGCTGATGTCGGGCGGCTGGTCGCCGACCATCCATCTCGCCAGCCAGGCTGGCGCGAGAGCCGAGTGGAACCCTGCCCGCCAAGCCTTCCTGCCGCCAAAGCAAACGCAACAGCGCTGGCCAAATCAGCAATGGATTGGTGCGGGTGCTTTCAACGGAAGCTTCTCGACCATCGAAGCGATCACCGAGGGCCGCGCAGCCGGCCTTTCCGCAGCGGGCGGAGCGGCTGCGCCGGCAGCCTTGCCGGATGTCGAAGCAGCCCTGGGAAACCCCAATCCGGCGCCGGTGATCGAGATCAGGGCGAAAGGCAGAAGCTTCGTCGATTTCCAGCATGACGTGACTGCCGAAGACGTACGGCTGGCGCATCGCGAAGGTTTTGTCTCCGTCGAGCATCTGAAGCGCTACACCACGCTCGGCATGGCGACCGACCAGGGCAAGAACTCCAACGTTCCGGGCCTCGCCATCATGGCCGAGGCGTTGGGCAAACCGATCCCCGAAGTCGGAACGACGCGCTTCCGCCCGCCCTATTCCGCGGTGTCGATCGGCTCGCTTGCCGCCGAACGCTTCGGCGATCTGAAACCCGAGCGCCTGACGCCCATGCATGACTGGCACCTCGCCAATGGCGCAACGATGTATTCCGCTGGCCTCTGGTATCGACCAATGATCTACGGCCTTGCCGGCGAGACGGTCGAGCAGGCTTATGTCCGTGAAGCCAGGGCGACGCGCGAAAGCGCCGGCATTGTCGACGTCTCGACGCTGGGCAAGATCGCCGTGCAGGGACCGGATGCCGGTGAATTCCTCGACCGCGTCTACACCAACATGTTTTCTACCCTCCCCGTCGGCAAGGCCCGCTACGGCCTGATGCTGCGCGAGGATGGGCTGGCCTTCGACGACGGCACCACATGGCGGCTTGGCGAACAGGATTTCCTGATGACGACCACCTCGGCCAACGCCGGCAAGGTGATGCAGCATCTGGAATATTTCCTCGACGTCATCTGGCCGGAACTCAAAGTGCATGTCACCTCGGTAACCGACGAATGGGCGGGCGCGGCCATCGGCGGGCCGAAGGCGCGAGCCATCCTCGCCGCCTGTGTTACCGGCACCGCGGTCGACAACACAGCCCTGCCCTTCATGGGCATCGTGCGCGGCGAGATATCAGGCGTGCCGGTGATGATTTGCCGGCTGTCCTTCTCCGGAGAAATGGCCTTCGAGGTCTATTGCGGCGCCGGCTACGGCACCCATGTCTGGGAAGCCCTTATCGAAGCCGGCAAGCCGTTCGGCCTGGTCACCTACGGGCTGGAGGCGTTGGGCACGATGCGCATCGAAAAGGGCCATGTCACCGGCGCGGAGATTGACGGGCGCACTACGGCGCGCGACCTGCATCTCGACTGGATGCTGTCGAAGAAGAAGCCGTTCATCGGCTCGGCGATGATGGACCGCGAAGGCCTGATCGCGCCCGAGCGGCTGCAGCTGGTCGGCCTGGTCTCGCTCGACAATCGGCCGTTCAATGGCGGAGCCCACCTCGTCGAGGAACTGGACGAAGCCAATCCGCACGACTCCATCGGCCATATCACCGCCTGCTGCTACTCGCCGGCGCTGGGCAAGCACATCGCGCTGGCTTTGGTCGAGGGCGGCAAGGCGCGCCATGGCACCCGGGCATTCGTCTCCGATCCGCTGCGCAAGCGGTTCGGGCCGGTCGAAATCGTCTCCAACCATTTCTACGACCCGGACGGGAGCCGCATGCATGGCTGAGCGCCAATCAACCGAACGCCAATCACCCGAGCGCCTCTCGCCGCTCGAGCCGGTGTTCCATCCGGGTTCGCACGGCAATTTCGAGCATGGCGTCGATGTCATCCTGACCGAGACCAGGCCAGGCTCGATCCTGCAGCTGGCCGCATGGCCGGGCGCGGAAAAGCAGCTGATCGAGGCGATCGGCAAGGTCACCGGCCTCGCTTTGCCCGACGGTGCCGGCGGCGGTCTCGCCAAGTTCGGCAAGGCCGTGTTCGGTTTCGCGCCTGGAAAATTCACGGTCGTCGACGATGCCGAGGGCCTGGCGGTGAGTTTTGCCGGGGACGTAACCCCGGCAATCGGCACGATCACCGACCTGTCGCATGGCCGCACCGCTATCCGCATCGCCGGCCCTAAGGCCGAATGGGTGCTGGCGAAATTCTTCGCCATCGACTTTGCGCTGCCCGCGTTCCCCATAGGCTCCGGCCGTTCGACCACCCATCACGACGTCTTTGCGCAGATCCAGCGCACCGGCGCCGACCAGTTCGACATCTATGTCTTCCGCTCCTTCGCCCGCTCGTTCTGGAAGGCGCTCTGCCATGCCAGCGAGGAGGTCGGCTACGAGGTTCAGTAGGGCCGACAGCCGTTCTGGCCTCAAGGCCAGCCGGTTCTGCCGCTAGAGAATGCTCCAATGGAAGCCCATGGTGGGGAACGTGGCCCAACCGGCCCAGGGGATCAAAAAGCTCCCGTCTCAGAGTCGGCATCGTCGTTTGGTTCGAACATCCCCATGACCGCAGAACTATCCGCCGGCGCCACGGATCGCGCCGATGTGTCGGCCAGAGCCTTGCTCCTGCTGCCGCCGACGGTCGCCTGCGGTGTGTTCATGACGAGCCTCGACCAGAATGTCGTGGTCACCGCCCTGCCCGGCATCAGCGACAGCCTCGGCCGGCCGCCGAGCCAGCTCGGCCTGTTGATCACCGTCTATGTCGCCAGCCTGATCATCTCGATGCCGCTCGGCGGCTGGGCCGCCGACCGCTTCGGCCTGCGCAATGTCTACTGCTTCGCCTTGCTGGTGTTCGCCGCGTCATCGGCGCTGTGCGGCCTGTCCAACGACATCTGGACGCTGGTCGGCGCCCGCGCGCTGCAAGGCTTCGGCGGCGCCTTGATGGGGACGCTCGGCCAGGTCGTCATCCTGTCGACCTTCCCGCGCAGCCGCACGCTGAAGATCAACATGTATATTTCGCTGGCCGGCCAGTCCGGACCGCTGGTCGGCCCGCTGGTCGGCGGCGCGCTGACGACCTACATTTCCTGGCGCTGGATCTTCTTCATCAACGTGCCGTTCGCGCTGGCCGCGGCCGTTCTTGCCGCGTCGCTGTTTCCGGCCGTTACCAAACCGGTGCGCACGCCGTTCGATTTCCCGGGCTTCCTGCTGGTCGGCAGCGGCATGGTCCTGCTGGTCTTCGGCATGGATTCGCTTGCGGCCAAAGACGCCGCCGGCAGCATGATCGCGGCCGAGCTGGCGCTGGCGATCGTCATACTGACGCTTGCCTCCTTCTACTGCCTGCGCGCCCGCAACCCCTTGCTTGACCTGAAACTCCTGCGCATCCGCACCTTTCGCATCTCATTCCTCACCGGTGGTGGGCTGGACACGATCGGCCTGAGCTCGGTCGTTTTCCTTTTGCCGCTGATGTTCCAGCTCGGCTTCGGCATGAGCGCGGTGCAGGCGGGATCGCTGACTTTCGTCGCCGCAATCGGCTCGCTGATCATGCGTGTCTTCATGCCGCGCCTGCTCAACCGTTTCGGCTTTCGCCGCGTGCTGGTCGTCAACACGCCGATCGTTGCTGCCATGGTAGCGGGCTTCGCCTTGATTGAGGCGACAACGCCGGTCTGGATCGTGCTAGCCTATATCTTTGCCTTCGGCGTTCTGCGCTCGGCGCAGTGGGCTTCGACCGGCAATCTCGCCTATTCCGACATCGCGCCCGACCAGCTCGCCCGCTTCAGCGCGCTCTACTACATACTGTGGCAGTTGGGGGTGGCGATCAGCGTCGGCCTGGCGGCGGCGCTGTTGTCGTTCCTGGCTGGCGGCAGGCCGGCGGTGACCAACGATTTCCGCATCCTGTTCGTGGTCGAGGGCGTCATCACTTTGTGCGCGCTGATCGCCTATCTCAGACTGACACCGCAGGACGGCGCCCATGTCAGCGGCCATGGCGCGCAGATGAACGTGGAATAAGGCCCCGGTAGCCGAGGCCTAGCCGCTGAACGTCACCCACTCTTCCAGCGGCACGCGGTCGGTGCGGAAGTCGTTTTCGGGCTTGGAGGTGTCCTCGAGGCCTAGCGCCAGGCCGCAGACGACGATCTCCTCGTCGGGGATGTTGAGCACCGGCCGGATCTGCCGGTGATAGGGCGCGAAGGCGGCCTGCGGGCAGGTGTGCAGGCCCCTGCCTCGCGCCGCCACCATGATGTTCTGCAGGAACATTCCGTAGTCGATCCACGAGCCCTGGTTCAGCCGCCGGTCGATGGTGAAGATCATGCCGACCGGCGCGTCGAAGAAGACGAAGTTGCGGTCGTGCTGGGCGCGCATCTTGTCGACCTCGCGGCGGCCGATGCCGAGTGCCCCATAGAGCCCGAAACCGTTGGCGCGGCGGCGGGTGAGATACGGCTCGAAGAACTGGGTGGGGTAATAGCGATACTCGTCCCAATCGGCCTTTTCGGCGCGGATACCGGAATTCAGGATGGCATCGGTGATCTGCTGCTTGACCTCGCCCTTGACGACATAGACCCGCCAGGGCTGCATATTGGTGCCCGAAGGCGCGCGCGCGGCGACGCCGAGAATGGCTCGGATCGTCTCGTCATCGACCATGTCGGGCAGGAAGGCGCGCACTGAACGGCGCGAGATGATCGCCTCGTCGACAACAGCCGCGTTATGCGCTGCCAGGCCGTTTTTTTCCAGCATGGGCCGTCCCTTTGCGCACACTTCGAAAGCCGAACCGGCTATCGGAGAAGACCTTGCGCAGATTTCAATCCTTGGTCGCCGACCCGCATTCCCACACCCGCCGCTCGTGCCAGAGCCTTTGCATGAACCGCCAAAATGGCGCAAGCAAATCTTGTGTGCCCATGAAAATTCGCTTGATTTTTTCACGGACATGAGCTCCCATGAAATTCATTTCCAGATTTTCATCAAGTGAGCGTTTTGCCCCCAGCTATTCCCAAAACATTGCAGGGACCTGACGAGCGCCTGCTGGCGAGCGACATCCGTGCGCTACGCAAGGCGCGTGGGCTGACGCTGGCTGAGATCGCGCTGAAGCTTGGCCGCTCTGTCGGCTGGGTCAGCCAGGTCGAGCGCGGCCTGTCTATCCCTTCACTTGGCGACCTCAGGGCCTTCGCCGATTTGTTCGGCGTGCCGCTCAGCCTGTTCTTCAGCCACGACGTGCCTATCGAGAAGGAGCGCGGCGTCATCGTGCGCGCCGGCAGCCGGCGCACGCTTGGCACAAGCGAATCCGGCCTGGTGGAGGAGCTTCTGTCGCCCGATCTCGGCGGTAGTTTCGAGATGGTGCGTTCGATCTTCGCGCCGGGCGCCGAGATGAAGAGCGAGCAGCTGCGGCCGACCGAGGAAGCCGGCTACATCGCCTCTGGCATTTTCGAGATCGAGATAGCCGGCGTCTGGCACCGGCTCGGCGAAGGCGATTCCTTCCGCTTCGAGCGCAAGCCGTACCGCTGGCGCAATCCCGGCACCGAGCCGGCCGTGATCATCTGGGTGGTTTCGCCGCCTGTCTACTGAACGAGGGGTTTCTAATATGGCCGGTTTGCCGACCACGGCACGCGTGGTGATCATCGGAGGCGGTGTCGTCGGCACCTCCTCGCTCTATCACCTTTGCAAGGCCGGCTGGACCGACTGCGTGCTTTTGGAAAAGAACGAGCTGACCTCGGGCTCGACCTGGCATGCCGCCGGCAACGTGCCGACCTTCTCGTCGTCCTGGTCGCTGATGAACATGCAGCGCTATTCGACCGAGCTTTATCGCGGTCTCGCCGACGCGGTCGACTATCCCATGAACTACCACGTTACTGGCTCGCTCCGCCTCGCCCACACCAAGGAGCGCATGCAGGAGTTCCAGCGCGCCAAGGGCATGGGCCGCTACCAGGGCATGGACATCGCCATTGTCGGCCCTGATGAGGTCAAGCGCCGCTATCCCTTCATCGAGACGCATGACCTCAAAGGTGCGCTCTACGATCCAAACGACGGCGACATCGACCCCGCGCAGCTGACGCAGGCACTGGCCAAGGGTGCGCGCGACATGGGCGCCAGGATCGTCCGCTTCTGTCCGGTGTCAGGTGTGCGCCGCGAGAACGACGAATGGGTTGTCGAGACGCCGCAAGGCGAGATCCGTTGCGAAATCGTCGTCAACGCCGCCGGCTACCGAGCCGCGGAAGTCGGCAAAATGTTGGGCCGCGACGTCCCGATGATGGTGATGAGCCATCAGTACATCTTGTTCGAGGAAATCCCCGAACTGGTGGCGTGGTCGAAGGAGCAGGGCAAGAAGCTGCCGCTGCTGCGCGACGTCGACACCTCCTACTATCTGCGCCAGGAAAAGAACGGCATGAATCTCGGTCCCTATGAGCGCAATTGCCGCGCGCATTGGGCAACCCACAACGACCCGATGCCGGAGGACTTTTCCTTCCAGCTCTTCCCCGACGATCTCGACCGTCTCGAGCACTACCTTGCCGATGCCGTAGCCCGCGTGCCGATTCTCGGCACTGCCGGCCTGTCCAAGGTGATCAACGGGCCGATCCCTTACGCGCCGGACGGCAATCCGCTGATCGGTCCGATGCCCGGCGTTCCCAACGCGTTCGAGGCCTGTGTCTTCACCTTCGGCATCGCCCAGGGCGGCGGCGCCGGCAAGGTGCTGGCCGAATGGGTTACGCAGGGCCAGACCGAATGGGACATGTGGTCTTGCGATCCGCGCCGTTTCACCAGCTTTGCGGCCGCCCCCGACTATAGCGTCGCCAAGGGCATGGAGATCTACGGCAACGAATACGCCATCCAGTTCCCGCGCCATGCCTGGCCGGCCGGGCGCGACCGCAAGCTGTCGCCGATCCACGATCGCATCAAGGCGCTCGGCGCCCAGTTCGACGCCTATAATGGCTGGGAGCGTGCCACCTGGTATGCGCAACCCGGTGACGACACGTCGGAAGAAGCAACACTCACCTTCCGCCGCGACGGGCCGTGGCAGCACCGCGTGCGCGAAGAATGCCTGGCGGTGCGCGACGCCGCCGGCATTCTGGACCTGCCCGGCTTCTCGCGCTTCAACCTCGAAGGTCCTGGCGCAGCCGAATGGCTGGCGCTGCAGGTCACCGGCCTGGTGCCCAAGCCGGGCCGCATCGGCCTCGCCTATTTCGCCGACGACAAGGGCCGCATCGTCACCGAGATGTCGGTGGTGCGCCATGGCGAAGAGCAGATGACGCTGATCACCGCGGCGGTAGCGCAGTGGCACGATTTCGAATGGCTGAAGTCGCGCCTGCCGAAGGACGCAGCTTTCACCCTCACCGACAGGACCGAAGACTATTCGACGCAAATCCTCGCCGGCCCCAATTCGCGCAAGATCCTGGCCGAGGTCTGTGGCGCGGATCTCTCGCTGCCCTGGCTGACGCATCAGGAAACCACCATCGCCGGCCGCTGGGCGAAGCTGGTGCGGGTATCCTTCGCCGGCGAACTCGGCTGGGAAATCCACGCCAAGGTGGGAGACACCGCCGCCATCTTCGACGCCGTCTGGACGGCGGGACAAAAACACGGTCTGAAACCGTTCGGCATGTATGCGCTGGATTCGCTGCGCCTCGAAAAGGGCTACCGGACCTGGAAGGGCGACCTGTCGACCGACTATACGGTCCTGCAGGGCGGGCTCGAGCGCTTCGTAAAATGGGACAAGCCCGACTTCCGCGGCAAGGCAGCCCTGCAGAACGAAAAGCAGCAAGGCGTAAAGAAGCGCTTCGTCACGCTGGTGGTCGAAAACCCCGGCGATTGCGACGCGCCGTCGGTGTCGACGCTCTGGCATGACGGCAAGATCGTCGGCGAGACGACGTCCGGCGGCTGGGGGCATCGCATCGACAAATCGATCGCGCTCGGCATACTGCGCGCCGACCTGGCTGAACCCGATACCGCGATCGAGATCGAAATCTTCGGCGATCGCTTTCGGGCGGTCGTGCAGAAAGACGAGCCGCTGTGGGATCCGAAAAACGAAAGATTGAGAGCATGAAGAAAGTCATTCTCACCGATGGCGGCATGGGCCAGGAACTGGTCCGCCGCAGCAGCTCCGAGCCGACGCCGCTCTGGTCGGCCAGGGTGCTGATCGACGAGCCGGATCTGGTGCGTGGCCTGCATGCCGAATTCATCCGGGCCGGCGCTCGCGTCATCACCATCAACACCTATTCGGCGACGCCGGAGCGGCTCGCGCGGGAAGGAGCAGAAGACCTCTTCAGGCCCTTGCAGAAGCGCGGCATCGAATTGGCAAGACAGGCACGCGAGGAGGCAGGCGATGCAGCGATCGCCGGCTGCCTGTCACCGCTGTTCGGCAGCTATGCGCCGGCGCTGACCATATCGTTCGAGGAGACGCTGGACATCTATCGCCGCATCGTCGCCGAGCAGACCGACGGCGTCGACCTGTTCCTGTGCGAGACCATGGCCTCAGCCGACGAAGGCCGTGCGGCCGTTACCGCTGCGTCGGAAAGCGGCAAACCTGTCTGGGTGTCTTGGACGCTCGCCGATCACGGCGCGCCGCGGCTGCGCAGCGGCGAAACAATAGCGGCAGCGGCGGACGCCCTCGACGGGCTGACGGTTGCAGCGCGCCTGGTGAATTGCTGCCGGCCAGAAGCGATCGCCGCGGCACTGCCCGAATTGATTGCTCTCGGCGGCCCGGTCGGCGCCTATGCCAATGGCTTCACCTCTGTCGAAGCGCTCAAGCATGGCGGAACGGTGGAAGTGCTGCACGCACGCCACGACCTTGATCCGGATGCCTATGCCGACCAGGCGCTCGGCTGGGTCGCCGCTGGCGCCACCATCGTCGGCGGCTGCTGCGAAGTCGGCCCTGCCCACACCGCCGCCTTGCGCGACCGGCTCGAACAGGCCGGCCACGAAATCTCGGGAGTATCCTGATGCCCAGACCATCATCGCGCATTTCCGGCATCGTGCCTTCGGGCAAGGATGGCTGGGAGGTCCACACCGAGGCATGGGCCCGCAAGGAGGCGGGCCAGGACATCATCATGCTGGCGGTCGGCGACCATGATTTCGATACGCCGAGCCAGACCATCGAAGCCTGCGTGACGGCGGTTCGCGGCAGCAACCACCACTACACCCCGCTTCCCGGCGTTCCGCGCCTGCGCAGGGCGATGGCGGCGGCCTCGACCGCCTGCACCGGGGTCGAGACGGCACCTGACCAAGTCATCGCCACGCCGGGCGGCCAGGCTGCCCTTTACGCGGCCGTGCAGGCCGTTCTCGACCAGGGCGACCACGCTATCGTGGTGGCGCCCTACTACGCGACTTATCCCAACACGTTCAGCGCCGCCGGCGCCAGCTTCACCGTCGTCGAGACGCCGGCCGAGGACGGTTTCCAGCCGCACGCCGAGATGATCCGCGCGGCGCTCAAGCCCAACACGCGCGCCATTTTGATCAACACGCCGAACAACCCGACCGGCGCCGTCTATTCGCGTGAGCGTCTGGAAGAGCTGGCCGAGATCTGCCGCGAGCACGATCTCTGGCTGCTGTCGGACGAGGTCTACTGGACGCTCGGCGGCGGCGAGCACATCTCGCCGCGCGGCCTGCCCGGCATGGCGGAGCGCACGCTGGTCATCAATTCGATGTCCAAGAGCCATGGCATGACCGGCTGGCGCATGGGCTGGCTGACCGGCCCGACGCAGATGATCACGCTGTTGACCAATCTCAATCTGGTGACGACCTACGGCCTGCCGGCCTTCATCTCGATCGCCTGCGCCGAGGCGCTGGAGAACCGCTTTGGCGTCAGGGAGATCGCCGAACGCTATGCGGCGCGCCGCACCGTCCTGCTCGACGCCGTGCGCGGCATGAACAATATCAGCGTGCACGGCTCCGAGGGCGGCATGTATGTCATGCTCGACATCTCCGCCGTCGAGCCCGACGACGAGAAATTCGCCTGGGCCTTTCTCGACCAGGAGAGTGTCGGCGTCATGCCGGGTTCCAGCTTCGGCAAGGCCGCTGCCGGCCACATCCGCATCAGCCTCTGCCAACCGGAGCCGGTGCTTCAGGAAGCCGCAAAACGCCTGCGCCGCTTCGCATCCGGCTATCGCCGCGAGGCCGCATGACCAGAAGCATTCCCACCAAGGCCCGCGCGGTTATTATCGGCGGCGGTGTCTCCGGCTGTTCGGTCGCCTACCACCTGGCCAAGCTCGGCTGGACCGACATCGTGCTGCTGGAACGCAAGCAGCTGACCTCGGGAACGACCTGGCACGCCGCCGGCCTGATCGGCCAGCTGCGCGGCTCGCAGAACATGACGCGGCTGGCCAAATATTCGGCCGACCTCTACGTCAAGCTGGAAGCCGAAACGGAAGTCGGCACCGGCATGCGCCAGGTCGGCTCGATCACCGTGGCGCTGACTGAGGAGCGCAAGCACGAGATTTATCGGCAGGCCTCGCTCGCCCGCGCCTTCGATGTCGATGTGCGCGAGATTTCGCCTGGTGAAGTCAAGGAGATGTACCCGCATCTCAACGTGTCCGATGTGGTCGGCGCCGTGCATCTGCCGCTCGACGGCCAGTGCGATCCGGCCAACATCGCCATGGCGCTGGCCAAGGGCGCCCGCCAGCGCGGCGCCACAGTCGTCGAGAATGTGAAGGTCACCAAGGTCCACACCAAGGCCGGTCGCGTCACCGGCGTGTCGTGGGCGCAAGGCGACGACCAGGGCACGATCGAGGCCGACATCGTCGTCAACTGCGCCGGCATGTGGGCGCGCGAACTCGGCGCCCAGAACGGCGTCACCATCCCGCTGCATGCCTGCGAGCATTTTTATCTCGTCACCGAGCCGATCCCCGGCCTTGGCCGGCTGCCGGTGCTGCGCGTGCCGGATGAGTGCGCCTACTACAAGGAAGACGCCGGCAAGATGATGCTCGGCGCCTTCGAGCCGGTGGCCAAGCCCTGGGGCATGGACGGCATAAGCGAGGATTTCTGCTTCGACCAGTTGCCGGAGGACATGGAGCATTTCGAGCCGATCCTCGAAATGGGCGTCAATCGCATGCCGATGCTGGCAACCGCCGGCATTCACACCTTCTTCAACGGCCCCGAAAGCTTTACCCCCGACGACCGCTACTATCTCGGCGAAGCGCCGGAGCTGTCGGGCTACTGGATGGCGACCGGCTACAATTCCATCGGCATCGTCTCGTCCGGCGGCGCCGGCATGGCGCTGGCGCAGTGGATCAATGACGGCGAAGCGCCCTTCGACCTCTGGGAAGTCGACATCCGCCGCGCCCAGCCATTCCAGAAGAACCGTAGGTATCTCAAGGAGCGTGTCTCCGAAACACTCGGCCTGCTCTATGCGGATCACTTCCCCTACCGGCAGATGGCAACGTCCAGAAATGTCAGGCGCTCGCCCCTGCACGAACACCTGAAGGCGCGCGGCGCCGTGTTCGGCGAAGTCGCCGGCTGGGAGCGCGCCAACTGGTTTGCGCGAGAGGGGCAGGAGCGCGAATACCGCTATTCCTGGAAGCGGCAGAACTGGTTCGACAACCAGCGCGAGGAGCACCTGGCGGTCCGCAACAAGGTCGGCCTGTTCGACATGACCTCGTTCGGCAAGATCCGTGTCGAAGGCCGCGACGCCTGTGCCTTCCTGCAAAGGCTGTGCGCCAACGATATGGACGTGGCGCCGGGCAAGATCGTCTACACCCAGATGCTCAACCAGCGCGGCGGTATCGAAAGCGACCTCACGGTGTCGCGGCTATCTGAGACCGCCTACTTCCTCGTCGTGCCGGGCGCGACGCTGCAACGCGACCTCGCCTGGCTGCGCCGGCATGTCGGGGATGAATTCGTAGTCATCACCGATGTCACGGCAGCTGAGGCCGTGCTCTGCCTGATGGGTCCGGATGCGCGAAAGCTGATCCAGAAAGTCAGCCCCAACGATTTCTCCAACGACAACAATCCATTCGGCACCTTCCAGGAGATCGAGATCGGCATGGGCCTCGCCCGTGCCCACCGCGTCACCTATGTCGGCGAACTCGGCTGGGAACTTTATGTCTCGACCGACCAGGCGGCTCATGTCTTCGAGGCGATCGACGAGGCCGGCGGCGATGTCGGCCTGAAACTTTGCGGCCTGCACACGCTGGATTCCTGTCGCCTCGAAAAGGCGTTTCGGCATTTCGGCCACGACATCACCGACGAGGACAATGTGCTGGAGGCCGGCCTCGGCTTTGCGGTCAAAACCGCCAAGGGCGAGTTCATCGGCCGCGATGCGGTGCTGAAGAGAAAAGAAGCCGGCCTGTCGCGCCGGCTGGTGCAGTTCCGTTTGAAAGACCCTGAACCCCTGCTCTTCCACAACGAGGCGATCCTGCGCGACGGCAAGATCGTCGGCCCGATCACATCGGGGAATTACGGCCACCATCTCGGCGGCGCGATCGGACTGGGCTATGTGCCCTGCCAGGGCGAGAGCGAGGCGGATGTGCTGGCCTCGTCCTACGAGATCGAGATCGCCGGCGAGCGTTTTGCGGCGGAAGCATCGCTGAAGCCGATGTACGATCCCAAGGCGGAACGGACGAGGATGTAGCACCTTTTTACCCTCCCCCTTGTCGGGAGGGTCGGCTCGCAGTCGGAGCGAAGCGGCGATTGCGAGCCGGGGTGGGGGTGCGCCCTACGAGACCCCCCACCCCGCTTCGCAAATGCCGCCTTGCGGCATTTGCTGCGCGACCCTCCCCACAAGGGCGAGGGTGAAGAAGCTCAAAACCGCTCCAGCTTCGCCCGCACCTTCACCAGAAACGCCGCCCTCGTCCTTGGCGTCGAGGCGTCCATCAGGTAGTGCGCCAGGAAAAACGTCCGGCAGCGGCGGGCGCACAGCGCGCGCATACCGCGCAGCAAGGTCTTGCGGCCGGGCTGGCCGACGACGACGCTCCACCAGGTCGGCGCGCCGCAGGTGGTGATGACGCCGACCCTGGTGACATGTGTCATCAGCGACGTGATGCGCCCCTTGCCCAGCTTGAAGGCGACACCGGTCGCCCAGACCCGGTCGAGCCAGCCCTTCAGCATGGCCGGCAGCCCGTACCACCAGGTCGGATAGATGAACAGGATCGCCTCAGCCCAGGCGAGATGCTCGAAATGCGGTTTTAGGGCCGGATCCTCCGGCGCCCGCTCATTGTAGGCGCGCCGCTCCTCGCTACCCATCACCGGGTCGAATTTTTCGGCATAGAGGTCGAGCAGCCGTACCTCCCAACCCCGCGCCTTCAGCACGTCGACGGCGGTATCTCTGATCGCGGCGCAAAAACTTTCGGGCACCGGATGGCAATAGACCACCAGCACGCGCATCAGAATTCATCCATCCCGGCCGCGACCTTGGCGATGAAGGCTGCCCGCGTCTCGTCGGTCGACAGGTTCATCGAATAATGAGCGAGGTAGGACACCGAGGCGCCGGGCCTGATCGTCGCGCGCAGCATCCGCTTGACCAATCTGCGTGGCGGATCGCCCATCAGCATGGCGCGGAAGCGGCTGCCGCCATAGGTGGTGACGGCGGTCAGCTTGCGGATGTTGTGGAGCGACGGCTGCGCCTTGCCGTCGGCCAATTTGAACGACACGCCGGGCAGAAACACGCGATCGAAATAACCCTTCAGGATGGCCGGAAAACCGTAGTTCCAGACGGGATATGACAGCACCAGCGCCTCAGCCCGCAGCAAACGCTCGACATGGGGCGCGGCCGGGTCCGCAGGGCTGCGTTGGTTATGATAATCCAGCCTCTCCCCGCGCGTCAGCCTGGGGTCGAAATCCTCGGCATAGAGATCGCAATCGTCGACCTCATGGCCGGCGGTCGTCAGCCGCTCGACGATCGTGCGGTGCAGGCTGGCATTGAAGCTGGTCTCCACCGGGTGTGCGTAAAGGACGAGGACTTTCATGGGAAGGCATTGCCGGGGTCGGCGCGAGGCACCCCCCTCTGCCCTGCCGGGCATCTCCCCCTCAAGGGGGGAGATCGGACTGCCGCATCGCTTTCACTAATTGTCAGCGTGTCAGATTGGCTGCGGCGTTCAGGCTGCCAATCTCCCCCCTTGCGGGGGGTGAGAAGTGGTCGGCGAAGCCGATGGGAAGCCAATTGCTTGGCTTTCCAAACGACGAACGCCCGAAGCGGCAGCGTAGGGCCTGTGCCGGCAGGACAGAGGGGGGTGCTCAAGCTCAAACCTCTGCTCATTCTGCTTTCTGCAAACCCTTGAACAAAAAAGTCCGGCCCGAGCGATAGTCGTAATCCGGATTTTCCCAGGCGATCATCTTGCCGGGATTGAGCAGGCCTTGCGGATCGGTCTCGCGCTTGAAGGCGAGCTGGATTTCATCCGTCTGCTTCATGCCGCCCTCTTCCAGCGTGTAGCGGTGCGGGTTGAAGATCGGGCAGCCATTCTCCTCATGCAGCCGGATGATTTCGTTGAGCCGCGCCTCGGTGGTGAATTTCACCAGCGGCAGGCCGAAGCAGGTGATGTTGCCGTCGAGGCGCACGAATTCGAGATGCGAAAAGACCTCGTTCGGAAACATCGCGTCCATCTTCTCCACCAGCGCCAGCTGGTTGGGAAACGGATAGAGCGATTGCAGATAGGTGATCGCGGGATCGACCCGCAGTGCCCTGAGCGTGGTGTGGTTCCACGCCAGTTCGAAGCCCGGCGGCAGGCCCTTTTTCTCTTCGTCCGTTGCCGTCGCCGCATTGAGGATGACTTCGCCGCCGGCGCGGCGGGTGAAGGCGAGGAACGCGTCTAGCCCATGCCGGGCAACCATGACGACGCAGATGCTTTGCCCGTCCCGGAAGAACTTCTGGTGGCGCTTGAAATAGAGCTGCGGCACGGGCGCGGCGATCGGCGTGATCAGCTTGGTCAGGATGCCGTCCTGGCGTGCCAGCGCATTGCCGTAGCGGGCTGCCGGCATGAAAGCGTCGAAGCCGACGATCACGTCGATCCATTCATAGGCTGCAGTCAGCGGCATCTCGACCTCGGTGATGATGCCGTTGGTGCCATAGGCGTGGGTGACCTTGTGCAGGTCCTCGCCGGTGAGTTCGAGCGCCTTCGGCTCCGCCTCCATAGTGACGACGCGCAGGCGCAGCACATTGCCGAAATCACGCAGACCGCCGAAATTGATCGAGCCAACGCCGCCCGAGCCGCCGGCGATGAAGCCGCCGATCGAGGCGGTGTTGTAGGTCGACGGCGACAGCCGCAGTTCCTGCCCGGAATGCGCGCGCGTCGCTCTGTCGATGTCGGCGAGGATCGCGCCCGGCCCGGTGACGACGCGGCCCGGCGCTATGGCCTTGATCTCGTTCATCTCGGCAAGGTTCAAAACCACGCCGCCCGACAGCGGCATCGCCTGGCCGTAATTACCGGTGCCGCTGCCGCGCGGCGTCACCGGAACGCCATGACGGTGGCAAGCGGCAAGCACGCGGATCAGTTCGGCCTCGTTCCTGGGCGTCACGATCAGGTCGCCGGTGACGTGGTCGAGCTGCTGCTTCAGCACCGGGCTGTACCAGTAGAAGTCGCGGCTCTTCTGCTGGACGATGGCCGGATTGTCGTCGAGCTTTATCCCGTCGAGATCGCGTTTGAGCGCCGAAACATCCATCATTCCACCATCAGTCCGTCGAGCTCGGCGTAATCGGGCAATTGTCTGTCGATCGCTCGTCCCGCGCGCACGACGATGCGATCCGATTCGGGCCGCGAGAGCAATTCCGTCCAGCTCCGCCCTTTGAAGACGATGAAATCGGCGCTGCCACCGGCTGCCAGTGTCCCGACACCGTCGAGCCGCATCACCTTGGCCGGCGTCGCCGCCACCGTCTGCGGCCAGTCGCCGACCGGATGGTCGAAATGCAGGATGCGCGTCGCCATGCGGTAGACCTCCAGCATGTCGAGATCGCCATAGGCATAGAAAGGATCGCGGGTGTTGTCGGAGGCGACCGCGACCGCAATGCCCCTCGCCTTCATCTCGTGCAGCAAGGTCACGCCGCGCCAGCGTGGCGTGGTCTGGTCGGCGCGCCGGTCCTGCAGATAGAGATTGCACATCGGCAGCGACACCACGGCAAGTTTGGCCTTGGCGACCTTGTCCAGCGTGTCGAGCACGTCGAGGTCCGGCTGGCGCGCCAGCGAGCAGCAATGTCCCACCAGGATGTTGCCCTCAAAACCGTTCCAGAGTGCGGCCTCGGCAATCTTCTTCAGCGAGATCGCCGCGATATCGTCGGTCTCGTCGGCGTGGAAATCGAGATCGAGCCCGTGCTTGTTCGCCTCGGCGAACACCTTGTCGAGAAGCTCTTCGAGATCCGGCACCATATAGGTGACGACGCCGAGCACGCCCTTGGCCGCAGCCACACGCTTGGCCAGCCTCTCGAACCACTTTCTGTCGCGCACGCCTTCGATGCCGAGCAGGCAGGCTGCCTGCAATTCGATGCGGCCGCGCCATTTCTCCCGCATCGCCTCGAACACCGGCCAGGAGATTTCCTCCTGTGGCGGCACGCTGTCGAGATGAGTGCGCAAGGCCTTGGTGCCGTGCGCGTAGGCCGAGCGCAAAGAGAAATCCATGCGCCGCGCCACGTCCTCGGCGCTCCAGCGCGCTGCACGGTCGGCGCTGGTGGCATTGAGCGCGCCCATGAAACTGCCGTCGGGATTGGGTTTGCGCGGCCAGATCTGGCCCTTGTCGATATGGGTGTGGCAGTCGACGAAGCACGGCAGGATGATGCGGCCGGCAAGGTCGATGGCGGTGGCTGGCGCTTTTGATTTCTTGTGCGCGGCGATGCTGGAGAGCTTACCGTCGGCGACGGCGATGTCGGCCAGCGCGAAACCGTCGGTGTCGTAAGTGGGGGCAAGACCTGATGTCAGCGACCGGTGAAGGCGGACGTTGGTGAGATGGTACGAGCCAGAGGTCGGTATCAAGGACCGCCCCCCTCTGCCCTGCCGGGCATCTCCCCCTCAAGGGGGGAGATTGGCAGCTTTTCCGACAGCACCCGTCTTCCAACGTCGATAATTGGCGAAATCCCGGATGACGTCCAATCTCCCCCCTTGAGGGGGAGATGGCCGGCAGGCCAGAGGGGGGTGTTTCGCGCCAGCATCTCAATCACGTCACCCAACCCCCTACCGCTCCTGCTTCAGCGCGCTCTCGTGCCAGCGGCGCAGGATGAGATGCGACACCAGCGACAGCACCAGGAAGATCAATATGCCGGTGAGCGAGATCAGGATCAGCGCCGCGAACAGCCTTGGCGCGTTGAGGCGGTAGCCGGCCTCGATGATGCGCGACGCCAGCCCCGACGACTGCCCCTGCGCGCCGGCGACGAACTCGGCCACCACGGCGCCGATCAGCGACAGGCCGCCGGCTATCTTCAAGCCTCCTAGAAAATACGGCATGGCCGCCGGCAGTCTGAGATAGCGCAATTGCTGCCAGCGCGTCGCGCCGTTGAGCTTGAACATGTCGCGCAGATTGCGGTCGACCGAATTGAGGCCGAGCGTGGTGTTGGACAGGATCGGGAAGAACGCAACGATCCAGGCGCAAAGCAAAAGCTTCACCGTCTGGTTGTCCACATAGATGTTGATGAGCGGGAAGACCGCCACGATCGGCGTTACCTGCAGCACGATGGCGAAGGGAAAGAACGACATCTCCACCCATTTCGATTGCGCAAACAGCACCGCCAGTCCGACGCCGCCGACGACCGCGAGCAGCAGGCTGAGAAAGGTTATGCGCAACGTGACCAGCAGCGCGGAGAACAGGAGCCCGGCATCGCTATAGAGCGTCCACAGCACCACGCCGGGGCGCGGCAGAATATATTGCGGGATCGCGTTCCACACGCAAATGCGGTCCCACAGCCAGATCGCCAGGATCATGATCGCCAAAGGCAAGACCCACCGGCCGATCCGCTCCAGCCGCTCCTGGCGTACGCGGCCGGCCTCTTCCGCGTCGAGCGTTGCGGCATTCTGATCAATGGCCGTCATGGTGCGGTCCGGCTGATGTGTTGATGGCGTTGACCAGGATGTCCGAGGCCTGGCGGCAGAGCGCGGCATAGTCGGGCGAGGTGCGAAACACCTCGTCGCGTGGATAGGCGGCATCGATTGCCAACTCGGCATGGACGCGGCCCGGCCGCGCCGCTATGACGACGACGCGGTTGGACAGGAACACGCTTTCGAAGACGCTGTGGGTGACGAAGACGACGGTGAAGCGCTCGTCCTGCCACAGCTCCAGAAGATCGTTGTTGAGCTTGAAGCGGGTGATCTCGTCGAGTGCGGCGAACGGCTCGTCCATCAACAGAATGCGCGGCTTCGTCACCATGGCGCGTGCGATCGAGACGCGCATCTTCATCCCGCCGGAAAGCTCGCGCGGCACGGCGTTTTCGAAACCGGTCAGGTGCACCCGCTCCAGCATCTCCGTCACCGCCGGCGCCGCCTTGGCGCGCGACGCGCCTTTCAGCCTGAGCGGCAGCCAGACATTGTCGAAGACATTGGCCCAGGGCAGCAGCGTCGGTTCCTGGAAGACGAAGCCGATATTGGCGCGGTCGATCGAACCGCCCCAGTCGAGTTGACCGGATGTCGGCGTCGACAGGCCCGCGATCAGCCTCAACGCCGTCGACTTGCCGCAGCCGGACGGCCCGAGCAGGCTGACAAAATCGCCCTCGCGGATGGCGAGATCGACGTCGCTCAATGCAGTCACGCCATTGGAAAACACCTTGCCGACATGGCGCAGCGTCAGCAGCATCGGGCCTTCACCCGATGCCGTCATGGGCGCCTGCGCCATCTTTTCCAGCTTCACGATTACTTCTTCAGCTCGATTCCGACACCTTTGTTGATGAAGGCCAGCGTATAGGCCTTCTTGATATCGATGCCCTCGGGCGTGACCTTGGCCTTGACCATCTTATCATAAAAGCTCTTGATCCGGTCTTCGTTCATGGCGCCGATGCCGAGCTTTTCGGTGTCGCCGGAATCGGCCAGGCCGAACTTCTTCATCTGCTCGATCGAGAAGGCAATCTGCTCGTCGCTCATGTCGGGATTGTCTTTCTTGATCATCTCGTTGGCGGCCTTGTTGTCGCCGTAGAGGTAGTTGTACCAGCCCTTGGCCGAGCCATCGACGAAGCACTGGACCACCTCCGGCCGCTTGTCGATCGTGTCCTGCATCACCTCGATCGTCGTCGAATAGGTGTCCCAGCCATAGTCGGCGAGCAGGAACTGGTTGGGCACGAAGCCGCCTTCCTTCTTGACCGCAAAAGGTTCCGAGGTGACGTAACCCTGCTGGATCGACTTCTTGTTGGCCAGGAATGGAGCGGTGTTGTAGGTGTAGGGCACGCGCTTGGCGGCATCGAAACCGAGTTCGATGACCATCCACTGGAAGAAGGTCTGGACGCCCTCGTCGCCGAGAATGTACTGGTCGGCGTTCTTCAAATCCTCCCACTTGTCCAGCCCCTGCCCCGGGTGGGACATGATGACTTGAGGGTCCTTCTGGAAATCGGCGGCGACGACGCGCATCGGGATGCCCTGCTGGACGGCGTCGAAAGCCGACAGCAGATTGCCGCCCATGTAGAAATCGAGCTTGCCGGCCAGCAGCAGCGGCCGCCCGCTGACCTGCGGACCTCCCTGCGAAATCGTCACGTCGAGGCCACATGCAGCGTAGGTGCCGTCGGCGACGGCCTGGTAGTAGCCGCCATGCTCGGGCTCGGCCAGCCAGTTGGTGCCGAAGGTGACCTTCTCGTTTGCTGCCGCGCCGAACGTGCCGGCTCCAAGCAGCGCGACCGCAAGCGCTGAAATCTTCTGTTTTCCGTACATCGACACCACCCTTTGTTGGCTCCGGAGCGTCACGCGCCGGGCTCGACACCATTGATCCAAGAAGCAAGACACATGCCACCGCCCGGGCCGCCTGCTTGCGCGGCAGTCACTGCCAACACCGGACGGGTCATGCTGTGCGGGAGGCATCGTGCCTATTTTTTGGACGCCTGTCCACAATCGCCCTTGTGCCATGCACCACATCTTGAACGTACTATCGGTCACGTCTTAGGCTGGTCTCGCAGACAGGAGATTGCCATGTTCAGATACCTCGCGCCGAAGTCGATCAAGCCGCCTTTCGCCCGCTACAGCCACGGCGTCGAGGTGCCGCCAGGCAAGCGGCTGGTTCTGTGCTCCGGCCAGGTCGCGATCACGGCGGACGACCAGATCCCCGAGGATGCCGGCGCGCAGGCCGAGCTCTGCTTTCAAAACATAGCGGCGATTCTGGCTGAAGCCGGGCTGGGGCTAGGCGACATCGTGCGCATAAACGCCTACGTCACCGACCGCGCCTTTCTGCGGCCCTATATGGACGTCCGCGACCGCTTGTTTGCCAGCCCCGCGCCCGCCTCGACGCTGATGATCGTGTCAGGCTTTGCGCGGCCGGAGTTCAAGGTCGAGGTCGAGGCGATTGCGGCTGGGTGATCGACAGGCGACGTTTGGCGCGCTAGGTCTCCCTCACAGTCAAGAGGCATGACATGACCGTTGCAAACAGACGCGTTTGGTGGGGCGACTACCGGACCACCGAATACGCCGCGATCGATCCGGAGGCGACGATTGCCGTGCTGCCGGTGGCGGCGATCGAGCAGCACGGCCCGCATCTGCCTGTATCAACCGATACCTCGATCATGAACGGCATGCTGGAGACGGTCATCGCCCGCCTGCCCGGCGATCTCGACATCCGCATCCTGCCGGTCCAAACGGTCGGCAAGTCGAACGAGCATCTGCAGGCGCCGGGCACGCTCACCCTGCCGGCGGCCACCCTGGTCGATGCCTGGACCGAGCTTGGCCTGTCCGTTGCCCGCGCAGGCGTAAGGAAACTGATCGTCGTCAACTCGCATGGCGGCAATGAAGAGATCATGGGCATCGTCACGCGCGAGCTGCGCGTGCGTGAGAGGATGCTGGCGGTGAAGACCAGCTGGCAGCGCTTCGGCCGCCCCGCCGGCATGTACACCGAGCTGGAAGACCGCCATGGCATCCATGGCGGCGACGTCGAGACCTCGTTGATGCTGCATTTTCGCCCGGAGTTAGTCGACATGGCCAAGGCCGACAATTTCGCCTCCAAGGTCGCCCGCGCCGAAACCGAATTTGCGCTGCTGCGCCACACCGGAACGCACGCTTTCGCCTGGATCGCTGGGGATCTCAACCCCAACGGCGTGGTCGGCGATGCCAGCATTGCCACGGCCGAGAAAGGCCGACTGACGGCGGAGCATCAGGCCAACGGCTTCATCACCCTGTTGAAGGATGTGCGCAAGGCGAAGCTTGCCGACTGGCTGGCATAGCGGGCCGCCTTAGCCGTCGATCTTCAACACGAAAGGCGTACCCTCAAAAGCATCGGCGCCGCGTCCGATCGCCTCGATCGCTTCGATCATGCGGCCTTGTCGTGAGAGCAGAGCATCCGCGACGGCGATCAACCGTGGATTGGGTGTCGCCGAGGGCGAAAGCTTCCGCAATGTCTGCGCAAGTTCGACTTCGTCGCGCTTCGGGGCGAGCGCCGCCGCAATGATATAGGCCGAGGCGGTCGAGCGGCTGATGCCGGCATAGCAATGGACGACCATGGGTTTGGCGCGGTCCCATTTCCGGGCGAAATCGAGCAGATTGCGCACATGGTCTTCGCCGGGCATGGTCATGCCGTCCTGCGCCACCGCGATGTCGTGCATGACCAGATGCAGGTGGTTTTCCCTCGCGATTGAGGCCGGCCGCGTCACCTCGGTGCCGGCAGCGAGCAGCGACAGCACGCGCTCGGCGCCGCTTTTGGCCACCGTCTCCTCAAGCTTTGCCAGCGAACAGATATGGATCATGGCGCGATCTCCTTCGACCCATCGTCGCGCCGTGCGTGCCAGTCGGCAAGCGCCGATTCGAGCCGCTGCCATTCCTCCTGACTTCCAGGCAGCCCCGCGCGGAGCACCTGGGGACGCTCGGAAAAATGCCTGAGCAATATGCCGCGCTCACCGAGCGTCGAAAACAGCCCCGGTGCATCGGCAAGCCGGAGATAGCGAAACAGCGTCGTGCCGCCGGCGACAGCAACGCCAAAGCGCGAAAGCAGTGCATCGAGCCGCGCCGCATCCTGCGCCAGCCGCCGCCGCATGCCGGCCTGCCAGCCGCTGTCGGCAAGCGCGCGGATGCCGTATTCGAGCGCTGGGCCGGCGACCGCCCAAGGGCCGAATTGCGTTTCAAGCCTTTCGACCGTCACCGCATCGGAAAGTGCGAAGCCGAGCCGCAGGCCGGCGAGACCGAAGAACTTGCCAAACGAGCGCAGCACGACGATGCCGCCCCGCCCGACATCGCCGGCCAGGCTTTCCGCGTGCGGGCCGACATCCATGAAGGCTTCGTCGACGACCAGCAGACCGCCTATGGCGCGCAATGTCTCGGCAAGCCGAAGCAGCCTCTCCCGCGACACGACGCGCCCGTCGGGATTGTTGGGATTGACGACGATGGCAATTTCGGCTCCCGCAAGCGCCTCGAAATCGTCGACCTCCGCCACCGCATGGCCGGCAATCGCGGCGGCCCTGGCATGCTCGGCATAGGTCGGCCCGAGCACCAGCGCCTTGCCGGGGCTGACCAGCGAGGCGACGCGCGGCAGCAGGATCTGCGTGCCCGGGGCGACCGCCACATTCTCGGCCGAAGGCGCGCCATAGGCGCCGGCCGCGACCCTGGCCAGCTCACACAGGCGCGCGGCCTCCGGCAATCGTGACAGGGCGGTGGCGGGCAGCTCGAAAAGCGGGTAGGAGTGCGGATTGATACCTGTCGAGAGATCGACGAAAGGTTGTGGCGCGTGAGGGAAGAGCGCCCTCGCCCGGCCAAGGGATCCACCGTGATCCACCACAGTAATCGCTCCATCAGAAAGCTTCATGTCGATCCTGATCGCTTTCCTGTCGCTGGCCATCGAACGCATCCTGGGTTACCCGGACTGGCTGTTCCGTGCCGTCGGCCATCCCGTCACCTGGTTCGGCAGGCTGATAGCCTTTCTCGACCTCAGGCTCAACCGCGACACTGATTCCGACGCGCTGCGTCGCCGCCGCAGCGTGCAGGCGCTGCTGGTGATCGTGCTGGTGCCGGCGGCAATCGCCTTCATCGTGCAAATCCTGCTCTGGCAGCTCTTTCCTGCCGGCATGATCATCACGGCAATCCTGGCCTCGTCGCTGCTGTCGCAAAAGAGCCTTACCGAACATGTCGAGGCGGTGGCCGATTCGCTGGATACCGGCGGGCTGGCGCTCGGCCGCATTGCGGTTGCGCGCATCGTCGGTCGCGATCCAGAGAAGCTCGACCATGCCGGCGTCAGCCGCGCCGCCATCGAAAGCCTGGCCGAGAATTTCTCCGACGGCATCGTTGCGCCCGCCTTCTGGACAGGTGTCTGCGGTCTGGCCGGCGGCGTGGCCTACAAGGCCGCCAACACCGCCGATTCGATGATCGGCCACCGCACCCCGCACCACGAGGCCTTCGGCCGCGCGGCAGCACTCTTCGACGACTGGATCAACCTGCCGGCGTCCCGGCTGACCGCGTTGCTGATCGTTGCCGCCGCCTTTCTCGTTGACGGCGCCGATCCCCGCAACGCCTGGCAAGCAGTGCGGCGCGACGCCAAAAAGCACCGCTCGCCCAATGCCGGCTGGCCGGAAGCGGCAATGGCCGGCGCACTCGGCCTGGCGCTCGCCGGCCCGCGCAGCTATGGCGGCGTCATCATCGAGGACGCCTATATGGGCGAAGGCGGTAGGCGCGCGGCGGAAAGCCAGGACATCAGGCAGGCGCTGAAATTGTACCAGGTGGCGGACTATCTGCTGATTGGGCTGTTCGGGTTGCTGTCGGCGGTGCTTATCGCGGTGACGTTCTGAGAGCTTACCGTCGCCTTCCTTTACCCTCCCCCTTGTGGGGAGGGTCGGCGCGAAGCGCCGGGGTGGGGGACTGCGTACTACGAGAACCCCCCCCCCCCCTACCAGAGGGGGGCAACCCCCCCCCCCCCGAGGGGGGGGAAAAGCGGGGGGGGTATAAAAAAAAACCGGACCCACAACCAAAGCCCAAG